>JAGAMN010000026.1 GCA_017624715.1 Oscillospiraceae bacterium
CAAGTTTTTGTTCCTTTGTCCATACTCGTTTTCTTTGGCCTTTTCTCATTTCTTCACCCCCTGTTACTCTGATTTTAGCATAAAGAAAAGGTAGACACACGGGTTCTTTTCCGTATGTCTACCTTTAGTTTACACCTTCACTGCAAATTTGCAGCAGGCTTTTTTGCTCCAGGCTTTTCCTGAAATGGAGGGCTTGGCGGAGGAGCAATGCTCACCCCTAAGATTCCATCGGGGTTGGATGTAGGGCGGGGGGTTACTCCCGCCGGGAAGAACAGCATATTTCGGTTCGGCGGGACCAAGGCCCCGCCCTACAGATTTGAATAAGGGGATAGTAAAAGGGCCGGTGTGATCCACCGGCCCTTAAAGGTTATTCGGTTGGGATGGGTTCTTCTGTAGGCTCTGAAGTGGGTTCAATAGTAGGTTCGGTTGTCGGATCGATAGAAGGATCGACAGTGGGCTCCACAGTAGGCTCCACAGTAGGCTCCACGGTTGGTTCGGTGGATGGTTCCACGGTGGGTTCTATTGTAGGCTCTGTGGTAGGCTCTATCGTCGGATCGGTGGAGGGTTCGACAGTAGGATCGATGGTGGGCTCTACCGTCGGATCGGTAGAGGGATCAACGGTGGGCTCAAGAGTTGGTTCGTCCGTAGGCGTTTGCGTAGGCTCTTCCGAGGGATCGGTGGGTTCGGACACGGGAGTGTCCTTGAAATAATCGAAGAGCTTGGTGGCGCACTGATACCGGGAATTGAAGGTGGGCCCCTGGAAAACGCCGATCAGTATGTAGCGGTCATTAACCCAAAAAGCGGAGAGCAGGCAAGCACCGGCGGCGTTGGTGGTGCCGGTTTTGATGCCTCTGGCTTCTGCCCGGTAGAAGGAAGACTTGGGGTTGAGCAGGTAGTTGGTACTGGTCAAGGTGCGGTGTCTGCCGTCGGCATAGTACATCTTGACCTTGTGATTGCAGACAATATCCCGCATAGTGGGCGTGTTCAATACTTGGGTGGCTATGGTGACCAAATCTGCCATGCAAGTGTAGTGGTAGTAATCCGTGTAGCCGTCACAGTTGACAAAGTGGGTATTGATAAGACCCAGCTTGGCTACCTGGCGGTTCATTTCTTCCACAAACCGGTCTTCCGCTTGCTGGGCGGGGAGATTGGGATCGTTTGCCAGGACACGGCCGGCGGAGACCGCAAGGATATGAGCCGCATCGCTGCCGCTGGCTACCAGCGTGCCGAGGATTACATTATAGACGGTCATTCGGTCACCGGCATAGAAACCGGCCTTGGAGGTATCACCGGGGACAAGGCTGGACATGCCGGCATCTACGGTAATGACGGTGTCCAGATCCAGTATTTGCAGAGCGGTGTACACATTCATCAGCTTAGTAATGCTGGCAGGGTACAGCTTGGCATCCAGCTCGCTCTTTTGGTACAGGTAAGTTTCGGAGGCACAATCGTAAACGAAAGCCTTTTTGACGTTGATACCGGAAATGTTGGGACCGATGTAAACGGTTTGGGAAGACCAAGGCTCCGGAGGCAGAGGTTGGGTGGGCTCTGTGGGAGGCTGGGTTGGTTTCGGTTCGGTGGGAGGTTCGGTGGAGGGCTCGGTTGCCGGTTCGGTAGAGGGCTCCGTCACCGGTTCGGTAGAAGGTTCGGTAGACGGCTCCGTAGAAGGTTCGGTGGGCAGGGTCGTAGGAATGGTGCTAGGTTCGGTTGATACGTGGGTGCTTTCCGTTGCGGGGGAAGCAGGGGTCGTGGGACAGCCTGCCAAACAGGACAGAAGAATCGTCAAGGTCAGAAGAATTGCTGACAATCGGCGAAAACGCATCGTTGCCCACCTCCTTTCAAAAGATAAAGACCATTATAAGTTGTTTTTCGACAAAAGTCAACAAATGGGGCCTATGGAATTATTTGGATTTTTTAATATTTTTTTGCGAGTTGCACAAAAATGTGCAACTCGCTTTTTATTTTGCGCTGCTTGTGAAAAGGAGGGGCACAATGAACAATCAAACCATTCCGTCCTTGAATCAACGAATCCGCAAGGGACGGCTTACCAAAGAGGATGTAGCCCGGCGGCTGGCAGAGTTGGCTTTTGGAAAAGCCAATGACTGCGTCCGGCTGGTGCTGGAGGAAAAAGCAGAGCTGGGAAAGTTGGATTTAAGTCTGCTCAGCGAGGTCAAGCGCAATGACAAGGGTACAGTAGAGGTGAAGCTGGTGGATCGGCTGAAAGCACTGGAGCAGTTGGCGCTGCTGGCCCAAGAGAATGGAGAGGACCTGGAATCCTTCCTGAAGGCGCTGCAAGGGGAGAACGGCCAATGAGCTACACCAGTTTTTCCGCAAAGCAGAGAACGGTGCTGACCTGGTGGATGCCGGGCAATCCCTATGCGGGCAAGGAAGCTATTGTGTGTGATGGAGCGGTGCGGTCGGGGAAGACCCTGGCCATGGGCCTGTCCTTTTTTCTGTGGGCTATGACTTGCTTTGATGGGCAACGGTTCGGCGTTTGCGGGAAGACCATCTCATCTCTAAGGCGAAATGTCTTGTCGGAAATATTGCCCAGGATCAAGGCGCTGGGTGGCACCTGGAAGGAAAAACGGACAGAGAATCTGGTAACGGTGACGTTTAAGGGACACAGGAACCAGTTTTACATCTTTGGCGGACGGGATGAAAGCTCTGCCAGTTTGATCCAGGGCATTACCTTTGCTGGGGTGCTGATGGATGAGGTGGCGCTGATGCCCCGCAGCTTTGTGGATCAGGCCTGTGCACGGTGTTCGGTGGAGGGAAGCCGGCTATGGTTTAACTGCAATCCTGCCGGGCCCAGTCATTGGTTTTACAAAACATGGATCCAGGAGGCGGAGCAACGAAATTGTCTGCGGCTGCATTTTACCATGGAGGATAATCCGTCATTGACGGAGCAGATCCGGCAACGGTATCAAAGGCTATATACCGGGGTGTTTTACCGTCGGTTTATCTTGGGTCAATGGGCTCAAGCCGAGGGCCGGGTTTACGATTTCTTTGGCCCGGATATGGTCAAGCCCGTTCCTCTGGGAGCGTATGAAAAGTGGTATGTTTCCTGCGATTACGGCACGGTCAATCCCACATCTATGGGTTTATGGGGGCTGATGGATGGGGTTTGGTATCGGGTGCGGGAGTTTTACTTCAATTCCCGGGAGGCAATGCGGCAGATGACCGACGAGGAATATGCTGCGGCATTGGCGGATTTGGCAGGACACAGGAAATTGACGGCGGTGATCGCAGATCCTTCGGCGGCCAGCTTTATTGAAACATTGCGCCGGAAGGGCTACCGGGTTATCAAGGCAGATAACGATGTACTATCCGGAATCCGACTGACCTCGGATTGCTTGAAGGATGGCAGAATCGTGATCTGTGAGGGCTGTAAAGACTGCCTCCGGGAAATGGACGAGTATGTATGGGATTTGGGAAGCGAAGCCAAGGATCGGGTCAAGAAGGAAAACGATCACGCCATGGATGATATGCGTTATTTCGTTGCCACAGTACTCAAAACTCCGGAAGCGGGGTTTGCTGCCTGTGCTGTGGCACGGAAAAAATGAAAGGAGCGATCAATTTGAAACAAAAGAAAAAAGATGTGCCGATGACGGCCAGGGCATGTCAGCTGCGGAACACCCAAAGCTATCCCTTTGGGGCGCTGCACAGCTTTGTGCCCCTGGGCACCGGTGAAGAAGTAGTATACCGCAAACTCAGGGAGGCCATTCCTGTACTGGATGCGGCGGTGGGAAAGCTGGTTCGGCTGACCGGTGGTTTTCGGGTCAAGTGCCGCAGTCAGGAAGCCCAGAAACGGCTGGAGCAATTCCTGCGGTATGTACCCTGCGGTCGGGGACAGGAGGGTATAGACAGCTTTTTGAGCGGCTATCTGGACAGCTTGCTGACCTACGGCAGAGCGGTGGGTGAAATGGTGGTGGCAGGCAATCATCTTCGGGCAGTCTGCTGGGGTGATGTCACCGCATTACAGGTGCAGGAGGGGGACAACGCCCTGGAGACGGTACTGTATGGTCCTGATGAAAATGGGTATATGCGGCCACTGCCGTATCCCCATCTGCTGCTGTTTACTGCCTTGAATCCGGAACCTGCCCATCCCTACGGTGTAAGCTTATTCCGAGGGATGCCTTTCCTGGCGGATATATTGATGAAGATCTATGCCACCATTGGAAGCAACTGGGAGCGGGCCGGCAATGTACGGTACAGTGTGGTTTGTAGGAATACGGAAAACATGGATGCGTCCCAAATTCAGCAGCGAGGGGTCCAGATGGCTAACGAATGGGCCAAGGCCATGGAGGACTGTAAGAACGGCACGGTTCGTGATTTCGTGGCGGTGGGAGATGTGCAGATCAAGGTTATTGGCGGTGATGCACCGATCTTGGATTCTCAGATCCCGGTACGGCAGATGTTGGAGCAGCTGGTGGCAAAGACCGGCCTACCGCCTTTTCTGCTGGGATTGCACTGGAATTCTACAGAACGGATGAGTGCCCAACAGGTGGATATTCTCACCGCGGAGCTGTGGGCTCTGCGCCGGGCGGTGGAGCCTGTCCTGCGGAAAATTTGTAAAACCTATCTGTCCCTGGAGGGGCTGGACGACCGGGTGGACATCCAATGGGAGGACATCAGCCTGCAGGATATTACCCGGGAAGCACAGGCGGAGCTTTACAAGGCGCAGACTGAGAAGCTGCGCCGGGAAATGGATGCCGAAAGGCAAAATTAACATATCAAGGAGGCAATTATGGAGATCAAAAAGGAAACCCAGGTGCACAGCAGCGGTGTTCCTACCCAGGTGCAGCTGGAGGCCATCAATGCCCAGGCCAGGGCAAAAATGACTGCAGAGCAGGTTTATGTGTTCTCTCTGCGGCTTTGTGATGACCAGGTAGACCGTGATTATGAGCGGTTCGATACGGCTGCGCTGCCTACATTGGCGAGAATGTTCATCGGCAAGACCGGTATTGTGGATCACCGCTGGAGCAGCGATTCTCAGGTAGCACGGATCTTTGCGGCAGAAGTGGTCCGGGAGGAGGGTGTGAGCTACATCAAGGCCTGGGCTTATATCCGCAGAGGCGGCAATGCTGATGAGATCATTGCCGATATCGAGGCAGGTATCAAGAAGGAAGTCAGTGTTGGCTGCTCCATGGGCTTTTCCAAATGCTCTGTCTGTGGCGGCGAATACGGTATTTGCGGCCATCAGAAGGGTGAAAGCTACGATGGGCAGGTTTGCTGCGCAATCCTGCAGGAGCCGATGGATGCCTATGAATTTTCCTTTGTGGCTGTGCCTGCACAACGATCTGCCGGTGTGATCAAGGGCATGGGCGGCAAGCAGATGTGTCTGAAGGAACTGGCGGAGAATTTTGGGGCGCAGGCGGAATACCGCACACTTTACAAACAGGCCCAGTTGGGCATTGCCTATGAAAAGCAGCTTCGCAGCGATGTGGTGCGGCTGTGTCTGTCTTTGGAACTGGGGGTGGAAGAACCGGTTCTGCGCAGTGTCATGGATAAGGCCGGGGCAGAAGAACTGGTGAAGCTGAAGACGGCTTTGGAAGCGCGCATCCGGGAATACATGCCCGTGGTGACCCAGCTGGGACTGGGCAACAGCAAACAGGAAACTGTGGAAAGCGGTTTTTTAATCTAAGCATTTGGTGAGATGGATTCTTCGACTCGCATTCGCTCGCTCAAAATGACAAGTTTTAATTAGGTTTTGCCGGCAAAAGTCGGTGACCATATATTACACAAGGAGGAAAATAAATATGGGTTATGAAAATCTGAGACTGGAAAAGGGCATGTACCGCCAGGCGGGCATGAACTTTACCCAGGTGCTGGAATCTCTCGATCCCAGCGAAAACTATCGCGGCACTGCGCTGGAGGGCACCGATGCCTTCCAGCGTCAGCTGAAGCGTTTTGGCATCCGTGCCAAGGGTGCAGGCTCTTCCAAGGTGGAGAAATTCTTTTCTACCATGGACAGTGCTGTTTTGTTCCCTGAGTACATCGCACGGACCGTTCGTCAGGGTATGGAGGAGAATGATATTCTGCCTGCTATCACTGCAACCACCACGGTAATCGATTCTAAGGATTATCGCTCCATCTACTCTGTTCCCACAGAGGAGGATCTGTGCAGCCATTGGCTGAGTGAAGGTGAGAAAATTCCTGAGACCGAAGTCAAGACCAAGGAAAACCTGGTTTCTCTGACTAAGCGGGGCAGAATGCTGGTGGCTTCGTACGAGGCAATCCGTTATCAGAAGCTGGATCTGTTCGGCGTCATGCTGCGCCAGATCGGCGCCCACATCCAGAAGCAGCAGCTGAGTGATGCTGTCAATGTTTTGATTGATGGCGACGGCAATGACAATGAGTCTGTAGAATATGTTGTTGGCAATACACCTATTGCAGGGCCTTCCGGTACCCTGGGTTATGAACAGCTGGTGGATTTCTGGGCACAGTTTGATCCCTTTACTATGAATACCATTCTCTGCAATAACAATATGCTGACCAGAATGCTGAAGATCCCGGAACTGCAGAATCCTATGACCGGCCTGAATTTCCAGGGCACCGGCAAGCTGGGTACACCTCTGGGCGCACAGATGTATCGCTTGAATATGGTACCTGAGGATATTATCATCGGTCTGGATAACCGCTATGCGCTGGAGATGGTGAAGGCCGGTGATGTGATGGTCGAGTATGATAAGCTGATCGACACCCAGCTGGAGCGGGCTGCCATTACCTTTATTTCCGGTTTCGGCAAGATCTGCAAGGGCGCTTCCGCACATCTGAGCGTATGATTTTGACGGAAAGAATCGTCGCCCAGGCGAAGCTTCTGATTCGGGATTTTGAGGAACAGAATCTTCCAATGCTGGAGCTGCTGTGCAGATCGGCTGAGACTACCCTGAAGGCAAAGCTCCGGGATGGCATTCGTGCAGAGGATTGCATTGCGGATTTTGTGGCTTCTGCGGCATTGTTCGCTGTGGCGGCAATGACAGAGTTGGATGAAATCGCCCAAATGGAGATGGTCACGGTAGGCGATTTGACTTTGCGCCGCAAGAGTACCGACGCGGCAGCTTGCTGCCTGCGGTATCAGGCGGAACTGCTGATGTCACCCTATATGGCAGATACCTTTGCGTTTGTGGGGGTGTAAGCATGCAAAGTACCGTGGAAAAAATTCTGCGTAAGTACGGCAGGGAAATCACGGTGGAGCGTGGGGAGGAAAGCCTTGTTTTTCAAGGCTTCTTTCACCACACCGGATCTAAAGACTGGCATAATATGGAAAAGGCATACACAGTGCTGGGTCAGATCCCCAGAGGCCAATACCTTGTAATGGCTCCTACATGGATAAAACTGGCTATGGGTGATAGGATCTGCTGTGACGGAAAACGCTATTCTGTCCGCCGGGTAGAGGGCGAGACATTCCAGGAAGAACGGATTTACAGCTGGGCGCTGTGCGTAGAGCTGGGCAAGGAGGACACATGGCCGATATAATGTCAAATGTAACTTCGGTGCTGCGTTCTGCCGGATATCGGACCGGTAATGCAAACCCCGGCAGCGTTATGCCGGAAATCACAGAGCCTGTTGTGGCTGTGAATTTGGAACGGGCCGATATGGAGGCCCGTACAGCGGTTGTACGGGTTACGGTTGTGGCACCCTTGGTTTTGGGTGCCAGGTCCTGCGAAGAACAGGGCTTGGAAATTTGTAGGGTTCTGTCTGGATTGGGCGGAAAATGCGAATTACAGCCCTGTAAGTTCAATGCCAAAACCGAGATGTTCAGCACGGCAATACTGGTAACTTTTCAGGGAAATGTGCTGGACGATAACTGGGTGATGGGAGATCTGTGCCAGGTGCGGTTTGGGTCGGGCTACTATTTGAACAAGGTGATATCGTTTACCTCCTGGCAAGAGTCAGAGGAAGGAAAAACCTTGGCAGATAGCAGCTGGAAGATCCGGGTGGAGGAGCAGCTGGATGCCATCCGATTGGAGGAAGTGCCTTCTGGAGTCACTAAAATTACGGTGACTTTCGAAGATGGTCAGGAGGCGTACAATGAATGTAAGCTCACCGGCAGGAAACGGATCATTCAAGACGGTACATTGGTGCAGGTCTGGGATGCGACAGCATTGAACAGGACAATCGATTCCTAAAAAGGAAAGCAGGGTGTTAGCACCCTGCTTTTTTATTTGGTTACATGGTCTTTCAGTAGATCGGCAAGGGTAATTCCCTCAAAGAAATCGTCGATCATTCTGTCTAACCGATCCCACATAGGTTTGGTTTGGCAGCATTCGGTACGGGAACAGGCTGCCGGACCCTGGCTGGTACAGGATACCACTGCAAGAGAACCCTCGGTCAGCTTCAAAATACTGCCGATGGTGTAACCCTCTGCAGGGCGATTCAAGCGGTAGCCGCCGCCTTTGCCGTGAACGGCATCCAGAAATCCTGCCTTGCTCAAAACGGTCATGATGGACTCCAGATATTTTTGAGAAATGTGCTCACTTTCGGCAATTTCCTTCAAGGGCACAAACTCTTCCGCCGGCCGCTGTGCCAGGCACACCATGACCCGAAGGGCATATCGTCCTTTTGTTGATACGATCATGGCTTAGTGGCAATGAGCGCAGTTTGCGCAGTCGGGGAACTGGTTTTTGTCGTAGGGAATGTTGTTCTTGTCGAAGTAGTCCTTCAGCGCATTCTTGATCGCTTCCTCGGCCAGAACAGAGCAGTGGAGCTTGTGTGCCGGCAGACCGTCCAGAGCCTCGGCAACGGCCTTGTTAGTCAGTGCCATGGCCTCATGAATGGACTTGCCCATGATCATTTCGGTAGCCATGGAAGAAGATGCAATGGCGCTGCCGCAGCCAAAGGTCTCGAATTTTACATCCACGATGGTTTCGTTTTCAATCTTCAGGTAGATCTTCATGATGTCGCCGCACTTGGCGTTGCCTACCTCGCCGACACCGTCGGCATTTTCAATCACACCAACATTTCTGGGGTTGGTGAAATGGTCCATAACTTTTTCACTGTAAAGTGCCATAACTAATTCTCCTCTTACAGAATAAATTCGCGCTTACCGGTCATCAGGTCTCTCCAGACCGGGCTCATGTTACGAAGGGTCTGCACCACCTGGGGTACAACGGTAAGGATGTGGTCGATCTCTTCGTCGGTGTTGTACTCGCTCAGAGACAGCCGCAGGCTTCCGTGGGCCACATCGTGGACTCTGCCGATGGCCAGCAGCACATGGCTGGGGTCCAGACTGCCGGAAGTGCAGGCGGAGCCGGAAGAAGCGCAGATGCCCTTCATATCCAGCATCAGAAGCAGTGCTTCGCCCTCAATGCCTTCAAAGCAGAAACTCACGTTGCCCGGCAGGCGGTTGACACGGTCGCCGTTCAAATCGCAATGGGGGATCTGAGAAAGACCGGCGATGAGCTTGTCCCGCAGGGCGGTGATCTTGGCGGTATTGGCCTCCAGGTTGGTGCAAGCCTCTTCCAAAGCAGCCACCATGCCGCAGATGCCGGGAAGATTCTCAGTGCCGGCGCGTTTGCCCCGCTCCTGGGCACCGCCGTCAATGACGTTGGTCAGAGGGAAGCCCCGGCGGCAGTACAGCGCACCCACGCCCTTGGGGCCATGGAACTTGTGGGCGGACAGGCTCAGCATATCGATGTTCATGGCCTTTACATCAATGGCCAGGTGACCGACGGCCTGGACAGCATCGGTGTGGAAGGGGATACCGGCTTCCTTACAAATTGCGCCGATCTCAGCGATGGGCAGGATGGAGCCGATTTCGTTATTGGCGAACATCACGGTGACCAGGCAGGTGTCTTCCCGGAGGGCATCCTTGACCTGCTGGGCGGTAATGTTGTGGTTCTGCGTCACATCCAGATAGGTAACGGAGAAGCCTTCCTTTTCCAGTTTCTGGAGGGTGTGCAGCACAGCGTGGTGCTCAAAGGCGGTGGAGATGATGTGCATCTTGCCCTTGCGCTGACCCAACCGGGCGGCGGAAAGAATTGCCTGATTATCCGCTTCGCTGCCGCCGGAGGTAAAATAGATTTCCCGGGGTTCGCAGCCAAGGCACTTGGCTACCCGGGCACGGGCATCCTCCAGCACTTCCTTGGCTTCCTGGCCAACGGTGTGCAAGCTGGAGGGATTTCCGTAGTATGTTTCAAAACAGGGCATCATAGCCCGAAGCGCGGCGTCACTGATTTTTGTGGTGGCCGCGTTATCAGCATAAACCTGCATAAAATCAACCTTTCTGAGACTTTCTTTATTTCCTAGGGTACTATACCATTATTTACCTACTCTGTCAATAGGTAAATCAAAGAAAGCGATGTCTTCCCTGAAGGGAAGACACGGAATTATCCAAACAATGCCTTTTCAAGAATTGTCACGAATTGCGTAAGGCCATCCCGGTCAAACTCTGTAAAGCGATTGAAAGTTGGACTATCGATATCCAGTACGCCCCACACAGCACCGTTCTTGCGAATGGGCACCACAATTTCAGAATTGGATGCGCTGTCGCAGGCGATGTGGCCGGGAAATGCGTGGACATCCGGAACCAGCTGTGTGGCATTTTGTGCTGCGGCTGTTCCGCAGACACCTTTTCCAAAAGGAATTTCAATGCAGGCAGGCTTGCCCTGGAAGGGGCCTAAATACAGCACATTGCCTTCTGTCAAGTAAAAACCTGCCCAGTTGATATCCGGTAATTCCTGCCACAAAAGTGCAGCCGCATTGGCAAGATTGGAAATGGGATAGGGAATATCCTGGGTCAGAGCACGCAGTTGGGTGCATAAAGAATCGTAATTTACCAAATCGATCGCCTCCTTAGTATGAACCATCATACAGGAAAAATGCTCCTGTGGCAAGTATTTTGTAAAAATCACAAAATTCCCAGTTATACCCTATTTTTTCGACTTTTGCTGGGGTTACAACGCAAGCAATGTTGGTATATTAAGAGGGCAGGCAAGGAGGGAAGAACATGAATGCATTTATAAAGAGTATTGCAGTTGCAATGCTGTGTTTACTTTTATTACCGGTGGCAGTCCAGGCAAAGGACTTGGTGCCGGTGGGGCAAGTGGTAGGGCTGGAATTACAAAGCGGCACGGTGACCATAGAGGATTTTGATACGCAGATGGGTGCGGCAGCTAAAGAAGCCGGGCTTCGCCTGGGGGATGTACTGGTAAAGATCAACGGAAAGAACATCCACTGCAGCGAGGATGTTCGGCAGGCTTTGAAACAGTCCACAGGTACTGTGCGGATTACCGTCAAACGGGGAAATAAAACGGAAAACTGCACGGTTAAGCCCCAGATCACCGCCGATGGTCCGAAATTGGGCTTGTATTTGCGGCAGGGTGTAACGGGTATTGGCACGGTGACTTGGTACGATCCGGAAACCGGGGATTTTGGAGCGCTGGGTCACGGCGTCAACAGCAGCGACGGGGGATTGCTGCCCATTACCGGGGGTAATGCATACAGCGCCAAGGTGGTGACGGTGAAAAAGGGTATGTCTGGAAAACCGGGACAGTTAGTCGGATCCGTTGAAAATGCCGATCCGGCAGGTACTTTGCGTAAAAACACCGCCCAGGGCGTTTTTGGCAAGGCACAGCGGCCTTGGGAGAAGCCGACTATGCAGGTCGCTGAAATTGGGGAAGTAAAAACCGGCAAGGCCACCATTTTATCCACGGTGGATGGAAAAGGTGTTCGTGAATATTCTGTGGAAATTTTGAAAATTTATCCGAAATCTCGACAAAGCGGGCGAAATCTGCTGCTTCGGGTCACAGATCCGGAATTGCTGCAGATCACCGGGGGGATCGTCCAGGGAATGAGCGGCAGTCCCATTATTCAGGATGGTAAGCTTGTGGGAGCCGTCACCCACGTTCTGGTGAACGACCCCACAACGGGGTATGGGATTTTTATTGAGAATATGCTGGATGCGGCAGCGTAGGAAATTGAAAATGGAAAGTTGAAAATTGAAAATTGTGCTTCGCACTGCGCTCAGGATGACAAACAGAAAAAACTGTCATTCTGAGCGAGCGGAGCGAGTCGAAGAATCCGTAACAATAGTGAGGAGAAGAAATGATGGACTTCTACAAAGTACCCATTGGGTTTGGCTTGGCGTTGGCTGGAAATACGGCAGCAATGAACCGTTATTCCCGCATGACGGAGCAAGAAAAACGGGAGATTCTGAACAAGGCGCACAATGTCCGCTCAGAAAAGGAAATGTATTCCCTGGTGGCAAGCCTCGCAAACGGGACGATGGAATAAAGAAAGGGCGGTCGTTGACCGCTTTTTCTCGTTGACCAACCCAAAAATGTTGACATTCTTTCTGTTTTTTTGTAAAATCAAAACAGAATTCTAAACAAAAATGGAGGTTTTCTTATGGGCGACATTTTTAAAGATTCTGTTTTGGATAAGCTCCAAGCCGGTGAGCTGACCATGACGGCTATTGCTATCACATTGGGCATTGCCCTTGCGATGGGCGTGTTTCTCTACGTTATCTATCGGCTGAATACCCGCAACAGCTTTTACAACCGCAGCTTTAATAAGTCTCTGGCAATTCTGCCGGTGATCACTGCGGCAATCATGCTGGCTATGGGCAGTAACCTGACCATCAGCTTGGGTATGGTGGGCGCGCTGAGTATCGTCCGTTTCCGTAATGCTGTTAAGGATCCCTGCGATCTGACCTACCTGTTCTGGAGCATTACCCTGGGTATCGTTATCGGTGCAGGATTGTTTGAACTGGCTATTCTGCTGAGCCTGGCAGCTACGATTTTGGTTTTCGTGCTGGATCTGATTCCTTCCTTCAGGGCACCCTGCCTGCTGGTGGTATCCGGCGAAAATGCAGCGGTGGAGCATGCGCTAATTGAATGCGTCAAGTCTCACACCAAGGCAGTTAAGATTCGCAGCAGAAATGTCAGCACCAAGGGCGCTGAGTGGATCCTGGAGCTGCGGGTGCGGAAGGAAAATGACCTGGTGCAGCAGGTGGCTGCCCTGGAAGGCGTGCGCTCCGTACATATGATGACCCACGACGGCGAAGTCCGGTTCTGATAGTGGCGGGGTGAGCACCATCGAATACAGAGTTGAGCAAAAATACCTGGTTTCTGACCTGGATCTTGCGTTGATCGCCGGCAGGCTGAAGGCTGTGATGAAGGCCGATATCCACCAGGATGGCGATTGCTACGAGGTGCGCAGCATCTATTTGGATGATATCTGGGACAGCTGCATGAACGAAAATGAGGACGGTGTGGATAACCGGAAAAAGTACCGGATTCGCACCTACGATACCCCCGGTGCGCCATTGCGGTTGGAGATCAAGGAAAAATACCGGGGCTTTACGAAAAAATCCAGCGCGATTTTGGATCAGCAGACCTATGAAGGAATCCTTTCCGGGGATGATCTGCCGGAATTTGGCAGCAATCCGGTGGTGAATCAATTGCTTTTGCAAATGCGCCGCCGTAAGTTGCAGCCCAAGATTGCGGTGGTATATCAGCGAACCGCATTTGTGTACCCCACCGGCAATGTGCGGATCACCTTTGACCGGAATATCATGGCCACCCGTGACTTGAGTTCTTTTTTGGATCCTCATGTCAGTGGCCTGGTACCGGTGTTACCAACAGGCATGCATGTGCTGGAAGTGAAGTATGATGAATTGCTCCCGGATGTGATCGCCGGGCAATTGGAGATCGGCAAGCTCCGCCAAACCGCTTTTTCTAAGTATTATTTGGGTAGATTAGCGGTGAATGGAGAGTTTCCTATAGGAAAGTAAGAAAGCAGGAGATGACAAATGGCAGGAAAAACCATTGGTAAGATCATATTGCTGCTGTGCGCTGTTGCTGCCTTTGCCGCTGTGCTGGGCGCGTTTATCCAAGAGGAACGCAGTAATTGTATGGGCATCCAGCTGTTGGATGAAAAAGCTGTGAACCTGGATAAAAAAATGGGCGACTTCGACTTGAATCATCTGACCTTTGATGGTCAGCCGGTGGCTTTTGACAAGACCCGCGGAATCGTATATATTTCTCAATCTCCAGCTAAAATCGGCAATTATTACACGATGGAGGGTGAGTTGCGGTGGAATGACCCGGATTCGGAAGTATGGTTCGTTAAGAACGAGCAGTTGATGAATCTGGAGGAAGCCATCAAGGATAATGAGCCTCTGCAGATGTACATCGCCAACGGAAAGCAGTACCAGTTGGTCAAGGTGGTAATCACGACCTTGCCGGTGATTCGTATTGACGGCGAAATTACCCACAAAAATGAGGACAATCGGTATGTGTATACCGGAAACCTTTGCATGTGGACCGGAAAAGATCCCAGCACCGGCATTTATTCCGTAAAAACCAGCAACCTGGAATGGCACGTCCGGGGCAATACTACGGCCAAGAAACCCAAAAAACCATGGAAGCTGTCCTTAAAGGATGAAAACGGCGAAAATCTGAATATGGATTTTTTGGGGCTGGGCGCCGATGACGACTGGATCCTCAATTGCCTGACCATGGACGACACCAAGATGAAGGAAAAGCTGTTCATGGACTACTGGAATACCCTGGCTGCCCGGGAAGACCATATGTTTAAAATGTCTACCGGTGAGTATGTGGAAGTGGTTATCAACAACAAATATTTGGGATTGTTCCTAATGCAACGCAGAGTGGATGCCAAGTATTTGGAACTGGCTGAGGATGATGTTCTGCTGAAGGTGGTCAATTACGGCCTGACCAAGGCAGAGGAAGCCTACGAATTTATTACACCGCCGGTCAACGAAAAGCAGATTTACGCTACCATGCAGAAGGTTTTGGATCAAAAGGACAGCAGCATGTATAACCTGGACAACATGATCGACACGAACCTCATGATGCAGTTTACGGCGGCGCTGGACAATCAAGGCCTTAAGAATATGTTCCATGTACTGATCCCAAAGGGTGATACCTATGAGCATTATTTTGTTCCCTGGGATACGGATCAGAGCCTGGGCGTAGTCTGGAGTAATGAGAAGAAAAACTTTGACTACGATTTTTTCCGGGCCAGAAAAGAGCGTATCCAACGCAAGGAAACCGTAGCAATGGCAAAGCTCCATCCGGATTATTATCAGATGGAAGCGGTGCGTTGGTTCGAACTGCGGCAGGAACTGCTGATCGAGGAGGACATCCTCCGCTACGTGGATGAAATGTATGCATTTCTGTCCGACTGCGGCGCGTTCGAGCGGGACACAAAACAGTGGGGTATTCGTTATGAAGGACAGGATACAGTCAAAGCCTTGAAACGGTTTATTTCTGCCCGACTGGAATACCTGGACGAATATTATACAGATCTGTTGGAGCGATAAGACACAATATGGAGAAAATCGGAATTTTATTTGACTTGGATGGCACGTTGATGGATACCATCCAGGATTTAACGGATTCGGTGAATTTTGCCCTTTCCCAATTTAATCTGCCCCTGCGGGAAAACTGGCAGACCCGGAAGGTTTTGGGCAATGGCGCAAAATCTCTGATCACCCAGTCTATGCCCGGCAGGGAGGATGATCCCCCGGTGGATGATGTTCTGGCGGTGTTCAAGGCGCATTATGCCGAACATTCCCAGGACAAAACCCGGCCCTACGATGGCATAACGGAAGTAGTGGGAAAGCTGTCTCGGGATTACCCGGTGGCCATTGTGTCCAACAAGCCGGATTTCGCAGTAAAAAGTCTGTGCGATGAGTTTTTTCCCGGCATCTATGCCCGGGGTGAACGGCCGGACTGTCCCAGAAAGCCTGCACCGGATATGCTCCTGCGGACTATGGAGGAGCTGGGCGTGGAGCGCTGCGTCTATGTGGGGGACAGCGAAGTGGATGTGACTACTGCCCGGAATGCAGGTTTTCCCTGTGTAACGGTGCTGTGGGGCTTCCGGGATGAACCGGAACTGCGCCAGGCCGGCGCGGATCGACTTTGCCGCCAGGTCAGCGATTTGTACGATATGCTGCTTGGTACGATTCAAGAACTGTCTGAATAAAAAAACAGGTGCCATTTGGCACCTGTTTTTTGCTTGATTTTTTAATCTTCTTCCATCAGGGCATTGTACACTTGTGCGTAAGTGACATTGACTTCGTTCTTTCGCCAGTAGTGCAGTGCCAACTGGGCGGCTGCATAAATGCCGAAACACGCGAATGTAACTACCTCCCGGGGTAGAGGAAGCGCAATGCCCAAAGACGGCAGGATCAGATCCATGAAGCACAGGGCAGCTGCCAGCACTTCGCAGGCGTAGAACCACCAGAAGCTGAGATCCAGCTTAAAAATCTCCATCCGCTGGCCTTTGGTCAGGATCCGGCTGTTGCGCATGGCGGCCAGAGCCATGGTCTGCTCGTCGTCCAGCAGGCTGTACATAGCCAGCCGGTAGCGGTAGAAGAAGGGCGCACACAGGCCAATGTAAAGCACCAGGGTGATGATGGTCAGAGGAATCGCATACTCGCGGGTGGCGGCCAGAAGCATTTCGTCGGTGTATTCTACGCCTTGCTGGATGGCTTCCGCAATCTCAATCATGGGCTGCGCCCACGGGGTGGCCATAAAAATGGTGGTACTGATATTGGAGGCGGCAATGCCGATGAGCAGATACAGGGCAAGCTGCAGTAGCAGCAGACGCAGCACCGGGCCCAGGCGCAAGAATCCTTCGGTCAGTGTTTTAAAACTGACGGGCTCGCTTTGGGAAAGCCGCAGAGTCAGATATGTGTAGCCAACCTGCCAGAAGGGGATCACAGCCAGCTCTGCCAAACGCAGAGCGGATTGAATCGTTACCAAAGTAGACCGGGTGCTGATACCGCCCAGACCACCGGTGGCGCTGATTTTTTGAGATAGTAAAAGATCGATCAGCATCAATGCAAAGGTGACAGCCAACATGACGCCGCTGTGTATCAAAACAAGTTTTTTGTGATTACTTTGGGTTTCTGCTAAGGTCTGCTTAGCGGTGCGCTTTACTTCGTTACGATCAAAGAGTGTCATATAAAGCCTCCTTTCCTTTACTTCTATGGTAATCGAAAAGCAAGAAAATAGCAAATGAATTTTTTGTAACAGTAGTATTTTTAAATGATATGTGCTACAATGGGGTAAATGACAATTACCCGGAGGCTACTATGACCATTGGACAACGGCTAAAGGAAGCCCGGCTGGCTGCGGGACTTTCCCAGCGGCAGCTTTGCGGCGATACCATTACAAGAAATATGCTCTCACAAATCGAAAACGGCGTGGCACGGCCATCTATGGATACCCTGCAAACTCTGGCTAAGCGATTGGGGAAACCAATCAGTTATTTCCTGGAGGAGCAAAGCAGAGATGGCGAAGAACATCTGATCAAAGCTTTGCAGTATCTGGAGTTGGCAGAACAAGCTGTGGCCCAGGGACGGCTGCCTTATGCCGCTTCCTTGCTGGAAGATTGCGCCGCAGCAGGTAAGCAAACCCCCTATTTTTTGCCGGTTTTGGAACGCCGCCGCTTGGTACTGCTTGCCAAAGCCCGGTTGGAGGCGGCAGAGGAGATTTTGGCGGCACTACCGCCTATGGATGAAGAATTACTCCTCCGGGCGCGAGTGGCGCTAACGCATCAGGAGGGCGCTCTGGCGGCTGCGCTTTTAGATGCGGCCCAGGATCAGAAATCCCTGGAGTGGTATATGCTCCGGGGACAAGCGGCCTTTCAACAGGAGGAATACCGGGCTGCTGTGGAATTCTTTCAACAGGTGGAGAAAGCCGGAGATACAGGGGCTTACAGTTGGCTGGAGCAATGCTATCAGCGGCTGGAGGACTACAAAATAGCATACCACTATGCCTGTAAGCAAAAGTAAAGAAAAAGCTGTCGCAATTGCGACAGCTTTTTTGCTTATTCAACACCCAAGGCCATTTCTGTTTGGAATTTCTGTTGTGCCAGGTATTCTTTAGCATCCGTCAGGCCGCTACCGACGATGGCCATGGTGCGGTCATAGGAAGCATTGGCATTTTGCAGCATGGTGTCAGATAAATCAAACTGAGTCTTCCAATCCTCAATCTGTTTGTCCAGGGGCAGAATGGGGTAGATCCATTTGCCCTGGGCGTTGGCCCGATGATTGACCCACAGAGGCAGAATGTTTGCATCGGAGAGAATCACGGTGCCGTCAGAATATTTGGTGAAGGTGACACTGAACAGCACGCCGTCTTCCGTGTGGCCGGTTTTCAGATTCATTTGGCTGATGCGCTGATTGGAAACGGCATTACCCATGGAGTAAAGGCACACCGTCTTATGACTGCCGTCTGCAGCGGTCAACAGCTCCAACGGCTGAACAACATGGGGGTGTCCGCCAATGATCACATCCACGCCCAAATTGCAAAGATTTTGCGCGATATCCGTTTGGAGAGTGTTTTGCTGGATTTTATATTCGCTGCCCCAGTGGATGAACATCACCACAGCATCGACTTCTGCGGCTGTCATATCCGCCATGTTTTTTGCCATTTCCCCGTAGAAAAGAGGCAGGTTGGAGTAGTCAAAGGTATTGATCAAGGCGGCATCTTCCGGGGTCATTTTGTGATCGTTGGGAGCTTTTCCGGTGGGGGAGGCATCATTTTCGTAGGTATAGCACAGCATGCCGATCCGGATGCCGTTGACATCTGCAATGAGGTAATTGGGCGTATCGGCGGTGGGCTTCGTGCCTAAATGGGAAAGGCCAATATCCGCAATCACCTGCTGGGTACGCCGCAGACCGATACTTCGGGTATCATAGGAGTGGTTATTGGAGGTTAGCAGCGTATCAAAGCCGGCATTTTTCAGACCTGTAACGATCCTGTCCGGGCAGTTGAATTGGGGATAGCCCTTATATTCATAGCCATTATCCAGGCCGGCAAGAGTGGTCTCCAGGTTGGCGACCGCGTAGTCCGCAGAGGTGACATAGTCGGCAAAATAGGTGAAGATGCTGGAAAAATCATAGTCACCATTGACCATTAAACCGGATCGGATCACCGGGCCGTGCATCAAAACATCACCGGTGGCGGCCAGGGTGGCTGTGGATTCCAGGAAGATGGGCGGTTGGGTGGGCTCGGTATCCGGGGGGACAGAGGGTTGTGTGCTCTGGGTGCTTTCTGTGCCCAGGGAAATGGTTGGATTCGTGGGTTCCGTTCCGGGGGCAGAATTCTCCGGCAGGGAAACGGCTACAATCAGCAGTACCACCAGCACCAGGGACAGTACCAGTGTAAGGCCGGTTAAATTGCGGTTGTTATACTTGCGTCGGCGAGGGGGCATAGGGGCATCTCCTTTTTATCGGTCCAGCAGGTAATGTACCGTGTGAACGGCCTTGCCGTTTTGGTAGTACACGCGGGGTACTCTGCGGCTGATACCGCAAACAAATTCGTAATTAAAGCTGTCCGCGGCGGCTGCGATCTGCTCAACGGTGATCTCCTCATTGCCGCTGCGGCCCACCAGAATGACGGTATCTTCCGGGGCAACATCGGGGATGTCGGTGACATCCACCATCATCTGGTCCATGCAGACCCGACCCAGGATGGGTGCCTTCTGACCCTTGATGAGCACGTAGAATTTGTTGGACAGGCTTCTGCGGTAACCATCGGCATAGCCGACAGGAACAGTGGCGACTTTGGTGGGACGGCTGGTGACAAAGGTGCCGCCGTAGCTGATCTCCCGGCCGGGTTCCAGCCATTTTACATGGGTCACACGGCTGCGCCACTGGAAAGCAGGGCGAATACCGAGCAGGGAGGGGGCAACCTCGCTGCTGGGGTACATGCCGTAGGTAACGATGCCGCTGCGGACCATCTCGTAGTGGTTGGGGAAATTCATAATGCCGGCGGAATTATCCAGGTGGCGGATGGGGATCTCCACGCCACGCTGCTTCAGCATGGCATCAAAGCGGTCAAATAGGTCAGACTGGGCTTTCGCCTTGGTCAGGTCGGCACAGTCAGCGGTGGCAAAGTGACTGAAAAGGCCTTCTGCGTGCAGATTCGGCAGCTTGGCGATGTCAGCGCAAATGTCGGCCGCTTCTTCGGTAACGGGGAAGCCGATACGGCTCATGCCGGTATCTACCGCAAAGTGGAAATTGGCGATTTTGCCCTGACGGACAGCTTCCTCGGACAAAGCAACCGCATCTTCATAGCGGAAGATAGCCGGGCGAACATTTTCTGCCACGGCGATGGGGTATGTGCCCACCGGGGTGTGGCCCAAAATCAGAATGGGTTTTTGGATGCCGGTCAGGCGCAGCTCCTGAGCCTCCAGCATGGAGGAGACACCGAAAAAGGCGCACTTATCCTCTAATAGCCGTGCTACCTGAATAGCACCGTGGCCGTAGGCATCGGCCTTGACCACTGCCATGACGGCGGTGCCGGCCTTTTGACGGACGGCTTCAAAGTTTTCGGCAATGGCATCTAAGTCAATATTCACATAGGTGTTGTCAGTGTGCATGAAGACAGCTCCCTTTGGTATGTATATTTAAGTTATTGTAGCACGATTTGCCGCAAAAGTAAAGCCCACCGCAAGCGGTGGGCTTTCTGTGTGTATTCCGATGTCATCCTGAGCGAGCCGTAAGGCGAGTCGAAGGATCCGTATCTTTGCGGTGAACAGCACCACATCGGTTTATCGGCAGGAGAAAACGGATTCTTTGGCTTCGGGCTACGCCCTCCGCTCAGAATGACAGACGGGCGACCGCTCCTACTTGAAGTAAAACACAGAAAAAAGAGCGCCGCAACGCGGCGCTCTTCAGTCTGTCAAAGAACCCCCTGTTTTCGTTAAGCGAAAACAGGGGGTTTGGGCATATTAGGGCTAAACAACAGGCATATTGTGGAGAAAAAGGAGTTATCCCAACTCCAATTTGCCAGCTTTTTCAGATTCATGGCAGCATATTTAAGCCTGACCCATCTCGTGACTGCGGCCAAGCCTCTATGGTGTGTATATCGCATCGCATGCTTCTCTTTTGCATCCGCAAAGACACGTTCAATCGTTTCTTTGCGCTGTGCATAAATTCTCTTAGCACGCTCTGTCTTTCGTATCTGTTCTACCAGATCCAGATACTCTTGCCAAATATGAGCTGTGAATATCTTTTGTCCCTTTTCGTTAGCTCCACACTTTGCTTTACAAGGACAATTTGCGCAATCCTTGGGTGTGCTGCGGTATGTTCTTTTGCCATCCCGGTCTGTAGTGGTATGCCGTAACACACCTCCACGAGGGCAAATATAGGTGTCATTTACGGGATCGTAGGTGTATTCCCAGGGTTTATAACGTTCCTGACTTCCATGGTATCTTGTGTAGGGCAGAATCGGTACTTTTCCGTCGTCAAAGGTCTTCTTCGCTATCCAGGGGGTCTTATAGCCAGCATCCATTGTTACGAATTGAACATTATGCTTTTGAGTAACTTCGTCGTAGAGTTTATCCCAGGCTACACTGTCGTGCACATTACCTGCTGTTACTTCTACACCAAGAATAAATCCTCTGCTGTCGCAAGCGGTGTGCGCTTCGTAGGCAAACTGCCGCTCATGCTCGCCTTTTACAAACATTCCGCTTTCCGGGTCAGTCGTCGATACCGTCTTTTCTACGGTTCCACCGCTGGTAGGATTCTGGGGATCGTTGTCATCCTCATCATCTTCAATAGGTTTCTTGCCTAGCTTCTCACGCTCTGCATTTACCTCACGACGCAGCTGGCCGGAATATACCTTTGCAGCTTTCCTTACCTGTTCCTTCTGGTATTTCTTCTTGTTGGCGCTGGCTTTGATATGCGTGCCGTCAATGAAAATGGTGCTGGGATCTACCATGCGGTTGTTTAATGCCTTGTTAAGAATGTGCTCAAAGATTTCTGTGGTCAGCTCATCCGGAAACCGCTTGCAAAAGGCGTAGCTCACCGTTGCAAAGTGAGGAATATTATCCAGCAACCCATATCCCAAAAACCAACGATATGATAGTGTATCCTGTATCCGTTGATATGTCTGTCGCAGGGAGGGTATGCCATACAAATGCTGTATGACTACCATCTTTATTAAAACAACTGGATCCGTGCCAGGTCTGCCGTTGTCATGGCAGTAGTACGGATCTAACCGCTCATACAGCCATTCGTAATCCATAACCTTTTCAATCTTACGTAGCAAATGATCTTGCGGTACTAGGGCCTCCAAATCCACGATGATTGCTTCATTTCTTGCATCTTTTCGCCACTGCTCCATAAAATACACCCCCGTTTCCACTATTATAGCAGAAATGAGGGCTTGTTGGAAGTTTTTTGACAAGCTGAAGAGCGCCGCAACGCGGCGCTCTTAGGATCATTAACCCATGACCGTTCCGTCGGGGTGGAACAGGGGCAGCACTTCCAGATAGATCAGGTCATCCCGATCCTGGGCATCGCCCTCGGCCAAAATTGCCATCCGACCGCAGATGTTACCGCCGGCCTTGCTGACCAGGGCTTCCAGGGCAGCCAGGCTTTCACCGGTGGAGATCACATCGTCCACGATCAGGATGTTCTTGCCCTTCATCAGTTCGGCATCCGCACCGTCCAGGTACAGGTGCTGCTCCTTGGCGGTGGTAATGGAACGGACAGCCACTTCCATAATGTCCCGCATGTACAGCTTGGGGCCCTTGCGAGCCAGGATGTACTTGCTGTCGCCGGCCTGGCGAGCCATCTCGTGGGCCAGGGGAATGCCCTTTGCCTCAGCGGTAATGATGTAGTCGTACTTGGGGGCCTTAGCCAGCAGATCCCGGGCGCAGGCAACGGTCAGCTCCGGATCGCCAAAGATCACGAAACCGGCGATGGACAGATTTTCAGTAACGGGGCAGATGGGAAGATCCCGCTCTAAGCCCGCAATTTTCATACGATAGAACATAAAAAGCGCTCCTTTTTCAGTATCAGAACATAATTATTATACTACACCGGGGCGGAATGTCAAGAATGGCATGGAAAAAGTCCGCTACAAAAATGTAGCGGACTTTCTCGCAATAATTTGGAAAGAAGAGAGGTAGAAAAAGGGGTCTTTCTACAAAAGGAGGCGGATCACGGCTTCCGCAACCTTTCTGCTATTACAATACCCCCAGGTTTTGAACACAAAATAACGAAATTGAAAACAAAATGCAACAAAATTATGAACAGCTACCGGCCGGGAAAACCAAGGTCACTTTGAACAGATCGCCATCCGCCACCAGCTGCAAGCGTCCTTGCTGGACATCCATAAGTGTCTTGGCGATATTCAGACCCAGACCGCTGCCCTCCGTATTCCGGGAGGTATCACCCTGGGCAAAACGCTCCAAAAGATATTCGGAGCTGGCCCGAAGCTTTTCTTTGGAAACGTTTTTCATAGAGATTAGCACCTTGTCCTCGTGCTGCGCCAGGTCGATATAGAGTCTGGTGCCGGGCATGGCATATTTTACGGCATTGCCCAGCAGATTGCTGATGACGCGCCAGAAAAGTTTGCCGTCAGCGATCATGGTAATGCTTTCTTCCGGGGCGGTGAATACGGGGACCACATCCACTGCCTCCAGCCGTTCGGAAAACTCGCCCAAGGCTTGGTTGACGGCTTCTACTGCATCCATGGGTGTCAGCTCTACCTGCAGGCTGCCGGAGGATGCCTTGCTCAGCTCAATCAGATCATCGATCAGTCGCTTCAGCCGATGGGATTGATTGGACAAAATATCAAGATACTGGGCTTTTTCAGTTTCCGTCCGAGCCTGTTTCAAAAGATCCACATAATTGATGATGGAGGTCAAAGGTGTTTTAATGTCGTGGGAAACATTGGTGATCAGGTCAGCCTTGGTACGCTCTGCCCGCAGGTGTTTTTGGGCGGTTTCCATGGCAGTGCCGGAAAGGGCATTCAGCCACTGGCCGAAATGACGGAATTCACCGAAGAGGTATTTGGTGGGCACTTGGTGACTTAGTTCACCTTGGGACATTTTCTGCACACCGGAGAGCAAAATGCCGAAGGCATAGCCTACATAGCCAACAACCAGAAAACACAGGACCAGGTCTGCAATCAGAAGCCACTGGACAAGCGGTGCGCCGCCGGGTGCCAATAAAAAGAGCACGACAAGACTGATAAGCAGAACAAAGGATACCAGCAGCCAACGCCACAGCAGAGGTACCAGGGACATCAGATGCCGCAGACCTTTCATCAGCAGAGTAACGCCCCGGAAAAACCAGATCAGCAAAAAACCGATAAGGCTGTGACGGAATAAATAGTAATTACCCATTTTGACTTGGGCAGCGATGGCAGCGATATAGCCGATACCCAGAATGAATATCGCCAGCAGGTTCAGGCCCAGCAAACTCAGGTTACCCATGTGAGGGCCTTCATCGGTGACCCAGAAATAAAGCCGGCTGTAAAGCCGCGACAGCGCAAAGATTCCCACTATGGTAAGAACCGCATATATGTCTGCAGGTATCCGATTAAAGGCTGCAGGTTGGATCGTGCCGTCAACAGTGCGACCCGCCTGGTGGCAGAGGAATACCAAACCGGCAGCGGCCAGCGCGACGCCAATGGCTACAATGGCAATAAAGCTGTTGCGGTAGGGGTACATGGCGGTCAGCAGGTGCAGGGAGCTACTTTCCAGCACTTCCTGCTGCATATAGATGGTGATGGTATACTCCGGTGCTTCATAATAGTAAAGATCGTAGCTTTCCAACTGACCGTTAATCCAAAGGGTTTCAGTTTGGCGATACAGGTAGCCGGTGGGAATCTGCACATCGTCATAGATAGAACCGGATGTGGGATCGGTAGGATCTTCCGGCTGTTCCGGGGGATCTTCTTTCGGTGTTTCGGCCATGATGGGATATTCCGGAACGATCGTATACTCCTGTGCAAATACGCAATTATTCAACACCGCCGGCTCTACCAGCACCTCATCACCCTGGGTCAGCTTTACCGTCCAATAGCGGGCATCAGCACGGGAAAAAGGATTGGTGAAGAGAGCATTTCGGACGGAGTAGGGCAGGTTGCCTAAATGTCGGACGGCATAGAAGGTTGCGTATTGATCGGCTATGGATTCTGCAATGCTGTTAAACTGCTGATCTTGCAGCTCGTCCAGGCCATTGACATACAAGGTTGCAGATTCCATGGCAACGATACCGGCAACACCAGCCACCGCGGCCACCAAAGAACAGCCGGTCAGCAGAATCACCAGGAATTTGATGACAAGACCGTGCTTCATAGGCTTATTCTCCTTCTAGTTTGTAGCCCTGTCCCCAGATGACCTTCAAATACCGGGGATCGGAGGGGTTGATCTCGATCTTTTCCCGCAAATGGCGGATATGCACAGCCACAGCACCTTCTGCGCCCAGGGCGGTTTCCTGCCAAACAGCTTCATACAGGGCCTTGGTGGAATAGACCTTACCGGGGTTATTCATAAGAAGCTTCAGAATGCTGTATTCCGTGGGAGTCAGGCTTACATCCACACCGTCTACGGTGACGGCCTTGGTTCGGTCGTCCAGGCAAATACCGCCGATGGTCAGCGTGGCTTCTTCCGCAGGTCGGCTGCCCAGGCTGGCGTAGCGCCGCAGTTGAGAGCGCACCCGTGCCAGTACTTCTGCCGGCACGAAAGGCTTGGTGATGTAATCGTCAGCACCGGCATTCAGGCCGTTGACCATGTCGCCGGTCTCGGATTTCGCGGTAAGGAAGATAATGGGCACATTGGAAACTTCCCGAATTTTCCTGGTAGCGGCAATGCCGTCCAGAACAGGCATCATAATGTCCAGCAGGATTAAATGAATATCTTCCCGGCTTACGATGTCCAGGGCTTCCCGGCCGTTATAGGCTTCAAAAAGCTGATAGCCTTCCGGGGCGAGGTATATTTTTAAAGCATTGACGATGTCCGCTTGATCGTCACAAATCAAGATGTTATACATACGCGCCTCCTATTATGTAATAAGATCGTTGCATACATTATAGCAGAAATTTTGCAATTAGGAAAGAGAAACTTTCCTTAAGATGGAAAAACGCCCTTGATTCTAAGGGAAATACTGATATAATGATGGAGGAATTATGATAAAGGAGATAAAAATATGTGGGAAGCCATTAAAAACTGGGCTATGAACCAAGGCCTTTCTTTGGCTACCAGGGTACTGGTAGCGGTGACAATTCTGGTTGTAGGCATTTTGATCTGTAAGATAATTTTGCGGGTTGTCAATGCGGCACTGAAAAGATCCAAGCTGGATCCGGCGGCGTATTCGTTGATCCGAACGGTGATCAAGACAATTCTGTATGTTCTGCTGGCGTTGATCGTGGCATCCGCTTTGGGCATTGATGTGACCGGCATCGTGGCATTGGCATCGGTGGCAACATTGGCCATTTCTCTGGCACTGCAGGATCTGCTGGGCAATGTGATCGGCGGCTTCACCCTGCTGTACACCGACCCCTTCAGCTCTGGCGATTATGTAGAAATCGCGGGTCAGTCCGGTACTGTGAAGGAAGTTGGTATCGCCTACACCAAGCTGGTAACACCGGATAATAAGCTGGTATCTATCCCCAACAGCGCGGTGGTGGCAGCGGAAATCGTCAACTACACCGTCCTGGGCACACGCCGGGTGGATATCGTTGTCAGCGCATCCTACGATGCCCCGGTTTCTAAGGTGGAAGCTGCACTGATGGAAGCTGCCAAGGTCGAAGGCATCCTGGAAGACAAGGATATCTATGTGTCCCTGGGCAGTTATGGCGACCATGCCATCAGCTATAACGTCCGTGTTTGGACGAAAACCGATAACTATTGGCCGGTACATCGTGAGATTACCCACCGCATCAAGGATATCTTTGAGCAGCAGGGCATCGAAATGACCTACCCGCATCTGAATGTGCATATCGAAAAATAAAAAAATACAGGCAGTCTTTTGGCTGCCTGTATATTTTTTTGAAGACTGCACACAATAGCTTCGGACAGAAAAAACAGTACCATTTCTGTGACGACGGATAAACACTGTACATTCTGTCAAGTGTGTCGCCGTAAAGCGCAACGGTGTGACGCGAAAAGGCGGACAGGGAACGGTCCGCCGATACATATGGGGTAGAATTGTGGTAAAAGGCTACCCAAAACACAATATACTGTGAGCAACCAAAAATTGGCACGGTTTTTGTCAAAAATTGTTTAGACAAAAGCCGTTGTTCTTGGGAAAAACCTGTGATATAATGGCTGTAACTGACGAATTTTACGAGGAAATGCCATGAACACAGAACCCATTCAAATCAGCGCGGCAGACCTTCGCAAGCTGCTGTTGGCCACAAGCCCGGACGCAGCGCTGCTGTATCTGTATATCTATAGCGGCAACGACCCGAAACATGCGGAGAAAGAACTGCGTATGACGGCTACCCGGTTTTCCTGCGCCAGCGCTACCTTACGGCAGCTGGGGCTGTGGCCGGAAGAGCAGAAGCAGATCATCCGCAGCGGTCAGCGGCCGGAATATTCGGAAGAGGATGTGCTGGATGCCATGGATCACGATGGCGGCTTCCGGATGCTTTACGGCGAAGTCCAGCGGCTGCTGGGTCGGTCCATGAACACCGAGGAGCTGAAGATCCTGCTGTCCTTTGAGCGGTATTTGGGCCTACCGGCGGAGGTGACCTCTGTACTGGTGTCTTACTGCAAGGACAAGGCTCGTCAGCGGGGCAGCCTGCGCAATCCGTCTTTGCGTGCTATTGAAAAGGAAGCTTATTTCTGGGCGGAGCAGGGGATTGACACCCTGGAGTCCGCCGCGGCATTTATTCACAGCCAGAATGCGAAAAATTCTCAGCTGGAGCATATGAAGAAGCTGCTTCAGATCCGTGGCCGGACGCTGACTCAGGCAGAGGAGCGGTATGCTAACGGCTGGCTGGAAATGGGCTTTGATGATGAAGCAATTACCATGGCCTATGAGCGTACCTGCTTAAACACCGGTGGGCTCAACTGGCCGTACATGAATAAAATATTGACGAGATGGCAAACCGCTGGATTCAAAACCGGCGAACAGGTTCGTGCCGGCGACCGCAAGCCGGTGCCCCAGGGTGCTTCCGGACAGCTGGGACAGGCGGAGCTGGAAGCCATCCAGCGTGTACTTAGGGAGGGATAACCATGGCATACAGCCAGGAAGTTGTGAAACGGGCACGAGCCCGACTGGCCCAGGAAAAGGCGGATCGGGAGTCCGAAAATCTGCAGCATTTGCAGCAGGCTTATGCGCGCGTACCTCGGCTGCGGCAGATCGATCAGCAGCTGCGCATGACCATGGCGAAGACTGCTCAACTGGCCTTTACCACCGGCGGCGATATTACTGCGGCTTTGGCACAGGTCAAAGAGGAGAATCTTGCTCTGCAGGCAGAGCGGGAAATGCTGGTGCGCACCCATTTTGAGGAAGGCTATTTGGATGACAGCAGTATCTGCAGCCGCTGCGGCGGCTCCGGTTACCTGGGCAGCACCATGTGCGAGTGCCTGGCAGAGCTGTGCCGCCAGGAGCAGAAGAAGGAGTTGACCATCCTTTCCGGCAGTAAGGAGAATTTCGGCCAGTTCCGTTTGGATTACTATTCTGACCAGTATGACAGCCGCTATGGCGCAAGCCCCCGGGCCATCATGGAGCGGAATTTCAAAAAGTGTCGGCAGTATGCCGCATCCTTCACAGAGCACGCAGGCAATCTGCTGTTTGTTGGCGGCACGGGCTTGGGTAAGACCTTCCTGTCTGCCTGCATTGCCGGTGCGGTGGCCGACAAAGGCTATTCCGTCATGTACGAAACGGCATCCCATTTGTTTACCAAGTTGGAAAAAGCAAAGTTCGGTGGCAGCGAGGAAGACCGCCAGGCAGTGGAGAAGCTGAACCGCTGCGATCTGCTGATCGTCGACGATCTGGGCACGGAAATGCCCGGCCAGTTTGTCACCGCTGCCCTGTATAACCTGCTAAATGATCGGCTTTTAGCGGGTAAACCTATGGTGATCTCCACGAATTTGAATGTGGATGAGATGGCCCGGCGGTATTCTCCCCAGATTGCATCCCGTCTCCACGGAAGCTTTGACCGGCTGACCTTCGTGGGCGAGGATATCCGGGTGATGAAGAACCGGGGTCTGTAAGATACATACACGAGAGGAAATTATGGCCAACGAATTTTACGCCCTGCTGGGCAGAATGCGCTACATCACCCGATGGGGTCTGATGCGCAATACCTATTCCGAGAATATTCAGGAGCACAGCCACCAGGTGGCGGTGCTTGCCCACGCATTGGCTTTGATCCGCCGCCATGTTTTAAAACTGGATGGCCCGGATCCGGACCGCTGCGCTGTGGCAGCGCTGTATCACGATGCGTCGGAGACGCTGACCGGTGATATGCCCACGCCCATCAAGTACTATAATCCCGATATTAAGGATGCCTATAAGCAGGTGGAGCGAATCGCCGGTGAACGGCTGCTGGATATGCTGCCCCAGGAGCTGCGCAGCTGCTATGAGCATGATGTGTTGGAAGATGACCCGGCGGTGCTTCCTACCATCAAGGCGGCGGATAAACTGTCGGCATATATCAAGTGCATCGAAGAGCAGAAGGCCGGCAATACGGAATTTGATTCTGCGGCAATTCAGACCATGCGGTCCATGCAAGAAATGCAGATGCCGGAGCTGAACTGGTTTATTGAGAATTGTTTAGAGCCCTTTAGCCTAAATATCGACCAGTTGTAACTTGACGGCAACGGGAAAATGTGATACCATACCTGCTGTACACTTGCCGCTGTGGTGGAACAGGCAGACACAAGGGACTTAAAATCCCTCGGAGTAAAATCCGTACCGGTTCGATCCCGGTCAGCGGCACCAAGAAAAGGGATACCCCATCGGGGTATCCCTTTTCTTAATGCCGCCGGGTGAAAACCGGAGATGAGATCCCGGGGAGCGACCCGAGCGCCGCCGGTGGCGGATGAAGCGAGGGGAGCGAGTGGCAGCGGTCGGCGAGGGACGATGGCGTTCGCGCCAAGGACAATCGCCGGGCACCGCAACAGGACAGCGGCACCAAAAGCACCCCAAACGGGGTGCTTTTTGCTTTCCGTATTGCACATTTGGCATGGTATGCTATAATAAAGAAAACGGATAGGGGGAACTGTTATGAAGAAAACTGCTGTTTTTTTGCTGATTTTGGCCATGCTTTTTTGTGGTTGCACACCGAAAACACCGGCACAAAATACTGAACCTACTACGGAGCCTACGGAAAATAGCAGCGTTCCAACCACTGAGGCTACCGAGCCGGAGCCTTCCACAATGCCTACCACTGTGCCCACAGAGCCGCCCCACTCGGCTTTGTATCTGCCCCAGTACAGCCAGCAGAAGGTGCTGGAGTTCTTTAACGAAGTGGTGCTGAACATGGAGTACTCCGACGGAACCGGTGATACTACCCTGGTCCAAAAGTGGCTTACGCCCATTTATTACAGGTACTATGGATCTCCTACTAATGAAGATAAGACTGTGCTGGAAACGCTATTTGCCCAACTCAATGCAATTCCCGGTTTCCCGGGTATTTATCCGGTGGAGAATGCCTATCAGGAGAACCTGAGCCTGAACTTTTTGAATGCGCAGGATTTCAAAAACAGTTTTTCCGATATGGTACATGGAGAAGATGCCTGGGGCGCTACCCAGTTCTGGTACTGGACGGAAACCAATGACATCTACACCGCCCGGATCGGTTACCGCGCGGACATTGACCAGGTGACACGCAACTCTATCCTTCTGGAAGAGATCATCAACACCCTGGGCATCAGCGATACGGTATTGCGGCAGGATAGCATCGTATACCAGTACTCTAACGATAATTTGGCTTTGAGCGATGTAGATTGGGTGATTTTGAAGATCCTCTACGATCCGGAAATTCAATGCGGCATGGATGTGGCAGCTTGCGCTGAAATCATTCAGAGGTTGTATTATTAAAAAAGTCCGCCTTTTGGCGGACTTTTTTAGTCGCTTTCCATTTGCCCCAGCAAGAGACTCAATTCCTCCGCCCGGGTGGGGTCGATGGTCTTCCAATCGCCGCCGTCGATCTGCATATAGCGGTCAGCTTTTTGCCGGTAGATCTTGCTGCTGCCGTCTGAATAGGCCAGCTCAATGTGAAAATGGCTGCCGCCTATGATCTCCGGATCTACTGCCGGACGGCCGTATGGATCGATCAGCCGCAGGTAATTGAGTACCTGCTTCATTTTTCCGGCGTCCTCGTAATGCCGCTGGGTGTGGATATTGCCGTTTTCATAAGTGATGTTGATATGGGTTACCACCCTGACCGGCGCTTCCGCAGGCCGGGAAACAAAATGCATACAGCCCCCTAAAAAGGAGCACAATAAACTGAGTATAAAAATTGCGCAAATAGATTTGACGAGTTTCACGATGATCCCTCCTCAAAGCTAGGATGTGTCTGCCTCGAGGGGATTATATGTGAAAAAATCAGTAAAAAATAACGGAAAAAACCACAAAAAAATGCCACCCAAATGGGTGGCATTTTTGGTTACAGTTCGCAGTTGCCAACGGTTCTGGGGAAGGGGATGGCGTCCCGGATGTTGCCGATGCCGGTCAGGTACATGACGCAGCGCTCGAAGCCCAGGCCGAAGCCGGCGTGACGGGCAGAGCCGTACTTCCGCAGATCCATGTAGAAGCCGTAGTCCTCGGGGTTCATGCCCAGCTCTTCAATGCGGTTTTTGAGAACCTCGTAGTTGTCCTCACGCTGGCTGCCGCCGATGATCTCGCCGATGCCGGGCACCAGGCAGTCCATAGCAGCCACGGTTTTTCCGTCGGGGTTCAGCTTCATGTAGAAAGCCTTGATCTCCTTGGGGTAGTCGGTGACGAATACGGGCTTCTTGAAGACTACCTCGGTCAGATACCGCTCGTGCTCGGTCTGCAGGTCGCTGCCCCAGTGGACGGGGTACTCAAACTGATCGTTGTGCTGCTCCAGCAGAGCAACAGCGTCGGTGTAGGTGATGTGACCGAAATCGTTGTTCAGAACATTGTTCAGCCGGTCCAGCAGGCCCTTATCCACGAAGGAGTTGAAGAACTCCATTTCCTCGGGAGCGTGCTCCAGCACATAGGAAATGATGTACTTGATCATATCCTCAGCCAGACGCATATCGTCGGAAAGGTCAGCAAAGGCAATTTCCGGCTCGATCATCCAGAACTCCGCAGCGTGGCGGGTGGTGTTGGAATTCTCGGCACGGAAGGTGGGGCCGAAGGTATAGATGTTCTTAAAGGCCATGGCAAAGGTCTCGCCGTTGAGCTGACCGGAAACCGTCAGGTTGGTGGGCTTGCCGTAGAAGTCCTGGCTGAAATCCACCTTGCCGTCCTCGGTCTTGGGGATGTTGTTCAGATCCAAGGTGGTGACCTGGAACATTTCGCCTGCGCCCTCACAATCGGAGCCGGTGATCAGGGGTGTGTGGACATACACGAAATCACGCTCCTGGAAGAAGCAGTGGATCGCGTGGGCCACCAGAGAGCGAACACGGAACACAGCCTGGAAAACTTCCAGGAGATCTCCAAGATCAATATCGGCGCAGCTCTCATTGTCAAGGGCATCGTGGAGCTGACTCCCAACGGTCAGCAGCCCTTTGAGATCCAGGCCAGCACCGTCACTGTGGAAGGTCCCTCCACCGG
>JAGAMN010000027.1 GCA_017624715.1 Oscillospiraceae bacterium
GCCGGAATTTTGACCACCCATGGCGGCGTAACTCAGTTGGTAGAGTACCCGGTTCATACCCGGTCTGTCACCTGTTCAAGTCAGGTCGCCGCTACCAGGCCCGTTGGTCAAGCGGTTAAGACACCGCCCTTTCACGGCGGTAACATGGGTTCGATTCCCGTACGGGTCACCACATGAAACAAATCCGAACTGTTTCGTTCATCGAAACTGGTTCGGATTTGTTGTTTATTACGACTACCCATATTGAGCAAAAGAGCAAGGTTAGCTAGGCCTTGCTCGTTTTGCTGATTCCCTTCTTAGTGACGTTATTGGCTTGCCTTTTTCAACATACTATCCTATAATATTCAAAGATGGGATGTCAAATTACGGAGGATACAGACCATGCGACGAACAATTTTAGAATAGGTATTTGGGGGGACAAAAATGAGTGCCGATTGGGCAATGGTATGGATTACAGTTGTGTATGTCTTGGCAACATGTGCAATTTGTTGGGCGAACATCCGGTCAGCAAAAGCAACGAGAGACCAATTAGCAGAATCCAAAAGACAGTATAACGAAGAAAACCGTGCATATATCACATATGCATTTATCTACGAGAAAAGGGCTTTTTATGGGCTTCGATTTACAAATCACGGAAAGCGTGTTGCTACAAAGGTAAAGATTGCATTACGTGATGAGTTTGTGCAAAGTTTATCAAATCCCCGGTTTGCAGATCGATTAAGCAGGGTGTCGAAAAACGAATGTGTTTTAGGTGTCAACCAAAGTATAGATATATACTTTGGAGGCAATGAATTTAGGGAAAACACAAACAAATTGCCTATTGAAGGCGATGTGATTTACTCAGATGATATTGGTGAGTATTGTGAGCACTTTATAATTGATTTTAATAGCTATCCTCCGATTTTTTCTGTCAATTCTGAATTGGAAGATATTCGCAAAGAAATGAAAAATCAGACTCAGGAACTGGAGAAACTTAGAAAGGAAGTGTTCTACTGTAGACAAGCTTTACCATTAGATAAAAGCGATATCTAAATTTAGGGTAGTAACTGTTAAATATATAAAGAACGAGACTGCGAGGGGACGATAAAAGATGCCGTTAATTACAGATTGGTTGATGTTAAGCATCACAGCTATATATGTTATAGCAACAGTCTTTATATGTGTTTTCAATGGTCGTTCAGCAAGGGCTACATATAAACAAATTGAAGAATCGCAAAGACAATTCGAAGAGAGAAAACGACTAGAATACAGGCCGTATTTTGATGCCGCTCCTGTTGACGACATATTGGGGCAAAACAACTACGATTCAGATACTTTGCTGTTTCTTAGTGATGAGCATCCTAGAGAATGTACTATATTATCAGAGTGGATAATGATGAAAAATATAGGTGCAGGAACGGCAATAAACCTAACTTGCCATTGGAAAAATAAGAACAAAGAGGAACAAACAGTGGAATTCCCTTTTGCGACTTTTGAAAAAGGCGAGATGCGGAATGTGGCAATCCATATTCAGGTGGAGTTTCTTCCGCAATATAGTGCATATGAAGCACAGGCTTCATTGGTTCTACATTTTCAGGATTTGTTGGGCAATAAATACGAGCAGGAGATGATCATCTTCTTTGATGTATCTTCTGCAAACAACACAAAATTAAGAAACATGGAAGTCAACACACCTAAACTTATATATTGAGAAAAAGAGCAAGGCTGATTAGACCTTGCTCTTTTCTTGGTCCTGCTGCCATTTCACGAACTCGGCTTTGCCTTCTTCCGATTCGCAATAGGCAACAACATCCGGCAGCAGGCACCGGGCAATTTCGTGAATTATGTTCGGCGGCAGTTGCCAAGTGCCATGTTTATCGTGCAGCAGTGCGCGGATGTATGCCTGTGTTCTCTCGACACAGGCAACGAACGCAATTAACAGCCTATTCAGCATTGTGCAGACCTCCTTTCTTCGTTTTAGAAAACCGCCCCCGCCTCCGCGAGGGCGGACCGACAAAAGTACCGCCCCAGTACAGCTCCCAGGGAGCCACCCCGGGAGCCCGCCCGATGCCTTTCGCATCGGGCCAGCTGGGGTTGTACCATCTTAATAATGATTTCAAGTTCAGTTTTTTAACAAAAAAGTCACTTGGTTAGATAATTTCTGATGGTGCTCTCGTCGACCCAGTGAGAGAGCGCATAGACAGATGCGATCCGAACCGCCACCCGATCATACTCCGTGGGGCGGCCCAGGGCGATGGCTCGCTCCCGGTTGCCACCACGGATACTGATGGGTGCCGGATTCTCCAGCCGCTGGCGATAAGCATCAACTTTCTCTTTCGTGTCTTTGGGGTGTTCCTTCATATATTTCGCCACAATCTTATCAATCCACTCTTTTTTCTCTCGTTCTGCTGCCGCCTTGGCTTCAGCCCGGCGCTTGCGATCTTCCAAGGTCTTGCTGGGCATGGTCTTCCACGCATTGAAGTGTTTCTCAAAATATTCTTCAATATGCTGAGCACGCTCAATACGGAATTTGCTCCATGCGATCTGCTGCAAGTCCTTGGTGGAGAAAGGTCGCTCTCCGGGTTTCAGCGGTCGTCCTTCAGCATCCGTGCTCAGCAAATGACGGACAAGAGCGACTTCATGGGGCAGCAAAAGCTGAATAGACATTTTTCCGCCTTTATCACGGATAACGACAATATTGTCGCCGTTTTCGTCGACCCTAATGTTGACAGCTGCGAGCTTGACCATTGCCTGCGGGCGCACGGGAACGAATTCTGCCAGCTTGCACAACCGTGCGTTTGCAGGATCGTTCATCTGCTTTGCACCTGCTGCATTCTGGCGCAGCTTGGTGTTTTTCACAATGTCCTTGGACAAGCGAGCGGGCTTTTCAATCTCCGACATGCAAATCCCCAATCCCTTGCATACCGGAGCCAGGTATGTATGGATAGAGGTTGCCTTCAAACCGGTAGACACGAGATGGTCCGCATATTTCTGAATCAGGGTCGTAGGCGTGTAGCCGAATTCGTTGATGTGGTGGTATCGGGTGATACCAAGTTCCTTTGCCCAATTGCAGAATCTTTCAATATTCCGTCTATAGGGTTTTATGGTTACATCGTTGGTCAGCTTGCCGACCTCTTTTTCGTCGCTACGCGCGACAGCGCGTTTCATTACGGCATTGAGCCGCTCAGATCTAGACATAAGTTTGTCCTCCTATATGATAATTTGATAAATTTACACCTGTGCCGGCGGTCAATTCGGCACTATCGGATGGTGTGATCCGCCATTGCTGTTCAACTCGGCTACCCACATGCGTATCTTTCTTCAGATCTGGCTTTACCGGAGTGCACCTCCGGAGGGTATTGTAGGCATACCCGCTAAGAAACAATAGCTCGCCGTGACTCACGCTACCCGTGACGCGACCAGCGCCCGGTAGACTACTGTTTTTAGGACAATGTGCTTACTTCTGCACGACTCTGGGGTCGAAAGCAAGCAAATAACCACGCATTTTTATCGAATAATTATCGCAACATGGTTATTTTACAGTTATTCGTAAAATAACCATGTTGCTGGACGCGCCCGTTTTGCCTCGGTGTATCGCCATGCTGGCTGCATGGCAGGCACACCGGGCTGCAATGGCCGCTGTGTCCGCTGTGTATCCGCAGACGCCACCTCGCAGCGTCGCAGGACACCCAGCTCTTAAAATGCGTACGCATCGCATCTCACCATTGTCAAATGAGTTATACGCTGCGTGTCGAGGATAAGCACGCTTGGCTATTGCACGCAGATCCTCTGCATCCCATTTGCAAGATGGGATACTTTGCTGTACTGGGGCTGTTGCGATCTCCGGTACAACACGGAGATCTATACTCTTGCCGGTTCTCACACTCCATTTCGTCTTTAATTGGTTCCATAAACATCATGATTTTTTTCGGTATTTCTCAACAAAAAAGAAAGCAGGGCACCAAATGGCGCCCTGCTTAATGGCTATAGGGAATAATAAAATGTTCTGACTATGCTTCTTTTACATATAGCCAAAAGCCACCGTCGCTCACATCGAGCAACGGTGGCTTGTTGTATATCTACGATATTAGTGTGTTAAGAGTTCAGGGGCTGATCTGCAAGCCAGGACAAGAAACTCTTTGCTAGACTCAGCTTGACTGGATTCATATTGCGAAGCATCTCGGCGACATCCCGCCATTGATCATCTTCAAAGCGAATACTGCCGGTCAAAAATGTATCTGGAGTCGTATCCAAGGCGAGGGCAAGGCGCATGACTACCTCCAGGGAAGGAATAGAAGTCGCTCGCTCAATGCATGACAGATACTTGTCGTTGATCCCGGCCCGCTCGCAAACTTCTGTCTGCTTCAAGCCCAACTCCTTCCTACGCTGTGCGATGCGTTTTCCAATTTGAGAATAGTCAAGTTCCATAGAATATCGCCCCTTTCATAATTATTTTACTGTCTGACTGGGGCTTGGAAAACAACCCAAAAGACGGCAATTCAACTTGACATAGGAATTTATCGTATATATAATTGATTTATCGACTTTTAGGCAGAATTATGCCATTAAACGGGAGGTAGCGTATGTCTTATGAATCCGATCTGGAGTACCATGGAAAACAAATAAAGGAGTCAACAAAACGTACATGCTTAATGACCCACAAAAACAAAACAGATGAGGAATTGATGGAGATCGTTAATCACAATTCTGTGGCAATTTATAGCCAAGACGATCTTGAAACATACAAGACTGTGGGAGAAACCGAAGCGTGTGTTGAACTTTTAAAACAACGGCGCGAACAACGTGAATATAAGAACGCCGAAGAGGAAAGCCTCTGGGGATCTTTGCAGCACTGGGAAGAAGCCAACGAAGCCCGCCGCAAAAAGGCAATTACAAGACTCCCAAATGCTACGAGTTACCATGGGCAGTTGGTTACCGCAGTACTTGAGGAAGAAGATGGGCTTACTGCGGAAGAAATCCGAAATTGGGCTGATGAGTTAGCCGCAATGGACGATGACGAATACAAAAAGTTATTAGATAACCTCGATAAAGAGCGTGTCCTGTTTTTGGGCAATGACGGCAAGTACTATTTGCTGTCGCTTTGCACGGCAGATCTATTCCCCACAAACCCTTCACTTTGGCTGGAATATCATCATTGCTTTGGCTATGGTAAATTTCTGCAGCATATGGTCGCGACAAGAAAGCCTTTGACCGAGCGCGATTGGATTGAAATCAGCGGATCGTATTTTAACAAGAGAGATCTTGAAGAAAATCCTAAAAAGGCATACCAAAACGTCAAAAAGAACTACTTGGATAGCTATGTAAAAGACGGCGCTTTAAGCGTGACCCCGATCCCGGATTCAGATCTTAATTATTATTACTTTACTATGCTTGGTGAATGGGAGGGAGAATAAATGCGTTGTAAATTCTGTGGAAGCAAAGCAATTTATCCCTATACGCAGCACGAGCAAGCTACAGCAGGAAGAGTTGTTGCCGGTGCAATCATCGCCGGTGCGATTGGTGCAGCTGCTGGCTTGGCTGGAAAGAATGTAAAAGGTTATCGTTGTAGCGCCTGTGGCATGTTTAGCGAGCAGCCGATGGATTTCGGTGAGGAGATGCTGATTAACTCGGCGGTAAGCGATGCAAAAAATGGAAAAACGGTCATCTACGAGCGGTATCAGGAAAAGTATGCAAACCTTGAATTTGTGCCTGTGCGTCAGGTGGTTAAGCAGGAGTCTGCCCTTTTGCCTGACGAGGACTATGATGAGGATGATGTAGAACTACTGCCTGAGGCAGAACCGGTTGATGAGTCTATCAAGCATTCCTATTGCCCTAACCAGTATGTGGTCGGTTCTCCCGTTTTTATCTCTAATGTAACTATCAAGGATGACAACGGAACAGATGTTCTTCTTTTGGACATCAATAATATTAGCGGCAAAACTTTGCGCTCGGTCTATCTTAACATCACTGTTTATGATGATGTAGGCGATCAGATCAGCACAAGTACATTTGCATATCAGGGATTGTCTGCAGCAACGGGCGAACAGCTTCCGCAGGCTAAGCCGTTTAATCTGAATACAAATGTAGCATACAAGGTGGAGGTCACCTGCGAAAAGGCGGCCTTTACAGACGACACTGTTTGGCGCAAGGAAGAAAACCCGACAATTTATTCTGTGCCTGAGAAAACGGAGTTGGTTCCGGAAAGCTTTGCGCAGCATAAGTATTTGCGCGTGCTTTTGGCGAAGAAGGGTGCCCTGCGCGTAGGACAGAAGCTGTATTATCCGGTAGTTGAGGAAACACATCGACTGTGCGTTTGCGGCAACCCGGCAATTAATGGCAGCAAATGTTTGGCCTGCAGTTTGTCCGAAGCTGATTTGCAAGAAGTGATGGATTACGACGTTCTAATCCAATGCCGCAAGGACGTAATTGCAAAAACAGCCAAAGAACGCACGGAAGCGCTCCGTGAACTTTGCATGCAGGTGCAAGAGGATCAGTACCAGAAGGCTATCCATCTAAAGGAAGAAGATACCCAAGCCAGCTGTGCTGCGGCCATAGAGATTTTTGCATCTATGGAAGGCTACAAGGATGCAGATAATCTTTGTGTAGCATGTAAGGATAGAATCGAAGAACTCAAAGTGCAGGCGGAAATAGAGCGGAAGGATCACATCTATGCAGCAGGCAAGGAAAAAATGTCTGGGCGTGTGGTACGTGTTAGGGATTTCGAGGACGCTATTACGGAGTTCGAGAAAATCCCTGGCTGGAAGGATGCAGATGAGCAGATTATAATTTGTCAGCAGAAGATCAAGGAACTCGAAGTAAAGGCAGAAGCAGACCGCAAGGAACGCGAACGAAAGGCAGAGATTGCTCGGGCTGAAGCGGTTGCTGCTGAACAGAAGCGCAAAAAGCGTAATACTATTTTGGCAATTTGCGCCGCAATTCTTGCGTTGATTGGCGTGTTCATCTATTTCTTGGTTACAGCAATTATCCCTGATAATCAGTATGGTGCGGGTCTTGACCTTTTGGCGGAGGGTAAGTTTGACGAGGCGTACGCTATCTTTGAATCTCTTGGCGACTACAATGATAGTGCGGAACAGTGCAAGGAAGTTCGGTATCAACAGGCGTTGTCTTACTGGGAAAAGAAAGAATATGAAGTATCTAATCCTATTTTCCAAGAATTAGGGGCGTACAAGGATAGTGAGCAACGAATCCATACCCATGAATATGCCACTGAAACAATAACTGCACCGGGTTGTGAAGCAGAGGGCGAGGAAAAGCTTACTTGTAAAACATGTCCGTATTCCTATAACAGACCCGCTAATGCAACGGGGCATTCTTACGGCGAAATGCAGATTACTAAAGCTCCAACATGTACGGAGACGGGTGAGCAGAAAGCTGTTTGCGCTATTTGTGGAAAAGCAGTCACAGAGCCGATTGCTATGATAGAGCATAGCTACAATGGGGCAATTACAAAGGCAGCTACCTGTGACATAGATGGTGTGAAAACATTTAGTTGTAGTTGTGGTGATAGTTATACAGAAATAATCCAGGCAACAGGACATAGCTATTCTGATGCAACATGCACCGAGCCTAAGAAGTGTAAGACATGCGGCGCAACATCTGGTGCTGCCACAGGGCACAATTATGCTGCTGCGACATGTTCTATTCCGTCGACGTGTACAACCTGCGGTGGTACAACTGGCACAGCATTGGGGCATAGTGATAATGGGAAAATGCGATGTTCTCGTTGCAACGCTAATCTGACCCCTGTGTTATCAATTACCCTAACAGGTGAGAGTAAATATATGTCACCTGAGTACATCACATGGAAACACGCAGCTGATGCGAACTATCGCATGACTGTAAAAGTACTTGAAATAATTCCGAATGATAAATCAGTTCTTGGATATCAGTTTGAAGTGAATTATGATCATCATAGACTACAAAGAACATCTGTAAAGGCAGGCGATACATTCACAATGGAATTTCATGTTTATAAACATAATGAAGGAAAGGACCAAGAGATAAGCTGGAAGGCCCAAAATTGCATAATCCAAGTTACAATAGTTCCAATATAAAGTAATCTCTTGGCAACTAAATTCTGCTGACTACAAAAGAGGGATTCGTATGGGTTCATATTATGATTTCTCCCGATGTGCAATCTGCCGATCAAAAGAAAATCTTATCTTAGATCTGCAAGCTTTTAAGAAGACACGCATGATTTGATACCAAATGACACCTTTTGATATTGAAAGACAGCGAATTTGCGTGATATAGTAATACCATCGGACGGAACGCGGGGCTGAAACACTGTTACAAAAGCCACCTAGGGGACTGATGAGCTCTGGGTGGCTTTTCTTATACCCAGAAAGGTGGCGGAACGCAATGTCCGCCCCGCTTTGTGGATTGATTTGAGCAAAATGAAATAACACATAATCATTATTTGGAAGTTTTTCCGGAGGTACCAATGAACAAATTTTATAAAATACTAGTGATGTTCCAAAGAGGCGAAAAAATCACCAGAAGTAGATTGTTACGGATCAACGGTGTTACAACAGAACTTTTAGATTCTTGCATTGAGCAGGGCCTTCTGATGGAAATTGACAAAACTGATTTTGGTGAGATCCGTTACATAATTACCGAAAAGGGCATTAGCATTCGCGATAATTAACAATGCAGCTAGCCCAGACCGGAGCATATTGCTCCGGTCTGGGCTCATGGGGATATATATGAAAGACTTAATGAATCTTACTCCCGAATTGAGCGCACCTGCAAAGAATGCGTCGCAAGATATCATTCCTAATCTATTAATGTTATTCGTGCTTTCGGAAATAACTCTAAGCGAAAGTACCAATAGCTTAAACATTGACGCACGAATTAAATGCAGAAGAGGGGCATATCAGTTCGATATGTTTCTACAACATTGGCTCACACAAATCCCGCAAACGAATCAGATACAGGTTGATCTGATCTCCTGTGGAAATTGTGGGTATCATCGAACCGACATAACAATAAACGGCAATGTACATTTGCTTTTTATGTATTCTTTTGACCGTAACGCAAAGTATCTTGAGAAATATTTGCAAATGAACAATGATCCGTCGTCTCCAAAATTTGCGTATTTCTTATATAATCTTGACTCGACCAAGGAAAAGGTGAACCGACTTAAGTTAATTATTCCAGGATGTCAAAAGGGAAACCAAGATGAAGAGTATGATCTAACCACAATACTTGAAACCTTGCGGACTCAAAACACCATTGATAATCCATCCACCGAGAAATTGACTCAAAACATTCCGCTGTTAAATGCGCCTCAGGATAATGAGTAACCAGAGAACCAGGAGAATTTCTCCCGCTTTCCTTTATAGTAGTTGTACGTGGTTTTGAATTGCTATTTCCATCTTTGGATAAGGGCAGAAACGGCTCGTATCTAACATCAAGCTAAATGCCATAGCGGACATTTTAGGAATATCCGTTGATTGGCTTTTGGGCGGGAGAACTGAAAATAAGCAAAGCCAGAAAATGACCAGAAATTGGTCGTTTTCTGGCTTTTTTCTGTCAAAAAGCAGAATTTACAGAATGTTTACATTTGGTTTGTGCAGATTATTAAAAACCGAGATGCTGAATTTGTGCAAGATTCGGCGAGTCATGTCCGTGAAGCGATTTTCTATTGACAGGGGTGTTACGGTGAAAGTAGAGAAATCTGCAAAGGAGGGTGATTCGTATGCTAAGAGGTGTAATCTATGCGCGTTATTCCAGCGATAATCAAAGAGAAGAATCTATCGAAGGACAGATTCGAGAAAACAAAGTATATGCCGAAAGAAATGACATTGAAATTGTAAACACTTACATTGATCGTGCCTACTCCGCAAAAACCACTAAGCGCCCAGCTTTTCAGCAAATGGTGAAGGATAGCGAAAAGGGCCTGTTTGATGTAATCATTGTGTGGAAGTTGGATCGTTTTTCCCGAAACCGCAGAGACTCCGTGGTATATAAGGCGTTATTGGAAGAACGGGGAGTGCAAGTCCTGTCCGCAACAGAGACCCTTTCCAAAGGAAAGGATCGCATTCTCACAGAAGCAATTCTGGAAGCCTTGGCGGAGTTCAGCAACATTGATCTTGGCGAAAAGGTATCCCGCGGCATGACCGATAACGCACTAAAGTGTAAGTTCAACGGTGGCACGATTCCATACGGATACAGCATTGATAAGCAACAGCACTATCATATTAACCCGGTGCAGGCGCCGCTTGTTCTGGAGCTGTTTCGCAGGTACGCAGGCGGAGAAAGCATGACAGATATCGTCGAAGACCTCAACGCCAGAGGTCTTCGCACCACCAGAGGAAACCGTTTCAACAAGAATTCGCTGACTCGTATTTTTAACAACCGCAACTACATTGGCGAGTATCACCACATGGGCATCGTAACGCCTGGCGGCATCCCTGCCATTATACCGGAAGAACTGTTTGAGAGGGTCGCTGTTCGGTTGCAGCAGAACAAACACGCACCGGGCAAGGCAAAGGCCGCAGACCCGTATTTGTTGACAACGAAATTGTTTTGCGGACTCTGCAAGACCATGATGGTCGGTGACAGCGCGAACAAGCCGAATGGTGTGATCTACCGCTACTACAAATGTGCCGCCGCGAAGCGGCATCAGTGCGACAAAAAGGCGGTTCGCAAGGACTGGATCGAGGATAAGGTGCTTGCGTTTCTTATCACTCTGCTCCATGATGAAGAGACTCTCAATCGGATTGCCAATGAGATTATTGCGCTGCTGGACAAGGGGAACGATATGATCCCCGCTCTGCAATCCCAGCTCAAGAATGTGCGTTCCGGCATTCAGAACATGATGAACGCCATCGAAATGGGTGTCGTGACCCGCAATACCAAAGCCCGTTTGCAGGAGCTGGAGGCAGAGGAAGACCGTTTGATTGCGGCAATTAAGGAAGAAGAGGCCAAGATGCCGAAGATCGACAAAGAAATGATCCTCTTTACGCTCCATCGTTACCGTGATTTGGATCTGCGCATTCACAAGAATAAAGAGCGGCTGATCGACGGGTTGGTCAAGGCTATTTATCTTTATGACGACAAACTGGTTTTCTACCTGACTTACACAGATGATCCCGTTACAATTCCCACCGCGGAAGAATTAGAAGCAATGGAAAATAGTTCGGATGTCAATGCACTCAGTTCACCAAAAAAAGACACACACCATCCGGTGTGTGTCTTTTTTTGCCCTACGGGAATCGAAGAGACCGGCCGAGCAAAGCGAGGTAAAAAACATGCCGGTGGCATGTTTTTTAGGTCGGGGGAGATTCCCCTGGCTTCCAGATGCATCCGGTACGGATGTGGATGGCAGCCAGAATGCTCTTCTCCGGCAACGCAAACGATTCCCGTACGGGTCACATATTTAGTAGCCACTTTTTTAGCCGGGGGAGATTCCCGCTCTTTGTAGGGACCGGCTTCCCGGACGGTCCGCAAGCATCGTAAAAGGACCGTCGAGGACGCCGGTCCCTACAATCTCATTCCATTGTACTTATGAAAGCGAGCCCAAAATTTCCAGAATCATAGCGCAATGCCTTCTTTTCGTCCGGGCCATATCCCCAAACACGCAGCCGTATTGGGCATCCTCCGCCCGGGATGCATACTGTCCGCCCACCCGGAGGCATTGCCCATAGCACTTGCGCAGCAGCGCCCCCGGATCACCGGACATAGGCTTTCCGGCGGCATAACCCCCGGGTTTTCCCCCATTTAACTGCCGAATTCCCTGCAAGCAAGCAATATGCCGCCGGGTGTCGGCGATCATCTGCTGTAATGGGTAGCCCTTATCCGGCAACCGTCGGGAAAGCCACAGCAAAATGGCCTCCGTTTCCTTTTCCCATGCAACCATGGTCTGCAGGCTTACAGCTTCGCCCGGTTTTTCGTTTCCATGAACCCGTTGCCAGACTTTGGCCGCCACCTGTGGATCAATTTTTTCCAATCTGACCCCTCCTTTTCACGGTATAATCTATGCCGCAGCGCAAAAATTTGTTCCAAAATGCGTTTTACCCCTTTTCTTTTTCGTTCATTTGTGCTATAATGTAAAAGCTAAAATAAGAAGTGTCATTCCGAGCCAGTGCGAACACTGGCGTGGGAATCCCCCGGTTCGAAGGAGATTGCCACGGTCGCCATGCTCCCTCGCAATGACACGATATGAATAACATTGTCAAAACAGGGGGTATTTTTATGGCCAGAACCAGTGATAAGGCCGATCGGATTTTGGAATATGTGAATGCGTTTGTCCAGGAGAACGGCTACGCCCCCTCCGTCCGGGAGATCGGTGCGGCTGTGGGCCTGCGCTCCACTGCCTCCGTCAGCTACCATATCCAGGCCCTGCAGGACAAAGGTCTGCTGCTTTCTCCCGGTGCCAAGGGCCGCAAGCGCTCCATTGTTACCAATGTCCGACCCGGGCAGATCCCCGTTGTGGGTGTGGTCACCGCCGGTATCCCCATTCTGGCGGTGGAAAATCAGGAGGGAACTATGGCCTGGGATGGCGATCCCGGCTGCTTTGCCCTCCGGGTTCGGGGCGACAGTATGATAAATGCCGGTATTTTGAGCGGTGATAAGGTGGTGGTCCGCCCCCAGCAGACCGCTATGGACGGCCAGATCGTGGTTGCCCGGATCGGTGACGAAGCCACCGTTAAACGCCTGTCCCGCCGCAACGGTCAGGTTTGGCTGATGCCGGAAAATGAGAACTACGAGCCTATCGACGGCCGGGAAGCCGAGATCATCGGCCTGGTCAAGGCCGTGGTAAGAGAATACTAAACCAAAAGCAGGGTGCAATGCACCCTGCTTTTCATTATTGTGTCATTGCGAGGACCCTGAGCGAAGTCGAAGGGGCCGTGGCAATCTCCTTCGAACCGGGGGATTGCCACGGCCCGTTGGGCCTCGCAATGACAGAAATGACGCCTGTTTTCCCAAAATCTTGTGGTATTTCTCCAAATTCTTCTCCCACATCTTGTGTTTCGACAAATTCCGCACAAAACTTGTGGTATTATGCAGAAACAGGGGCGTGACTCAGACGCACCACAGCGACAGTGGCATCGTCCGAGCCATCCGGTTGGCAACCCTCCAAAATTTTTGCCGCCAGCTCCCCAACGGGTTCCCCGGCCCGTTCCCAGCACAGGCGCAAGGCATCCTCTCCGCCGGCGCCGTCGCTGAGCAATACCAGCGTCTCTCCCCGACGCAGGGACAGCTTCTCCACCGTTTCCCGGCCCTCTGTCACCGACAGGCCCGGAGGTGGGGTGGCTGTCCCGATTTTTATAGGCTCACCCCGGCTAAATACATAACTGGGCGCCGCGCCCCACTTATACAGTGTCGCCTTACCCGTATCCAGCCGCAATTCCGCCAAATCGACGGTCACCGCCCCGGCGCTGCCCTGGAGGGCACACAGGCTGTTCAAACTCCGCAGGGCATACTCCGGGGGATACCCGGCAGAAAGCAATTTCCGCAGCATATTCCCGGCAATCTGCCCTTCCCGGGCAGCTTCCGGGCCTGTGCCCATGCCGTCGCAGAGCAAAATATAGTACCGGCACTCCACCCCGGCAAACCACAGACACCGGTCGCCGTTGGCTCTTTCCCGACTGGCAGAAACCACCGCCACCTCGGGCTGATACCACTGCTGAGGGGGATTGCTCCGCCGGGCAATGGCATCAGAAAGATCCTGCAAATATTCCGACAAAAACTGATACTGCTGCTCCACCGCCGTCCGATATTCCTTCCGCCGATCCCGATCCGCCCGGATGGCACGCAGCTGCTCCTGGCTGCGGCGCAATTCCTGGAGCATTCGCCCGGATTTCCGGCAGGAAAGGGGCAGATCCGCTCCGTTGCCCAGAGGCTTGTGCAGTAGGGAAGTGGGTAAATTCTCCGGCTTTTCCCTGCAATTTTTCCGACAGGGACAGCCACCGCAGGCCCGCTCCGCCGCCCGCTGGATCAGCGCCGCCTCATCAATGGGCGGATCTGCCACGCTTTGCAGCAGCACCCTTGTCTGGGAAAGCACGGAAGCTGCCATCTCCAACCGCACCTGGGCAACGCCTGTTTCACCACGGCGATGGGAAACATCCGCCTGTCCCGGCAGGAAATAGGCCACCGCGCCGCCAATGGCCAGGCCCGGCAGGGGCATCATATCCCACACACCGCAAAGACCCATCACCACTAAGTAAACCGCTCCCGGCATCAAAAGCATCCACTTTTTCCGCCCTCCGGGAATCAGTCGCACCAGCCAGGCAAGACAAAGCACTGCGGTCATGGGCACCGGAGTGATCCTCGCCAAGTCCAAGGCCAGGCCCGCCAGGGCCGCCGCCGGAAATGCCCCGGTGCAGGCCAGTATTGCTGCCGCTATGTAACCAAATCCCAAATAGGGGATGGGCATCACTTGCGCCAGAGCCAAAACACCGATGCCGCAGGCCACCCAATCCACCACCGGATCCCGTCGCTCGGAGGCCAACACAAACAGCCGCGTCGCCAGTCCGGCCATGGCGATCCGCAAAAGATAGATCACAATGGGGGTAGTGTCCCCCAAAAGCATCTGAAATGCCACGCCCACCGCCGCTACGATGGTGGCAGCAATGGCCGGCATTAGCAGCGGTGACTGCCGCAGCAGCTCCCGTCCGCCCAAAACGGTGGCCGCCAGTACCCCGGCCATGATCCAAACTACACCTTGAGCACCGGCCGTGCCCCAAAACATTAAGTATCCAGCCATGCTGCCCATGGCTATCAGCACCGCCGGCCAGCCGGACAGGGCACACAGCGCGCCCAAAGCCAGAGGCTGCGGCCGGTTGCTCAGGCTTGCCGCCGACAGCACCCAACCTGCCACCACCCAGCCCACTGCCTGGAGTATCGTATGCACCCGGGGATCTACCATCCATCGCCGCAAAAACCTCTGCCACCTGCGGACATAGATCCCTATGGAAACCATCATTTGTACCACATTCCTTTCTGATCTCGATACGCCAATCCTACCACGAAAGCCGGGGGTTTTTTTGTCGGAATCGGGCTTACAATAAAGTTTCTTGCATAACAGGCAATCGCGATGTATAATGATGGTAATTTAGACATTTGGAGGTGCGCCATGAGCAAGGAATTTGAGCTGAAATATGCCGCTACGCCGGAAATTTTGTCCGCGGTGCGTGCAGAATTGGATGCCGTTACCGAAATCGCCATGGAAACGACCTATTACGACACGCCTAATAAAGACCTGTCCGCCCGGCACATGACCCTGCGCCGTCGGTACGAAAACGGCACTTCCGTCTGCACCTTGAAAGCCCCGGATGGTGCGAACCGCCGGAAAGAATATGAAACGGAAGCGGCAACCATTGAGGAAGCGATTCCTATATTATGTAAACTTAGTGGTTGGGAAGAACTGAAAATTCTTACCGCCAAGGGGCTGATCACCGTCTGCGGCGCCCGGTTTACCCGGCAGGCCGCCACCGTTACCCTACTCGATTGCGTGGTGGAAATTGCCCTGGACTCCGGCGTACTGATGGGCGGCGGCAGGGAAGTGCCACTGTGCGAGCTGGAAGTGGAATTAAAATCCGGCAGCGAAGCCACCGCCACCTATTTTGCCAATGTGCTGGCCGCCAGACACGGCCTCGTCCGGGAATCCAAAAGCAAATTCGCCCGGGCTCTGGCTTTGGCGGAGCAATCCACCTGACACATAACCCGTAGGGGAGGGTCTTGACCCTCCCTTACAAAAGACTTATTTAGAATCTGTAATACAGAAACGAGGTATCCACTATGCCACTTCGAAATTTCTTCCAAAAATATAATAAATTGGTCCTTTTCGACACGGAAACCACCGGCCTGCAGTACAGCCGGGACGAGATCATCGAATTTGCCGCGGTGGTGGTAGAATTGGTGGACGGCAAACCCACCATTACCAAGCAGTACGACGAGCTGGTGACCCTGGCCCCCGGCAGCTTCATTCCGCCCATGATTCAAAAACTCACCGGCATCTCCAACGAGGATGTACAGGAGCGGGGCATTCCCAAGGCTCAGGTCTGCCGGGATATGGCAGAAATGTTCCGGGGAAACACACTGCTCATCGCCTATAACGCCCATTTTGACCTGAGTTTCCTGTACTATATGCTCCTGCGAGACGGTGATCCCACCATCTTGAAGGGCAAGGACAAACTGGACCTGCTCACCGTCTACAAAGATCGCCGCAGTTACCCCCATAAACTAACCAATGCCATTGATGCCTACGGTCTTGCCGGTCAGGTTGTTAATTCCCACCGGGCGGTGGACGATGTGGTAGCCACCGTCGCGGTCATGGAAGCCATGGCAGGGGAGCGGGATGACCTTTTGCAGTACATAAACCTCTTTGGCTACCACCCCACCTACGGCTTGGAGGGCAAGCCCATCGGCTCCATTACCTATAAACCCCAGCCCTACGATTCCCCGATTCCCTTGTATATGAAGTAAAAATATCCTTGCCCCCCGCACTTGTGAGGGGGGTGGCACGCCGATAGGCGTGACGGGGGGAGTAAAATAGCGAACTCCCCCAGTCTTTTTGCTTCGCAAAAATCCAGCCCCCTCTTAAAAGCGGGGGCCAAGATTTCCAATGTTTCACACTCCAAGGAGGTACAAATTATGCTCAACCCTGCATCTTACGCCCTGGGTGCCAACCGCAGCTGCATCCGGGAGCTCTTTGAATACGGAAACGCCCGTGCCGCCATCGTGGGCCGGGAAAATGTCTACGATTACAGCCTGGGTAACCCCTCCATTCCTTCTCCCAGGGAAGTTGACGACACCATTCGTGCCGTTTTAGCCGACACGGACACACTGCTGGTCCACGGCTACACCTCCGCCATCGGCGATCTTGCTACAAGGACCGCCATCGCTGACGACCTGAACCAGCGCTACGATGCAAATGTCCAGCCCGAGGAGCTGTTCATCGGCAGCGGTGCTGCCCCGGAATTGGTAGCGGTCTTGCACGCCCTGACCACACCCGGCAGCGAAATTCTGGCCATTGCCCCCTATTTCCCGGAGTATAAGCCCTTCGCTGAGTCCGCCGGTGCAATTTTCAAGGTCGTGCCCCCGGATATCCCCAATTTCCAGATCGATCTGCAGAAATTGGAAGAAATGCTGACCCCCGCTACCTCTGCCATCATCATCAATTCCCCCAACAACCCCTCCGGCGTGGTCTACACCCGGCAGACCCTGGCGGAGTTGGGCGCGCTGCTGACCAAAAAGGGTTCAGAGTACGGCCACCCCATCTACCTGATCTCCGACGAACCCTACCGGGAGCTGGTCTACGGCGGCGTGGAAGTTCCCTTTGTGCCAACCATCTATCCCAACACCATCGTTTGCTACTCCTATTCCAAGTCCCTGAGCCTGCCCGGCGAGCGGATCGGCTATGTCTATGTCCCCAGCCAGGCAGCCGACAGCAAGGCTCTCTACGCCTCCGTGGCCGGCGCAGCCCGGGCCTGCGGCCATGTCTGCGCTCCGTCTTTGTGGCAGAAGGTCATCGCCCGGTGTGCTCATCTGCGGCCGGATTTAGAGGCTTACGACCGCAACCGCAAAGCGCTTTATGAAGGTCTGACCGCCATGGGATACGAAATGGCCAAGCCCGACGGCGCATTCTACCTGTTCATCAAAGCCCCCGGCGGCGACGCAAACGCATTCTCCGAAAAAGCCAAGCAAAAAGACCTGCTTTTAGTCCCCGGCGACGGCTTCGGCTGCCCCGGCTACTTCCGGATCTGCTACTGCGTTAGCTATGAAATGATCCAAAGGAGCTTGCCGGTCTTCGCGGAACTTATCAACGAATAATCCTGGCGAACACCGTTCGCCCGCAAAAGCCTCCCTTGTGTAAAGGGAGGTGGCTCTGCCGCATGGCAGAGACGGAGTGATTGTTGGAATATCTCACAACCTCACACTCAGTTGGTGACTGGTTCTACTCAAAACAATCCCTCAGTCATTTGCTCATTCTTCGCAAATGCCAGCTCCCTTTGCACAAGGGAGCCTTTGCTCACCCAATGCCCCTAATTTTCAATTTTCAACTTTCAATTTTCAATTAAAAAAGGTGCGCTTTCGCGCACCTTTTTATTATCTTCTCTTGGCCAGGGGTTCTGAATTTTCCTGGATCAGCAGCAGCTCCGTGAGAATGGTGTTGGACAGCAAAAATCCCTCTGCCGTCAGCCGCCAACGGCCCTCCGCACCCAATGCGTGACCTCTCTGCCGGTACTGCTCCAGCGCCTCTTCCAAAGGTTTAAATGGCAGCAAAAACCGCTTTTCGTACTCTTCCCGGTCGATGCCCTGAACGGTGCGCAGCCGCATCATCAGATACTCGCCGGCCCGTTCCCGGTCGGAGATCTCTTCCACCTCGTCCAGGACTGCGCCCTTATTCTGAATGCCGTCGATGTAGCCATGCAGATCCCGAATGATCTTAAACCGCTTTCCGGCAAAATCCGAGCTGGCATCCGGGCCGAAGCCCAGATATTCACCGCCGGTCCAGTACTTCATATTATGCCTGGATTCGTAGCCCCGGCGGGCGAAATTGGAAATTTCGTACTGCCGAAAGCCCTTGCTCCGCAGAATTTCCACAGTGCTCAGGTACATATCCGCCTGCATATCATCGTCGGGCAGATTGCTGTAATCCCGGCATTCGTACAGAGGCGTGCCCTCTTCCACCTTCAAACCATAGCAGCTGATGTGCTCCGGGCGAAGCTCCATCACATTGCGCAAAGTTTTCTGCCAGCCCTCCAAAGTCTGGCCGGGCAAGCCGTAGATGAGGTCCACGGACAGGTTCTTAAAACCGGCGCTGCGGATGTTTTTCACCGCCTGGACCGCCTGCTCGTAGTTGTGGGGGCGGCCGATCTGCTTCAAGATTCGGTCATCATCGCACTGGATACCCAAGCTCACCCGATTAAAACCCTCACTGCGCAATCTGCGCAGCAGCCGGGTGGATACGGAATCCGGGTTGGCTTCAAAGGTGATCTCGGCGCTGCCGGAAACCTCAAAGCTCCGGCGGATGGCCGTCAGGATCGCCGCCATGCCGTCCGCACCGAAAAAGCTGGGTGTGCCGCCGCCGAAATAAACGGTGTCCACCAGATATCCGGGGCTGCGCTGACCGGCCTCCTTGATGTGCTCGCAGACTGCGTCCATGTAGTCCTCCATCAGCCGGTCGTCCTTGTCCGTCAGGGAGTAAAAGTCGCAGTACTGGCACTTGCTCCTGCAAAAGGGCACATGAATGTAGATGCCCAGGGGCGTTTTTTCTTTTCTTCCAAAAATACCCATGGTTCACCTCTTAATCTTCGTCCAGCTTCAGAACCGCCATAAAAGCCTCGCTGGGTACGGACACCGTACCAAAGGTACGCATCCGCTTCTTGCCTTCCTTCTGCTTTTCCAGAAGCTTCTTCTTACGGGTAATGTCACCGCCGTAGCACTTGGCCAGCACGTCCTTGCGCAGGGCCTTGATGGTCTCCCGGGCGATGATCTTGCCGCCGATGGCAGCCTGAATGGGAATCTCAAACTGGGCACGGGGAATGTTGTCCTTCAGCTTTTCGCAGATCTTCCGGGCCCGGGGATAGGCGTTGTCCGCAAAGAGAATGAAGCTCAGTGCGTCCACCACATCGCCGTTAAGCAGAATATCCAGCTTCACCAAACGGGAGGGACGGTAGCCAATGAGTTCATAGTCCAAAGAGCCGTAGCCCCGGGTGCGGGACTTCAGGGCATCGAAAAAGTCGTAAATGATCTCGTTCAGGGGCATTTCGTAGTGCAGCTCCACGCGATTTGCGTCCAGATACACCATATCCTTGAATTCGCCACGGCGCTGCTGGGCAAGATCCATGATATTGCCAACATATTCCTGGGGCGCGATCAGATTGACCTTGGCGAAAGGCTCTTCCGCCAGTTGAATCTCCATGGGATCGGGGTAATCCAGGGGGGTATACACCATCATCACCTCGCCGTTGTTCTTGGTAATGCGGTAAACGACATTGGGTGCGGTGGTGATCAGATCCAAATTATATTCTCTTTCCAGCCGTTCCTGGATGATCTCCATATGCAGAAGTCCCAGGAAGCCGCAGCGGAAACCAAAGCCCAGGGCAATGGAACTTTCCAATTCGTAGGACATGGAAGCGTCGTTGAGCTTCAGCTTTTCCAGGGCTTCCCGGAGATCCTGGTACTTGGCGCCGTCGGCAGGGTATACACCGGAGAACACCATGGGCTGGACTTCCCGGTAACCGGGCAGAGGCTCAGCTGCCGGATTTTCAACAGAAGTAATGGTGTCACCCACCTGGGTGTCCTGGACGGTTTTAATAGATGCGGTGATGTAACCAACCTCGCCTGCACCCAAAGCGTCGCAGCTTTTCAGGCCGGTGGGGTGCATGGTGCCCACTTCCACTACCTTATACATAGCACCGGTGGCCATCATCTTGATGTCCATGCCGGGTCTGACCGTACCCTGTTTGATTCGGGTGTAGACGATAACGCCCCGGTAGGAATCGTACTGGCTGTCGAAAATCAGCGCCTGCAGGGGGCCATTGCGGTCACCGGTGGGGGCAGGAACATCCTTGACGATCATTTCCAGCACGGAATGAATGTTAATGCCGTTTTTAGCGGAAATTTCCGGGGAATCCTCCGCCGGAATGCCGATGATATCTTCCACCTCGGCCTTGACCTCCGCAGGACGGGCAGAGGGTAGGTCGATTTTGTTGATGACGGGCAAAACTTCCAGACCGGCATCGATAGCGAGATATGTGTTGGCCAAGGTCTGGGCTTCCACGCCCTGGCTGGCATCCACCACCAGCACCGCGCCTTCGCAGGCGGCCAAAGAACGGGAAACCTCGTAGTTAAAGTCCACATGGCCGGGGGTGTCGATGAGGTTTAAGGCATAGGTTTCCCCGTCATCGGCGGTGTAGGTCAGGGTAGCAGCGGTGGCCTTGATGGTGATGCCACGCTCCTGCTCCAGCTCCATGGAGTCCAGGATCTGCTCGGCTCTGTGGCGCTGCTCAATGGCGTTGCACTCTTCCAGCAGCCGGTCCGCCAGGGTAGACTTACCGTGGTCAATATGCGCAATAATGGAAAAATTACGAATCTTGGAAAGCTCGGTCATAAGATACACCTCTGTATATAAGCTGTCATTGCGAGGAGGGCGAAGCCCGACGTGGCAATCCCCCCGTTGGGAGAAACATCTAGGAGATTGCCACACCAGTGACATCGGTCACTGGTTCGCAATGACACATTCCTTGGGCACACCTGCCCATTTTTATTCAATTTACAATTATAATAGAAAAAGCGTCAAAAGTAAACCGTATGTTTTCGGGAAATATGGGGAAAACTCTGTTTGATTCCAAAGAAAATCACCAATTGCAACAAATTTTGAAATATTTTCCGAAAACCCTTGTCAAAAGGACAAAATCGGTATATAGTCTATCAGCACAAAAGAAAGAGGAGCGAGGAACATTGAGTAACACAAAGAAAAACGCTGCCAAGCCGGAGGATATTCAGGCCGTTCTGCAGAATCTGATCGCCCAGGGCCGCAAGGACGGCATGCTGCGCGCATCCGAACTGAACGCAGTCCTGGAAAAGATGGATCTGACTCCGGAAAAGATCGAGGAAATTTACGACCGTTTTGAGGCCATGAACATTCAGATCATCGGCGCGGAGCTGGAGCTGGAAGATGACCTGGACCTGCTGCCGGATCTGGAAGACGACATTGATCTGTCCTCCATGGAGGAAGAAGACCTGGTCGACCCCGTTGACCTGGCTGCAGAGTATAACCTGGATGACCCGGTCCGGATGTACCTGAAGGAGATCGGCCAGGTAAAGCTGCTGTCCGCTGAGGAAGAGATCGAGCTGGCAAAGCGAGTCACCGAAGGTGACCAGGATGCCAAGAATAAGCTCACCGAAGCCAACCTGCGACTGGTTGTGTCCATCGCAAAGAAATACTCCGGCCGCGGCCTGCATATTCTGGATCTGATCCAGGAAGGCAACACCGGCCTGATCCGCGCAGTCGACAAGTTCGACTGGACAAAGGGAAACAAATTCTCTACATATGCCACCTGGTGGATCCGGCAGGCCATCACCCGTGCCATCGCCGACCAGGCCCGGACTATCCGTGTCCCGGTGCATATGGTAGAGGTCATCAACAAGGCCACCCGGTGCAACCGGAAGCTGGTGCAGGAGCTGGGCCGTGAGCCCACCGTGGAAGAGATCGCCGCCGAGCTGAACCTGCCGGTGGAAAAGATCATCGAGGCCAACCGCACCGCCGCCGATACCCTGTCCCTGGATACCCCCGTGGGCGATGAAGAAGATACCTCCATCGGCTCCTTCGTGGAAGACGAGCGTACTCCCGGCCCTGCCGACGCCACCTCCAACGCTCTGCTTGCCGAGGCTCTGAAGGAGATCCTGGACACCCTGACCGAGCGGGAAGCCGATGTTCTGCGTATGCGCTTCGGTATGTACGACGGCCGCACCCACACCCTGGAGGAAGTGGGCCAGATCTTCGGCGTTACCCGTGAGCGTATCCGCCAGATCGAAAACAAGGCCATCCGTAAGCTGCGCCACCCCAGCCGCGCAAAGAAGATCAAGGACTTTTACTGCTAAACAAAATCATCCCCACCCGGCCACCGGGTGGGGATTTTCTGTCATTGCGAGGCCGCAGGCCGTGGCAATCCCCCGGTTTGAATGAACTATTAGGAGATTGCCACGTCGCTTCGCTCCTCGCAATGACATGTTATATACAGCAAAAGCGGCGCTGCGATTTGCAGCGCCGCTTGGTTCATTGATTTACACTTCGGCGGGTTCTTCCTCAGCCACTTCCTCCACGGGAATTTCCTCTGCAACCGGCAGATCCACCGGCTCGACCGCTTCCATCACGGGCATTTCCTCGGCCTGGATTTCTTCCTCCACGGGTGCTTCCGGCTGGGCAGGTACTTCAGCCGCAACGAAAGCAGGCTCAGCAACAGGTGTGTAGGCCATTACAGGCATCTCGGGAGCGACCTCCACAGGTGCAGCCACAGGCACAGCCACGGGAGTTTTCAGATTCTTCTTGAAAATCGCAGTCATTACAATGCTGACGATGACCAGCACCAGGCCGCCGCCAAAGACACCGAAGGACACACCGGCAGTCAATGTCAGACCCAGATAGACGATGGACAGCGCCGTGCCCACAAACAGGGAAGGCACCGCAAAGGCCACCACCGTAGCTGCCGCAAAGGGCAGACCTGCCAGCATAGCAGTAATACCCACGCAGCGCACCGCAATGTGCAGTTGCTTCAGATTCACCACAAACAGCAGTCCAATGAGGATCACGCAGGCTGCGATGACGATGAGCATGGCTTCCAGTGAAGTCACTTCCCGGACGGCCATCAAAATTACAGGAATACCGCCGTTTACGATATCCTTGATGGTGCCCTTACCGGAGAGCAGACCGTTGATCACGCCGCCGGAGAAGGTCTCCATAGCACTGGCGCTGCCGGACATAATGTTGTCGCCGGGGATGCCTTCTTCACCGCTCTCAGGGGAATCCGGGTTAATGGGCGGCTTGCCCAAGACCACATTTTGGATCATGTTGGGAACATCCATCTCATTGACCTTGTTTATGATGGTATCCACATATTCCTGGGGCATTTCCATGCCGATGGTATCCTCGATCAGCGCCTTGTTTTCCTCCAACAGCTGTGCCACTTCCTCACCGGTAATGGTGGTCGTGGTGTTGCCGGTGTAGATATCGGACATAATGCCAGCCATCTTGTCGGACAGGAAATCCGGAATGGTAGACTGATCCAGCAGATCGCCTACCTCTTCCTTTGTAAAAGGCACTTCCTCACCAAACTGCTCACCCAGCAGATCGTAGAGGGCATCTACGACCATATCGGTCATGGAGCCGGTGGTACTGCTGTCGGTTTCATCCAGCTTCATGCCACCCACAGCCTGGGGTGCTACGGGCGCAGGCTTTTGGATGGGTGTGCCGAACAGCACATGGCTGATAATGACCTGCAGATTGTCTTCATTGGTCAACACCCGAACATCTGCCAGCACAATGGTCAGTACGGTGGTGGCAAACAGGGCTACGCACAAAATTACGGACAAAAAGCCAAAGAGGATCCGCAGACCCACAGGCAATTTTTTCGCTTTCATAAGGAACACACTCCTTTAAATTAATGGGTAACCAGGCACATATTACCATATGTTCACAAAAAAGTCAAATTTAGGGCCTATGTGGTCATTCTGAGCGAACCCTGAGCGAAGTCGAAGGGGGGGAGTCGAAGAATCCGTTTTCTCCTGCCGCCAAGGGCGGCGCAGTGCTTTGCACCGCGGGGAATACGGATCCTTCACTTCGTTCAGGATGACTAATTCTGTAGGGCGGGGCCTTGGTCCCGCCGTTTTGGTTTGTATATCTTTACGGCGGGAGTAAACCCCCGCCCTACAGGTTATATCGATCCTGTAATTTTCAATTTTCAACTTTCAATTTACACACTTTCCCCAATCCCCCCGTAGGGGATTTTGTAAAAACAAGCAAAAAGGAATTGACTTTCTTGCTCTATGATATTAGAATAATATCGATACACTATGCGCCCGGTACGCGCTGAGCGTATCGGATGACTTTAATACTTAGGAGGAAACTAGATTGAAGGATTGGGCATTTACAACTACCGTCGAGGAGATGGAAGCTGCCACCAATTCTCTGCTGGAAACAGCACAGAAGGTCGGCGCTGACACCTGGCAGCAGCGTGTTAAGAACCAGACTCCTCACTGCGGCTTCGGTGAAGCAGGTACCTGCTGCCGAATCTGCTCTATGGGTCCCTGCCGTATCACCCCCAAGGCGCCTCGCGGCATCTGCGGCTGTGATGTTCATGGCATCGTCGCCCGTAACTATCTGCGCTTTACCGTTGGCGGTACTGCCGCACACTCCGACCACGGTCGTGAGATCATGCACACCCTGCACCAGACCAAGGAGGGCGGTAACTACACCGTCAAGGATCCCGAAAAGCTGATCCGCATCGCCAAGGAATGGGGCGTTGAGACCGAGGGCAAGGACATTTACGATCTGGCCCACGAGATGGCCGAGATCGGCCTGCTGGAGTACGGCTTCCCCTTCGGCACCCAGAAGTTTGCCAAGCGTGCTCCTCAGCACACCCAGGATCTGTGGAACGCTGCTGAGATCACTCCCCGGGCAATCGACCGTGAAATCGCCACCGCTATGCACATGACCCACATGGGCTGCTCTTCTCTGCCTGAGGCTCTGATCCGCCAGTCCCTGCGCGCAGGTCTGAGTGACGGCTGGGGCGGCTCCATGATGGGCACCGAGTTCTCCGACGTTATGTTCGGCACTCCCAAGCCCATTGACACCGAGGCTAACATCGGCGTTATGGAAAAGGAGAACGTCAACATCGTTGTTCACGGTCACGATCCCTCTCTGTCTGAGATGATCGTCCACTACGCAAACGATCCCGAAATGATCGCCTACGCCAAGAGCATGGGCGCTAAGGGCATCACCGTTTCCGGTGTTTGCTGTACATCCAACGAAGTTACCATGCGTCACGGCATCCCCATGGCCGGTAACTTCCTGAACCAGGAAAACGTGGTTCTGACCGGCGCTTGCGAAGCCATCGTCGTTGACGTGCAGTGCATCTTCCCCGCACTGGGCCCCCTGAGCAAGTGCTTCCACACCAAGTTCATCACCACCTCTCCCATTGCCCGGATGCCCGACTCCGAGTTCATCCAGTTCCACGCCGAAACTGCCGGCGAGAACGCCAAGGCAATCGTGAAGATGGCTATTGAGAACTTCAAGAACCGTACCCCCGAGCTGGTCAACATCCCCGATCAGAAGCAGAAGGCAAGAGTCGGTTACTCCGTCGAAGCCATCAAGAAGGTTCTGGACGGCGTTGCCAACTCCCAGCTGGACGAGTTCGGCACCACCAAGCCCCTGATCGAGTGTGTCCACTCCGGTGTCCTCCGTGGCGCTGTGGCTATGGTTGGCTGTAATAACCCCAAGGTCCGTCCCGACTCCGCTCACATCGGTCTGATGAAGAAGCTGCTGGAGAACGACATCATCCTGATCGTCACCGGCTGCTCCGCTCAGGCTGCTGCCAAGGCCGGTCTGATGGATCCCGAAAAGGCAAAGGAATACTGCGGCGCAGGCCTGAAGCGCGTCTGCGAGCTGGCCGGCATTCCTCCTGTTCTGCACATGGGCTCCTGTGTTGATATTTCCCGTATGATGGTCCTGGCTTCCGATATTGCCAAGGATTGGGGCATCAACATTTCCCAGGTTCCCGTTGTGGGCTGTGCTCCCGAATGGATGTCCGAGAAGGCAGTCTCCATCGGTAACTACGTTGTTGCTACCGGTATTGAGACCTTCCTGGGCGTGGATCCCTATTCCAAGGGTTCCAGCGAAGTCACCGAGCTGCTGCAGGGCGAGAACGGCATCAACAAGTGGGTTGAGGCTAAGTTCGTCGTCGATACCGACATCGATGCTCTGGGCGACAAGATGATCGCCTGCATCGAAGCCAAGCGCGCCGCTCTGGGTATCTAACAATTTTTCTGTCATTGCGAGCCAGTGCTCACACTGGTGTGGCAATCCCCTCCAAATACGGTGTCATTGCGAGGCCCAACGGGCCGTGGCAATCCCCCGGTTAGGAGAAACACTTAGGAGATTGCCACGGTCCCCTTCGACTTCGCTCAGGGTCCCTCGCAATGACACGGATTTTATTACTTAAAAGAGGTCATTTTCCAATGAAAGTTGCGATCACCGGCAAGGGCGGCGTGGGTAAAACCACCCTGTCCTCCACACTGGCCCGGCTCTATGCCGACGAAGGCAGAACCGTCCTGGCTGCCGATGTGGATCCCGATGCCAACCTGGGCTTAGCCCTGGGCTTAAGCCAGGAGGAAGTGGATGCCATCGTCCCCATCTCCAAAATGCGTACACTGGTGGAAGAACGCACCGGTGCCAACGCCGCCAATAAGTTTTTCAAGCTCAATCCCCAGGTTTCGGACATTCCCGACACCTTCTCCAAGGACATCAACGGCGTCAAGCTGCTGGTCATGGGTACGGTGGATGTGGGCGGAAGCGGTTGTGTCTGCCCGGAGCACGTGATGCTGAAAAGCATCCTCTCCGCACTGACCTACCGGAAAAACGATGTGGTCATTATGGATATGGAAGCAGGCCTGGAACACCTGGGCCGCGGCACTGCCGCCAATATGGATCAGTTCATCGTGGTTATTGAACCCGGTGCCCGTTCCGTCCAGACCTACCACAATGTCAAACGCCTGGCAAACGATTTGGGTGTCAAGCGTGTCCGGGTTGTGGCCAACAAGGTTCGGGACGAGAAGGACGAGCAGTTCGTCAAGAACGCCATCCCTGCAGAGGATCTGCTGGGTATGATCCACTACAACACCGAGATCATGGATGCCGACCGCAACGGAAAATCCCCTTATGACTTCAGTCCCAAAGCAATCGAGGAAATTCGACAAATTAAAGCGATCCTGGATCGCGACTAAAACAAAACCGTCATTGCGAGGCCCAACGGGCCGTGGCAATCCCACCGTCGGATCTGTCATTGCGAGCCAGTGCTCACACTGGCGTGGCAATCCCCCGGTTAGGAGAAATACTTAGGAGATCGCCACAGTCGCTTTGCTCCTTCGCGATGACAGGCCGTTTTACAAATAATAACAGGAGGATTAAACCGTGACACTTTTTGATAGAGTTTTCGGCGGTAACGACTACAACTACGAGCGTACCGTAGCCGCCATCGATCAGGCCATTGCCACCTACGGTGAAGCAGAGCCTGTTTCCTTCCCCGACACCGCTTACTCCCTGCCTTGCTACTACGGCGTTACCGGTGTTAAGATCAGCACCCTGGGCGAAATGAAGGCCGCCATGGCCAACATCAAGTCCATGATGACCCGCAACCCCCGCCTGCAGGACGCTTTCGACAGCGGCATTGCTTCCGCTCTGTGCGCAGAGTTCCTGGAAGCTCTGAAGTACCTGCATGGCGCTACTCCCTACACCGAGCCCGAAATGGGCCACCTGACCGACGCATTCGTCCGTAACCTGGGCGTGCCGCTGGTTACCGGTGACATCCCCGGCGTTGCCGTTATCATCGGCGGTGCTGAGAAGCCCGAGGACACCGTTGCTCTGGTCAAGTCCTACCAGAATCAGGGTATCCTGGTCACCATCACCGGCGAGGGCATCAAGCACGTTGCCGATGCCGGCATGAAGACCGGCGAGAACGTCCGCGTCTGCCCCCTGGGCTATGAGATGCAGTCCGTCATCCACGTTGTTTCCGTTGCTGTGCGTGCCGCACTGATCTTCGGTAACATCACCCCCGGCGATTTCCCCGCTCTGGCTAAGTACACCATGGACCGTGTCCGTGCCTTCGTCAATGCTTACAAGCCCCTGTCCGACGAAATCGTTTCCTACGGCGCCGGCGCTATCTGCCTGGGCTTCCCCGTTATTTCCAACGAGACTGAGAACATGTTCCGTGTTCCCAAGAGCCTGATCCAGCAGCTGGACACCGAGAAGTGGAACGCCACCTCTCTGGAAGCCCGTGACATCAAGATCAAGATCACCAACATCGACATTCCCGTGGCATACGCCACCGCATTCGAGGGCGAGATCATCCGCCGCGGCGATATGCAGGTGGAAGTGGACGGCTCCCGTGTGGACTGCTTCGAGCTGGTTCAGACCAAGGAAGCTGCCGAGGTGGAGGATCACAAGATCACCGTTATCGGCCCCGAGATCGACGATATCCCCGTGGGTTCCAAGATCTCCCTGAGCTACACCGTCGATGTGGCCGGCAAGGCTATGCAGCCCGACTTTGAGTCTGTTATGGAGCGTAAGTTCCATGCTTACCTGAACTGCATCGAGGGCGTTATGCACACCGGTCAGCGTGACATGATCCGTATTCGTATCAGCAAGGCTGATTTCGAGGCCGGCTTCAAGTTTAAGCACTTGGGCGAGGTTCTGTACGCCAAGATCAAGTCCGAGTTTGAGGCTGTTGTTGACAAGTGCCAGGTCACCATCGTGGTTGACGCTGAACAGAACAAGGCGCTCCGGGCCGCTGCCAACGAAGTCTTCGCTAAGCGTGACGACCGTCTGCGTTCCATGACCGACGAGTCCGTTCCCGTTTACTACACCTGCATTATGTGCCAGGCCTTCTCTCCCAGCCACGTCTGTATCGTCACTCCCGAGCGTCTGGGTCTGTGCGGTGCTGTTAGCTGGCTGGATGCCAAGGCTACCAACGAGCTGGATCCCACCGGTCCCTGCCAGATCGTTCCCAAGGAGCGCTGCGTAGATGAGCACCTGGGCCGCTACGAGGACGTGGACGAGGCCATTGAGAAGTACTCTCACGGTGCTCTGGAGCACGTCACTCTGTACTCCCTGTTCCAGGATCCCATGACTTCCTGCGGCTGCTTCGAGTGTATCTGTGGTGTTGAGCCCTGCTCCATGGGTGTTGTCATTACCTCCCGTGAGCATGCCGGCATGACCCCCCTGGGCATGAGCTTCTCCGACATGGCCTCCATGACCGGCGGCGGTGTCCAGACTCCCGGCTTCATGGGCCACGGCAAGCAGTTCATCTTCTCCAAGAAGTTCATCGCAGCCGAAGGCGGCCCCGGCCGTATCGTTTGGATGCCCAAGGATCTGAAGGAGCAGGTCCGCGAGCGTCTGGATGCTACCGCTCTGGAGATGTACGGTGTTGAGAACTTCACCGACATGATCGCTGACGAGACTGTCTGCACCGAGGATCCCGAGGAGCTGCTGGGCTTCCTGTCCGAGGTCGGCCACCCCGTCCTGGGTATGGAACCCTTCGATATGTAATTTCCCAACAAAAAGGGCGTGCTTCACAGCACGCCCTTTTCTCATCTCGACTTCCAACAAAATCCGTAGGGGAGGGTCTTGACCCTCCCATCTGCCATTGTGTCCATCGATAAAAGGGAGGGTCAAGACCCTCCCCTACAAACATTATCGTAGTTGGTCGTAGGGGGGATTCACGAATCGCCCGCCAAGCCTTCCCCTTTGGGGAAGGTGGCACGGCGTAAGCCGTGACGGATGAGGGTCTGTCATCCTGAGTGCAGCGAAGGATCCGTTCTCCCTTACACAAGAATACGGATTCTTCGACTTCGCAGCCTACGGCCTCGCAATGACAAAGAAAAACCCGGGTGTGCCGAAAGGCACACCCGGGATCGTCTTTTTTCTTACTTACCGCCCATCAAAATCTGAGCCAGCTCCGAATCCGCATCCAAAATCACGGTCTTTTCATCGCCGTTCAGGCTCTTTTTCAGTGCCTCCAGCGCCAAAGTGAACTCGTAAAAATCCTTCTTGTCCTGGCTGTCGTAGGCCTCGGCCAGCAGCCGCATATACTCAGCCTCACCCTCAGCCTCCAGCTCCGCAGCCTTTGCCCGGGCGTCGGACAGCATGATGTTCACATCCTTGTCCACCTCGTTGCGGATCATGGCAGCCTGCTGATTACCTTCAGCGCTGTGCATTTCTGCAATCTGATTCCGCTCAGAGATCATACGGGAGTACACCGCATTCAGGTTGCTGTCGGGCAGATCAAACTGCTTGATCTTCACATCCACCACGTGGATGCCGTAGGTCTTGGCCAGCGCATCCACATCCGCGGCGATACTGTCGTAAATCTCATTGCGCTTGCCGCCGTCTTCCATGTTGATGATATCCGCCTGGGCCAGCGTGCCCATAATGGTCTTCAGCTCGTTATAGGTAAGGGCGTTGAGGCGCTCTTCCGCCACGGTACTGCTGCCCAGGGTCTGATAGAACTTCAGCGGATCGCTGATTTTCCACAGAATGTAGCAGTCCACGGTCATATTCTGCTTGTCAGAGGTCAAAACCTCAGACGGGGGAATGTCGTACAACGTGGTTGCCTTGGAAAAATACTTCACATTGTCCACAAAGGGGATCTTGAAGTGCAGGCCGGCCTGGTCGGTAGTCTCCACGATCTTGGAGAACTGCACCCGGCAGGCGTACTCATTTTCCTTGACAACATATACGGAATTGGCCAAAACCACCACCAAAATCACAATGATCGCCGCGATGATGATCCATTTTTTACTCATGATCAGTTACCTCCTTTTCCGTTCACCAGGGATTCCAGGGGCAGCAGCATCTGTACGTCTTCACTGTCAGCGGTGTTGATATACAGCTTCACGCCGGGCAGGATCTGTCCGATGGCCTCGTAATACATTCGGCTTCTGGTGATTTCCGGATTCAATGCGTACTGGGCGTACATGGCGTTGAACATCGCCACCTGTTCCTTTGCTTCGTTGATACGCTTGGTCTTCAGATACTCAGCATTTTGGATCAGCTGGTCCGCATCGGCCTCTGCCTTGGGAATTTGGGCGTTTTGATAGGCCTTTGCGTCGTTGATCATAGCCTCTGCCTGCTGTTTTGCGGTCTCCACGGCCTTAAACGCCTCGATAACCTGCTGGGTAGGGGGCTCTGCATCCTGGATGCGGACCTCTACCAGAGTCAGACCGATGTCATACTCCGCCAAAATGCCGGTAACCAGCTCCTTGACCTGACGCTGGATGTTCTCCTTACCGTCGGTCAGCACGGAATCCACCGTTGAAGAGCCGACCACATTCCGAACCTGGCTCTGGATCAGATTTCGCAGCACCAATTCCGCGTCATTGGAGGTATACAGATACTTCACCGGGTCGGAAATCTTGTATTCCACGAAGAAATCCACATTTACAATATTGTAGTCGCCGGTGATCATGGTGCTTTCGCTGGTGTTGGTCACATAACCGTCCTCGCTGGAGCTGTAACCCAGCTCGATCTTCTGGTAGACATTGACCTCCACCTTTTCTACCTGCTGGATACCAAAAGGCAGCTTAAAATGCACGCCGGCCTCGGTGATATCCGTCACCTTACCGAAGGTGGTCACCACTGCCTGCTCCTTATCATCGACGGTGTAGAAGCAGGTCAGTGCACCGACGATCACAATGGCAAGCAACACGCCCACCACCGTATACTTTGCGATCTTCCCCAGATCCGGCAAATCCTTCTTGTCGCCGAAGGAGAAGCGATAACTTCCGTTATTTCTCATAATGATTCTCCTTTTTTATTGGTAATTGTTCCACCATGTTTTCCGCGTGCTGCCGCAGCTGTGCTGCCGCCCAGGCGGTAAGCATGATCTTGAGTACTTGTTTGATCCGTTCTTTTGCGCCGGAGATCGGTTCCTGGTAATCCTTCAGTGCCTCAACCAGCCAATGATCCAGCTCGTCAGGATGCTGCACCACCTTGCCCACACCGGCGGCCAGCTTCACAAAGATAAAATACAGGTCCGTATCCCGTATCGTATCGTCGCTGGTGTCGTCCAAATGTCCGTTGATGTAGCTTAGAAGACCGCATATGGTCTCCATGGGCAGCACTGTGCGCAGCATATTGATGTTTAAGATCCGACAAACCTGGTTCATACTGTACCGTTTGCGCTGAGGCGGTGACAAAAAGCCCCGTTTTACCCAGTTTTGAATGGCATAGGGCTCCAATCCCGTCAGATCCGCAACCTGCCGCAGCGCCAGATCGCCTGCCAGAAACATAGACCCAAAAATGTCCGCAATATGCTCCGCTTCCGGCTGTGAGATCCTGCGTACCGTGCCGGGGATAAGAAAAGCCATATTTTCACTCCTTTCTGTGTGGTAATATTACTGTATCATATGGTCACGTGACTGTCAAGTGTTATTATGTGACTATTTTGTAAACAATTTCATCCATGTAGCGGCAAGCATCGCTCATCCGTTATACAGGTTTTCCTATATAAAAGAGTACGGATTCTTCGACTCCGCTACACTCCGCGCAAAATGACACCTAAATTTTCAATTTTCAACTTTCAATTTTCAATTACCCCCTTTACGGGGGTGGAAATTTGTTGTACAATATAGAAAACTATTGTGGGAGGTGTCGCCATGAACTGCATGAAGTGCGGACGGAAGATCAAAGACCGTCAAGTTTTCTGCGAAGAATGTCTTGCGATCATGGATACATATCCGGTAAAACCCGGCACACCGATCCAACTGCCGTCACCTCCTCCCAAAAACGCAACTCCGGCAAAAACCAATAAGCGTCGACAGAGAAAGCCCGAAGAGCAGATCGCGTATCAGCGCGCCACCATCCGCTGGCTGTCCTTAGCGTTTATTGTGGCCATGCTTTCCTTTATTATTGTCACAGCAATGCTGTTGTGGGTATTGGAAGGCCCCAATCTTTTTTGATTGTTTCACGTGAAACAATCTCCGATTTTATCTTTTCCGTGTTTCACGTGAAACACAAGGAGGTTTCCTATGGGTAAAACCATTGCTGTGGTAAACCAAAAAGGCGGCGTGGGCAAAACCACAAGTACCGTCAATCTTACCGCTTGCCTGCACGATCTGGGCTTAAAAGTATTGCTCTGTGACTTCGACCCACAGGCCAATGCCACTTCCGGTCTTGGTATTGAGAAAAAGAAGATCAAGCACAGCGTGTATGATACCATTATTAATAATGTGCCTGCCGCCGATGCGGTGGTACATACGAAATATGGCGATGTGCTGCCGTCTTCCGCGGATCTGGCTGGCGCAGGCGTAGAGCTGATCACCATGGACCAGCCCAACTACCGTCTCAAAAATGCTTTATCTCCGCTCAAGGATGCATACGATCTAATTTTGATCGATTGTCCGCCCTCTTTGGAAATGCTGACACTGAACGCCTTGGCAGCTGCCGACGAGATCCTGATTCCCGTCCAGTGTGAATACTATGCATTGGAAGGACTGTCCGACCTGATGAACACCCTGCGAATGGTAAAAAAGCGGGTAAATCCAGAGCTTAGCATCTTTGGTGTGATTTTGACCATGTTCGACGGCCGTACCAATTTCTCCAACCAGGTTGCACAGGAAGTCCGGCGTCATTTCCCCGGTAAGGTCTTCACCGCAGTCATCCCCCGGAATGTCCGCCTGGCGGAGGCCCCCAGTCACGGCATTCCCGTCACCGCATACGATAAGTACAGCCGTGGCAGTGCCGCCTACAAAGCGCTGGCCGAAGAAATCAAAACAAAACTATAACCATCTTTTATGAAAGGATGATTTTATGGCATCTAACAAAGGTCTGGGTAAAGGCCTGGGCGCATTGTTTGGGGATATCCAGGAAGAAATCCAGGAAAAAGGTCCCTATCAGCTGCTGCCCCTGCACAAAGTAGAACCCAACCGATCCCAACCCCGGCAGGACTTTGACGAAGAAGAGCTGGTCGCTCTATCCGAATCCATCGCCATGCACGGTGTGATCCAGCCTCTGACCGTCCGGGAATTGACCGGCGGTTATTATCAGATCATTGCCGGTGAGCGCCGTTGGCGCGCGGCCCGTATGGCCGGTCTTTCCGAAATTCCCGCGGTGATCATCGAAGCCGATGATAAAAAAGCAATGGAACTGGCGCTGATCGAAAATCTGCAGCGGCAGGACTTGAATCCTGTGGAAGAATCCCTGGGCTATCAAAGTCTGATGAACGATTACGGCCTAACCCAGGATGAAACCGCCCAGCGGGTGGGTAAATCCCGCAGCGCCGTGGCAAACGCTCTGCGTTTGCTGAATTTGCCCACGGAAATCCTGGAAAAACTGCGCACCGGCACACTGACCCCCGGCCACGCCCGTGCCGTTCTATCCTTGAAAGACCCCAAAAAACAGATGGAAGCCACCCAGAAGATCATTGCCCTGGGTCTGTCCGTCCGTCAGGCAGAACTGCTCTGCAAGAATATGGACACCGCCCCCAAGCAGGATCCCAAAGTCACATTGGCTGTGGATTATATCGGCGAATGTGAAAAGTCCCTCTCTAAACACCTGGGCCGCGGCGTAAAGATCGTAAACGGCAAGCGCAAGGGCCATTTTGAGTTGGAATTCTATGGCGCAGAAGACCTGCAGCTGCTGCTGGACGCACTGATGAAGCTTAAAAAGGAATAAAGAGGGCGAAAAATGGAAAAGAAGTTATACAAGATTGAAGAAGGTAAGAAAGTCTGCGGCGTTTGCGGCGGATTGGCCGAATTTTTCGGTATTGATCCCACTTTGGTCCGCGTTGGCTGGCTCATTTTGACAGTCTGTTCCAATGCTCCCGGCCTTTTGGCCTATTTCATTTGCGCTGCCATCATGCCCACAAAACCCAAAAATACAGTTGATGCTGAGTAATCAGCCAATTTTAAGGAGAATCAAATCATGCTAGACATTCGTAAAATCAAGGAAAATCCCGATGCCGTCAAGGCCGGCCTGAAGGCCAAGGAAGTAGATTGTGATGCTATCGTGGATCGCATTCTGGAGCTGGATGTGCAGATCCGTGGCCTAAAGACCTCCACCGAGGGCAAAACCGCTGAAAAGAACAAGCTGGCCAAGGAAAACGGCAAGCTCTTCGGTCAGAAAAAGGCCGCCGAGAAGCAGGGCAAGGACACTGCCGACATCGATGCAATCATCGAAGCCAACAAGCGCTCCTCCATCGCCCTGGATAACGCCATTGCTGACGAAGCCGCTCTGCTGAAGGACCTGAATGTGGAGTTCAAGACCGCCATGCTGAGCCTGCCTAACCTGCCGGACCCCGATCTTCTCCCGGGCGGCAAGGAGAATAACGAGCCTCTGCGCTATGTTGGCAAGAAGCCCGTGTTTGATTTCGAGCCCAAGCACCATGTTGACCTCTGCGAAGGCCTGGGTCTGATTGACTACACCCGGGGTGTCAAGCTGGCCGGTGCCGGCAACTGGATGTACACCGGCATGGGCGCGCGCCTGGAGTGGGCACTGCTGAACTACTTCATCGACACTCACACCGCTGACGGCTACGATTTCATTCTGCCTCCTCATATGCTGGAGTATATGTGCGGCGAAACCGCCGGTCAGTTCCCGAAATTTGCCGACGAAGTTTATAAGATCTCCAACCCCACCGACGACCGCACCCACTATATGCTGCCCACCGCCGAAGCTGCTCTTTGTTCCATTTACCGGGACGAGATCCTCAGCGAAGCCGATCTGCCCAAGAAATTGTTCGCTTACACCCCCTGCTTCCGCCGTGAGGCCGGTTCTCACCGTGCAGACGAGCGCGGCATGGTCCGCGGCCACCAGTTCAATAAGGTAGAGATGTTCCAGTTCTGCAAGCCCGAGGATTCCGACGCTGCCTTCGACGAGCTGGTCACCAAGGCCGAAAAGCTGGTTGAGGGTCTGGGCTTCCACTTCCGTACCGTGAAGCTGGCCGCCGGCGACTGCTCCGCATCCATGGCAAGAACCTACGATATCGAGATTCTGATTCCGTCCATGGACGGCTATAAGGAAGTTTCCTCCGTCTCCAACGCCCGTGACTACCAGGCACGCCGTGGCAACATCCGTTTCCGCCGGGAAGAAACCGGCAAGCCCGAGTTCCTGCACACCTTGAACGGCTCCGGTCTGGCCACCTCCCGGATTTTCCCCGCATTGGTGGAACAGAACCAGCGTGCCGACGGCTCCATCGTCGTTCCCGAGTGCCTGCGCAAGTACCTGGGCGGCCTGGAGATCATCGAAAAGAAATAACCTTTATAAAGAAAGGAAAGAAAAATTATGAGCAAGAAAAACCCCAACAAGAAGTCCCTGTGGAAGGAATTTACCGAGTTTGCTATTAAGGGCAACGCAATGGCGCTGGCTGTTGGTACTATCATCGGCGCTGCTTTCAGCACCATCACCAAGAGCCTGACCAACGACCTGATCATGCCCGTGGTCAACATTTTCCTGGGCGGCGCTGATTTCAGCGAAGCCAAGATTGCTCTGCCCCGGATGCCCTGGGTCGAACCTACTTACGAGACCGTGGTCAATGAGGCCGGCGAAGAAGTCGTCCAGGAAGTTCTGAACTACCTGACCTACGGCAACTTCATCTCCGCTGTCATCAATTTCTTCATTCTGGCTCTGGTTGTCTTCTTCATTGTCAAGGGCATCAACACTCTGACCGAGCTTGGCAAGAAGAAGGAAGCCGAAGCTCCTGCTGAGCCCCCCGCACCTCCTGCACCCAGCGCAGAAGAAGTGCTGCTCACCGAGATCCGCGACCTGCTGAAGAACAAGTAAAAAGTTTCAAAAATCGGCTGTTTTCCAGTAAAACAGCCGATTTTATCTACGAATTTGTATTAAATATTGTAGGAGAGGGTCTTGACCCTCCCCTACAAATATATTACGCAAACTATCCAAAAACCTACATAACTATTTGACAAATTCGCCCAATCGAATTATAATGAATGTGTATAGGCATTTTTGCCCCGATTTGATCAAAAAACTGAAAAGGACGGATCAGAAATGTATAAAATCGTACGAAAGAAGGAGCTCAATTCCGCCGTTACTCTGATGGATATCGAAGCCCCCTTCATCGCCAAAAAGGCCCAGGCCGGTCAGTTCATCATCTTCCGCATTGATGACAAGGGCGAGCGCGTTCCCCTGACCATCGCCGGTTACGACCGGGAAAAGGGCACTGTTACCATCATTTTCCAGAAGGTCGGCTTCTCCACCATTGCTCTGGGTAATCTGAATGAAGGCGACTACATTCAGGACTTCGTCGGTCCTCTGGGTAAGCCCACTCCCGTTGCCGGCAAGAAGAAGGTCTGTGTGGTCGGCGGCGGCGTTGGTTGCGCTATTGCACTGCCCTCCGCCCGTGCTTTCAAGGAAGCCGGCGCTGATGTCACCGTTATTGTTGGCTTCCGTAACAAGGACATCGTCATCCTGGAGGAGGAATTCGCCGCTGTGGCTGATCGCCTGATCCTGATGACCGACGACGGCTCCTACGGCCAGCACGGTCTGGTCACCCAGCCTCTGAAGGAGATGCTGGAAAATGGTGAGACCTTCGACGAAGTTCTGGCCATCGGCCCCATCCCCATGATGAAGTTCGTCAGCCTGACCACCAAACCCTTCGGCGTACATACCAGCGTGTCCCTGAACCCCATCATGGTCGACGGCACCGGCATGTGCGGCGGCTGCCGCGTCACCGTTGGTGGCGAAGTGAAGTTCGCTTGTGTTGACGGCCCCGAGTTTGACGGCCACCAGGTGGATTTTGCCGAGCTGATGAGTAGAAACGGCTCTTACCGCGACCGGGAAGCTGAAGTTACCGAAACCCACGCCTGCCGCATGGAAGCCATGGGCAAGGCGCTGATCAAGTAAGGAGGGAACCGCTATGGCAAATATGACTCTGACCAAGACCCCCATGCCCGAGCAGGATCCCAAGGTCCGGGCCCGGAATTTCAAGGAAGTTGCCCTGGGTTACACCCCCGAGCAGGCCATTGAAGAGGCCGGCCGCTGCCTGAAGTGCAAGAACCCCAAATGCGTCGAGGGCTGCCCCGTTAACGTTCGCATCCCCGAGTTCATCGCCAAAGTTCAGGAAGGCGATTTCAAGGCCGCTTACGAGATCATTACCTCCACCAACGCCCTGCCTGCCCTGTCCGGCCGTGTTTGCCCTCAGGAAAGCCAGTGTGAAAGCAAGTGTGTCCGTGGCATCAAGGGTGAGCCCGTTGCCATTGGCCGCCTGGAGCGCTTTGTTGCTGACTGGTACCGTGAAAATGTCAACGCCATGCCCGAGAAGGTGCCCTCCAACGGCATCAAGGTCGCCGTTGTGGGTTCCGGCCCTGCCGGCATGACCGCCGCTTCCGACCTGGCTAAGATGGGCTATGTGGTCACTATGTTCGAAGCTCTGCACACCGCCGGCGGCGTTCTGGTTTACGGTATTCCCGAATTCCGTCTGCCCAAGGCCATCGTGGCTAATGAAATCGTCAAGCTCCAAGCCCAGGGCGTGGAAGTCATGACCAACATGGTCATCGGCCGGGTTCTGACCATCGACGAGCTCTTCGAAATGGGTTATAAGGCTGTGTTCGTGGGCTCCGGTGCCGGTCTGCCCATGTTCATGAACATCCCCGGTGAGGCTCTGAAGGGCGTTATGTCCGCTAATGAGTACCTGACCCGTACCAACCTGATGAAGGCTTACGACGAAACTGCCGATACTCCTGTCATCCGTTCCAAGGCTGTGGCCGTTGTCGGCGGCGGTAACGTGGCTATGGACGCCGCCCGCTGCGCAATGCGTCTGGGCGCTGACAATGTTTATGTTGTCTACCGCCGTGGCGAGGCCGAAATGCCCGCCCGTGCTGAGGAAAAGCACCACGCCAAGGAGGAGGGCATTGAGTTCAAGACTCTGTGCAACCCCATTGAGATCATCGGCGACGAGAATGGCCGTGTCTGCGGCATGAAGTGCATCCGCATGGAGCTGGGCGAGCCCGATGCTTCCGGCCGCCGCCGTCCCATCGAGGTGCCCGATTCCGAGTTCATGCTGGAAGTGGACACCGTGGTCATGTCCCTGGGCACCAGCCCCAACCCCCTGATCCGCTCCACCACGCCCGGTCTGGAGACCAACCGCAAGGGCTGCCTGATCGTCAACGAGAACGAGATGACCACCCGTGACGGCGTGTTCGCCGGCGGCGATGCCGTTACCGGCGCTGCCACCGTCATTCTGGCCATGGGCGCAGGTAAGAAGGGCGCTGCCGCCATCGATGCTTACCTGAAGAAGTAAGATTCTTTGAATTATGTAAACCCGTTCTGTTTTACAGAGCGGGTTTTTACCTTCCCCCGAGGGGAAGGTGGCCGGGCTACAACCGTGACTGATGCGACAATGCCTCCCTTGTGTAAAGGGAGGTGGCAAAAATCGCAGATTTTTGACGGAGGGATTGTATTGTACCGAAACACTACAATCCCCCAGTCTTTTTGCTTCGCAAAAATCCAGCCCCCTTTGCACAAGGGGGCCTTTATCGCGCACCTCAGAATGACACCGCAATTTCCGATTTTCACAAACTCTTTGACATTCCCTCATTTTCATGCTAAACTGTCGGAAGTTTGGAGGTGATGCTGTGAATATCCGAAATATGGTGCTTTCCGGACTTTTCGCGGCATTGCTGGCCATCTGCGCCTGGATCAGCCTGCCCCTGGGTTCCATCCATTTTACACTGCAGACCTTTGGCATTTTTCTGGCCCTGCTGACCCTGGGCGGAAAATGGGGTAGCGTGTCGATTTTGGTCTACATTGCCCTGGGCGCTATGGGGCTGCCTGTGTTTTCCGGCTTTCAGGGGGGCATTGGCGTGCTGTTGGGCCCCACCGGCGGCTGTATTATCGGTTTTATGTTAACCGCGTTGCTTTATTGGTTGGCAAATTCCCTGCTTGGAAAGAAACCTCTCGTCCAAATCGCCGCCCTTTGCGCCGGATTGTTGGTCTGCTATTTGGTCGGCTGGCTGTGGTACTGCCGGTTTGCGCCCATGAATTTCTTTTTTTGGTGCTTTCCCTACCTGCTGCCGGACGGCGGAAAACTGATTTTGGCCTATTTCATCGCCCGGCGCTTAAGCCGCGCCCTGCAAAAGTGAACATATCCCCCTCCAATTGGGCATAGATTGTCCCCAGGAGGGGATTTTTTATGCGAAAAAGGGATATTTGTATCGTAATTTGCGCTGTGGTGCTGGCGTTGGCTCTGGGATTGTACCTGATGCTGGGAGAAGTTCTGGAAACCGGTGCTTGGGGCTTAAGCTACCGTACCGAGGGAAAGCCCCCGGAAGGGCCGGCATCCTCCGCCCAACTGAGCCAGTACGATGCGGTTTACTTGGGCAACACCGCAGAAAAGGTCATTTATCTGACCTTCGATGCGGGCTACGAAAACGGCTGCACCGCCAAAATTCTGGACGCGCTGAAAAAACACGATGCCCCGGCGGCCTTCTTTTTGGTTGGGAATTACTTGGAGAAAAATCCTGACCTGGTACGCCGGATGGTGGACGAGGGGCACATCGTTGGTAACCACACCATGCACCATCCGGATATGAGCAAAATCGCGGACCGTGCAACTTTTGAGAAAGAATTATTGGATTTAGAGGCACTTTTTACGGAAATCACCGGTCGAAACATGCCGAAATATTACAGACCGCCTCAGGGTACGTACTCCGAAAATAATCTGAAAATGGCGAAAGAGCTGGGATACAGGACTATTTTCTGGAGCCTTGCCTATGTGGATTGGAACAATGATTCTCAGCCTACCGCCGAACAAGCCTACGCAAAACTCCTTCCCAGAGTCCACGATGGTGCCATCGTTCTGCTGCATCCGACTTCCCAAACCAACGCCCAGATCCTGGACGAACTGCTGACCAAATGGGAAGCCATGGGCTACCGATTCGCCAGTTTGGAGGAGCTATTTCCGAGTTAGAACCCTTGGCTCTCCCTTTGGGAGAGCCAAGAATAGAAAAGGCAGCCCTTTTGGGCTGCCTTTCTGGTTATTTAAAACGTTTTTCCAGGGTGGAGGTGTTGTAACTTGTCAAATACACCCGGTTAAAGCCGTATTCGGTGGTGAGGATATAGGATTTCGGCAGATCGTCGCAGGGCACGACTTGACCCTCCCGTTCCGCGTTCTCCAAAAATTCTCTGCCCCGGGCATTGATGGTGGTGTTGTCCAGGTCAAAAATGCCGATCACCGAGGTATCCCGGACGGACATATCATTACCGATGGATAGGTACATAAATCCTCCAAATAAACTTGTCATTGCGAGGAGCCGTAGGCGACGTGGCAATCTCCTAAATATTTATCCTGACTGGGGGATTGCCACGCCAGTGCGCGCACTGGCTCGCAATGACAGTATTACTTCAGCTTTTTCCACTCTGCCACGGCCAGTTCGTCGCAGCGGTTATTTTTGGGATTTTCTGCGTGGCCTTTGACCCAATGGTAGCGTAATTGGTGTTTTTCGGTCAAATCCAGGAGAATTTCCCAGAGATCCGGGTTTAAGGCTGGTTTTTTATCCGCCTTTTTCCAACCGTTTTTCCGCCAGGATGCCGCCCAGCCTTTTTCCAGGGCATCGATGACATATTTACTGTCGGAATACAGTTCCACGATGCAGCTTTGATTTAAGGCCTGCAGGCCACGGATCACCGCTGTCAGTTCCATCCGGTTATTGGTGGTACTCACTTCGCCACCAGAAAGCTCCTTTTCCACCCCGTTATACGCCAGGATGGCACCCCAGCCGCCGGGGCCGGGGTTGCCGGAGCAAGCACCGTCGGTATACAGCGTTACAGTTTTCATGCTTCATTCTCCTGGGATTCCAGGTTTTCCACCCGTTCCATGGACACCAGCTCGTTGCCTTCCTCGATGCGCATGACGATAACGCCCTGGACATCCCGCTTGTAGACATTGATGGTATTGGCAGGGATACGGATAATGACACCGCCATTTTCAATGAGCATGACATCGTCATTCTCGCCAACCACACGGCAACCGGCGATTACACCGGTCTTGGCGGTAATATTGTAGTTCTTCAGACCCTTACCGCCACGGCTCTGGGGCATTTTTTCACCCTCAGGGCCGGTACGCAGGTACTCACTCAGCTCGGTACGCTTACCGAAACCGTTGGTGGTGACGGTCAGCAGGGTCTTGCCCTCTTCCATCTTCTCCGCGCCGATGACATAGTCATCGCCGGTGAGGGTAATGCCCTTGACGCCCACGGCATCACGGCCCATGGGACGGACATCGTTTTCGTTGAAGCAGATGGCCATGCCGTTCCGGGTGGCCAGGATGATATTGTCATTACCGGTAGTACGGATCACATTGATCAGGTGATCGCCCTCATCCAGGGTCAGTGCCCGGATGCCGCCCTTACGGTTTGTCTTCAAGGCGATGAAGGGAATCCGCTTAACAGTACCATTCTTGGTGCACATCATCAGGAACTCATTTTCATTGAATTCTCTGGTAACCACCATAGCAGTGACGGATTCACCGGGTTCCAGAGGCAGAACATTGATGATGGCAGTGCCTCTTGCGGTACGGCCGGCCTCAGGGATCTGGTAGCCCTTGCGGTGGTGGACACGGCCCTTATCGGTGAAGAACAGCATATGGTCGTGGGTAGAGGCGATGTTCAGGCTCTTGACATAGTCCTCTTCCTTCAGATTCTGTGCGTTGACACCTCTGCCGCCGCGGCCCTGGGTACGGTAGGTATCCACGGGCATCCGCTTGATGTAGCCCTGACTGGACAGGGTGAAGGCGCAGTCTTCCTCTTCGATCAGGTCTTCGATGTCGATCTCGTCCTCGATGTCCTGGATCTCGGTCTTCCGATCGTCGCCGAACTTGTCCCGGATCTCGATAAGCTCTTCCCGCAATACGCCCTGGAGCTTGATGGGGTCCGCCAGCAGATCCATATAGTAAGCGATCCGCTCCTGCAGCTCGTTGTACTCGTTCTGCAGCTTCTCTCGGTCCAGACCCTGCAGGGCCTTCAGGCGCATATCCAGAATGGCCTGGGCCTGGATATCGTCCAGGCCGAACCGCTCCATCAGGCGCTGCTTGGCATCGTCATAGGCGGTGCGGATGATGCGGATGACCTCGTCGATGTTATCCTGGGCAATCAGCAGACCCTCCAACAGGTGGGCACGCTCCTTAGCCTTGCGCAGGTCAAACTCGGTGCGCCGGGTCAGAACATCCATCTGGTGGTTCAAATATTCGTCGATGATCTGCCGCAGGGACAGGATCTTGGGCTGCTTCTGGTCGTCAACCAATGCCAGCATGATGATACCGAAGCTAGACTGCAGGGCGGTTTGCTTGAACAGGTTGTTCAGCACCACCTGGGGGTTGGCATCCTTTTTCAGCTCGATGACCATCCGCATACCGTTGCGGTCAGTCTCGTCCCGCAGGTCGGAAATGCCTTCCAGCTTCTTATCCTTGACCTGCTCAGCGATCTTCTTGATCAGTTCACGCTTATTGACCTGGTAAGGAAGTTCGGTGACGATGATACGGACTCTGTCCTTATTGAATTCTTCAAATTCCGTCCGGGCGCGGACCACAACCTTGCCCCGGCCGGTGGCATAGGCGGCGCGGATGCCGCTACGGCCCATGATGATGCCGCCGGTGGGGAAATCCGGGCCGGAAACATGCTCCATTAGGTCGGTCATAGTGATCTCCGGATCATCCAGCACCGCCACGCAGGCGTTGATGATCTCCGTCAGGTTGTGGGGCGGAATGTTGGTAGCCATACCGACAGCGATACCGGTGGAGCCGTTGACCAGCAGGTTGGGGAACCGGCTGGGCAGGACACGGGGCTCTTTCCGGGATTCGTCGAAGTTGGGGTCCCAGTTGACGGTCTCCTTGTCGATATCCCGGAGCATTTCGTTGGAAAGCTTGGACATTCTGGCCTCGGTGTAACGGTAGGCAGCCGCAGGGTCGCCGTCCACGGAGCCGAAGTTGCCGTGGCCGTCCACCAGCATATAGCGCATGGAGAAGTCCTGTGCCAAACGGACCATGGCATCGTAAACCGATGCGTCGCCGTGGGGGTGGTATTTACCCAGCACGTCACCGACGCAGGTGGCGGACTTCTTGAAAGGCTTGTCAGAGGTCAGGCCGCTTTCATACATAGTATACAGGATCCGGCGGTGGACAGGCTTCAAGCCGTCCCGGACGTCGGGCAGTGCGCGGCCAACGATGACGCTCATGCCGTATTCAATATAAGCACTCTGCATTTCCGTGACCAGGTCGGACTGGGTAATGTGCTGGTCCGTGAACCGGATATCCTCCGGGGAGTAGCTCCGATTATGTTTTGCCATAAGGCACCTCCAAAAAAGATTTGCGCCATAGGCGCCTCGGCCCCCACTTTTAAGAGGGGGCTGTCAAATTGCTGATTTTAGGCAATTTGACTGGGGGAGTTCGCACCTCGCTCCCCCTGTCTGCTTCGCAGCCACCCCCTTTTAGGCAAGGGGGCTTTGGGTTTTAGATATCAATATTGATGGCGTATTTTGCGTTACGCTCGATCCATTCCTTCCGGGGTTCGACCTGTTCACCCATCAAAATGGTGAAAATCTCGTCTGCCTTCCGGGCATCCTCCAGGGTGATCCGGCGCAGCGTGCGCTTTTCGGGATCCATGGTGGTCTCCCACAGCTCGTGGGGGTCCATTTCGCCCAGGCCCTTGAACCGGGAAATCTCCACTTTAGCGTTGCCTTCGCCGCGCATTTCTGCGGAAACCAGATCTCTTTGCTCGTCGGAGTAGGCTACCCGCTCGGTTTTGCCCTTTTTCAGCTTGTATAGAGGCGGTACGGCGGAGTAGACATAGCCGTTTTCGATCATGGGCCGCATATAGCGGAAGAAGAAGGTCAGAAGCAATGTGCGGATATGGGCACCGTCCACGTCCGCATCGGACATGATGATGACCTTGTGATACCGCAGTTTTTCAATGTCAAAGTCCTCACCGATGCCTGCGCCCAGAGCCACGATCAGGGGGTATAGCTTGTCGTTGCCGTAAACCTTGTCCGCCCGGGCCTTTTCCACGTTGAGCATCTTGCCCCACATGGCCAGGATCGCCTGGAAACGGGAATCTCTGCCCTGGATGGCAGAGCCTGCAGCGGAGTCACCCTCGACGATGTAAATTTCACAGAGGGAGGGATCTCTTTCGTTGCAGTCCTGGAGCTTGTCCGGCATCTGGCCGGATTCCAGGCCGGTCTTCCGGCGGATGGACTCTCTTGCCTTCCGGGCGGCTTCTCTTGCCCGGTTGGCCATCATGGCTTTTTCCAGAATCAGCTTGGCGGTGGCCGGGTGCTCCTCGAAGTAGGTAGCCAGCTGGTCATTGACGATCTGGTCCACCAGGGTGCGGATATAGGCGTTGCCCAGCTTGGCCTTGGTCTGACCTTCGAACTGAGCATCCGTCAGCTTTACGGAGATGATAGCAGTGATACCTTCCCGGCAATCCTCGCCGGAAACCTTGTCATCGCCCTTGATCTGGCCGTTTTTCAGACCGTAGTTATTCAGAACTCTGGTCAGCGCGGTCTTGAAGCCGGTTTCGTGCATACCGCCCTCGGGGGTGTTGACCTCGTTGGCGAAGCTGAGCAGGAATTCGTTGTAGCCGTCGTTGTACTGGATGGCGATCTCCGCGGAAGCGTCGCCCTTAGAGCCGCTCATGTAGATCACATCGGAGTGCAAAGGCGTCTTGTTCCGGTTGCACCAGGTGGCGAACTCCCGGATACCGCCCTCGTAGCACATTTTGTCGGAGACTTCCTCCTCGCCCCGCTTATCCGCGATGGAAATGTGCAGGCCGGCGGTCAGGAAAGCCTTTTCCCGCATACGGGTATGGAGGATCTCGTAATCGTATTCCAGGGTATCGAACATCTCCGGATCGGGCTGGAAGGTAACCTCGGTGCCGGTTTTGTCGGTAGTGCCCACGATGGTCATCTCCTGGGTGATGTTACCCCGGGCGAATTTCATTTCGTAGATGTTGCCGTTCTTGTGAACACGGACTTTCAGCCACTCGGACAGAGCGTTCACAACAGAAGCGCCAACGCCGTGGAGGCCGCCGGAGACCTTATAGCCGCCACCGCCGAACTTACCGCCGGCGTGAAGCACGGTGAACACGACCTCCAGAGCGGGCTTGCCGGTCTGGGGCTGGATGTCCACGGGAATACCACGGCCGTCATCGGTGACGGTGATGGAATTGCCGGGGTTGATGGTGACGGAAATGTGCTTACAGTAGCCGGCCAGGGCTTCGTCGATAGAGTTGTCCACGATCTCGTACACCAGGTGATGAAGACCACTGCTGGAGGTAGAGCCGATGTACATACCCGGGCGCTTGCGGACAGCTTCCAGGCCTTCCAGAACCTGAATTTGCGATCCACCGTATTCGTTTGTTACCTTAGTTTCTTCAGACATAAATGTTACTCCTGTCCTGCAATTTTTGCTGTCATTGCGAGCCGGCATAGCCGGCGTGGCAATCCCCGGGATTATAGGATATCACTATATAGATCTATCCAATTTGGGTTTTTGCTCGCAATCAATTTGTTTTTTCGTTCTCTGCTCCAACTTTTGATCTGCTTCTCTCGCTGGATTGCCACTTCAATATCTGATACAACTTCAAAATAAACCAGGTTTTCTACATTATATCTTGAAGTAAAGCTTTTCTTATCCAGGTGGTTCTTGTGTTCATATACACGTCTGATCAAATCATTGGTAACACCTGTATAAATAACATTGTTATTGTTATTAGATAGGATATAAACGTAATATTGCATAGTTCAAATTCTTTGGAGATTGCCACGTCGCTACGCTCCTCGCAATGACAATATCACCGCAGGGGATTGCCACGCCAGTGTACACACTGGCTCGCAATGACAATCAATTCTTCACTTTTCCCTTTTCAATCTCGACGGTCTTTCCCAATTTTGTAAATCGGCCGGGTTCGCAACAGGTGATGAACACCTGGCCTGACACGATCTTATTGAGCACAAAATCCTGCCGGCCGGGGTCAAGCTCGGAAAGTACATCGTCCAGCAGCAAAATGGGCTCTTCGCCGGATTCTCTGCGCATCAGTTCCCGTTGGGCCAGCTTCAGGCTGATGGCCGCGGTGCGGGTCTGGCCCTGAGAGCCGTAGGCTTTCAGGTCGATGCCGGAAAGGCAGACGGAAAAATCATCCTTATGAGGGCCGGTCAGGCATTGGGAAGATTCCAATTCTGCCCGGTAGTGGCTTTCCAAGTGCTCCAAAAGCGCCTGGTTCAGCTCCGAAACCGGAGCGAAGGGGTCACTTACCGTGGAAACGGTCTTATATTCCAGGGTAAAATCCTCGGCGCCGCCGGAAAACTGGCTGTGATACTCTCCGGCAGCCTTGCCCAGGCTCTCGTAAAACCGGGCCCGGTAAGAGATCAGCAGGGCGCCAACCTGGCACAGCCGGGCATTGTACTCCGGCAGAATGTCAAGCAATGCGGGGTTTTCATGGCGATCCTTTAAAATCCGGTTTTTCTGCTCTAAAATCCGGTTATACTCCGCCAGGGCCGCGTCATAATTGGGCCGCAGCTGGCACAGAGCCTGGTCACCCAGCCGACGACGGGGGGCAGAGCCGGTTTTTAAAACCATCAAGTCCTCGGGGCAGAACAGCACCGTGGAAAGCATGCCGGAAATTTCCGATGCGGACTTCTTCTTCGCGCCGTTTCGCCACAGTTGCCGGGGCTTCGCGCCGGGAAACAGCAGCCACCGCAGGGATTGCTGCCGCTCCTGGGAGAAAAGATTACCCTCAATTTCCGCAAAATCTGCAGAAAATCGCACCATTTCCCCAGTTTTTTGGGCACGGAAGCTCTTTCCCGAGCCAAGATAGGCGATGGCTTCCAGCAGATTGGTCTTTCCCTGGGCATTGTCACCCACGATCAAATTCACGCCGGGGTCGAAATCCAGCTGTAAATTTTCATAATTCCGGAAATCCCGGAGGGAGATATCACAAAGCCGCATGGATGGTGATCAGGTAGGTCTGGCCTTCGTAGGTGAATTTATCGCCGGGGTACAGCTTTTTGCCCCGCATGGTGCAAACTTCGCCGTTGACCAGCACATATCCCTCCTGGATCTCGGCCTTGGCAGCACCGCCGGTGGGCAGGATGTTGGCCAGCTTCATGGCGGATTCCAGCTTGATAAATTCCGTTCCGATGACCACCGGAATGATATTATCCTTGCGTTTTACGGTTACTTTCATAGTAAGGCTCCTGTCAGTTTAGTTAGAGGTTATCTAAACGCTTCCCCCGGGGGGAAGCTGGCACAAAATGTCCTCAAGGCATTTTGTGACTGAAGAGGAAGGCGGGCAACAATTAATGATTTTGAATAAGTTTCAGACTTTGTAAAAGGTGTGATAACGATTCCGTATATCAGTTTCCTTCCCGTGTTCCTCTTCCGACCTCGCTTTGCTCGGTCACCTTCCCCTCGGGGGAAGGTTTATCAGCTATTCTTAATTCTCACCGGCAGGACCATGTAGGAATAGTCGTACTTCTCCTCTGCGGGGGTCAGCACGATGGGGCTCAGGCCGTTGGTCAGCTCCAGCACCACTTCCTCAGAGGGAATGACCCGCAGGGCATCGGCAAGATAGCGGACATTGAAGCCGATCTCCAGATCCTTGCCATCGCCGGCCAGGCTGCAGCGGTCCTCGGCAGCACCGATGGTGGTGCTTGTCCGCAGCTGAACCACCTGGTTGCCGAACAGGCAGCGCACGGGGCTCTTATACTTTTCGGAAACGATCAGACCCACACGCTCGATGGAAGAAGCCAGGTCAGCCACATTGGCCACCAGCTTAACGGGGCAATTGGTGGGTACGACCTTGCGCCAATCCAGGAAATCGCCCTCCAACAGACGGCAAACCAGGGTTGCGCCGCCGATCTGGTACAAAATGTGCTTGGGTCCTAAGGTAAAGGATGCGTCTTCTTCTGTGTCGGTCAGGATCTTTTCCACTTCCTTCAAGCCCTGGGCAGGCACAACGAAGCTTAAGGTCCGGCCGATGGGGCTGTCCGCATGCCAGGTGCGGCGGGCCAGACGGAAACCATCCACGGCGATGGCGGAAACGGTATCGTCACCCACTTCAAACTTGACACCGGTATGCACCGGACGGCCCTGGTTCTCGGAGACGGCAAAGATAGTGCCGGAGATCATTTCCTTCAGTATATTCTGAGGAATATGGATGGCACGGCCGCTGTCCACATCGGGCAGCTCGGGGTAATCCTCGGCGCTTTCAGCGCTGATGGTAAAGGAAGCATAGCCACTGCGAATGGAAACCTTGAAGTTTTCGTCCACCACAACGGTGACGGGGCCCTCCGGCAGACGGCGGATGATGTCGCCAAAGAGTCTGGCAGGCAGAATGCAGGTGCCGATCTCGGTGACCTCGGCATCGATCTGGTAGGAAATGGCAGTTTCCATGTTATAGCCGGTCAGATTCAGGCCGTCACCGGCCTTGCAGAGGATACCCTCCAGGACAGACAGACTGCTCTTCTGAGCTACGGTACGGCTGGCAATATTCAGGCCCTGAACCAGCATACTTTTTTCACAGGTAAAACGCATATACATTTTCCTTTCTGCATAGATAATATAGATATATATATGAATAGATAATTTAGGTAGTAATAGAAGTAGTAGGGAAAAATTATGTGGAAAAGTGGGTTTTGTCTTACTGCCGCAACGACTTTTTATCCACAGGCAATTTGGGAAAATGAAAAGGTTTTCCACAGGCTGTGTGGAAAAGTGAAAGGGCAAAAGTTTTCCACAGGTTATCATTCCACATTCCACAGGAGGGTGTGGATAAATGACACAATAAAAGAGTGTCATTCCGAGCCAGTGCGCAACACTGGCGTGGGAATCTCCTTAATGTTTCTCCTGACCGGGGGATTGCCACGGCCTGCGGCCTCGCAATGACAGCGGTCTTTACAGCAACGAATTGATATTTGCGGTAATGTCCCGGATGTTGTTTTGCATGGTCACATTGCCCTGCTTCAGCTCGGTTTCCACCTTGGTGATGGCATAAAGCACGGTGGAGTGATCCCGGGCAAACTGGACACCGATGTCCGGCAGACTCAAATTCGTCAGCTTGCGAACCAGGTACATGGCCACCTGCCGGGGCTCGGCGATGCCCTTGCTCCGCTGGGTACCCCGAAGGGCAGTTTCGTCCACGGAGTAGAATTTGCAAACCTGGCTGATGATCAGGCTGGGGGTGGGCAGGGCGTTGCCCTCAACCTTAAACATATCGTCAATGGCCCGGGAGATATTGGGCAGATCCAGGGGCATATCGTTCAGCTCCTGATAAGCCAGGATCTTCTTGACCGTGCCTTCCAGCTGGCGGATGTTGTTGGTGATGTTGATGGCGATGTAGTTGCAAACATCGTCGTCCAGGTCCAGATCCATACTCTTGGCCCGCTTGCGGATGATAGCCATACGGGTCTCATAATCCGGGGGCTGGATATCTACCGTCAGACCCCACAGGAAACGGCTCTTGAGCCGGTCTTCCAGAGTCAGCATATCGTCGGGCTTCCGGTCGGAGGTCAGGACGATTTGCTTGTGATCCTCGTAGAGCTTGTTGAAGGTATGGAAGAATTCTTCCTGGGTGGCTTCCTTACCGGCGATGAACTGAATATCGTCCACCAGGAACAGGTCCGCTTCCCGATACTTGCTCCGGAATTCGATATTCTTACCGGTCTGGATGGCGGTGATCAGCTCGTTGGCGAACTGGTCGCCTTTGATGTAGACAATGTTGGCATTGGGATTGCGCCCCCGCAGGCCGTTGGCAATGGCGTACAGCAGGTGGGTCTTACCCACGCCGGGAGGGCCGTAGATGAACAGGGGGTTATAGGCCTCACCAGGATGGTTGGTGACCGCCAGGGCCGCGCCGTGGGCGATGCGGTTGGAGCTGCCTACCACGAAGTTATCGAAGGAGAACTGGGGATTAAAATCCAGGGGGGTGGCAGCTTTGGCTTCGTCCTTTTTGTAATATTCGTCTCTTTCCCTATCGCCAAAGACCACGACTTTGGCATCGGAATTGAAGAGCTCCTTCAGCGCATCCTCTACATGGGGGGCATAACGGCGCTGGATCATGCTCTGATGGAATTCGTTGGGGGTATATAGGATCACCTTCTCGTCGGTCATTTCCAGGATGTCAGTATCCTCGAAACAGGACGAAACTACGGTGGAGGTCAGTTGTCTTTCTAGGTAGTTGATGATCTTCGCCCAGGCGTAAGAAGCAGCAGACATAATAGGCTCCTTTCAAGGAATTTTTGTTAAAATATCGGATGGTAAACCGGTAAAAAATGCATAATTTCTCACCGTAAATTTTATCATATTTCTGTGTAAAAAACAAGGTTTTTTTCAGCTTATACAATTAAAAAAAGAAAAGAAATCAACAATTTGCAGATGGGGTTTGTAAAATACATAACCGCGCGCCTCCTTCCTTAACGGATTGCCATTTTTTGTAATGAATGAGGGGGTTTGGTCCCTCTACAAATACGGAAAAAATGTTCAGAAGTTGCCCCGATTGATGCAACCAAAGAAAAAAAGACGCACCCGAGATGAAAATGTAATGAATATAGTGTCATTCTGAGCGGAGGGCGCAGCCCGGAGTCGAAGAATCCGTATCCTTACTTATGGAGAAGCGGATCCTTCGACTCCCCTGCGGGTCGCTCAGGATGACAGATCCTCATCCGCCCCAGTGTGCGCACTGGGGCACCTTCCCCAGAGGGGAAGGCTTTGCGCAAAAAAAGACGCACCCGGGTGGGTGCGTCGGAAAATTACAGGGGGCTTTGTTTGATTTTTGCGTAGCGCCGGGGGTACTGTGCCGGGGTAGGTGCGATTTTGCGCAGCACGATCACCGAATGGGTAGCGCCGTCAATGGGGAAATCCAGAATATTCTCTACCTGCAGGCCCAATTTTTTTACGGCGTTCTTGGCTTCCGCCAGCTCTTCCCGGGCGGCAGAGCCCTTCATGGCCAGCACCGCGCCGCCGACTTTGACAAAGGGGGCAGTCAGCTCCAGCAGGATATTCAGCCGGGCAACAGCCCGGGATGTGGCATAATCAAAGGTTTCCCGATACTTAGGGGCAGCCTCCTCAGCCCGTGCGGTGACGCAGTTTGCCTGGATTCCTAGAGCAGGCAGGATCTCCTCCAGCCACTTGACACGCTTTCCCAGGCTGTCCAGCAAGGTCACATGGGTATCGCTGCAGCCGATGGCCACCGGTACGCCGGGAAATCCGGCACCGCAGCCCACATCGATCAGGGTTTTGTCCTTTAAATCCGCGGCGCAAAGCACCGACAGGGAGTCCAGTAAATGGAGTTTGGCCACGGCGGCAGGTTCGGTAATGGCGGTGAGGTTCATGACCTCATTTTGCTTTACCACCGCTTCGCCGAAGGCGCAGAGGGTATCAATCTGTGCTTCGGAAAGATCCAGATTCAGTTCCGGAAGGCCTTCCAGAAGGGTTTGCTTCATCAGATGCATATTAGCCTCCCAGATCTACCTGATCTTTGTCCAGGGGGTCAAACTGCTCTACCTCGTCCTGATGCTGGGGCAGATAGATCTCCTGGATGTGCCAGCTGACCAGCAGGTCGCAGACCTGGCCGTAAGAGGCAGTGCCCTGATCGTCGCCACTGACCTTAATATAGGTATCGTTGACGGAACTGGCAAAATTGGAAGCATCATCGTCTATATTCGCGGCGAAATAAGCCTTGTAGTCCGCCAGGTCGCCCCGGAGCTGATCGTTGATACCGTTATAGATCTGCTGGGCGGCGTTATTAGCGGCGGAAGTGCCCACGGAAACCAGGGCGTTATAGCAGTAGCGGAAGGCCATGAAATAGCCGGAATACTGGAATGTGGTGTCTTCGTGGACCCGGCAGGCCAAAAATGCTGCCAGGTTGGCATCCCGCTCGTAGCTGATGCACATCCGATGGGCCATTTCGTGGCACATGGTAAAGGGAATGCTCACTACGGGGATGTTGGGATTGACAGCGGCTTCTCCGGTCAAGGGCATGGTCATGCCGGTGATACCCATGGAGGTAAACCAATCTGCCCAGGCCAGCTCCTTAACAGGGGCGGTAGAGCCGGCAAATACGGCATAGGAATGTTTATAAGTCAGAGTCTCGAAGCCCTGGCCGGCAGAGTTGGCCATTTCGGAGAAGGAAGGATACTGGGGCTTGCCCGCTTCGTCCCGGGGAATTTGGGTGGCCAGTTCGTTGGCCATATCCCGGAAATAGGTGGTGGCTTCCGCCAGTTCCGTGGTTTCATAGGGATGGTCGGCAACCGTCAGACGAATATCGTCGGACAGAGGGCCGGCGTAGCTGTTCAGGCCGTATATACCTGTGTGCAGGGTAAAGATCAGCATAGCACCGGCTAAAACCCAGCCCAGCCACTGAACAAAGTTCCATTTAAATATGATCATCAGCACCACGGTGGCGATAACAATGACGATGAGCATCACCGCCAGCACCTGCCACAGGCAGAAAGCCGCACCGGCAGTCCAATCCGCCAGGGTGGTCTGGATCAGACGGGTAAAGTAGGGATAGATCATGTCCACCAGGACCGTATGGGCCTTGGCAAATTCCATCATCGCCCAGGTGATGGCACCCAAAAGACCGGCAGCCAAATAACCGCGCCAATATTTCAAAGGAATGACCTCCTTCTAAGGAAAAGTGAAAGGGATATACCTTCTAATAGTATAGCACACTTTTTGCGCCTTGTCTGCCCCTAATTTATAATTTTTCGTAAATTTGCGAACAGCTGTCATTGCGAGGAGCTGAAGGCGACGTGGCAATCTCCCGGTAGGAGCAGAACTTTGGGGATTGCCACACCAGTGTGCGCACTGGTTCGCAATGACACCACTATTTTGACACACCCTCTCCCTCTGGGAGTAGCAAAGCGAATCTAAATTATAATTGCGTAGCAATTACCTTTAGAATTGTGGCAGCACCAACGGTGCTGACGGAGAGGGTGTCCTCTCAGTCAAAAATCTTCGATTTTTGCCAGCTCCCCCAGAGGGGGAGCCAAGGGAGGCAGCCATTGGTCCCTGCATACTATCCTAAATATTTTTAAAATTTTTTCTAAATGCGAATAATTCCTATTGACAAATAGAAACAAGTGTGCTATACTCAGCTCGTAAATAAGAAACATTCTTATTTAGAACTGCGACAGGAGGAAGCTTATGGAACAAAAAAACAAGCGTTTCAAAAAGCGCGATGCGATTTTGGACTGTGTCCGCGAGACAAAGGTCCATCCTTCTGCCGATTGGGTCTACGCCCGGCTAAAGCCGGATATCTCCGATCTGTCTCTTGGCACGGTCTACCGGAATCTGGCTCTGTTTAAGGAGCAAGGTCTGATCACCAGCCTGGGAACGGTGAAAGGTGTAGAGCGATTCGATGGCAATACCGATCCCCATGTCCACTTCATTTGCTGCGATTGCGGCGCTGTGGACGATCTGATGGAGATCCAGCTGCCGACAGAATTGACCTGCGCAGCGGCAGCGTCCTGCGGCGGAAGTATTCAAAGCAGTCAATTAATTTTCACCGGCAAGTGCCGAAAATGTCAAAATTAAAATTTGGAGGAATATAGTTATGAAAAAGTTTGTTTGTGATGTCTGCGGTTACGTCTACGAGGGCGAGGAACTGCCTGAAGATTACGAGTGCCCCCTCTGCGGCGTCGGCCCTGACCAGTTTTCTGAAGAAGCTTAAATAATTAAAATATACACTATAAAACATTAAATTTTGGAGGATTTTGTTATGAAAAAGTTTGTTTGCCCCGTTTGTGGTTACGTTCATGAGGCCGAGGCTATGCCTGAGGGCTTTGTCTGCCCCATCTGCAAGGTTCCCGGTTCCAAGTTCAAGGTTATGGAAGAAGGCAAGCTGGCCGCAGAGCATGAGTTCGGCATCTACGAGAAGACCGTGAAGAACAATCCCGACATCTCCGAAGAAGACAAGGCGTTCATCCTGGAGCAGCTGATGGCGAACTTCCAGGGCGAGTGCAGCGAGGTCGGTATGTACCTGTGCATGGCCCGCATCGCACACCGCGAGGGTTACCCCGAGATCGGTCTGTACTGGGAGAAGGCAGCCTTCGAAGAGGCTGAGCACGCTGCTAAGTTCGCTGAGCTGCTGGGCAGCACCCTGGAGCCCAACATGAAGGCCGACACCAAGTCTAACCTGGCATGGCGCGTGGACTGCGAGTACGGCGCAACCTCCGGCAAGTTCGACCTGGCCAAGGTCGCCAAGGCCAATGGTCTGGATGCCATCCACGACACCGTCCACGAGATGGCCCGCGACGAAGCCCGCCACGGCCGCGCTCTGGAAGGCCTGCTGAAGCGCTACTTCAAGTAATTTAATACCGACGATATTCACTACCGCCGGTCTCCATGCCGGGGACCGGCGGCTTTCTTTGTAAAACCCGTCATTGCGAGGCCGCAGGCCGTGGCAATCCCCCGGTTAGGAGTAGAATATAGGAGATTGCCACGTCGGGCTACGCTTTTCTAAGGTAATTGCTTAACGCAATTGTTTATTTAGAATCGCTTCGCCACTCCTCGCAATGACACAATCTAATGAAAAGGAGAAAATTCTATGAAAATTCGTATCGACAAAGATGTTGTGACCTTTACCCCGGAGCATGCTGCCGAAGCTGCAGAGCTGGAAGCCCTGTGGATCAAGATGGGCAACTGCCTGGGCGGAAATAAATCCTTAGAGCCCATTGGCGTGTACATACCCTCCGAGAACAAGACCGCCAATTTCCACATCGCCGGTCTGAGTGAGGAAGAAGCCAAGGCCATTCCTGAAATCCGGGCGCCTTATGATACCGATGTGTACTGCGTCACCTGTAACAAGACTGTCCATGTCAAGGCCGGTGAGGTGGTTCCCTTCTGCTGTGGCCGCCTGATGGAGATTTTGGATTAACCCAATCATAACCACCGGCCGTGCCGGTGGTATGCACAGGCCCCCTTAGGGCCTATTACCAGCCGAGCCTATAGGCTCATCGAATTATCTTTCGCTTGCGTGTCCTGCCCTACCACCGCAGATGCGGTTATGTGCAAACCCAAGGCCCCCTTGTGTAAAGGGGGCTGTCAGCCGAACTGGCTGACTGGGGGATTGTCACTATTAGAACAATCCCTCCGTCAAAAATCGGTTCCCAAAACCGATTTTTGCCACCTCCCTTTGCACAAGGGAGGCTTTCCGCTGCGGCGGGACTGGCATAGCTAAAGCTTTTTGGAACCACCGGCACTGCCGGTGGTATTCTTGTACAATCAGAAAAGAGCCGGTGGTAACACCGGCTCTTTTGTCGCTTAGGCGGATGAGCCCCTGCGCACAGAATGACAAACAGGCTTGTTCTTCCCGGGTTTTTATGCTACAATGGGGAAAACACACGAAAAAGGGGAAAAGCCATGCTGCAGACGAAAAACAGAATTCTGTGGATCGATATTGCCAAGGCAATTACCATTTTGCTGGTGGTATTCGGTCACACCCTCCGGGGCGGCGAAGTCCAGAGAATGGTGTACGGTTTTCATGTGCCCACATTCTTCTTACTGGCGGGCATGACCTGCAAAACCACGGACATCAAAAAGCAAATCGGGAAAGATACCCTGCGGATCATGGTCCCTTATTACATATTCGGACTTGCCAGTATTTTGATTTTCCTGGTTCTTGGTAAAGTGGCCGCTGAAAGCTTTGCACTGGATGTCAATACGGACTTGGGCAGCAATCTGCTGGAGTTACTCCTTGCCAATCCCAAGGGCGGCAGAATGAAATTTAATCTGCCTTTGTGGTTTTTGCCCTGTCTGTATGTGACCAAGCTGATGTATTACGGAATCCACAAGCTCTTCCGGGGAAAACAGGGCAAGATCCTGCCGGCCGGTTTGATTTTGGCGGCGCTGGGCTTTGTTTATACGGCTTTCCGGCTGCCTTCCCTGCCCTTTAATTTCTCCGTGGCGCTGAAAATGCTGGTGTTTTTCGCCTTCGGTCAATGGCTGTTCCGGATGATCGACAACGGAAAAATTCGGTTCAAAGGTGGATGGCTCAACTGCATACCGGGCGTTTTGCTGCTGGTGGTGGCTTGCCTGGTGGGCTATCTGGCGCCGAAAGTAAACTATTCCGGCGATACATTTCCCCACATCGGCGCATTTGTTATCACCTCGCTGACCGGTACGGTGGGCATTTGCTTCCTGTCGGTGGGAATCGGAAAAAGTCGGGCTTTGGAGTTTGTGGGCAAGAATACCCTGGCGGTGCTGCTGATGCACAAATTCCCGGTGTTGCTGCTGCAGACCGTTGGCCCGCAAAAAGATCTGATCGCCCGGTACGACACCCTGTTTGGTGTGGCGGCCTGCCTGGTGGCGGCCATGTCAGCGCTGACTTTGTGCCTGGCTGTGGGCTGGGTGATTCGACGGTTTCTGCCCTTTTTATTTGGAGATTTCTCTTGTTTTAAATGGAAAAAGTAGGGACGAGCCTTGGCCCCCTCAAAGAGGGGGCCAAGGCAGCTACCGGCAGATTGCCACGGCCTGCGGCCTCGCAATGACAGCAAAAAAGACACGCTCGAAGGCGTGTCTTTTGAGTATGTCAAAAAGCGGTGTCATTCCGAGCCAGTGCGCACACTGGCGTGGGAATCTCCCGGAATTTGAACAATTTCTTCAAAAACTGTCATTTACTTCTGTTTTGGGGATTGCCACACCAGTGACAACGGGTCACTGGTTCGCAATGACAGTTCTTGTACAATCTAAAAAGACACGCTCGGAAGAGCGTGTCTTTTTTATACGAATTACGCGCCAAAAATGCTCAGCAGGAAGCCTGCGGCAATGGCGGAGCCAATCACACCGGCCACGTTGGGGCCCATAGCGTGCATCAGCAGGAAGTTGCTGGGGTTGGCCTTTTGGCCTTCCACATTGGCCACACGGGCGGCCATGGGAACAGCGGAAACACCGGCAGAGCCGATCAGCGGATTGACCTTGCCCTTGGTCAGCTTGCACATAATCACGCCACCCAGCAGACCGCCGGCGGTGGACAGCATGAATGCGGCAACACCCAGCACCACGATCTTCAGAGTCTCAGCGGTGAGGAAGTTAGAGCCGACCATGGTAGAACCAACGGCAGTGGACAGCAGAATGGTGACGATGTTCATCAGGGCATTCTGAACAGTATCGGACAGACGGTCAGTCACACCGGTTTCCTTTAAGAGGTTGCCCAACATCAGGCAGCCGATCAAAGCAGCGGTGTCCGGCAGCAGCATAGCCACGAAAATGGTAACCACGATGGGGAAAACGATCTTTTCCGCCTTGGAGACCTCACGGGTCTGAACCATCTTGATGGTACGCTGCTTGGGGGTGGTCATCAGCTTCATCACAGGGGGCTGGATCAGGGGGATCAGCGCCATGTAGGAGTAAGCTGCCACGGCAATTGCGCCCAGCAGATGGGGTGCCAGCTGCGAAGTAACAAAGATGGCGGTGGGGCCGTCAGCACCACCGATGATGCCGATGGAAGCAGCTTCGCCGCCGGTAAAGCCCATAGCAACCGCAGCAAAAAATGCGGCGAACACGCCCAGCTGGGCAGCTGCGCCGAGCAGCAGGCTCTTGGGGTTAGAAAGCAGAGGGCCAAAGTCGGTCATAGCGCCAACGCCCATGAAGATCAGGCAGGGATACAGGCTGGTTTTAACACCGATATAGAAAATATCCAGCAGACCGCCTTCCCGGAGGATGGCACCGTAGGAATGGTAAGCCTCGTGCTCGGCGTTCATGAAGTTATTCCACAGCTCCTGGTGATAAAGACCGGCACCGGGCAGGTTGGTCAGGATACAGCCAAAAGCAATGCCGCACAGCAGCAGAGGCTCGAACTTCTTGACGATGGCCAGGTACAGCAGAACGCAGCCAATGGCGATCATCACCAGGTTCTGCCAGCCGCCCTGGGAAGTGAAGCCGGCAATGATTGCGGCAAAGCCGGAATTATTCCACAAATTCAGCAAAATTTCACCGATGTTCATTCTTCTACCTCCCGAATGGACACAAATCGCAGCTCATTGAGAGGCTTGCCCAGCTTGTCAGCCACGATGGCCATCAGCATGGCGGCAACCTTGGGCTCCACATTGTGCAGTTTCAGATCGCCGGCTGCGCCGGGTGCGGTGGGTGCTGCCACCTCTACAGGAGCGACGACCACCGGCTCTGCCTGGGCTTTGCGCTTCTTTTCGGCGGCGATGAAGCACTTGCCGATGATGATAACCACCGTCATCAGCATGATCAGGCCGAAGAAGACCACGGCATAGCCAAGCAATGCGTAAATACCTGCTTCACCGAGGGTAATCGGCGCAGGATTATCTGTTAAAAACATTAGAAAACCCTCCTTGGGGGAAATCATTTTTTGTCGGAGAACAGCCAGTTAATGAGCATAGTGGTCAGGATGATCAGACCGATGACCACGAAGATCACCAGCATACCAACACCCATATTGCTCAGGCGATCCAGAAATGCTGCAGGATTAAATTGAATATTCATAAATTAACCTCCAAACATGCTCAGGATAATGCCGCCGGCGATAACGGAAGCGATCTGGCCGGAAACATTGACACCGATGGAGTGCATCAGCAGGTGGTTCTGAGGATCTTCCGCCAGGCCCATCTTATGTACGATACGGCCGGACATGGGGAATGCGGAAATACCGGCAGCACCGATCATGGGGTTGATCTTCTTCTTGGAGAACACATTGATCAGCTTGGCGAACAGCACACCGCCGGCGGTGTCCACGATAAAGGCGATCAGACCCAGGCCCATGATCAGCAGGGTGTCTACCTGCAGGAACTTGTCCGCAACCATGTTGAAGGCCACGGAGATGCCCAGGAAAATGGTGATCAGGTTAGCCAGCACATTCTGTGCGGTCTCGGAAAGGCTTTCCAGCACGCCGCACTCCCGGATCAGGTTGCCGAACATCAGGAAACCGATCAGGGCGGTGGCATCGGGAACGATGGCAGAGGCCACGATGGTAATGATGATGGGGAACATGATACGGGTGGTCTTGCTGACGGACTTCTGCTCGTAGGGCATACGGATCATCCGCTCTTTCTTGGTGGTCAAAGCCTTGATCACCGGAGGTTGGATGACGGGCACCAGGGCCATGTAGGAATATGCGGCCACGGTGATGGCGCCCACATAGTTAGAGCCCAGAGTATTGGCAACGGCAATGGAGGTGGGGCCGTCGGCAGCACCGATGATGGCGATGGAGGCGGCGTCCTTAGCCTCGGGGAAGAAGACGGATGCCATGCTCAGGGTAAAGAAGATACCGAACTGGGCGGCAGCACCAAACAGCATCAGCTTGGGATTGGTCAGCAGGGGGCCAAAATCGATCATGGCACCGATGCCGATAAACAGCAGCAGGGGGAACAGTTCGTTGGCAATACCTGCGTTATACAGTTCCTGGATGGGGCCAATCAGAGCAGTAGATCCGGGAATGTTTACCAGAATGGTACCCAGACCCATGGGCAGCAGCAGAGAAGGCTCCATTTCCTTCTTGATGGCCAGGAAGATCAGCAGGCAGCCCAGCAGGATCATCACGATGTCCTGCCACTGGAATTTTAGCAGGTTTTCGTACAGAATTTCCATATTGTCCTCCCCTTAGGCGATGACAACCAGAACATCACCGGAGGAAACGGAGGAACCCTTGGAAACAACGACCTGAGAAATGGTACCGTCCTTGGGGGCGGTGATATCGTTCTCCATTTTCATAGCTTCCAGTACGCACAGGACATCACCGGCCTTAACAGCCTGGCCCTGGGCCACATTGACGCGAACGATGGTGCCGGGCATGGGAGCACAAACCTGCTCACCTGCGCCAACCACAACGGGAGCGGCAGCAGGAGCAGCAGCGGCAGGAGCAGCAGTGGGAGCTGCCACGGGAGCAGCGGCTACGGGAGCGGCAGCGGCGGGAGCCACAGCCTCGTATTCGGAAAGCAGCATGGCCTTGCCGGCCTCTACTTCTACTTCGTAAACACGGTTGTTCAGAGTAATCTTGTATTTCATGTTATTTGACCTCCTTGATGGAAATGAAATGAAGCTCGTTCAGGGGCTTGCCCAGTTTGTCGGCCACAATGGCCATCAGCATGGCAGCAGTCTTGGGCTCCACATCGTGGAGCTTCAGCTGACCGGCACTGCCCGGGGCCACGGGGGCAGGGGCAGTTTCGACAGGAAGAACTTCAACCACGGTGTTTTCTGCCTTTTTGTTCAGCATCGCTTTGCGGATCACCGCAATGACCACGGCGATTACCAGCAAACCAACCAAACTCAGGGTCAGAATGCTGTCCAAAGTGGTGGGAGCCTTGGAGACCACTTCCTCAACAACGGGAGGGGTGGATAAGATAGGCATACGCTACCTCCTTAAGCTTCGACGATGGAGTAGGTGCAGACGTTCTCTTCCTTGGCCTTGCGCTCTTCGAAGAACTTCTCGGCCAGGTTGGGGAATGCGATGTAGCTCAGTACGTCCTCGTCGGACTTGGCGATGCCCTCCAGCTTCTTCCGGGTGTCTTCCACAACGGGAGCCAGGGTGTCGGCATAACGGCCCTCCAGGGGCTTTTCGTCGCCCAGGATCTGCTTCTGGATCTCGGCATTGATGGGAGCAGGAGTGATACCGTACTCGCCGCGGCAGTAAGCCTTGATCTCCTTGGAAACGGTCTTGTAGCGCTCACCGTCCAGCACGTTGCGGACAGCCTGAACGCCGACCATCTGAGAGGTGGGGGTAACCAGAGGAGGATAACCCATGTCGGCACGGACCTTGGGAGTCTCAGCCAGGGCCTCGTCGAACTTGTCCAGAGCATTCATCTGCTTCAGCTGGCTCAGCAGGTTAGAAAGCATACCGCCGGGAACCTGGTAGGTCAGGCACTGGGTGTCGGTAGCCATGGCCTTGGGCATCAGAGTGCCGTCGGCAACGAACTCGTCACGAACACCCTTGAAGTAGTCGGACATCTTCTTGGTGCAGTTGTCGTCCAGATCCACCTGGTAGCCCAGCTGACGCAGGGCGTAAGCCAGAGTTTCGGTGGCGGGCTGGCTGGTACCGCCGGAGAAGGGAGAAATGGCGGTGTCGATGATGTCACAGCCGGCTTCCACAGCCTTCAGGTAGGTCATGAATGCCAGACCGGTAGTGGAGTGGGTGTGCAGGTCGATGGGCAGATCCACAGCGTCCTTAATGGCGGAAACCAGATCGTAGGCTTCCTTGGGACCCATGATACCGGCCATGTCCTTGATGCAGATGGTGGAGGCACCCATCTCCTTCAGCTCCTTGACCATTTCCACATACTTCTTCTGGGTGTGGACAGGGCTGGTGGTGTAGGAAATGGTACCGGAAGCGATGGCGCCGGCCTTGTTGGTGGCTTCCATAGCAACCTTCATGTTGTTCACGTCGTTCAGAGCGTCGAAAATACGGATCACATCGATGCCGTTTTCCACAGCCTTGGCGACGAACAGCTTGACGAAATCATCGGGATAATGGGAGTAACCCAGAACATTCTGTCCGCGCAGCAGCATCTGCAGCTTGGTGTTGGGCATCTTGGCGCGGATCTTGCGCAGACGCTCCCAGGGATCTTCGTTCAGGTAGCGCAGGCAAACGTCAAAGGTAGCGCCGCCCCAGCACTCTGCGGCGTAGAAGCCGGCCTTGTCGATGGTCTCCAGCATGGGCGCGAACTTCTCGAAGGGCAGACGGGTGGCGATGAGGGACTGGTTTGCATCACGCAGAACGGTCTCAACGAACTGTACTTTTTGTGCCATTTTGTATGTAACCTCCATTGGATAAAATAAATTACGGATCTATCAAAAGGGACGGCTTTTGTAGTGCTCAGCCTGTGAAATCCCAATCTTCACCACATACAATATAACATAAAGAAACGGAAAAGTAAATACACTTTTGGACGGATTTGGTAGGTTTTTTGTAGGTTATTTTATCTGTAGGGGAGGGTCCTGACCCTCAGTTCAATGTTGGTACAATGTCCGCGGGAGGGTCAAGACCCTCCCCTACGGGCAGCAACGGTGGAGTTTGTAGGGGTCGATGACCACATCGGCCCTTTCGTGTGTCATTGCGAGGAGCAAGGCGCACCTTGCGACGTGGCAATCTCCTGAGTATTTCTCCTGACCGGGGGATTGCCACGGTCCGTTGGGCCTCGCAATGACAGCATATGGGGAGGGCTATAAAAATTCACAGAAAATATATTGATTTCTTAACAATTTTCGTGTATGATAAAATCGCAAAATATGGGATGCCGGGCGACACCGTGCGGCATTACTTTAATAATGAAAGAGGTACATAATTATGGCACAGATCGATCTGAGCAAGTACGGCATTACCGGCACTACCGAGATCATCCACAACCCCTCCTACGAGGAGCTGTTCAAAGCAGAAATGGACCCCTCCCTGGAAGGCTACGAAGTCGGCAAGCTGACCGAGCTGGACACTGTCAACGTCATGACCGGCGTTTACACCGGCCGCAGCCCCTCCGATAAGTACATCGTCATGGACGAGAACTCCAAGAACACCGTATGGTGGACCTCCCCTGAGTTCAAGAACGACAACCACCCCATGAGCGAGAACGTTTGGGCTAACGTTAAGGACCTGGCTATGAAGCAGCTGTCCGGCCCCAAGAAGCTGTACGTTATCGATGCTTTCTGCGGCGCCAACGCTGACACCCGCATGAACGTCCGCTTCGTTATGGAAGTGGCATGGCAGGCGCACTTCGTTAAGAACATGTTCATCGTTCCTTCCGAGGAAGAGCTGGCTACCTTCGAGCCTGACTTCATCGTCTACAACGCCTCCAAGGCTGCTGTGGAAAACTTCAAGGAGCTGGGTCTGAACTCCAGCACCTGTGTTGCCTTCAACATCACCTCCCGTGAGCAGGTCATCCTGAACACCTGGTACGGCGGCGAGATGAAGAAGGGTATGTTCTCCATGATGAACTACTACCTGCCTCTGAAGGGCATCGCTTCCATGCACTGCTCCGCCAACACCGACATGAACGGCCAGAACACCGCTCTGTTCTTCGGTCTGTCCGGCACCGGCAAGACCACTCTGTCCACCGACCCCAAGCGTCTGCTGATCGGTGACGACGAGCACGGCTGGGACGACAACGGTGTGTTCAACTTCGAGGGCGGCTGCTACGCTAAGGTCATCGGCCTGGATAAGGAATCCGAGCCCGATATCTTCAACGCAATCCGCCGCAATGCTCTGCTGGAGAACGTTACCGTTGCTGAGGACGGCACCATCGACTTTGGTGACAAGTCCGTCACCGAGAACACCCGTGTGTCCTACCCCATCAGCCACATTAACAACATTGTTAAGCCCGTTTCCGCAGCTCCCGCTGCCAAGAACGTGATCTTCCTGTCCGCTGACGCTTTCGGCGTTCTGCCTCCCGTGTCCATCCTGACTCCCGAGCAGGCTCAGTACTACTTCCTGTCCGGCTTCACCGCAAAGCTGGCCGGCACCGAGCGCGGCATCACCGAGCCCACCCCCACCTTCTCCGCTTGCTTCGGCCAGGCATTCCTGGAGCTGCATCCCACCAAGTACGCTGAGGAGCTGGTCAAGAAGATGGAGGCCAACGGCGCCAAGGCATACCTGGTGAACACCGGCTGGAACGGCACCGGCAAGCGCATCACCATCAAGGATACCCGCGGCATCATCGACGCCATCCTGGATGGCTCCATCCTGAAGGCTGAGACCAAGAAGATCCCCATGTTCGATCTGGAGGTTCCCACCGCTCTGCCCGGCGTCAACCCCGCCATCCTGGATCCCCGCGACACCTACGCTGATGTCGCCGAGTGGAATACCAAGGCTGAGGACCTGGCCGGCCGCTTCATCAAGAACTTCGTCAAGTACACCGGCAACGACGCAGGTAAGGCCCTGGTCGAGGCAGGCCCCAAGCTGTAATTGACACAAGTCTATAATTCCAAATTCCCCCGGAATGGGCGGTAGTTATGAAATCGTCAACAGGCACAGCAGTTTGATCTGCTGTGCCTGTTTGTATATATATTTCTTTTGTGTGGCAATCTGGAAAAGAAGCAGATAAATTACAGTTTATCGATCAGTTGTGGGAAATATACTTTTCTTGCTTCGCCA
>JAGAMN010000028.1 GCA_017624715.1 Oscillospiraceae bacterium
CGCTTGTGTGCCTTAATGGTGTTTTTAATGAGTTCATGCAGTGCGGTGTTGAAATCATCTGCTTTTTCCAGTTCATCCGCATAGAGCTTCAGAGATTCAGCCACTGCGGCGTTGAGCATGATATTGGCGCAGGCAATGGAGTTGCTGGAACCCAGCATACGGAACTCAAACTTATTTCCGGTAAAGGCAAAGGGGGACGTGCGGTTTCGGTCCGTGGTATCCCGGATAAAGCGAGGAAGAACATCGACGCCCAGCTTCATCTTTTTCTTCTCCGTGCCGCTGTATGCGGCATCTGTTTCAATGGCGTCCAGAACGGCAGTCAGCTCATCGCCCAGGAAAATGGAAATCACGGCGGGAGGCGCTTCGTTGGCACCAAGACGGTGGTCGTTGCCGGCAGTAGCAACTGAGGCTCTCAGGAGCCCCTGATAATCATCCACCGCCTGAATGATTGCCACGAGGAAAAGCAGAAATTGAGCGTTTTCATACGGTGTTTCGCCGGGGGAAAGCAAGTTCAAACCTGTGTCGGTGGAAATAGACCAGTTATTGTGCTTGCCACTGCCGTTGACACCGGCAAAAGGCTTTTCATGGAGCAGACACACCAAACCATGCTTTGCGGCAACCCGCTGCATGATCTCCATGGTCAACTGGTTCTGATCGGTAGCGATATTGGTGGAGGTATAAATGGGGGCTAGTTCGTGCTGTGCAGGAGCCACTTCGTTGTGCTCCGTTTTCGCCAAAATGCCCAGCTTCCACAGTTCCTCGTTCAGTTCTTCCATATAGGCCGCCACGCGTGGCTTGATAGAGCCGAAATAGTGGTCATCAAGTTCCTGGCCTTTGGGAGGTTTGGCACCGAACAGGGTCCTGCCGGTATAAAGCAAATCACGACGCTTGTCATACATGGCTTTGTCAATCAGAAAGTATTCCTGCTCCGCTCCTACAGAAGAGGTTACACGCTTGACCTCGTCGTTTCCGAACAGTCTTAGGATACGAAGGGCCTGCTTGTTGAGTGCTTCCATGCTGCGCAGAAGCGGTGTCTTTTTATCCAGAGCTTCGCCGCCATAGGAGCAGAACGCGGTGGGAATGCAGAGCGTTTTACCCTTAATGAAAGCATAGCTGGTGGGGTCCCAGGCGGTGTAACCGCGAGCCTCAAAGGTTGCGCGCAGACCGCCGGAGGGAAAGGAAGATGCGTCCGGCTCTCCTTTGATCAGCTCCTTGCCGGAGAATTCCATGATCACTCTGCCGTCAGGAGCAGGGGTAATAAAGCTGTCGTGCTTTTCTGCGGTAATCCCGGTCAGGGGCTGGAACCAGTGGGTAAAATGGGTAGCTCCGTTCTCGACCGCCCAGTCCTTCATTGCCGCAGCGACCGCGTTGGCCACGGATAAATCGAGCTTAGCTCCCTTTTGAATGGTGTGTTTCAGAGATCGGTACACATCCGCGCTGAGGCGAGCCTTCATGACGCGGCTGTCAAAAACCAAGCTTCCGAAGATTTCCGGTACAGTCGTCATTGTGTTTCATCCTTTCAGAGAAAATAAAAAAAGAGACACCGGCGTCGTAGAGGGGTAGCCCTCTGAGACGCCAATGTCTCTTAACACCGCAAAATATACACCCAAAAGGAAGCAAAGTCAACTGGTTAATTTGTAAAAATATATTTTTGCAGCGAATGTGATTTTTATCATGCGGAGTATTGAAAAAAGCGATGTAATCGTTTATTCTTAGTAACAGAACGATGATGTTTGGCTGGGGGAGGTCTGCGCTCTCTTGTCTCACAGCATCGTTTTTTATTTTCTGACGCATTATACGTTTGCACGAAAACAAGAAAGCAGGTGACATTGTGAAGTATACACCAGAAGAGGTCATGCAGTTTGTCCAGGAGGAAGAAATCAAATTTGTTCGGTTGGCTTTCTGTGATGTTTATGGAAAGCAGCATAATGTGGCCATTATGCCCGGCGAATTGAAGCGGGCCTTTGAATTTGGTATCGCGATCGACGCCTCGGCAATTGGTGGTTTTGGCGGTGAGGTTCGTTCCGATCTTCTGCTGCACCCTGACGCCTCCACCCTGATCCAGCTTCCCTGGCGCCCAGAACAAGGTAAAATCGTGAGAATGTTCTGTGACATCTCCTATCCGGACGGCAGCGTGTTTGAGCGGGACACCCGAAGCATTTTGAAGAAAGCTATAGCGGATGCCGCTGAAAAGGGGTATTCCTTTGCCTTTGGCGCAGAGATGGAATTCTATCTTTTCAAGGTGGATGAAAACGGCGACTCCACGAAGATTCCTTATGACCACGCCAGCTATATGGATATCGCACCGGATGACAAGAGCGAAAGCATCCGTCGGGAGATTTGCCTGATGCTGGAGCAGATGGGCATCCGCCCCGAGAGTTCCCATCACGAGAGCGGCCCGGGCCAGAATGAGATCGACTTCCGGTACTCCGATCCCCTCACTGCGGCAGACAATGCCATTACCTTTAACGCCATTGTCCGCACTGTGGCCGCACAAAACGGGCTGTGTGCCGATTTTTCTCCAAAGCCTTTGTCTGACTGGGATGGCAACGGAATGCACATCAATATCTCTGCCAAAGGGGAAGGAAAGCCCGATCCACTGCCCTGTGTGATTGCGGGCATCCTGGAAAAAATCGAGGAAATGACCCTGTTCCTGAACCCCTGCGAGGAGTCCTACCGACGCCTTGGCCATGATAAGGCCCCCCGCTATGTGACCTGGTCGGCGGAGAACCGCTCTCAACTCATCCGTATCCCTGCGGCAGTCGGTGAATACTGCCGTGCCGAGCTGCGGTCTGCGGATCCAACGACCAATCCGTACATTGCCTATGCGTTGCTGATCTATGCTGGACTTTACGGGATCGAAAAGGATCTGCACCTTCCTCCTGCCTCTGATTTTAATATTTACACTGCATCTGCTGAGGCACTGCTTTCGCTCAGAAAAATCCCCGGCTCCATGTATGAAGCTGCGGCGACTGCCAATGCCAGCGCGTTCATCAAAGACCATCTTCCCGAGCCTGTGATCTCTGCATACAGTCACAGATAATCTATTCGCCGATTATATGACAGAAAGGAGGGGAGCTTGTGGTTTTCCAGGAACGAACTTATAGCGTGTTGATTGTTACCGCCTCGGACAGTTTTACCAATAACATCATGCCGCTGCTCCCCGTAACGGACTATTGGCCGGTGACTACTGCACGGAGCATCAGCGAAGCTCGTCGCAGAATCGTGGAAACGGACTTTGATATCGTACTGATCAATGCCCCGCTTCCGGACGATTTTGGGATGCGGCTTGCCATCGACATTTGCACCAACAGCGGAGCAGGCGTTTTGCTGATGGTGAAGAGCGACCTTTTTAATGATATCTATGCCAAGGTGGTCAGCTACGGCGTGATCACGCTGTCCAAGCCCACCAATTTACAAATGGTGGCGCAGAATCTGCGCATCCTTTGCGCCACCAGAGAGCGTATGCGCCAGATGCAGGCACGGCAGGCAACGGTCGAAGAAAAAATCGAGGAGATCCGCCTTGTCAACCGGGCCAAATGGCTGCTCATCGAATGCTTGAGCATGACGGAGCCGGAGGCGCATCGCTACATAGAAAAGCAGTCCATGGACGAGCGCATCTCCAGGCGCGAGGTCGCAGAG
>JAGAMN010000029.1 GCA_017624715.1 Oscillospiraceae bacterium
AGTGACATGCTCGCTGCTGAGCTTTGTTTTACACTTGGTGCAGTAGACAACAGAGTCGTACTCAGGCGCTGCGCCACCTACGACACCATTCTTGATGTTCTCCACAACGGCCTTGCCGGGAGTATGGGCGACAGTGGGGATTACCTCGGTCTTCACATCGCCGCAAGCCGAGCAGGTCTGCTCCTTGGAGCCGGTCTCGGTGCAGGTCGCGTCCTTGGTTACAACCCAATCACCGTAGCTATGGCCAGTTGCGGGAATCTCCACATAAGTGGTATGATCGCACTTGGTGCAATACTCGTATGCTTCGTAACCAGCCTCGGTGCAGGTGGGTGCCTTGGCCTCAACATTAACAATGTTGTGGTTGGTGGCAGGAATTTCTTCTGTCTTCACATCGCCGCAAGCCGAGCAGGTCTGCTCCTTGGAGCCGGCCTCGGTGCAGGTCGCGTCCTTGGTTACAACCCAATCACCGTAGCTATGGCCGGTGGCGGAGATAGTTTCGGTTTTGCTCTGGCCGCAGGTACAGGTGTAGGTCTTAACACCAGTGGTGGTGCAGGTGGGATCTGTAGTCACAGAGCCATCTCCCCAATTGTGGCCAGCGGAAGTGAAGACAGGCTTCAGAGTTACATCGCCGGTAACGGTGATTGTACCACCGACCACAACATCAACCTTGCCGTCTTCATTGCTGTCCCAACCGGCGAAGGTGTAGTGGTTGCTTGCATCGGGGTTCTTGCTGGTAGTGACATTAATCACAGGCGTTGCATTGTATTCCGCGCCAAAGCCGGCACTTTCAATCACATTGCCGTTTACATCTTTGAAGGTAACAGTGTAGGTATTGGGCTCGTAGACAGGCCAATAAGTAACATTACCGGTTACCTGAGGAATTTCCACAACCGCGCCATCCTTGGTCAAGGACCAGCCGATGAGCGTATATCCGGTCTTGGGAGGAATCACATTACCCTCGACCCAGCCACCGTAGGCAACAGACTCAGTCTTATAAACCTGACCGTCAGCGCCCATCCAGGTGACGGTGTAGGTTTTGGTAGTAGCTTCGAACACAGCCTTATAGGTTGCGCCAGCAGTTACCGCCACAAGCTCATCTGCCGTGCCGTCGCCATTGATATCCCAGCCCTTGAAAGCATATGTGTACTGGTCGTCTTCGGCCTTAGTGGGCACAACTTCGGGTTCGGGAATCTCGCCATAAGGCACATCGACCTTCTTGATCTCGGTGCCGTCCCAGTTCAGGAAGGTAATGGTAACGGTATTCATCTGCCAAATAGCATGCAGAGTGGTGGTTGCACCCAGGCTGATGATGCCATTTGCGGGGATATTGAGCACCTCGCCATTTTCGGTGAGGGACCAGCCCAGGAAGGTAGCATTGGTCTTAGTGGGCTTGCTGGTATCCATGCCTACGACGGAAGAACCGGCATTGGCAGACACACTAGCCGTCAAAGGATTAAACTTATCGCTGTCACCACCGTGCAGATCGAAGTTCAGAACCAGATCGGTGGTGGTGGTCTTCATCCACTGCTGGCGCAGGGTGTCATAGACGAACAGATCGGAGGTTGTTGCGTTGATAGTTTCCGTGAAGCCGCCGTTGCCGTTTGTCAGCCACATAGGAACAGCGGGAAGCGTGGTGATAGTGTTGTCGCCGGTATACTGCTTAACTTCGCTGTTGGCTGTCGGACCGGCAACATTATACTTGATCACACCGGTGTTCTCAGAAGATACGATGCAGGCACCACCGGCGGTGGTGTAGATGGGCGCGCCTGCCAGCAGCAGACCGTTTAGATCGACATAAGCATCAGAATCGATCTTGCGGGAGGAAGCCTTGTCACCCAAGCCGGGAACATGCTGCAGAACGCCCTCACGTCTTCCGTTAAACACATAAGCGCCCCACTGGTCAATATCGAAAATATAGAAGTCCTTCTGAGTAATCAGAGTGGCATTCTGGGCCACATGGACGCGGGCGCCTGGCTGCAGCAGCATTCTCTGGGTAACAGTTGCGGTACAGCCCTCGATATTGATAGTAAAGTTGCTGTTGATGGGCAAAACATACTTCTCGGAATCGATGGTCATTTTTAAAAGACCTTCGCCCAGAGTTATGTTCATGCCGTTGATCGTGACCATATCACCGGAGCCGTCGCCGATGGCGCTGAGGATCAGCCGATCCTCAGAAGGGTCATACCGCTTGATCAGCTTGGTATCGCCACTGGTGGCAAACATACCACCCTCGCCCAGGAAGGTAACGATGGCAACTTTGGGTTCTTCACCCGACAGGTAGACGGCAGTGTGGACCTTCAAAGCGGAGCCGGGCTCCAGAACTGTCTCAACTTCCACATTCTGTACATAGTACTGGTTGAACGGGAAGACGCCCTGGTTGCTGGTGGTAATTTTTAGGGAGATCGTACCACCGCGGTAGTCGACAACCTGCATTTTTTCATAGATAGTGGCTCCCTTGGCAGCATTGACAGTGCCCTGGCCGATCACATATCCCCAAGCATAGAGATTTGCACCATTGTTTAGGTTGATCTCGGAATTATCATTCATCTTGATGCAGCCGTACTTGCCGCATGTACCGCCACTGTAATATTGGCCACCCTGAGTGGTCTGGTGCATTGCGCCAACTTCAATATTACCAGACACATTGATCTTTGTATTGGAAGACAGTGTCAACGTCCGGTAAGCTGCACGCAGATTGTAATCGCCACCCTTACTAGTATCGCTTACGTTTTGGGATTTCGGATTATCAAAGTGAGGTGCCGTCTGTGCGACATCGGCTGTATTGTCGGCATTTCTGCCCAAATATGGAATCAGCAGCGTGACACCCGCAGGAATGGTATACTCACCGGTAATAGTAGCATCCTTCAACAGCCAAATCACCTTGTCAGCACCATTGGCAGCACAGGCTGCTGCTGCATTTAAATCGGTAAACCGGGCATCACCCACGCCGAAAATGCCATCAGCGGTAGGAATAAATCTGGCTGTAACCGTCTGACTCTCAGCAAAATTGGTAGTATAGGACAGGTTGGAAGACAAATAGCCCTTTTCCTGGCTGTACCAACCGGCGAAGGAATAGCCGCTGGCAGGGGTTGCAACCAGGGTAAACTTATCAGTGGCTGCCGCGGTCTTCTCGGTAGTAGCAGAAATTGTCTCGCCGTTGACGGTGAAAGAGCCGCCAGACTGCGCAGGTGTAAAGGTCACCTGGTTCTGGGCATCCAGGAATAACTGCAGGCCCGAAACGGTAATTGATGCCCCGTTGGGATCTTCACTGTTCTTTTGTCTCTCGCTAACAGACAACTGCAGCTTCAACGTACTACCTGCAGCCATTTTGGCTACATAGTCACCCTCGCCAGACAATGTATCCGAACCAATGGTCACACTACCATCAATTGTGCTGACAACGTAGTGGAACTGGAGATTCGCCTCACCAGATAGATTGTTGGTAATCTCCACATATGTGGTGGACGCAGCATAGGTATGACTGACAAAAATAACGTAATTCTTTGATGTATGCTTACCTTGCAGAGAGGCACTGAAGCTATTTGCATTGGTGGCAATCCAGTTGGCAGTGCCGCTATCCGTGGCATCTTCGGGAGTTCCAACACTCAAATTTGGCACGTTTAATTGGCCCATGTCTTTATCGGTGGCAGCATTAACTTCCATACCAACTCTAATATCCAGCTCCGGGATAAAGGGCAGGATCATGGCCAGGGCCAAAGCCAGGGCTACAATACGTTTGAATGAAAATTTCATTTTCTCTTTTCACTCCTATCTAAAAACTTGCGATTAGGTGGATCATTCGGTGCCCGGAACCGCATACCGGAAAAGCTCCGCAAGGATGCGCAGAAAACTGCGCATCCTTTTGGATATAAATTACAGATACAGTCTGCCGTTGCTGTCGAAGGTATACATGCCTTCCTTAACGTAACCACCGGTATTGGTGACCCAATAATCGCCGATGGCCAGGTTGCCGGCAGTACGGACATAGATGTAATAAGTTGCACCGTTTTCGTCGACCATCTGGATCATGCCGTAAGCATAGCCCGGCTTTCCGTTATCGAAGTAGTACAGCACGCCATCAATTTCCACAACACCGTCCAGAATTTCGGGCTCTTCGGGCTTATCGGGATTCTCGGGAGTGTCAGGATTCTCAGGTGTATCGGGAACCACAGGAGGATCCAGCATGATACCGCTTTCATCGAATCTGTGCATGCCCTGACCCATATAGCCATTGTGGTTGGTGACCCAGTACTGACCGGTGGCCAGCTGTGCATTGGAGCGGACATAGATGAAGCTGCCGTCTGCCAGCTTCACCAGACCGGCTGCATACTGAGGAACATCATTGACATAGTAATACAGCTTGCCGTTCATCTCAACTACACCGTTCTTCACAGGAGGTGTATCGGGATTCTCGGGCTCATCGGGCTCCACAGGCTTCTCCACAGGAGGATCCAGCATAATGCCGCTCTCGTCAAAGGTGTGCATGCCCTGGTTCATCAGACCGTTGGTATTGGTGACCCAATACTGACCCACAGCCAGCTCTGCGCTGGAGCGGACGTAGATGTAGCTGCCATCTGCCAGCTTTACCAGACCGGCTGCGTACTGAGGAACGTCATCCACGTAGTAGTACAGTTTGCCGCCGATTTCCACAACGCCGTTCTTGGCAGGTGCGGGAGGTGTATCGGGATCCTCGGGCTCAGAGGGATCCACGGGCTCGGAAGGCTCAGTGGGTACGGAAGGCTCGGTGGGATCCTCGGGAACATCGGGCTCCTCGGGAATGATCATCTTGCCATCCTCACCGAAGGTGTACAGGCCCTGGCTCATCAGACCGTTGGTGTTGGTGACCCAGTACTCGCCAATGGCCAACTGACCGTTGGAACGGACGTAGATGTAGCTGCCGTCATCCAGTTCTACCAGACCGGCGGCGTACTGCATAGCATCGTTGATGTAGTAATACAGCTGGCCATCCACTTCCACAACACCATTCTTGGCAGGTGCGGGAGGTGTATCGGGATCCTCGGGCTCGGAGGTAGGAGGATTGATGATGCGGCCCTGCTCGTCAAACTGATAAGGACCGTAAGGAATCAGACCATTGGTATGGGTGGGCCAGTAAGTACAATTCTTAATGGCCTTATCGGTGGAGCAGAAGTAGTAATAGTAGCCGTCCAGGAACACGATGCCGGGTTCAGGCTGGCGGACACCGTCCTTAACCAAGTAGGTATCGTCGCCCACATGGTACAGACCGTTGTAATCCTTCTGCCAGACACCGTTTTCATCGAACAGGTGGTAGTGGTTGGACTTGCCGTCGAAATCCCGGACCCAAACCATGCCGCCGGTTACGAAGTAGCCGTCCCACTGGGTGCCTGCGAAGTACCACTTGCCGTCGATTTCCAGCCACTGGTTACGCAGCCATCTGCCGGCCCAGATATATCTGGTACCCTTGGAATCGGTAACCACAGCGCCTTCAATCAGCTTGTAGTTTTCAAAGGTGTAGGTATAGCCGCTGATGGTGACACGGCCGTTGACAGCCTTGCCGGTCGCTTTGTCAAAGTAGTAGTCATAGCTCTGGCCGAATTCATCCATAACAGAGCGCCAACCGGTCATTCTCTCGCCCTGGAAAGCGTAGTACAGGCCGTTTTCGGTGGTGATCAGGCCGGTAACCGTGCCGTTCAGAACGCCATCCTGCTCGAATTCGTAGAACAGCATGACATTGGGATCCTCCAAGGAGGGCAAATAGTGGATGCCCACCAGTGCTTCGTTATCCACGAAGTAGCGGTAGTAGTCGCCGATCTTTTCCCAACCCTGACGCAGGCTCTTATCCAGAACGAAGCTATCCTGGATGGTTGCGTAGGTGGTGCCGAAGCTGGCGCCCTTTTCGTTGGGGTCATCGGGATTGATGAAGGGATGCAGGTCGAACTCGGCCTGGTTCTCCGGCTGAATTGCAAAGCTGTACAGCGCATTTGCACGGAGGAAAATGTTATAGCTGACATCGCCGGTGTTGACGATGGGCAGCTGATTCTTCTCATTCCAGGCGGCATTTGCCTTAGGAACGGCCTTGATGCCGCTGAGGATGCAGATGGGATTCGCAGTATTCGGATCAATCGCCTGGGTCTGGTCATACCAGCCGCAGACCAAGGTCAGCAGGTTATTCTCGTCCACGGCAGCAGTCTTGAGGTAGAAATAGTCATTCACAACGCTCAGGTTGGAAATGTCCACATCCAGGTTTTGATCCAGCTGCAGCTTGACGGTAACTTCCGTCAGGGTGCTGACACGCTCGGCCAGCTGCAGCAGGAAGCTCCATGCGGTAGAGTTCACATCCGCGCCGGGCAGCATATGGGTCAGGCTCGCAAGCTTTTCGGGGATCTCGATCGCCTGCATATCCATACCAAATACATAGCTGATTTCCATGGACTTGTCAGCTTCGTTGATCAGATAGGTATAGCCATCGGGCGTGCTGGAATTGGAAACCACACGGTTCCAAGCCAGATTCCGGTCGCCGGCAGTCACATTATCAAAGTCGAAGATCGCTTCACCTGCCTTGTAGCAGTGAATCTCTGTTGCAGCGAAGATGTCCATGTTCTCCATCAGAACCGCTACCATGTACAGGTTTCTGATGCCATACTCTTCGTTTGCAGTGAAGGTCAGGTAATCCAGGGTACCGGCATCGCTATCGCCGGAAACGATCATCACATCATTCTGATTAAAAGCAACGGGATTACCATTGGAATAAGCAAAAAGCACCAGCTCCGTGGGAACACCGTATACAACATTGATACTGCTCTTCTCAAAGGCCAAAGCATCCGGCACGACCACGTGGAGGATCTTGGTGCCGACCACGACGCCGTCCTTAACCAGGTGGACCTTCACATCGCCATTTGCCAGAGCGGTGAACAGGCCATCAGCAGAAACAGAACCAATGGTGCTGTCGGAAACTTCCCAAACAAGGCCCTCGGGCAGGGTGGCGGAGTTGCCGGTGTTGCTGACGCCGGTTGCCACCATCTGCAGCTGCGTGCCGATGGTCAGGTAATCGTAATCGGAAGTAATATTGGCGTGATCAAATTCCTTGGAGGACTTTGCAGTAGACACAGCCACCAGAGAGGTAGCAACGCTGCGGGCAAAGCCGTCGGAGGGACGGTTGACCAGCTTCAGAGTGTCAGAGCCCTCAGGCTTGGACAGATAAGTAGTGGAGCCGCCGCCGTCCAGGTTAATTGCGTGGACACAGCCGGCTTCCAGCATGATCTGTGCGATTTCCTGCATGGAACCACCGGCGGAGAAGGGCTCCTGACGGCCGTCCAGGACCATCATGACCACCTTGCCGTCCTCGGTCAGGCCGATGGCGGTACGGCTGGCGCGGCCGTGGATGTGGTTAGCATCCTCAGCAACAACGATCTGGCCGTCTTGCACCAGAACTGCACCGAAGCCACCGACTGCTTCCTGGATCTGATCCTTGTAGGTAGCGTAGTCAGCCTTGGTGCCGATCATGGCAGAGCCATCCTTCAAGATGGCGAAGAAGCCGTCGTTATCAACGCCGTACCACTCCTTGCCGTTCATGACCAGCAGGCCGCCGGGTTCACCGGTAGACATGTTGTAGCCGTCGGCATTGGTGGCAACAACCACGTTGAAGTTTTCGATGTAGTTTTCCTTATCAGCAGGATTGTTATGTTTATTCAGCAGAGCCAGTGCCTGGTCCTCTACGCGCTGGCAGCCCCAACCCTTGGAGGGGTCGTTGTCACGGTAGTTGGCCATAATGGTCACGTCGTCTCTGTTGACATCCACAGTAGCCACATAGTAAACGATCTGCTTGCCGTCAGCAGTCATTGCATACTTGATGGTCTGCTGGATGCCGGGGGCCAAAACGGAAGAGGAGCTGGAGAAGACGGAGTAGTAATCGTTATCCATCTCCGGAGTCTCGCCCTCGTCGCCGCCTTCACCGCCTTCACCGCCGCCGACATCGCCGGTCAGGCGGTCGCCGGCCTGCTCAAACAGGTAATCCGCAAAGGCATAGCAGCTGGCTGCCCGCAGTTCGCTCTCGCCGGACAGCTCACGCTTGGCTTCCAGAACACGCAGGCCCATGTTGGCCTTGTAGCAATCATAGATAGCAGTACGGACTTCTTCCTGGGTCTTCACGCCTCTGAAGCGGTTGTTCAGGAAGTAAGCAGCTCTGTCGCTGTCGGACAGATCGGCAGTGAAGTAGCTCTCCATGATGGTGCTCAGCTTTTCGCCGGCAACAGACTTGTGATGCAGATAGAAAGCATCCATGTCACCATAGAAGTCATCCATACCGAAGGCATCATCTGCATTGACGCCGAAGCAGTTATTCTTGATGTAAGCAACTCTTTCTTCAACAGTACCGGCAGGAACGTTGCCGAAATTCTTGCTGTACAGCAGCAGGTCACAGATATCGCCTGCCCAGCCACCCAGATCAGCGGACTCCTGAGATGCCACAAAAGCAATGTTCAGGGTACCAAACATGTGACCGAAGTCGACCTGGTTGCCGTTGGGCAGAGTGAACTCATCGATGATGATGTTCCGCAGCAGCATAGCGGTAGTGCCCTTAGTGGCATCCCGGTTCTCTACATAACGGACAAAATCAGTGATCTCCGAGCCAGCCAGAGTAACCCAGTTGTCGTCATTGTAACGCTCAACGCCGGTACGGATGAAGTTCACCACCAGCACCTTGGCATTGTAGCGGGGGTTGGACGCAGCATACTCATCGGCATACTGTTCCAACACCTTCAGGTTGGACAGGAAGGATTGATAGTCAGTCACGCCGGGTTCGTCAGCTGCCAGTGCACTCAGGGGTTGCAGATAACCCAGGCACAGGACAACTGCCAACAGCATGGCTAGCCATCTGATGGACATTTTCTTACTCATTACGATGCCTCATTTCTTACGAAATTTTATTTTGAAGCACGGGGGCCGCTTCTGTGAAGAAGCAGAAAGGTGTACTTCGCCAAATACACTATTATTCTAGCACACCCGCCTCATGATTGCAAGGCCTTTCCCCCATCATCCTCTTTTAAATTTTGTGTCTTTGTCTTAAGATTTTACAAAAAAACCTCTATTTTTCAATTTTTTATATACTTTTCCTGTGTAAAGCCAACGAAAGCGAACCCGTAAGGGGTTCGCTTTCTATTCCTCTGCGGTATTCAATTCGCGGATATCTCGTTTTAACCGTTTCCCGTGCAGCAGCAGGAAGATTCCTGCATACAGCCCGGCAACCAGCAGCAAAATCGCCATATAATGCCAACCCAAAGTTTTCAGCCAAGACCGCAGATGCTGCAGCAGAAAAACCGCTGCAATGTTTTCTGTAATAAACAGCAGCAGGAACTTCCAATCAAACAGCTGTCGGATCTTTGCCCCCAGCGCTTTTGCGGACAGTCCCATAATCAACGCGCCGGTGATCAATGTCACAATCAAGGTAGCCAAAGCAGGGCCCACGATCCCCAATTGCCCATACAGAACACCGTTCAGCACCGCATTGAGCCCCAGCGTGCCAACGCCAATCAACATCAGGGTGCCGGTCTTCCCTGCCGCGCACAATATCATGGTCATGTTGGTAAACTGCAGCAAGTCTACCAAAAGGTATAGGCAAAACACCGGCAGGCCGGTCATGTATTTCTTGGAATACAGCAGCTGCATCAGTTGGGGTGCTACCGTTAGTGCCGCAAGGCAAGGCACAATGCTGGTCATGAAGCCCAGCTCCATCATGACTTTGTACAGCGACATTGCCTGCTCCTCACGATTGGATGCCACAAGGCGGATAACCTGAGGGACAAGGACGGTTCCGAATGCATAGAGAATCACATCAAAAGGCAGGGGCTTGGATGCATTGGTATACACTGCCAAGTTCTCCGTATCCGTCCACAGGCCCACCATATATTTGTCCAGATCCCGGTTAATGCTGCGCATCAGAATGAACATGGCCATGGGGATGCAGTATTGCAGGATCTGCCATATGAGCCGCAGATTCACCTGACCCAGGCGGATAACACAGTTGTTCTTTCGCAAAATGATGCCAAAAAGCACTACCTGTGCCGCATCCATCAGCAGTGTAGCCAGAAGAATCACAGCAACTGTTTTTACAAACAGTACCATTAGCAGTACAACGATCAATCGCAGTAAGGATACCAAAAGGTTTCGCATAGCCAGGATCTTCGCCTTGCCTACAGAAACCAGCAAAACCTGAAGCATGCTCATCAAATTTTGCAGCATAGGCAAAGCCGCCGCATAAATGATCAATTTATCAATATCCGGATTGTCAAAACCCTCGCGGAAAGCCTCCGTCAGCAGCAACACAACCGCACCGGCGGCCAAGCTGACGATGCATTGTAACGCAAAGATCGTTGCCACATAGCTATCCCGCTTTTTAGGGTCCTGCTCACTGCAATAGTAGAAGTTGACACCGTCTACCATGCCCAGGATTGTCAGGGAGGACACCGTGGACACAAGCAGGAGAATCTGAGAGTAGGTGCCGTAATCGTGCAAAGACAAGTGCTGTGACATCAAACGAGTCACCGCAAAGCTTAGCGCAATCGTCATCAGCTTCACCAGCATCAACACCAAAGCATCGCCGGAAGTGCCTTTGAGGATGTTATGTCTTTTCATCTTCCGACTCCTTTACGTATATTTTGCCAGGGTCACTGTGTTTGTTTTGAAGGGATCAAAATTGCCAAAAAGGCCAGGAAGAAATTGGGGTATACCTCCACCATGAACATACCGTTCAAAGTAAAATACAGAACCAACACCATCAGCAGGGTAACATATTTTCCAATCATCCCTTGCTCTGCCACCTGCTGTGTCTGACGCCGGAGTATACTGATAACCGATGCAAAGAACACAACGATCAGCACGAAACCCACGACACCGCAATAGTAGGTAATCTCCAGGTAAATATTGTGCGGATCCTGATTCAATACAGAAAAACCATAGCCAAAGAAGAATGTCAGCGGGTCACGGCAGATGGCTTTTAAACAGGCAACATAGACACCTGCTCTGCCCGTGGTCAGGTCATTGAAGTCCTCGCTGCCCCGCAATCTGGACAGAACCACCGCAAAGGGAGAATCCTCCGAGAAAAGCAGGAACTCGGCCGCGATCATAACCGCCGCCACCAGGAAAATACCCAAAAAGATATTTTTATTTCGAAACTGCCAAATAATATACACCACGCCGAACAGCACGAAAGTCAGGAAGAATGTCTTGCTGTAAGTCAGCACGCCCAGGGCCGTCATTGCAACGCCCATGGCGATAAAGAGCACCCGGTTGATTTCGCCCGCCTCTTTCAGTTTGGTCAGCAGAGCCAAGCCTACGATCAGCATGGTCATATAGTAGTTGGGGTCGCCGATCAAGCCATGGAAGCGCATGATGCCCGTACTCCAGATGGCCTCCGACTCCACACCGATCAGTTCCTGCAATTGCCAGGTATTGCGAACCGCAAACGCATATACCGAGGTTGCCAGCAAGCTGATACAGAAAGCTTTCGCTGTGCGCACAGCGGATTGGGAATCCTGCTTTGGCAGCAACACCCATAGTAAGAATATCTGTCCAAAGCACAGCAAAAATGCACTAAAATTCGCCTGCATCCGCAGCATCAGATAGTTCAGCAGAGCCAGGATCATCACCAATGTGCGGTCTCCCCTGGCCCCTTCGCGAACCAGATACACCAGAGCAGCGATCAGGCACAAAATAATCAGCAATGTCAAGCCAGCGGAAGTCTTAAAGATACGCACCAACGGTGTCAAAATTGCATAGTCCGTGGCAAACACCTTGGCATCGTATCGGAACACACGATACAGACAAATCGCCAATGCCACGTAAGAAGTCAGTTCTGACAAGAACGGTGCCAGCAGAATCAATACCACCGCCACAACAATGCTCGCAACAGGATATTGATTCTGATATTCAGTTGTCAATACCCGGTTGTTACCCATCGTTTACCTCAGTTCTCTATCATGTCCGTAAACTGCTTCATTGCCAGTTCGTTGTTTGCTCCGCAGTGGCGTAATTTCTCTTTCATGGAATACAATTCAGCCGGATTCTGCAAAACCTGCAGCAACATCCGGTTCAAAGCCTGTTGGTCGTTCTCACAAACCCAACCGCAGGCTCTGTCGGTGACCATTTCATCACTGGAATTGGTTCTGGTGGTCAGTACCGGCACGCCCAAAATATAGGCTTCATCGATGACCATGGGTGCAGCCTCGTGGTAAGAAGTCAGCAAGAAAAGGTCCGCATTTTTCATATAGCGATAGGGATTTGCCTGTTCTCCGTAGAAATGAACATGCTCATCCAATCCCAACTGATCGACCATAGCCTTCAGTTGTTCCTCCTGCACACCGCTTCCCAGGATGTGCAGCGTCATGGGAATGCCCTTGTGCAGCATTTCTGCTGTAGCAGCAATGGCGCGGTCAATTCCCTTCCGGGGGGAAAATCTGGCTGCACAAAGCACATGGATCCGATCATCTACGTAGGCTACCGCATCCTCATCAGCCATTGCACGAATTGCAGCAATATCATTGCAATTACGCACGGCAATGCTTTTATCAGCCAATTCGGGTACAGCGTCGGCAAATACGCCTCTACAGCCTTCGGAGCAGGCCGCAATGGTGTCAAACCGTGCCATGATCCGATTGTTGACCTTGTGGTTTGCGCCGCATTTCACATAGTCGTCATGCAGATATGTGATCTTTCTTTTGGCTTTTACGCAATGCAGGACAAAATCCTGTACGCCGCCAAAAAAGGACTTATTTTTTCCGTTGTGCAAAAAAGCAATGGCGCAGTCATATTCCTCAGGCAAGGTTCTCTGACTCAGGCGCATCAAGCCCACAGCAGCCGATCTGCCAAAGATCCGGCAAACAGCCACCAATGCGCCGCGCAGCAGCCGATCCCAGCCCTGGGTTTCCCCTTGACTGACGCCCATGTACCGGAAAAGGCTCTTCGTTGTGATGCACTTGATCCCGGGAGGCAGCATATCCATATAGTCGCCCACCGGGCTGAACAGCAGCAAGGTCACATCGTGCTTTTTCTGCCGCTCCAGCTCCCAAAGGAGATTACACAGGCTTTTCTGCACGCCACCGACCTTCATATTGTTGTTAGCAATCAGAATCTTCATGATTATTCCTCGTAAGGCAACATTTTTTTGCCGCCCCGGATACCGGCAAGAATCCATCTCAACCGCCGTAGGCAGGAAAGCTCTGTTTTCCGTTTGAAGCAAAAGGCGAAATACGGTGCCAGAAGATAATGTGCTTTCGGAAACAGGTGCCGCAACAGCACACCCTTATCGTAAAAATACTTTTCATGATAGCCGGTAAACCAGGAGGAGGTATCCTTCCGGCAGCTGCCTAAAACATAGGCATGGGAATAGACCCGCAAGCCACGGTCGAAGCAAGTCTTCAAAAACAGGGAATCCTCACCTGCGCTAAAGGGGCAACCGCCGCCAAACATTTCATGAAAGGTAATATCGTGTCTCGTGAGGGCCTCCCGGCGGGCCGCGATGGTATAGGTTCCGTAGCGCAAGGCATTGGTCAGGCGCAAGCGCTTGTTTTGCAAATGCCGCTTCTCGGTTATCACACCGTTTTTGACGATGTTCATGCCGAAAATGATCACATCCGCTTTTGGATTCTCCCGAAAGGCGGCCATAACCGCCTGGGGCATACCGTCATTGTAGACCACATCGTCATCCGCAAACAAAACCATCTCCGCGGTGGCTGCCTTAAGACCGATATTACGGTTCAAACCAACGCCGGTCGTGGCTGTGGTGATCATTTCCCAGGTGATGCCGTCCTTTTGGAATCGGGTTGTTTCTTCCCGGTCCGCCTGATTTGCGATCACTGCATCACAGGTAATATTCATTTGTTCTGCAATGGCAAAATCACGCTGATTTCTGGTAGCCAGCAGCACCTGCAACTCGCTCATATAGGCCTCCCGATCCTTCGTCCGATCCGGCCTTAGGCCGCCGGTGTAAAATACATATTGTTACGCAAAGACATTACCACATCGTGGAACGTTTCCTGAGCGGCGATAAAAGCAATGCGCGCATCATTGCTCCACCCAGACTCAGGTTGATAGATCATTCCATGCACATTCACCGGAGGTTGTCCCGGCATCAACGTCAAAGATCCGATGAACATATCGGTCTGGCCGTTGAAGACCAGCTCATATATCTTACGGCTTTGACCATCGATAAATGCAGTAAACAGTAACGCAGTTTTCTGACCATCATTGACAGCCTCCACCTTAATCAGGTCAGAAAAGGCATAGGGGTATTTCAGCTGGCAGTAATTGGTGCTAACAACGACCACATCACCTTGCGCTTCAATATTGTTGATGGTCAGGCGCACCGAACCGGATTCGGTAGCCTGGGTGCCGGGTGTTTGTCCAGCTTCCACGGAGGGTCCTTTGTCCAGACCGCCGGCCAGCAATACCAGCAGTACGATAATCACGGCCAGCAAAAAGCCGATCAGCATCCAATAAAATTTACCAAAACGGTCCATATTCTTACACATCCAATTCAATATCCGACGGTTTTCGACAGGTCGGAGCGCGCATAAGACGCCAGTCTTAACATACCATTAATTTGCTCATAAGTCAACACCTTTCCCTTTGTCTGCATAACGAACAGGGACAGGCGCACAAACGCCCGTCCCTGTAATTCAAGTTTTTATTTGGGTGCGTAGAACAGCCGCAGGATCAGTTCATCCAACTTTTCTTCGTCCACATGGAATTCCATATATTGTTCACCCTTGACATTTTCGCCCTCGGGGGAAACGATCTCCACCAGCGGATAATCGCCATAGCGATCCGCTATAGAGCTGATCACATTACCGGAGCAATCACTCACCACATAAGGAGATATTTTGTCGTAGGTGGTCAGTGCAAACGTCTCATCGCTATCCAGCTTATTCTGCACGCCCTCCAGCAGACCGTTCATAAACGCTCTGTGGCGCTGCATACGGGACAGGTTCTTCTGGTCGGCAACATCCTTACGGGTACGCACAAAGGTGATGGCCTGTTGGCCGTTAAGCACCATTTCGCCCATCTGGATGGAGGGGTCAATGGCAGAGAAATCATCCTTTACTTCAACCTTTACACCACCTACGGCGTCCGTCATGACGCGGATGGCATCCATATTCATGGACATATAGTAATCAATATGCAGGCCATACAGGAACTGGGATACGGTTTCTCTGGTATTCTCACAGCTGTCCTCCAGACCGGAGCCATACATGTGAGACAATGCCAGCTGGCCGTACATAGTACCGGCATACTTACCGCCAATACCCAGCACCCGAACATCCACCATGGTATCCCGGTTCAGCTGCAGAATGCGGCAGTTTTGATTGGTTTCGTCAAAGATCAGCAAAGAGATCACATCGGCAAGGCCGCTGTTATTATAAGATCCGCTGTCCACTACCGGGCCCATCTGATCAATGCCCAGAATCATCAACACTGTAATATCTTGGCGGGGGAAGTACTCAACACCGTCTCTGACGATGGTCTTGGAAGTGCTCGGTCTGCCTGCCTCCTGCCCTGTATGAAAAACAGTGGACTCCAAAATCTGGAGCCCACTGAAAATCATTACAAGCACCAGGAGCAGGATGATACAGAAATAGACAATACTGCCTTTGGGTTTCTGTTCGCTCATCTCACATACTCTCCTGCGTAATTATTTATTTTGAAACTTTTCGCTTACTTCATGAAGTCGCGGCGGCGCAGCACAACCAGTGCAACGACTGCCAGAGCAGAAACGGTCAGCAGGGTAACCCACAGGGTGATGTCAGCCTTGTCGCCGGTATCATCGGGACCCTGGCCGGGAACGGGCACGGAGATGGCCACAGGGCAGAAGTCCTCAAACGCACAGGTGATGGTGCCGTTGCCGTTGTTCTTAACGGAAACGATCTCAGCCCAAGTGTTGTTCTTGTAGGACATAACAACAACATCCGTGTTGGCGTCGACGCCAATGTTGAAGGTGATGGTAACGGTAACACCCTTGGGTTCAACAATGGCAGGGTGCTCGGTGCACATCCAGCTGACATCGAACAGATCTCTGACGATCATCTTGTCAGCGTCCACGTTCTTGCCGTAGGGCAGCTTCATGGTGCCCTTGTTCAGCTGATCGTAAACAGACAGCAGAGTTGCCTTTGCGTCAGCAGGAATCTTGGTGGAAGTATTCGCCTCGGCAATGGGGGTGATCAGCAGGCAGTCGCTCTGCAGATAACCGATGGTCTCGCCGTTGGCATTGACAATAGCACCGATAGCAGGGTTACCCTTGTCATCGGTGATCTCAACGATGGAAGGAGCACCCTTGTAGGAAATACTGGGCACGAACTCCACTTCAGCTGCGAAAGCGAAGCTGGCCAGAGAGATGCAGAGCATCACAGCGGTAATCAAACAAATAACCTTTTTCATATGACTCATCTCCATAGATATTATTGCGCCGGGTGACGCGAAGTTACAGTTTTTCTGGCGAATATACGCAAAAATCAGGCGGTTTCTCTCATTGAAAATCCCAATTCACGCCTATATTGACCATCCTTGGTTCTATTAGTATATAACCTTTCTTGTCAATTGTCAACTACATTATATTGATCTTTTTTAATTTTCTGTACCAACATATACCACAAGCAAGCTGTTTTGGCACCTTGGCCGGGTATCAGCGGATTATTCCTGAACAGTTTCCTGATCTGCGGCCTTCTCCTCTGTCTGAGCAGTAGGAGCAGCTGCATATCTGCCGGCATATTTACTGCCCGCATACTTGTTGCCATACTTCTTATAGTACTTCTTGGAGTAGCCGCCGCCACTCTTGGTGGAACAGTTGCACACCACGCCCAGGATCTTGGCTTCCATAAACTCGAACTGACGAATGGTCTCGTTCAGGAGCACGCGGTTGCAGTAATTCTGACGAACCACCAGCAGGACGCCGTCGGTATCCTTTGCCACTGCCAAAGCATCACTGACTTCGCCCACAGGAGGCATATCCAGAATGATGTAGTCGTAAGCGTTGCGCAAATTGTTCAGCATTTTGCTCATCTTCTCAGAGCTCAGCAGCTCAATGGGGTTCGGAGGATTTCTACCGGCAGAAACAACCTGGAACGCATCCTCCTCACCCGGCATTCCGCAGGGCTGGAAGATCGCATCCAGTGCGCACAGACCGGACAGGTAGTTCGAAAGGCCGGGAGTCTTCTTAATAGGCAGCTTGGTGGACAGAGAAGGACGGCGCATATCGCAGTCGACCAGCAGCACCTTTTTGCCCAGCTGGCTCATGGAGTAAGCCAGGTTAACAGCAGACAAGCTCTTGCCTTCACCGGACATAGCACTGGAGACCGCGATCACGCGGCAGCGGTTGTCGCCGGCAAAGGAGAACTGTAGCTTGGTGCGCAGCAGGTTATAAGCTTCGGTGGCTGCAAAGTTGATTCCCTTGCCCACCAACACCGGCTGTTTTCCGCTGAGGCCTGTCTTTTCGCCTCTCTTGCTGCCGTAACCGTAATAGTAACCGCCCTTACTCGACGCATTCATATCGGGCACAGATGCCAGAATGGGATGCTCGCTGTTTTGGGTGATGTCATCCTCAGAGCGGATCGTCACATCAAAGATCTCCATCAGAACAATGACGCTGACAGTCAAAGTCAGGCCCACCAGGAAACCGATGATGGCATTGGTAGTATAGCTGGGAGAGCTGGGGCTTACCGGTACTCTGGGCATATCCACGACCTTGGCGGAAGTGCCTTCGATGATGCTGGAGATTCGCTTCGGGAGAATGTAGGAGATCGCATCGGCAATCTTCTTTGCCTCCACAGGATCGGAGCTTTCGATCACGACCTTGAAGATTTCGGTATTATCCACAGATTCCGCAGAAATCATCTGCAGCAGTTCACCGTTTGTGCGGTCAATGCCGGTATAATCGATAATATCATCCATGGTCTGCTGGGTCTTCAGAATGACAATGTAAGACTTTACCAAGCTCTTGGATGCCGTAATATCCGAGGATGTGATGCTGAAGGAAGCATCGCCCATGGAGAAAGAGCTGTTGTTGACGTAGAACATGGCAGAGGACTGATACTGGGGTGTTACAAAGAAGTAAGTACCCAGAAATGTCACAACAGCCATAACCACGGCAACCGCCACGATCAGCCACATCTTATTCAGCAGGGCGCTGAACAGTTTTTGCAGATTGATCTCAATGCCCGGTTTCTTTTCTGCGGTTTTGTTTTCCATAATAATACTCTCCAATCTTTGGGTTCTCCAACTGCCGCTTTCGGCAGCATCGTGCTTGGGTTTATAATATCGGAAGGATTCCGTAGTTTACTGTTTTTCCAAAAGGATATTTCGAATCTGAGCAATCTGCTCCTGCGTCACACCGCAATCCAGCAAAAACGCCTCTGCCTTTTCCTGCAGTGTCACTCCCTCCCATTGCTTCAGTTCGGAAATCAGATTCCGAAAGCCCTGGGAGTCCACCCACGTGTAATACATAGTAGACAGCTCATATTCCCTCTGCAGGTCTTCCTCGCTGACACCCAACAACGCCTCCAGAAGGCAGCAGATGGTACCCGTACGGTCCGCACCATAGGTGCAGTGTAAATATATGGGGTATTTGCTTTGATCCGCCAAATCCGCAAAGATCCTGCACACCGCGTTTCGCCCATGTCCGCTGAACGTACTGTCATAGGGACGGGCATCATATGTGAAGTAGCTTACATTCTTACCCAAAGGATATGCAGGCTCTCCAATTTCCCCCGCATGGCGGAGGTCCATATCGGTGCGGATCCCCAACGCTTGAAGCATTTGCCTTTTTCCTTCTGCGGTCAGCTTGTACTCGGGTTGCACCGCGCCGTCCAGCTCACTGCCCCGGTAGAGCAGGCCCTGGCGGATCACATTGCCATCGGTGGTCTTCCAGCCGCCAATGTCCCGAACGTTGACGATACCGTCAATACTGAGCAGCCGTGGCGCGGCAGCCGTCCGGAAGCTTGTTTGCAGTACCTGGGTGGTTCCGTTGCTGAAATCAATACGCACTTGGTAGTGATATTGCTTATTCGCCAAAAGGAACGGCACTTTCACATATTTCTGATTTCCGGTCAGCCGGAACATACGGCCGCCTATCAGATCTTCATTATCTGCAAGGGTGATGGTGATGGATGTAACCTCCACACCCTGAGGGATATTTGTAATCTCCACAGACAGTGGCACAGCAACACCGATATCCAGCCGCTGATGCACTGTCTTATACGCGTAGATACCATACTCCACCGGTTTTGTCAGATCCCGCAGGGAAAATGCCTGAGCATTTTTCGGAATCAGCAACACCTCCGACCGATCCGGGCTGATCTGGATCTGCATAGGTGGGGTTGTTTCCGGTATGGTAGGCTCTGTGGGTTCTGCCGGCTGAGTAGGCGCCGTGGTTTCCGTGGGAATTTCCACATCTTCCGTAGGTGGATTCGTACTGGGCGCAGGTGGCTCCGTTGGCGCCGGTTCTGTGGTGAGTGGGGGTTGTGTTGCCTGCGTGCTTTCCGTGGGAGTAACAGATTCCGTAGGATAGCTTGTTTCTGTGGGGAATGTTTCCTCCGTGGGACTGGATGTTTCCGTAGAAGGTATTACCTCTGTAGGGCTGGATGGCTCTGTGTTCCATGTAGGAATCTTCTGAGGTTCGGTTTCCCCTTCATCGCCACGACAGCCATATCCAAACAGCAGGCAGAGGGATGCAGCAAGCAACAAGGCAGCCGGTTTACGCCATCTCATGGATTTGCTGTCCGGGTTCGTTGCCGCCGGGGATCGTTTCTTACTCATAAAAAGTTCCTTTTTCTCGGAGTATGGAATTTCTTTGCCGGGTCAGCGAATGCTGCGGGTGTGGATCTCAAAAACCATACCATCCCGGTAATGGGCATATTGCTCATAGGAGTTTTCCAGGTCTATCAGAATCGCGTGCTGCTTGCATCGCCGGTTTCCTTCCGGCGGAATCCGCAGGTAATCTCCATATAGAATATGCAGCAGACGGTCATATTTTGCCGATACAGAATACTGCTTTCCTTCAAAGGTTGCCTGGGTATGCTCCAGGAAGCACTTTCTGGGATACACACTTTTCCTGTAGCTGGACGAGCCTCCCAGGAAACTATGCACCTTAGCGCTGTCGGCCTTGCCACCTTTGGTGATTGCAAGGAACAGCTTGTTCGGCAGCAGCCTGCACAGTTGCATGAAGCATTTTTTCCTTTTGCTGTTGGTTTCATATCCCCGCTTGTACAGGGCTTTGGCAATTACAATTTTGGAAGCCAGAAACTGGAGTTTTCTGCCAAATCCTGTCTTGGCGCAGTTATCGCAGGGGAAGATATCAATGTATACACCCTGGTGGATCTGAGGATCCTTGGGGTGATACTTTTCCAGGCACGTGGTGTTGTTCAGCCGCAGCTTGGAAAAGAACATGGGCCAGTGCTCAGAAAACTCCTTTTGCAGGTAGAATTTTTCCGAATCCAGCACCTGCTCCGCTTCCTTTAATAGCCGGTCATAGTCCTTGCGCAGCAGGATCACATCCACATCGTCATCCCAGGGAATAAAGCCCTGATGCCGCACCGCGCCCAACATCGTGCCCGCAAAAAGCATGTAGGGAATGTCCAAAGCCTTGCAGACTCTGTCGAATTCCTCCAGAAGAACGCAAAGGGCCTGCTGATGTTCTTTATGCAATTCGATCTGCACACTCTTTTCGTCCATTGCTTTCATCCTTTTACTCTGCCTGTTTTTTGTATTTTTTAAGTCCCAACAGGCCGTATTGAACCAGGAGTTTTCCACTTTTGGGTAACGAATATCCCAGCATTTTTCGATAGATCTGCCAGCGGTAAGCCGCGCTGCGCAGCTTATTCGCCGCCCGGGTGCCTTCCATGACCCGGTACTGGGCCAGCACTTCCGTCACGCCTCTTGCCGGGCAGCCATCGCGCAATATCTGCAGCCACAGCGCCAGGTCTTCGTGATAGTATTGATCGTCAAACCGATAGTGCCGCGCCACCTTAGGCGACAGCAGTGCCGTTGAACAGCTGATATATCCCTGAATCAAAGTCCGTTCAAAATCTGTTTGCGCGGGCACAAGAAAGTCTTCACATTGCTTTGCGCCCTGCTCGTCCATAATGCCGTAGGAGCAATAGATCACATCTGCGCCGGTATCTTGCGCCAGAAGAAGCTGCTTCTCCAACTTTTCCGGATGCCACACATCATCACTGTCCAGCAGCGCTGCGTAGCGGCCATCACACAGGTCCAAGCCTCGGTTTCGGGTATGAGCCACTCCCATGTTCTGGGGATTCTGAAGCAGTGTGATCCGACCATCTTCCCGGCACAGCTGCTTCACCACTTCTACCGTATCATCTTTCGAGCCATCATCAATGACCAGCAGCTCCCAGTTCCGATAGGTCTGCCCCATTACGGAGCGGATAGCTTCTTCAATAAAGCGTCCGGCATTATATGCCGGCATGATGACACAAACCGCCGGTCCGGTCATCTTGCTCCCTCATGGGTGAAGATCAGCCGCACAGTTTTTACAATGCAGGACAGATCCAACCACAAAGACCGCTTTTCAATGTACTCCAAATCGTAGGCCAATTTTTCCTCCGGCAGAAGATCATAGCCACCGTTGACCTGGGCATAGCCGGTCAGGCCGGGCTTGACTTGCAACCGCTGACGGAAATTGGGGATGTTTTTTTCAAACTCGTCGTAGAAATATGCTCTTTCAGGACGAGGGCCTACCACACTCATATTGCCAGTCAAAATGTTAATCGCCTGGGGCAGCTCATCCAGTCTGGTCTTACGCAGAAATTTACCAAACTTGGTGCAGCGCTCATCGTCTTTTTGGGCCCACTGAGGGCCTGCTTCTTCTGCATCCATACGCATGGAGCGGAATTTATACATAACAAAAGGCTTGCCGTTCAAACCCAGTCTCTCCTGGCTGTAAATCGCCGGACCTTTGGAATCCAGCTTTACCAATATGCCAATGATGATCATTGGAATCAGCAGAACAATGCCGGTAGTAAGCGCAAAAACAATATCAAACAGCCGTTTTACCAGCAAATATTCCTTGCCGCCGGTTCTTTTCTTTGTTTCGACCTGTGCCGCAGATGTCAGTTTTTCATCTTTCACCTTTGTTTCCACAGTGTCCCTCCTCACGCGTTTGGTATAAAACCCCACAATATCGCTAATATAGAGTAACATAACGAATCACAAAAAGCAACCCTTAAATGCCATGGTTGACCTGTTAAAAAATACCGGATCGCAACATCGACCCGGTATTTTTACATTTTTCGGTTACCAAAGATACATTCTTGCCTCATAAGGCCGCAGTGCTTGCGATTGCTCTGCGTAGTTACCCAACAACAGCTTGGCATTTTCCGGTACGCATATTTCCTCCAACGACTGTTGCTTGTCAGAGAAATTACAAATTACCAGCAGATTTTCTTCCTCCGTTTGGCGAAGGTAAGCAAAAACATTAGGATCTTCCGGCAGTAACAGCACAAATTTACCCTTGCGGAACACTTCGTGTGTTTTCCGCAGTTCAATCAGCCTGCGATAGTAATGGAAAACAGAATCCGGATCAGCCAACGCTGCCTCCGCGTTGATGAAACTGTGGTTGTCGTTCACCGGCAGCCAGGGTTCACCTGTTGTAAAGCCGGCATTGACCCCTGCCGTCCATTGCATAGGGGTTCTGGCATTGTCCCGACCCCGGGCATAGATGCTCTCCATCACTTCCTGGGGCGTATATCCGGCAGCCGTGCGCTCGGCATACAAATTGTGGATCTCCAGATCCCGATATTGGTTCAGCTCCAGCCGGATATTGGTCATACCCAGCTCTTCGCCCTGGTAAATGTAGGGCGTGCCCTGCATACCGTGGAGCATGGTGGCAAGCATTTTGGCGGATTCCACTCGATAAATCCCGTCATTGCCCCACCGGGAAACGATCCGGGGTAAATCGTGGTTATTGAGGAAAAGGCTGTTCCAGCCCTCCTCCTGCAAGCCCAACTGCCACCGTTCCATACATTTTTTCAGATCCGGCAGATATAGGGGCATGGTATCCCACTTGGCTTTTCCCGGCTGCTGATCCAATCCGATGTGCTGAAACTGGAACACCATGCTCAGCTGTTTACCGTCACGGCTGCTGAATTTCTGTGCCCGGGGCACATCGGCACTCCAGGCTTCACCTACCGTGACTATGCCTTCTTCGCAGAAAGCCTTCCGGGACATTTCTTCCAAAAACTCGTGGAGTCTGGGGCCGTTGGCTGTGATGAATTCGTCAGGTACTTTTGCGATCTGGTCGATGACATCCAACCGGAAGCCGCCCACGCCCTTGTCCACCCAGAAGCGGATCATTTGGTACAGCTCCTGCCGTAGCTTTGGATTATCCCAGTTCAGGTCCGGCTGCTGGGGCGCAAACTGATGGAAATAGTACTGTCCCAGCTCCGGCACATAGGTCCAGGCCGGGCCACCAAAGACCGAGCCCATATCATTGGGCATTTTGTCCTCTGTGCCGTCCCGCCACACATAGTAATCATGATAGGGGTTCTCTCTTCCCTTTTTGGCTTCTAAGAACCAAGGATGCTGATCGGAGCTGTGGTTGAGCACCAGATCCATGATGATGCTAATGCCCCGCATTTTTGCCTGGCGGATCAGTTCCTCCATATCCTCCATGGTGCCAAACACAGGGTAAATATCCTGGTAGTCGGAAATGTCGTAACCGTTGTCCACCTGGGGAGACTGGCACACCGGAGATAGCCAAATGCCGTCGATGCCCAGCTTTTCCAGGTAATCCAGTCGGGACAAAATGCCCTTTAGATCGCCGACGCCATCGCCGTCGGTATCCTGGAAGCTCTTGGGGTAGATCTGGTAGAATACTGCAGACTCCCACCAGCCCCGTTTGGTTTTATCAAGTTTCATAGTGGTATCCTTTCTCCAATGCCTCAAATACACGAAGCAGCTCGCCTACACTCCAGGCCTGGGCAAAACAGCCCTGGGATGCGCCAGGATGCAAACCTTCGTAAATTTCCGGAAGCTGACCTACACAGCCTTCCCGGAGCGCAGCGCGCAAAGGCTCCAGCTGCCGATAGACCGTAGCCTTGGCTGCAGGGGAATTGTCATGGACTTTCAAATAGGCAAGGTAATACGCCCCCAGAGGGAAGGGCCACACCGTGCCCTGGTGGTACGCAAGATCCCGGTCCTTTTGGCAGCCGCCGTAGTTGGGCTTGAACTCCGGATCCTCAGAGCTCAAAGTCCGCAGACCCACGGGGGTATACAGATGCCTGTAAACGGTTTCCACCACCCGGCGCTCCTGGTCTTTTGTCAGCATGCCAAATGGCATGGTCACCGCCCAGATCTGATTGCACCGCAGCTGCATATCCGCCGTCGTGCCGGAGATCACATCCTTCAGATAACCTTCCTTCTCCAACCAGAATGTCTCCCGGAAGGATTCTGCCACCTGCTTTGCCAGGGCTTCATAGCTTTCCCCGGATTTACCGCACAGCGGTGCAAGCCGGGACATGACCATCAATGCATTATACCAATAGGCATTGATCTCCACCGGTTTTCCGTGACGGGGTGTAGGCAGGATGCCCTCCACGCATACATCCATCCAGGTGACCTGGTCCATGCCCTGTCCCGCGCAGATCAAGCCGTCGGTATCCATGTGGATGCCGTGGCGAGTGCCTTTTTGATAGGCGGCAACGATCCGCTCCATTACAGGGAACGCTTCCTTCAGCAGAGCAATATCCTTTGTTCGCTGATAGTACAGCCAAATGCTGCCCACCAGCAGCAAAGCAGCATCCACCGTGTTGTACATGGGGGCGTTATTTCCCTCCGGGAACAAATTGGGCACAAGACCGTCCTGCTCGTAAGCCAGGAAGGTCCGCAAAATACTGGCGGCGGTATCGTAATCTTCCCTTGCCAGGGTACAGCCCGGCAGAGCGATCATGGTATCTCTGCCCCAATCGCCAAAAAACGGGAAGCCTGCCAAAATCGTCTTGCCGCCGGTGGAATCCCGGTGGGCGATGTAGTCCGCTGCCGCAGCCGCCAGCTGCCGGGCGATTTCGTTCTTAAAATTACCCTGCTTTTGCCGGGCTATTAAGCGCTTTTCCTGCTGGGCAAGGAGCTTCTCGCCGGTGGTGCGGATGCCCTTGTCGGAAAACAGGATCTCCAGATCCTCATTTTCTCCGGGGGCTACGGTAATGTATATCCGTCCGCCGGCAGATACCAGACCGCTTGACCGGCGACCGTCTTTCACATCGTGGGCATAGTGCAGCCGCTGCCATTGGGTGGGAAATTTCTCCCATACACCATTGGTCTTAAATTGCATAGAAAGGCCATTGCCGGTAACCTTACCGGCGCTGAATGTGATCCGGTGCTTTTCCTGGGGCGGATTGCCCTTGGACGCAAACTGCATCCAGGGAGTGACCTCCAGAACTGCCTGCTCTTTACTGCGGTTTTCCACAGTGTAGCACACTGCCGTGATATTCTTCTCAAAGCCCATGGCGCAACGGCGGGTGACGGTAACGCCGCCAATCTCATAATGCCACACCGGGCCGTTTTCCCAGACAAAATCCGATAGCTGCAAATAGCCCTCTTCCGGGGTAGTGCCGTCAGCAAATTCCTGGGTGGAAAGAAACACCGTTTCCTTGCCCATCAGCTTTTCGGACAGCCGATGCACCAAATTCACCCGGTCATTGGGGGCAGTCCGGGCAGAAAGTAAAATGCCGTGGTCGTTCCGGGTGGCGGAAAAAGCCGCCGTCATGGAACAAAAACCACCCAGGCCGTTGGTCAGCAGGAAGCAGTTTTCCTGAGCCCGTTTCAGATCGGCCATATCCTGTTTTCCGTATACAAATTTCATAATGATCACCTGTTGTTATCAAACACGCCGCCAAAAATATGGCGGCGTGAAATTTTCAAATCAAAAAGGTCGCAAAATAAGCAACCAGCAGCATTACAGGGTAGCAAAGCAGGTTGAAAACGCGGTTGCTCTCCCCTTTTTCTTCATTGTAAAAATGGATCGTTAGCGCACTGATGGGCGCGGTCAGATAGAGCATGGAGAACACCACGCCCAAAGCCGACATGATGGCGCAGACCATCGTTCGCATGGGCTTTCCGTGCATAAACCAGGCCGTTGCGATCAGCACGATAGTAAATGTGCCGTGCTCAATACGCAGCATGCCGCACCACAAAATTGCCGCCAGGGTAACGATGATGTTGATAAAGATATTCTTGGCAGATTTCTCGCCGTAGTAGCGATAAAACCACAGCAAGATCAACCCAAGCACCAGGGCAAACACCGGGTTCCGGGTGCTTGTGACAAAGAAGCCGCCACCCATGGCCAGATTATAGGGGATCTCGCTGACCAGAGCAACCAAAGCTACCCGGCCCAAATATTTGGCAAAATTCGAGGTGTGGAAGAAGCCTTCCACCAGCAAAAAGGCGAAGATCGGCACCGCACAGGCTTCCAATGCCTGCATGATCAGGGAAACCGTAGCCAGTACCATTGTCTCATTTGAGCCCTGCAGCGCTTCCAGAAGCTGCTGCCCGGTAACACCCCGTAAATTCAGCATGCCGTTTTGAATCACTGCTCTGGCCACAACGCCCAGCAGCAAAAACAGATATCCCCAACCCCGCAGTGCCGCTGCGGATAAGCCTCGGGTAGGTCTTTGTTCATTGAGTCTTTCCATGGACATTTCCTTTCTTCGCCAGGGTTGTCCCTGCAGCCCGGGAAACCGAGCTGCAGGGTAAGTATCTTATTGCGGAAGCAAAACAGCTACGCCGTAGGCAGGCAGGTTCAGATCACTGCCATTCATGGTAATGGCTTCGCCGTTGGCAGACAGAGACGCCACCAGCTTCCAGTCCGCGTAGCCGGACAGATCCACCTTAGCCGCATTTTCATCGATATTCATCAAAATAATGCAGTTTTCCTCCCCCCAGGTCTTCCGCTGGGCGCTGACACAGCCGATATTCAAAGCCGTTTCCGCGGTAGTTCTTCCGTGGGAGATCACCGGAAGTGCCTGGCGGATGGCCACAGCCTGGCGGTAGTAGTTGTAAATAGAGCTGTCGGAGTCTTTCTGTTCCGCCAAACTTCCGTAGGGATAGGACGCAGGCACATCACATTCCGGTGGCGGATTGGTTGTGCCGTTGTTGCGTTCAGCGTTCCAGTACATGGGTGCCCGTTTGGAGGGGTCATTGCCCGCACCTACCATGCCGATCTCCTCGCCATAGTAGATAAAGGCGCTGCCGCTCATAAACAGGTTCATCGCACCGGCCAGCTTGATCTTATTTTCATCCCTGCCCACAAAGCCGGCGATCCGGCCTACATCGTGGTTGGAAAGAAAAGGTGCATCAATATAGTCTGGGTTATTGGTCAGGTATGCCTTGTCCGCTTTTTCCAGGGCGGTGGCATAGGTAGACACCACACCGGGCTGGCCTGCACCCCGCAGAACGGAGATGATCTTGCCGTTGCTGTTGCCGAAGGCATAGTTGAAAATGCCGGTAAAACCGCTCTTGTAGTATTCGGTGATCTGGCTAAAGCTATCCCAGACCTCGGCTACCATGTAGCAATCCGGCTTGATGGAAGTAGCAGTAGTTTGCAGCCAGTTCAGAACCTCAATGTTGGGATCTGTCATGCCGGTGTAGAATTCCTTGGCCGCATCCACACGGAAACCGGCCACGCCCTTATTTAGCCAAAATTCCATAATGGCCTTGACCTCACTGCGGACAGCCTCGCTTCCCCAGTTTAAGTCGGGCATTTGGTAGTCGAAGACACCTTCATAGTACCAATCCGTGCCGTTAACGATCCGATTGGAGGACTTCTTTTCCTTAGAGAAATAGTAGTAGTCCAGGTATTTGCACTCTTCTGCCTTGGGCTCAGCGCCAGCCGGCAAGGATTGCAGATAGGAAACAGCTTCCTTGAACCAGGGATGCTCTGAGCCGGTGTGATTCACCACAAGATCCAGAATCACATGGATATCCCGCTTTTGGCACTCTGCCATGAGAGCATCGAAATCCTCCATGGTGCCGTAAGCCGGATCGATGGCATAGTAATCGTGGACATTGTACTTATGGTAAGTGGAGCTGGGATGGATGGGCATAAACCAAATGCCGTTAACCCCCAGTTCCTGCAAATAATCCAATTGGGAGATCACACCCTGAATATCGCCGATCCCGTCTCCGTCCGAATCGCAGAAGGAGTAGATAAACAGCTCATACCATGTGCGATAATTGTCGTCCGGGCTTGTGCCCAGCGTCTTGATCTGCTGAAGTGCTTTTTCTGTCAATTCCGCCCCCGATGACTCGGGGGCGGTGGTTGATTCAGGGACGCAGCCCACAAGAAGCAATCCGATCAGCAGCAGACATACGATCCGTATTCCGCGCTTCATAGGCATTAAGCAGTGAGGATTCGAGCCTCGACAGCCCCACTGCGGTCCTTTCGTTTGTATTTTTCTTTATCTTCCTTGTCTTGCTTAACCCTTAACGCTGCCGCTCATAGCTTCCTGGTAGAACTTCTGCGTAATCAGGAACAGTACGGAGATAGGGATGGCCACCAGCACAGCACCGGCGCAGAACCGGACATACCAGGTGTCCACATATTCCTTCTCCAGCATGCTGAACAGGCCGATGGAAACGGTGAAGTACTTTGCGTTGGCACGGGCAATAACCTTAGCGAACACGAAGTCCACCCAGGGACCCATAAAGGAAGTGATGACCTGATACACGATCATGGGCTTACACAGGGGCAGGGTGATCTTGGTGAAGGTCTGCCAACGGGTAGCGCCGTCCAGGTAAGCCGCCTCGTCCAGAGCCTTGGGAATGGTATCCATGTAGCCCTTCATGACGAAGAAGCCGGTACCGGCGCCGGAGGAGAAGCAGATGATCATTGCCAAGGGGATCTTGTCGCCCTCGGTCAGGCCCAGGGCCTTCAGTAGGAAGTAAACCGCCATCATGGACATAAAGCCGGGGAACAGATTGATGACCATGGCCATGTTCATGTAAGCCTTACGCATCTTCCACTTCACCCGGCTGAGGCTGTAGGATACTGCCAGCACAAAGAAGGTAGAAATGATGCAGCTGCAGGTAGCGATGAACAGCGTGTTCATAAACATTCTGGGGAAGTTCAGAACATTAAAATCCGTAAACAGCGCAACATAGTTTTCAACGGTGTATGCTTCCGGGAAGAACTTTGTGGTAAACTGACCGGGACCCGGACGGAAGCTGTGCAGCACCAGGTACACAAAGGGAATGACCCAAACCAAGCAGATGATGGTCAGAAAAACATAGCTGGCCACATCGGTTGCGATCCGGCGTGCACGCATGCCGCCGCGAATCTTAACAGGAGCACTATTCTTAGCCATTATTTGAAGCCCTCCTCATTCTTATAAGATCCGCTGCTGCGGTAAGTGATCAGCGATACCACGCTCAAAACAAGGAACGTCAGAATGCCGATCACCGCGGCCACATCGTACTTCTGCTGATCCACCGACAGCTTATACAGCCAGGTAACCAACAGATCTGTGTCGCCTGCGGTATTGCCCACACCTACGGGGTCGCCGCGGGTAAACAGATAAATTACGTTAAAGTTGTTGATATTGCCCGTGAACTGGGTGATCATGTAGGGTGTCATCACGAAGATCATGTAGGGCAGGGTGATCTTGCGGAACTGCTGGAAGGCATTGGCACCGTCGATTCGGGCAGCCTCATACTGCTCCGCAGGAATGTTCTTCAAAATACCGGTCACCTGCATCACGGTATAGGGAATACCAACCCACAGGTTCACCACAATGACCAGGATTCTTGCCCAAGTTGCATTGGACAGGAAGGGCAGTGTCGCATCTTTCGCTAGGAACCCCCAGTTTTGCAGCATCTGATTGACGATACCGCGCTCCAGGAACATATTGCGGATGATCATCAGGGAAACGAACTGGGGTACAGCAATGGTCAAAGACAGGACGCCACGCCACAGGCCCTTGCACTTGATGGTGGGGCGGTTGATGATCATGGCCAGGAAGGTGCCCAGGAAGAAGTTCAGGAAGGTGGCAAAGAATGCCCAGATCAGAGTCCAGATCAGAACATCCATAAACTGCTTGCCGATGATGCTGCCGCTGTCAAAGATAGACACGAAATTCTTAACGCCCACCCAGTCAAAGAGCACCAGGTGATCGCCGACCTTGGAGTAATTGGTAAATGCCATGCACATCATGTACAGCAAAGGAATGACAGTAAAAATGAGCAGGCACAGGAAAGGCGGAGTCATAAGGAGCTTGTGGATATTGCCGTCAAACAGGGACTTTACATCATCCACAATGCCAGGCACTTTTTTGCCCTGGCGCTTCAAGCACAAAGCCTGGTAGCCGCTGCGCACAGAGGCCCGCCAGAACAGAACCAGCGCCACAAGAATACATACGGTAGCAACGCCATACAGCAAAATCAGGTTAGACTGATCACCGATGACGTACTTATAAATCATTTCTTCCTCATCCCAGATTTCCTGCATAGGACGGTCACCCAGGCCGGGAAGCATGGAAAGCCAGTGAATTCCTCCCTCGGGAAGGAACATAAATACAATAACTGCAACCTCAATCAGTAGGAACAGCAGACCCTTGATGAACTGGCCTGCTAAGATGTTTCCTAAGCCCATAACCAGGCAGGAAAGCCACACCATGGGACCGCCGTTTTTCAATGCGCTGCCCAGAGAGCCGGACTTGCCGGGTTTTCTGTGAGCAGCAGCGGTTTTGGCAAGAGAATTGGACATCTTGCTCTCCCCCTTTTACTAAGTTTGAAAAGGCGGCGGCCAGAGCTCCTGGCCGCCGCCAGATGTTTGCTTCTAAGCGGAGTTTAGCTTACGGATTACAGACCGGTGTTGTTAATGGCAGTGTTCCAAGCCTCGGTCTTCTCAGCAGCGTTGTCAACAGTGACTTCCTTATTGGCCAGGCCCTTGCCCATGGACTCAGCGTTGGACCAGTAACCGCCCATCTCGGGGATGGAAGGCTGGATCTTGGAAGTGTTGGAGAAGGTAGCTTCCTGAGCAACAGCAGCAACGTTCTTGGAGAAGGTCTCGCCCTTCAGCAGGGTGGTGTTGCAGGGAACCACGTCGCCGTTACGCATATTGTAGTGCAGCTCCTGAGCCTCAGCAGAGCCCATGAATGCAGCCAGCTGGTAAGCAGCCTTCAGGTGCTTGGAGTTGGGGTTGACGCCCAAAGCCTTGGAGCCGGCGAAGCTCATCAGCTGCTTGGAAGCGCCGTCGATGGTGATGCAGGGCAGCTGAGCAGCACCGAAGTTCTCGCCCAGAGCGGCCTGAACCTTGGAAGCATCCCAAGTGCCGGAGAAGATAGCGCCGACCTTGCCGTTACGCAGATCGTCCAGACCGGAGCCGTTGGCATCGTCAACCAGCTTGCCGCTGGCGATAGCGCTGGCCAGGTACTTGGTAGCAGCAGCACCGTTGGCACCGCCGAACTTGATGCCTTCGGAACCCTTGGTGCCGTCGCCGAACATGGTGCCGCCGTTAGCAAAGTAGAAAGCGGGCAGATACCAGGTGTTGGTGATGGGGAAAGCAACAGCCTTCTTAGCCATCATAGCATCCAGAGACTTGATGTCCTCTTCGGTGTAGACGGACTTGTCGTAGTACATGAACCAGGTGTTGATAGCGTAGGGAACGCCGTAGACGGAGCCGTTAGCGGTGACAGTACCGACCATGTGCTCGGAGTTGTCAGCCTTGACCTGCTCCAGCTGAGCGCCGCCCAGCTTTGCGATAGCGCCAGCCTGGATCAGAGTGCCCAGCTGGTCGTTAGCAAACATGTAAACGTCAGCAGCGGTGGAAGGATCCTGAGTGACCTTGGTGCCAGCGTCGCCCTCGGAGCAAACGCCAAAGTTCCAAGTAATGTCATACTCGGGGTGAGCTTCTGCGAACTTATCGCAGATGGCCTTCAGGTAGCTGTTGCCTTCCTTCTGGTCTTCGCTGGGGCCCCAGACGGTCAGGGTGATCTTCTCGGGACCTTCAGAGCCGGCTTCGGGAGCGGGCTGGCAGGCGGCGAGCATACCGATGACCATCATAGCAGCCAGAAGCATTGCAATGATCTTCTTCATTTTGTTTTCCTCCTATATTGTGAGTAATTGATGTATGCTTACAGTCTTTGACTGTGAAAGCCAAAAGTGCATCATGTTCTCGTTCCGAGAACATGAAAAAAGGGATCCCTTTTTCAGGCACGATGTCGATATTGGTTTACCGATTGCGCACCCACAAGGCTAGCAGCCGCTTTTTCCGCGGCTGCTTAAATATAATACATCGTATTTTACGATTTTGCACTACTTTTCTTTTGCCATTTCGCATATTCTACTTTCCGCACAATTCAGAAAACCGCCATTTGTGCAACTTGTCCGTATTTCTTCCAGATATTAGGACAATCGCTTGCGCAAATGCATTTTTCTCCCTTTTCTTCCATTGCGAAACCTACAAAAAACTGTTATAATAAAACAAAAAACACATGTGAGGTATGTTATGGATCTGCAAACGTTAAAATTGAAAATGGATCAAGCCCATTATATATACGACGAAACCTTGGCTACAGTCTTGTATGTGGCCTTGAAGTTGGGCCGCCCCCTGCTGATCGAAGGCGCTGCCGGTGTTGGCAAGACCGAAATTGCCAAGGTCATGGCCGCTGCCCTGGACCGGGACTTGGTTCGTCTGCAGTGCTACGAGGGCCTGGACGAAAGTAAGGCACTGTACGAATGGAACTATCAGAAGCAGCTGCTTTCTATCCAGATCAACAAGGATGACAGCGACAAGGCGGAATTGACCGACTCTCTTTTCCGGGACGAGTATCTTCTGGAGCGTCCCCTGCTGAAATCTATCAAATCCGAAAAGCCCGTGGTGCTGCTCATCGACGAGATCGACAAAGCCGACGAGGAATTTGAAGCCTTCCTGCTGGAGCTGCTGTCGGATATGCAGGTTTCCATTCCTGAGATCGGCACGGTCAAGGCCAACACCATTCCTTTTGTGGTGCTGACCTCCAACCGGGCCCGTCCCCTGTCCGAAGCTCTGCGCCGCCGCTGCGCCTATTTATATATTGAATATCCGGACATGGAAAAGGAGCTGGCAATCCTCCGGGCCAAGCTGCCCCATGTTGACGACAAGCTTTGCGCTCAGGTAGCCCTGGCTGTTCAGCAGCTGCGGAGCAATGAAGCGATCTTGAAAAAGCCCTCCATTGCGGAAACCCTGGATTGGGCCGCCGCACTGGATGCTTTGGGTGTAAAGGAACTGACTCCCGATGCCCTGCGGCAGACCGCCGGTTTTATCCTGAAAAACAGCGAAGACATTGCCGCCATGGCGCAAAAACCCACAGAAGAATGCAGCTGCGGCCACAATTGCGGAGGTCACCATCATGGATGACCACCAGGTCTATCTTGCCAAGCTTGCCGCTTTTTCCCGGATGCTCCGGTTGGAGGGTTTTCAGGTCAGCCATCAGGAAACTGCCGATGCCTGCCGGATCCTTATCGATCTTGGCTTTGCCGATCGGCAGACTGTGAAGCAGGCTTTGTCCGCCATCTATGCCAAATCCCGGGAAGAACAGCTGATTTTCGACCGGGTCTTTGACGGATTTTTCGTCAGCGAGGACGTGATGCGCGCCATGGCCAAAGAACAAGCGCAAAAGGACGCGCAGCGGGAAGCCATCCGGGCATCCTCCCAGGAGCAGCTACAGGTCAACGGCCAGCCCATGATGCTCAGCGAAGAACAGCGCAACACCTATGCTTCCATGCCGGAAGAAGAGCGGCAGCGGCTGCTGGACTTTCTGGATAAGTATAAAAATAACGCGGAGCGCAATCCTGATCTGTACGGTAATTTTATTCACTCTGTCTTTACCAAATCTCTCTTGGAGCAGCAAATGCGCATGGAAGATGCCGCTACCAATGTGGCCGCGGCAGACCCGGAAATCGGCTTGCTGTTCCGGGATATTTCCGAATTCCGGGACGAGGAGATCCCTAAGGCCATTTCCATTATCCAAACCCTGGCGCAACAGATCAATGCAGAGCTTGCTTCCCGGCACAAAAGCGCCGGCCGCAGCGGTGTGCTTGATTTTCGCAAGACTATTCGCAAGGGTCTGGAGACCGGCGGCACATTTTACCGGCTGAAATACAAGAAAAAACCCCGTCGCCGCCGCCATATGGTGATTCTCTGCGATGTTTCCGGCTCTATGATCCAGTTTTCCGAATTTGCATTGCGGTTCATCCAATCGCTGAACCAAGCTTCGGAAAGCTCCAAGGTATTCCTGTTCTCGGAATCCACCGTGGAAGCCGATGCCTTTAACCTGGAAAATATGGATGTATTTCGGGAATATGTCAGCCGCTCCGGCATCTACGGCAAGGGTACAAATCTTGCCAACGCATTGGAGCATCTGTCCGACCAACGGCCGCCTATTTTAACAGATTCCACCACATTGATCATCCTTTCCGACACCAAGACTGTGGAAACCCGGCGGGCGTATGAGGCTCTGCAAAAAGCCAAGCATTTGTGTGGCAAGGTAATCTGGCTAAACCCCATTCCTGAAAACCGCTGGAATTATCTGCGCAGCGCCCAGGTCATGGCCTCGGGCTGTACCATGATCTCCTGTAACACCCTGGGTGCTCTGGCCAGCGCCTGCCGACGGTTGGCGACCTCGGATTAACGCCATATACGAATATAAAAAGAAGGGAAAACAGCGCTATGAGTATTTTTGATGTTTTGACCATGATCGGCGGCTTGTGCCTGTTCCTGTTCGGTATGAACATTATGGGCGAAGCCCTGGAACGCCGGGCAGGCAGCAGTCTGCGCAGCTTGCTGGAGAAATTTACATCCAACAAGCTGGCTGGTTTTTTGACCGGCTTGGGTGTCACCGCTGTGATCCAAAGCTCCTCTGCCACTACGGTGATGGTGGTCGGTTTTGTCAACTCCGGCCTTATGTCCCTCGGCCAGGCCATTAATGTGATCATGGGCGCCAATGTTGGCACTACGGTTACCAGCTGGATCCTCAGCTTGGGTGGCATTGAGGGAAGCAACCTCTTCGTCCAGCTGCTCAAGCCCACTTCCTTTACCCCCATTCTGGCTCTGATAGGCATTATTTTCTATATGTTCCTGGGTAGCAGCAAAAAGAAAGATCTGGGTATGATCCTGCTGGGTTTTGCGGTGCTGATGTTTGGCATGGATACCATGTCCGGTGCTGTGGAAGGACTCAAGGATGAAACCTGGTTTACTGACCTCTTCCTATTGTTTACAAACCCCATTCTGGGCGTTCTGGCCGGTGCGATCCTTACCGCCATTGTCCAGTCCAGCTCCGCATCGGTGGGTATTTTACAGGCACTGTCCGCCACCGGCTCGGTTACCTACGCCGCCGCCTTCCCAATCATCATGGGTCAAAACATCGGTACCTGCATCACTGCCATCATGTCCTCCATCGGTACAAACAAGAACGCCCGGCGCACCGCCATGGTGCACCTGCTGTTCAATGTGATCGGCACCATCGCTTGCTTGGTGATCTTCCTGCTGATCGATCTTTTCCTTGCCCCGGCCATTTTTGACCAAAGCGCCACCCATTTGGGCATTGCTATCTGCCACACCATTTTCAATATTGTATGCACCTCCCTGCTGTTGCCTTGCGACAAGCTGCTGGCCAAATTGGTTTGCAAGCTGGTGCCCGACGGCAAAGAAGAAGAACAGGTCGTGGAGCTGGACGAGCACCTGATGGCTGTGCCTTCCGTAGCACTGGAACGCTGCCGCAGCGTTACCGCCGACATGGCTGCTGTTACCAAGCAAACCTACCTGCAGGGTGTGGCGATTCTGGACAAATACAGTGAAGAAGCCGAAGAAGAGATCCGCCAGGGCGAACGGCTCACCGACCATTATGAAGATGTTTTGGGCAGCTACCTGGTAAAACTCAGCGCCCTGGAGCTGACGGAAGATGCCCACCTGGAGGCCGCTTCCCTGCTGAAAGCCATCGGCGATATGGAGCGTATCGGCGACCATAGCCGGAATATGATGGAAGCGGCCCGGGAGCTCCACGAAAAAGGCAGTTCCCTGTCCGATTCCGCCAAGGAAGAACTGGCTGTCCTCACTGCCGCCGTTGGAGAAATCATCGACACCAGCTTCCGGGCATTCTTGGAAAACGACCTGGCCCTTGCCCGGCAGGTTGAGCCCTTGGAAGAGGTCATTGACGATCTAAAGGACGAACTGCGCACCCGGCACATCGTCCGCTTGCAGGGCGGCAGCTGCACCATTGAAACCGGTTTTGTCTGGTCCGATCTGCTGACCGGTCTGGAACGTATCGGTGACCATTGTGCCAATGTGGCCAACTCCGTCATTGACCTGAGCCACCACAACCGGAATATCCACGAAAACAACCACCTGCTGAAGAAGGAGAATCCGGACTTCGCCGCTCAATTCGCTGCATATCAGGCAAAGTACCGGCTATAAAAGCCTTCCCCCGAGGGAAAGGTAAGCGGATTCTTCGACTCCGCTGCGCTCCGCTCAGAATGACAGCCGCACCTACGCAAAAACCTCCTCCGGAGTTTTCCGAAGGAGGTTTTCATATATTCTTTAGATAACGCCCTGGGCCAGCATGGCGTCGGCAACCTTCAGGAAGCCGGCAATGTTTGCGCCCACAACATAGTCGCCTTCGCGACCGTATTTCTTTGCCGCATTGTCCACATTGTGGAAAATGTTGACCATGATGCCCTTGAGCTTGGCATCCACTTCTTCGAAGCTCCAAGAAAGGCGCTCGGAGTTCTGGGTCATTTCCAGAGCGGAGGTAGCAACACCGCCGGCGTTTGCAGCCTTGCCGGGACAGAACAGCAGGCCGTTCTCCTGCAGATACTTGGTAGCATCCAAAGTGGTGGGCATATTTGCGCCCTCGGCCACAGCCATGCAGCCGTTAGCCACCAGCATCTTGGCATCCTCCAGCAGCAGCTCGTTCTGGGTAGCGCAGGGCAGCGCTACATCGCACTTGACGCTCCAAACACCCTTGCCCTCGTGGTAGACAGAATTGGGACGGCGCTTGGCATACTCAGTCAAACGGGCACGCATCACCTGCTTGACCTCGATGAGGGTAGCCACATCGATGCCATCAGGATCGTAGATCCAGCCGGTGGAATCGGAGCAGGTCACAGGCTTTGCGCCCAGCTGCCATGCCTTCTCGATAGCGTAAGTCGCAACATTACCTGCGCCGGAAACCGCCACGATCTTGCCGGCCAGCTCGTGACCGTTGGTCTTCAGCATTTCCTCGGTCAGGTACAGCAGACCATAGCCGGTGGCTTCCTTTCTTGCCAGACTGCCGCCGTAGCTCAGGCCCTTGCCGGTGAACACGCCCTCGTAAACATCACGGATGCGCTTATACTGGCCGAACATGAAGCCGACCTCTCTTGCGCCAACACCGATATCGCCAGCGGGTACGTCAGTATCTGCACCGATGTACTTATACAGCTCCGTGATCAGGCTCTGGCAGAAGGCCATGATCTCCCGGTCGGACTTGCCCTTGGGGTCGAAGTCGGAGCCACCCTTGCCACCGCCGATGGGCAGGCCGGTGAGGGAATTCTTGAAGGTCTGCTCGAAAGCCAGGAACTTCATGATGGACAGGTTCACGCTGGGGTGGAAACGCATACCGCCCTTGTAGGGGCCGATGGCGCTGTTGAACTGGACGCGGTAGCCGTTGTTGACCTGGACCTGGCCCTTGTCATCCACCCAGGGAATCCGGAACAGGATGCAGCGCTCAGGGGTGGTCAGCCGCTCCAGTAGAGCCTGCTTACGGTACAGCTCCTCATTGCTCTCGATGGCAGGCCGGAGAGATTCCAGAACTTCCTTCACAGCCTGGTGGAACTCCGGCTGGTTGGGATTCTGGTCAATGACTCTTTGTAAAGTTTCGTCGATATAACCCATTTGAGATTACCTCCAATAATCTGGTTTTTGAATAGCTGCATTTTACCACAGCCGCCTCAAAAACGCAATAGTAAGCGGAAGATAAGATGGCTTTTCCCGGAATTTTTGGCAAAAATATCGGCATGACCCGGTTTGGATCATGCCGATATTGTCTATTGTACACGGAAATTTATTTGCCAGCCACGGACAAACCTTCCACCAGAACACTGGGAGAACCAAATCCGGACATGCCGGGCATCTCCAGATTGGAGGCAACGGTCTTGATATTCTTCAGCATTTCATAGAAGTTACCGGCAACGGTGAAGCTCTTAACGTACTCGGCCTTCTTGCCGCCCCGGATCATGAAGCCGCTAGACTGCAGGGAGAAGTCGCCGGAAATGGGATCGGCACCTGCGTGCAGACCGCCAAGGGAGTTGATATACACGCCCTCACCGGCCTGGGCTACCAGTTCGTCTTCAGAGACAGAACCGGGAGCAATATACATGGTGAAGGGGCTGATGCCCACCGCACCGGCATAACCGGGCTTGGATGCATTGCCCGTGGTCTTCTTGCCGGCCACGGCAGCGGTCTTCAAATTATACAGCAAGGTGTTAAATACACCGTTTTCGATAACATTCTTGCAGTAAGTGGGGCTGCCTTCCGCGTCGAAATTCCGGGCACCGGGGTTGGACTTGTGGAAAGGATCGTCAACCAGGGTCACCACCTCGGATGCAATGACCTGGCCTTCCTTATCAGCCAACTTGCTCAGGCCCTTCTGCGCAGCCTCGGAAGAGAAGATGCCGGAGAAGGTCTGTAGCAGGTCGCTCATGGCCTCGGGATCAAACACCACAGGATACTGACCGGTGGGAGCCACATCGCCGCCCAGCTTCTGCTTGGCGGTGGCAGCGGCCTTCTTGGTCAGCGCGTCGGTGTCGATGGTATCGAGCTTTTCCAGTTTGATCTGGTAGTCGTTGGCCATTTCCTGACCATTGGTGACCACCGCCACGGCGATCAGACCGGACAAAGTTGTAACACTGTGCAGATCCAGGCCCTTGGAGTTGTAGATCGCGATCTCGCTGCGCTCAGCAACGCCCTGGGTCTGGCTGCCGTCGATGACCGCAGGATCGGCCTGGTACAGCTTATCCTGGGTGGCCAGCACGGTGGAGATGATCTCCTCAGTACCGGGCAGCGGATAAGAACGGTCTTCCAAAGGCTGATATTCCTGGCCACCCTCGCAAAGGAACACCTGCTCCTCTGCCTCCAGGCATGAGGCGTTGTCTACAGCCTTTTCCACCACGGATGCGGCCTGCTGGGCGCTCAAATCTTCCGTAGAAGCATAGCCCATCTTACCGCCGTAAATGCAGCGGAAGCACACACCGCCCTCGGTGGAGCAGGTGAACTGGTTGATTTCATGCTGGAAAGCACCAATGCTGGTGGATTCCGCATTCTGATAATAAAGCTCGTACTCGGTGATGCCGAGCTCGGCACACTTTGCAATAACGGCTTCCTTGAAAGCATTAAAATCCATATTCGTTACCTCCTTATCTGCCGCCGACGGTGATGGTGGATACGCGGATCAGGGGCTGGCCCACGTTGGTGGGAACGCTGCCGCTGGAAGAGCCGCACATACCCTGACCCATATCCAGGTCAGTGCCGACCATGTCGATGTTCTGAATGACCTCGCTGCCCTTGCCAACCAGGCTTGCGCCACGGACGGGCTCGCAGATCTTACCGTTACGGACCATATAGCCCTCGTTGACGGAGAAGTTGAATTCACCGGTAACAGGATTTACACTGCCGCCGCCCATTTCCTTGGCGTACAGGCCGTACTCGATGGAGGCGATGATGTCTTCGTTCTTATCCTCGCCTGCAGCGATGTAGGTGTTGGTCATACGGGAAGTGGGAGTGTAAGCGTAGCTCTGGCGGCGGGCGTTGCCGGTGGAGGCCATGCCCATACGGCGGCCACCCATCTTGTCGATCATGTAAGACTTCAGTACACCGTTTTCGATCAGCACGTTCTTCTGTGCGGGAGTGCCTTCATCGTCCACATTGATAGAGCCCCAGGCATTGGCGATGGTGCCGTCGTCGATGGCAGTGACCTTTTCGTTGGCGATCTTCTGACCCAGCTTGCCTACAAACTGACTGCGGCCGTATGCCACGGAGGAAGCCTCCAGGGAGTGACCGCAAGCTTCATGGAAGATAACACCGCCGAAGCCGTTGTCAATGGCAACAGGCATAACACCTGCGGGGCAGTAGCCTGCACCGGCCATGGTCACGGCCTGCTTGGCTGCATGAATACCCACATTCTTGGGATCGATGAAATCAAACATCTCCAAACCCATCCGACGGCCGGGAGCGCAGGAACCGGTCTGGGCGCCGTCACCCTTGTCGGCAACGGCATTGATGGCGATCCGGGTGCGGACCTGCCGATCCTGGGCATAGATGCCCTCGGAGTTGGCGATCAGAATGTTGTGATCCACATCCATCAGCGTGCCGCTGACCTGGGTAATGGATTGGTCGTAATCCTTGGCGGCAAAGTAGCCTTCCTTCAGAATGGCCACCTTCTCCTTGTTGCCGATGCTGGAAGGAACGATCTTCACAGGATGAATATCGCCGAAGATCCGCTCCTTCAGAACGATGTCGATCTCAGCAGTGCCCTGGCCCAGAGCCTCGGCAGCCTGCTCGGCACAGCGCAGCAGGCCGGCCTCGCTGGTATCGACGGTGGAAGCCATGACACTGCGCAGGCCCTTGTAGACCCTTATAGCAGCGCCGGCAATAACGCCGTCCTTAATGGCATCGACCTTACTGGCGATCATATTAATGGAATGATTGACGGTGTTTTCAGCGAACAGCTCAGCATAGTCCGCACCGGTAGAAACGGCCTTGCTCAGTACACGCTGGCAAACTTCTCTGGAAATCATAGCATTTTACTCCTTTGTTGGATTTTTCTCGAAAGAATAGAGATATTCTACCACCCTTTCTCAGCAAAAGCAATCCCTTTTTATATATTGCGGACATTTGTCGCTCGGTTGCGTACCCAAAAATAAGTCTTTACTTTCAGCGGAAAATTCTGTATGATATAGGCAAACTCCAAAGGAAAGGACGCTCCTTTATGGAAAAGAAACCCATGAATAAAAAGCTGGCCAAGAAGATCGTCTATTATGTCCTGTTGGGCTTTTTTTGCCTGGTCTTCATTGGCAGCGCGATATATATCGGTGACTATCTGATTCGCTCTGCTGAGGCAAGAAACGAGTACGACAATCTGCTGGATCAGTACAATCCCCCCTCCCGGCCTGTCATTACAGAGCCCACCGACCCCACCGGCAGTACCGATCCTTCTGTTGATCCCACCGATCCCACCGATCCCACGGAGCCTGCTGTGCCCACGATTCTGCCGGAGCTGCAGCTGTTCTACGAAAAGAACCAGGAACTGGTTGGCTGGATCACTGTACCGGACACCAAGATCAGCTATCCCGTCCTCCAGTCCCCCACCAGGCCGGACTTTTATCTGAACCACACCTTTGAAGGCAAGTGGAGCGCCTGGGGCGCCATCTATGCCCGGGAAGCCTGTGATGTATTCAGACCCTCAGACAATATCACTCTCTATGGCCACCATATGAAGGATGGCTCCATGTTTGCCGGTCTGGACGGCTACAAGCGTAAGAACTTCTATGAAACCCATAAGTACATCTATTTCGACACCCTGTATGAGCGCCACGTGTACGAGGTCATCTGCGCTTTCAAGACCAGTGCAACCTACGGCAACGGCTATGCCTATCACCTGTTCGACGATGCCCGGGACGAGGCACATTTCAACCAGTTCATCTCCACTATCAAATCCCTGGCCTACTACGAAACAGGCGTCACAGCCCAGTACGGTGACAAGCTGATTACCCTTTCCACCTGTGAATATACCATTGTGGAAAACGGTGAAGCTGTGGGCCGCCATGTGGTCGTAGCCAAGCGGGTCGCTTAATCCATATTCCCTCACCACGCCGGAAATTTCCGGCGTGGTTTTGTTTTACTAATTTTCAATTTCTGCAAAAAACCATCCCCCCAGGGGGCTTCACAGGGCATTTTCTCCAGGCTATAATGTGGTCAAAATCAAAAAAGGAGCGATCCCCATGAAGTTTTCCTATGTGAAAAAGATGGTTTTTGCCGCTGTCTGCATTGCCCTTTGTGTAGTGCTGCCCATTGCGTTCCATGCCATTCCCAACGCCGGAACGGTGTTTCTTCCCATGCATATCCCGGTGCTGCTCTGCGGTCTGGCCTGCGGCTGGCCCTTCGGTCTGGTCACCGGCCTGCTGGGCCCTTTGCTGTCCAGCGTCTTTACCGGCATGCCCCCGGCAGCCATGCTGCCCAGCATGATGGTGGAGTGCGCCACCTATGGCCTGGTCACCGGATTGATGATGCTCTTCGTCCGGACCAAGCACATGACCGCCGATCTGTACATCAGTATGATCACCGCCATGATCGTAGGCCGCACTGTATCCGGCCTTTCCAAGGCACTGATCTTCAGCCCCGGTACACCGGCCTTTGCCTGGGTCACCACCTCTTTGGTGTCCGGGATTCCCGGCATCGTGCTGCAGCTGGTACTGATGCCCCTGGTGATCTTTGCCCTGACCAAGGCCCGCCTGCTGCCGGTCCGTTACCCCAAAGGAGAAACCGTAGCATGAACCAACAAGATGTGATCCAGTTCTTTGACCGCCTTGCCCCCCAGTGGGATGCGGACATGATCCGCAGCGATGCCATCATCGCCAGCATTTTGGACACCGCCGGTGTCACGGCCGGCAAGGATATTTTGGATGTGGCCTGCGGCACAGGTGTGCTGTTCCCGGATTACCTTGCCCGAAACGTGGCTTCCGTCACTGCCGTGGACATCTCTCCGGAGATGGCAAAGATCGCCGCCCAGAAATTTCCCGGCCAGGTGGATGTGGTCTGCGCCGATGTGCAGAAGGTGGATTTTGGCCGCCAGTTTGACTGCATCGTGATCTACAATGCTTTTCCCCATTTCCCTGACCCAGCCGGGCTGATTACCACCCTGTCTTCCATGCTGAAACCCGGTGGTACGTTGACTGTGGCCCACGGCATGAGCCGGGCTGCCATTGACCACCACCACGAGGGCAGCGCCAGCAAAGTCAGTGTGGGGCTGATGCACGAGGATGCACTGGCAGAGCTGTTTTCTCAGCATCTGACCATCACCGCAAAAATTTCCAACGACCATATGTACCAGGTCACCGGACAAAAATAACCAAGCAAGGGTGCTTTTCGCACCCTTGCATTTTTGCTGTCATTGCGAGCCAGTGCGCACACTGGCGTGGCAATCCCCCGGTTAGGAGAAATATGTTGGAAGATTGCCACGTCGCTTCGCTCCTCGCAATGACATGATTCTAATCATATTCTCCTGGCCCTGCGCATACCCTTTTGCGAGGAGGGATGGACATGACCGATCCTATGACACTGCCCCACCGCTTGACCTTAAACGAACGCCACCAACTGACCATGACCGGTGTTACCGAAGTGGTCAGCTTTGACGATGCCGCCGTGGTGCTGCGTACCGAACTGGGCACGCTTTCCGTCCACGGTCAGCAGCTGCAGCTGAAGACCCTTTCTGTGGACGGCGGTCAGATCGCCGTGGAGGGCAGCGTATCGGCACTGATCTATGAAGAACCCCGGCATAAAGGCAGCCTGCTGAGCAGGCTTTTCGGATGATCACCCCGGCGGAAGCCGCCGGGCGGCTGGGAATCAGCTGCCTGCTGGGACTGCTTCTTGGGCTCATTTACGACTTTTTTCTTGCCTTCCGACATCGGAATGTGGGTGACCTTTTCTTTATTCTAGCCACATTTTGGGTATGGCTGTTTTTGGGTTTTTTTGTATGTCAGGGCGATCTGCGACCGGGCTATTGGACAGGCCTGCCCATCGGCTGGATCGGCTGGCGATTGACTTTCAGCCGGCTGACCAGGCCGTTTTTTGCCGGATTTTGGAAGATCCTAACCTGGCCATGGGAAATAATTAAAAAATTTTTGCGAAAAGGGTGGATTTTTCTAAAAAATCTATTGGCATCTTGTAAAAAATCGGGTACAATAGGTAAGATAAAAAAGTCCCCGGAGAAAGGAGCCCGCCATGGCAAGGTTCAAAAATCCTCTGCGCCACATCAAGCTGGTCTACAAGCGCAGCAGCAACGTCACAAAAATCGTGGTTCTGTGCGCTATCGTCATCTGCACAGCGGCTCTGCTGATCCTGGGCGGCGCCATCCGGGACGCTGAGGCACGCACCGATGCCCTTAAGGCACAAGCCTCCCGGCTGGAGCAGGAAAACAACCGGCTGTCCGCTTTGATCGACAGCCTGGGCACCGTTGCCGGCATCGAGCAGATCGCCCGGGAAGAGCTGGGCTTAGTAGATCCGGACAGCGTCATCATTGACCCGTCCTAACGAAACGCAATTTATTATTTGGAGGAAGCAAAGCAAACTATGGAGTTAACCGTCGGAGCCATCTTAGAGGGTAAAGTCAAATCCATCACCAATTTCGGCGCATTCATCGCCCTGCCGGAGAATAAAACCGGTATGGTACATATTTCCGAAGTTGCCAACGCCTATGTCAGCGACATCCGCCAGCACCTGACCGAAGGTCAGGATGTGAAGGTTGTGGTCATCGGCAACGAAAACGGCAAGCTGAACCTGTCCATAAAGCGGCTGGAAGCAAAGCCTGTCCGGGAAGCAGCTGCTCCCCGGGGTGGTTTCCGCAGCGCACCGGCTCAGAATGCACAGCCCCGGCCTGCCCGCAGCGCACCTACCCCGCCCCCTGCACCCAAGACTGCCGACCAGCTTTTTGAAGAGAAGCTGAAGGCTTTTATGTCCGAATCCGACAGCAAAATTTCCTCCATTCGGCAGTATAGCGACCACCGCACCAAGAGCCGCAAAAGATAATCCATCCGAAAAGGCTGCCGTGGCAGCCTTTTTTACGAGGTGTACTATGTCAACAATTGTCATTACCGGCGGCAGCCGGGGTATCGGCGCAGCCGCCGTGGAACTGTTTGCCCAGCAAGGCCACCGGGTATACTTTCTGTATGAAAAAAACCATGTCGCTGCCCAGGCGGTTGTGGCCAAGACCGGTGCCACCGCCATTTGCTGTGATGTAGCCGACGGCAAGGCCGTTCAGGCCGCCTTTCAGCAGATTCCTGATGTGGATGTGCTGATTTTAAACGCCGGCATCTGTCATTACGGCCTGATGCAAGATGTGGCAGAAGCCACCTGGGATCGGCTGTTCGATGTGAACGTCAAGGGCATATACCATTGCGTCAACGCTGCCATGCCTGCATTTTTACAAAAGCAAAAGGGCTGCATCATCACCGTCAGTTCTATGTGGGGACAAGTGGGCGCATCCTGCGAAGCCGCCTATTCCGCCACCAAGGGTGCGGTCATTGCCCTATCCAAGGCCCTGGCCCAGGAGTTGGGGCCCAGTGGCATCCGGGTCAACTGCATTGCCCCCGGTGTCATCGAAACGGACATGTGCGCCAATGTTTCCGCCGAAACCATGTCCGAGCTGGCAGAACAGTCCTGCGTAGGCAGAAACGGCACGCCTATGGATGTAGCCCAGGCCATGGCTTACCTGATTGATGCCGAATTTGTCACCGGCCAGGTGATTGCCGTCAATGGCGGACTGGTACTGTAAGAGAAAGGAAAACACTATGAAGATTTCTGTTGGTTGTGACCACGGCGCTTTTGAACTGAAGAACAAGCTTGTTCAGCATCTGATTCAACAGGGGCACGAAGTAACCGATTTTGGCACCCATACCCCGGATTCCTGCGATTATCCCGATTTTGCCGCTGCTGCGGCTGAAGCTGTTGCCGACGGCCGTTGCGACCGGGGTATCGTGCTGTGCACCACCGGCATTGGCGTGTCCATTGCCGCCAACAAGGTTAAGGGCATTCGCTGCGCGCTGCTGTCCGACACCAAAAGCGCACAGCTGACCAGAGAGCACAACGACACCAATATGATGGCTCTGGGTGCCGGTATCGTGGACGAAAAGCTTGCGCTGGAGATCGTGGATATTTGGCTGAATACCATGTTTTCCAATTCTCCCCGCCACGTCCGCCGTATTGAAAAGGTCATGGCTCTGGAAAAGTAAAAAATCACCCCACCTCAAAGCGAGGTGCATTTGTCAAGCAAAAGTAGACACTAAAAAACCCCATAATATTAGAAGCCCAGTTCGGTCTTGTACTGAACTGGGCTTTTATAGCCCAGAGCGGCCGCAGGCCGCCTGTTATTAAAGTAATATACATACTCGTCCA
>JAGAMN010000030.1 GCA_017624715.1 Oscillospiraceae bacterium
TCAGCTTGTAAGTCCGCTTCATGGTCTTCTTGTACAGAGGATGCTGGTAGCTATCCTCAACCGCAACCACAATGGTCTTGTCCATCTTATCGGAGACAACAGTACCAATTCTGGTCTTGCGGAAAGCTCTGGTATTCTCAGTCATTTACGCTTCCTCCTCAGACGTTGGTCTCTTTCTCACGAATAATGGTCTTGACGCGGGCAATATCCTTCTTGACAGCAGCGATCTGCATGGGGTTGTCAAGCTGGTTGGTAGCATGCTGCATCCGGAGCATGAACAGGTCCTTCTTCAGGTCGTCCAGCTTCTTATTCAGCTCCTCAACAGAGAGGTTCTTGATTTCCTTTGCCTTCATCATTATTCACCACCATTCTCAGAAACTTCCTTGGTGATGATCTTGGTCTTGATGGGCAGCTTGTGCTGAGCAAGACGCAGAGCCTCGCGGGCGACCTCTTCGGAAACGCCGCCGATCTCAAACATCACCTTCTGATTCTTAACGACTGCGACCCAGCCTTCAGGAGCGCCCTTACCGGAACCCATACGGGTGCCCAGGCCCTTCTTGGAATAAGGCTTGTCGGGGAAAATCTTGATCCAGACCTTACCGCCACGCTTGGTGTAACGGGTCATGGCAATACGGGCTGCCTCGATCTGGTTGCCGGTGATCCAGCCGGGCTCCAGAGCCTGGATGCCGAAGTCACCGTAAGCAACCTTATTGCCGCGGGAGGCAGCGCCGGTCATACGGCCACGCTGAACCTTGCGGTACTTAACTCTTTTGGGCATCAGCATTAGCGGTTGCCTCCTTCTTTACGGAAATTGGGTCTGTCACCCTGGCGGCGCTCGCCACCCTGGCGACGGTCACCCTGACGGCGGTCGCCACGACGCTCACGGCGCTCACGGGGAGCGGGCTCGGGAGCAGCGCTGCGCAGGGTGGTATTCAGGACCTCGCCCTTGTAGATCCAAACCTTAACACCGATGCGGCCGTAGGTAGTGGCAGCCTCAGCGAAGCCGTATTCGATATCAGCACGGATGGTCTGCAGGGGGATGGTACCCTCGTGATAGCTCTCGGAGCGGGCGATTTCAGCGCCGCCCAGACGGCCGGAGCAGGTAACCTTGATGCCCTTGGCACCCAGGCGAGTAGCCTGCTGCATAGCCTTCTTCATTGCACGGCGGAAGGAGATGCGCTTCTCCAGCTGCTGTGCGATGTTCTCGGCAACCAGCTGAGCGTTCAGGTCGGGGGAGCGAACCTCCACGATGTTCAGAGCAACGCTCTTGCCCAGCTTGCCTTCCATCTCCTTGCGCAGGTTCTCGATTTCGGCACCAGCCTTACCGATCACCACGCCGGGACGGGAGCAGTTGATGTTGATCTTGACCTTGCCATTGCTGCGCTCGATCTCGATCTTAGCGACGCCAGCGGCGTACAGCTTGTTCTTCAGATACTTACGGATGTTGTAGTCTTCGACGACCAGGTCACCGACCTTGTCCTCGCGGGCGTACCAGCGGGAATCCCAGTCCTTGATAACGCCTACCCGCAGTCCATGGGGATTAACTTTCTGTCCCATAGCTACCTCCTGATTAAGCCTTCTCGCTCACACCGATGGTGATGTGAGTGGTTCTCTTGTTGATCCGCACGAAGCCACGGCGGGAAGCAATGCGGCCACGCTTCAGGATGGGGCCGGGGTTTGCAGTCACAGTGGAAACGTACAGGTTGTCAGCATTCATGCCGTTGTTGTGCTCAGCGTTGGCAACAGCGCTCTTCAGCAGCTTAGCCATGGGCTCACAGGCTGCCTTGGAAGTCTGGCTCATCAGAGCGGCGGCGGTCTTAACGTCCTTGCCGCGGATCATGTCGCAAACCAGCTTAACCTTGCGAGGAGACATACGGACGAATTTAACATGTGCAAAAACTTCCATTTTTCTTCCTCCTTACTTGCTGTTAGCGGTCTTGCTGCCGGAGTGACCCCGGAAGGTCCGGGTGGGAACGAACTCACCCAGCTTGTGGCCGACCATGTCCTCAGTGACATAGACGGGAACGTGCTTACGGCCGTCGTGGACAGCGATGGTGTGGCCTACAAAGGAGGGGAAAATGGTGGAAGCTCTGGACCAGGTCTTCAGAACCTTCTTTTCGCCAGCCTTGTTCAGCTCCTCAACGCGCTTGTACAGCTCGGGAGCTACGAAAGGGCCTTTTTTAATACTTCTGCTCATTTCATTTCCTCCTTACTTGCTGTTTCTGCGCTTGACGATGAACTTATCGGTGGGGTTCTTCGTCTTACGAGTCTTGTAACCCAGAGCAGGCTTGCCCCAAGGAGTAACAGGGCCGGGACGGCCGATGGGGCTGCGGCCCTCACCACCACCGTGGGGGTGGTCATTGGGGTTCATAACAGAGCCGCGGACGGTGGGACGGATACCCATGTGGCGGGTACGGCCGGCCTTACCGATGTGAACATTCTCGTGGTCCAGATTGCCAACCTGACCGATGCAAGCGGTGCAGTTGGTGCGGACATAGCGCACTTCGCCGGAGGGCAGACGGACCTGAGCCAGCTCGCCTTCCTTAGCCATCAGCTGAGCAGCGGTGCCGGCGGAGCGGACCATCTGTGCGCCGTGGCCGGGCTGCAGCTCCACATTGTGGATAACAGTACCGACAGGAATGTTGGCGATGGGCAGGCAGTTACCGGGCTTGATATCGGCAGAGGCGGAGGAGATGACCTTGTCGCCAGCCTTCAGGCCGTTGGGGGCCAGAATGTAGCTCAGGGTGTTGTCCTCGTAGCGGATCAGTGCGATATAAGCGCTGCGGTTGGGATCGTACTCCAGGCGCTCGACAGTGGCGAACATGTCCAGCTTCTGACGCTTGAAGTCGATGATACGATACTTACGCTTGTTGCCGCCGCCGCGATGACGGACGGTGATGTGACCATAGCTGTTGCGACCTGCATGCTTCTTGAGGGTCTCAACCAGGCTACGCTCAGGTTTTGCCTTCTTATCCACGCCGTCGAAGCCGGAAACAGTCATGTTACGGCGTGCGGGGGTATAAGGCTTAAAAGTTTTAATAGCCATTTGCGTTTCGCTCCTTTATTGAGATTGGTTTAGACCATACCCTCGAACAGCTCGATGGTCTTGGAGTCGGCAGTCAGAGTAACGATTGCCTTCTTATAGGCGGGACGGCGGCCGGCGGGATAAGCACCGGTGCGCTTGACCTTGCCCTGCATACGGACGGTGTTGACCTTGGCAACCTTAACGCCGAAAACTTCTTCGACAGCAGCCTTGATCTCAGTCTTGTTGGCGTTGATGTCCACCATGAAAACGTACTTCTTGTCAGCGACGCTCTCCATGGACTGCTCGGTGATGACCGGGCGCTTGATAATATCGTAAACGTTCATTATGCGAATACCTCCACGATCTTGGCAAGGGCCTCCTGATCGACAACCAGCTTCTCAGCGTTCACAACATCGTAAACATTGATCAGGTTGGCGAAGGTGACCTCGCAGCCGGGGATGTTGCGGCCGGACTTGACCACATTCTGGTCAGCGGCAGCGGTGATGACCAGGGGCTTCTTCTCAGCGCCGACGGCAGTCAGGAAAGCAGCGAATTCCTTGGTCTTGGGAGCGTCCATCTTGATGGAGTCGATCACAACGATAGCAGAGGCAGCAGCCTTTGCACTCAGAGCGGACTTCAGAGCCAGACGCTTGGTCTTCTTGTTCAGAGTGTAGCTGTAATCCCGGGGCTTGGGAGCGAACACGATACCACCGTGGGTCCACTGAGGAGCACGGGTGCTGCCCTGACGGGCACGGCCGGTGCCCTTCTGACGCCAGGGCTTACGGCCACCGCCGGAAACCTCAGCGCGAGTCAGAGCGGACTGTGTGCCCTGACGGCAGTTAGCCAGGTGATTCTTAACTACATCGTGAACAACGGCCTTGTTGGGTGTGACGCCAAACACAGCTTCGGGCAGTTCGATCTCGCCAACCAGCTTGCCGGACATATTATAAACATTTGTCTTAAGCATGATTTAAGATCTCCTTTCCTTAGCCTCTTGCGGAAGCCTTCTGGGGGTTTCTGCCGGAAGCCTTCTGCGGGTTCTTGCTGATGTCTGCACCAGCCTGCTTGACCTTGTGAGTCTTTACGGTGTTGCGGATATAGACCAGACCGCCCTTGGGGCCGGGGATGGCGCCCTTGATAACGATCATGTTCAGCTCTGCATCAACCTTAACAACTTCCAGGTTCTCGATGGTGACCTGCACATTGCCCATCTGGCCTGCGCCGATCTTGCCGGGGAAGATGCGGCTCTGATGGGAGGATGCGCCCATGGAGCCTGCGTGACGGTGGACAGGGCCGCCGCCGTGGGTCATGTCAGTGCGGTGAGCGCCGTAACGCTTGATAACGCCCTGGTAGCCGTGACCCTTGGAGATGCCGGTGACATCGATCCAGTCGCCAGCAGCGAAGGTGTCAGCCTTAACCTCGTCGCCAACGTTCATGTTAGCAGCGTCTTCCAGCTTGAACTCCTTCAGGTACTTCTTGGGGGCAACGCCAGCCTTCTTCAGGTGGCCTGCCTCAGGCTTGGTCAGCTTGGACTCCTTGACATCACCGAAGCCCAGCTGGACGGCGGTGTAGCCGTCGGTCTCAACGGTCTTCTTCTGAGTAACGACGCAGGGGCCGGCTTCCACGACGGTAACCGGGATGACCTTGCCGCTCTCATCGAAGATCTGGGTCATGCCCACTTTTTTGCCGATGATTGCTTTCTTCATTTGGGTTTACTCCTTTTGTTTTAGGTTATTGGTTGACTGGTGCATTGGGTACACCTGCCAACATGACCCGTCCGCCCGATGCTATAACAGTGCGGGCAGCGGTGAACTCCTATATTTTTAATGTATAGGAATTACAGCTTTATCTCAATTTCAACGCCAGCCGGCAGATCCAGGCTCATCAGAGCCTCAACGGTCTTCTGGTTGGGGTTGAGAATATCGATCAGTCTCTTGTGGGTTCTGCGCTCGAACTGCTCACGGCTGTCCTTGTACTTGTGAACAGCGCGAAGGATAGTCACGACTTCCTTCTTGGTGGGCAGCGGGATGGGGCCGGAGACGGAGGCGCCGTTGCGCTTTGCGGTCTCCACGATCTTTGCCGCGCTGGAGTCGATCAGCTGATGATCATAAGCCTTCAGCCGGATGCGGATCATTTCCTGGTTTGCCATGGTTTGTTTTCCTCCTTGATGTTAACGTACTCAGTTTGCTTGGTTGTCTGGGTACGGTCGAACCTCTCTGTTCACGCCGCCGTGCGTATCATTCCAGGCCAAGAAAAATGGCCGACGCAAGGCCGACCCATTCTCCTGCCGCAGCGATATACGCGTGCGCAAAACAGAAGCAGTTCAGCCGCCCGATGACCGGACATACTCCGCGGAAGTTACCGTTTTTTAGACGCAATCTCCCGCATCATCGCAGTGCACGCGCAGAAAGTCCCTACACGCGCTCGATTATGATACCACCCCTGGGGCTTTTTGTCAAGAACTTTTTTAGAAAAAATCACAAAAAATTCTCCGTAATTTCAGTCATTACGGAGAATTTGTTTGATTCAATTTTGCGTGTTTATTCTGCCGGCAGAACCTTCTTCAATTCCTCTTCCAGAATCTCAGCCAGCCGCACATGCTTTTCCAGAGACGGGTGCACACCATCCGGGAACCAGTTCTGAATATCACTGTTGATCTCCGCATTGTGGGTCAGATCGATCAGCGGCAGATTGTAGTGGTCACAAACATCCGCCATTACATCGTAAACATTCTGCAGGGTCTTGCTCTTGGAGAATTTATAGCCCAGACTCCAACCCTTCTCTGCCAGGCCAAAGCGGCTGCTGTTCATAGGCGCAATGACCACAATCTCCACATTGGGGTTATCCTTTTGGATCTTTTCGATGATATAGCGCATATTGCTGTAGATCGTACCGCCGGTAGCGAGGTCATCTTCCATAGTGCCCAGCTTCTGATTGCCCTTCCAGTCGTTGATACCAAAAGCAATGGTCACCAGTTCTGCTTCCGAAAAATCGATGCCATCGATGTGGTCGCGGCCGCTGAGCTTATCCAGTACCGTGGCCTTATGTACAAAACCGGAGCCACCCACAGCCTGATTATTCAGAATCCAACCGGTTTTCTCTGCTAATAATTTGGACCAGACTCTATTGGCATCAAAATCCAAAACGCCCTTGCCGGCATCGTCTAGGTAGCTGAAATACCCCTGGGTAATGCTGTCACCCACTGCATACCAAATCACGTTACCATCTCCGTTGTCATCCAGGAATCGAGGCGGTTGGGGTTGCGTCGGTTCCGTTGTGGGTACTCCTGTCTGTGCCGGTGCTTCCTGTGTCGAGCAACCTGCTCCAAGCAGCAACAATACAGCAAATAAGCATAGCAGTATTTTCTTCATGATGTTTGCCCCTTCCAAAAATATATGTATATATTATAATGTACCCTCCAATATTACGCAATACTTTTTTTCGGAGCGTTCTATTTGTCCTCCTAAGGACATACCCTTTGGTAGACCGTGGCAGGAGCCATCCCTCCTGCCGGATGAGGAGGCTGGCTATGGAAAACATTTACGCTGACATCGCCAAACGCACCGGCGGCAACATTTACATCGGCGTGGTAGGCCCGGTTCGCACCGGCAAGTCCACATTGATCAAGCGGATCATGGAGCAGTTGGTAATCCCTGGCATTGACGATCCCTACCGCAAGGAACGTGCCCGGGACGAACTGCCCCAAAGCGGCTCGGGTAAGACCATCATGACCTCAGAGCCCAAATTTGTCCCGGAAGAGGCCGTGGAAATATCCCCCGACGGCACCACCAAGCTCCGGGTACGGATGATCGACTCCGTGGGCTATATGGTAGACGGGGCGGTAGGTGCCGAGGAGGACGGCGTTCCCAGGATGGTCACCACGCCCTGGTACGACTATGAGATCCCGCTGACAGAAGCCGCTGAGCTTGGCACCAAAAAGGTTATGGAGGAGCATTGCTCCATCGGCCTGGTGGTCACCACCGACGGCACTGTCACCGACATCCCCCGGGAGGACTACCTGGAAGCGGAAGACCGGGCCATTCGGGATATGCAGGCCACAGGAAAACCCTACTTAGTCATCATCAACTCCCGTACCCCAGGATCGGCCACCGCCCAGGCTATCCGCAAGGACATCGCCCAGCGCTATGGTGTCGAACCAATGATCGCTGATTGTCAAGCGCTGACCATTGAGGACATCGGGGACATTCTCAAGCATCTGCTATACGCGTTCCCCTTAAAGCAGTTACTGGTGTTTTTGCCCCGGTGGATGGATGCTCTGGAAGCAGAACACCCGGTAAAAGCAGCCTTATATGAGGCTTTGCTCCTCCGGGCGCAACAAATCTCCGCCCTGGGGCAGGCAGAAGCTACCCTGTCTTCCCTGCAAGACATGGAGCAGGTACTGGATTTCTCCATCCGGGACATTGACCTGGCCACCGGTACCGTATCCTGCGCTTTGCAGTTCCCCGAAGTCCTTTTCTACGAAATTCTCAGCGCCAAGGCCGGCATGCCCATTGAAAACGATGCCCAGCTGCTGGCATTACTTACGGAGCTTGCCCAAACCAAGCAGGAGTACGACAAGATTTCCGACGCCTTGGCATCGGTGAAGGCCACCGGCTACGGCATTGTCATGCCCACCGCCGAAGAAATGACCCTTCAGCCCCCGGAGCTGCTGCGAAAGGGCGGCGCATTCGGTGTCAAGCTGAAGGCCGGCGCGCCCTCCATTCACATGATCCGGGTGGACATCGACACCGAGATCAGCCCCATGGTAGGCGGCGAACAGCAAAGTCAGGAGCTGATCAATTATCTGACCGGTGAAACCCCGGAGAAGCTGTGGGAAAGCAACATTTTCGGCCGTACGGTGTACGATCTGATCCGGGAGGGCCTCACCGCCAAGGTGATCCGGATGCCCGAGGATGTCAGAGCAAAATTCCGGGGCACCCTGGGCCGCATCGTCAACGAAGGCGCCACCGGTTTGATCTGTCTGATTTTGTAACACAAATATCTTTATAGGGGAGGGTCTTGGCCCTCCCTTTTTCTTAATTTCTGTCAGAAAAAGTGCTTTTTCTCTTTACCCCCGGGAAAATCTGTGTTAAAATGTAAGATACTTTATTTTGGTGAACCGGGAGCAATGCAAATGAAAGCCAAGAAAATCAAAACATTACCGCCCAAGCCCAAGTTTGAATTCGGATGGATCAACTTGGTGCTGGCCTTTTTATTCCCTCTGATCAGTATGCTGTTTTACATGAAGGGAGCAGAAGTCTGCCCCTTTGGTGATTACTCCATGCTGTATTCTGACAATTACCACCAGTATTTTCCCTTCTTTAAGGCTTTCCGCCAGGCTCTCCTCAGCGGCGACTCTCTGCTGTACAACTGGGATGTGGGCATGGGTCTTGACTATCTGGGTCTATTCTCCTACTACCTCTCCTCTCCCCTGAACCTGCTGTGCGTGTTCGTGCCGGAGGGATCGGTTCTGGAGTTTTTCTCCCTGCTGGTACCCTTTAAGATGGCCTTTGCCAGCCTATTCTTCGCCATTTTCCTGAAAAAGATGTTTGGCAAGGACGACCTGTCTCTCCCGATTTTCGGCACATTCTACGGCATGTGTGCCTGGGCCATGGGCTATCAGTGGAATCTTATGTGGCTGGATAGCTTTGCTCTGCTCCCCCTGGTAGCTTTGGGCACCATCAGCTTGCTCCGGGACAAAAAGTTTATTCTTTACACCATTTCCCTGTTCTTGGCCATTTATGCCAACTATTATGTTGGATTTTTCGTTTGTATTTTCGTCCTGCTCCTGTTCTTCTGCTACCAGATCTGCCGGGGCAAAAGCGTCAAGCGGATGTTCCAGGACTTGGTGCGCATCGGCTTTTTCAGCGTCATCGCCATTGGCATGACCGCCTTCCTGACCCTGCCGGCCTTTACCGCTCTGCAGTCTACACAGTCCAGCGTCAACACTTTCCCGGAGGGCTTTGCTGTCAACATCATCTCCGGCCAGAGCGTGACCACCGCAAAAACCGCCTGGGAGGCCTATAAATCCGCTAAAGAAGCCGACAGCGACCTCTTCCGGCTCATTGGCCTTTGGCTGGATGCCGTCTTTGCCTCCATCCCTCCGCTGTGGGATGGCATGGTCAAGGTTGCCGGCAACATGCCCGGTGGCCTGGAACCTACTTTCAAAGAAGGTCTGCCCAACCTTTACTGCGGTGTGGGAACCATTATCCTGGCCTTCCTGTTCCTGACCACCAAGCACGTCCGTAAATCCGACAAGATCTGCGCCGTTTCCCTGTTGGTGTTCTTTATCCTCAGCTTCATCATCCGTCAGCTGGACTATATCTGGCACGGCTTCCATTTCACCAACATGATCCCCTACCGGTTTAGCTTCCTGTTCAGCTTCGTCATGCTGTATATGGCCTATCGGGCTTTCCTGCTGCGCCGCCACATGAAGATCTGGCAGATTTTGGCCGCCGGTGCATTGGCACTGCTGATCATCAGCCGGGGCGATCTTACCAACAAAGAGTACACCACCTACAACTTCACCTTCTTCGTGCTGTACCTGGGCTGTCTGATCGTCCATCAGCTGGGCTGCCGGATGCCCGAGAACCCCAAAAAGAAAGTCCTGCACCGGATCTGCCGGGGTCGTATTTACCGCCGCATCGGCGCTACCGCCGTGCTGCTGGTTGTCATGGCTGTGGAGCTGATCATGAACACTGTGAACTTCTCCGTCACCTTCCCCCGCACCAACGCAATTAACTACCCCAAGGGCACTTTTTCTGCCGAACAAGCCGTCAGCTATATGAAGTATCACGAATCCCTGCGGGATAATGAACTTTTCTACCGCACCGAGGTCACCCACTCACAGACTCTGAACGACGGTGCGCTGAACGGTTACCACGGCATTTCCACCTTCACCAGCTCCGCAAACGTGAAGGTCACTGAGTTTATGAAAGCCCTGGGCTACGGTGCAAAAAACACCTACAACCGCTACTGCTTTGAAGAGGCATCCCCGGTGTCCAACCTGTTCCTGAATCTTAAATATATGCTGGAGCGGGACGCAAAAGTCGAAGAAAACCCCTATTTCACCACCGTTCACAACTTTGAAAGCATATATATTCAGCAAAACAATATGTATCTGCCCCTGGGCTTCCTGGCAGAAAGCACTCTGGCAGAACTGCCTTTCAATAACGCCAATATTTTCGGCTTCCAAAGCGAACTGTTCCGGGCCGCCACTGGTCTTGAGGATGCTGTTTGGAACTACACACCCTACGAATGGCTGACCTTTACCGAGCGCAATGTAGAGATTCAATCCTCTACCGCCGCCGGCTACTGCACCTACCAGGCCGGCGCGACCACCGGTTATGCGATCTATAACTATAACATCGAAGAAGCCGGCTTTATGTGCCTGGATATCACCATGCCCGGCCGGAACACCTACAATGTTTACCGCAACGGCCAACACCTGTTTACCGAAAGCATCAGCCTGCCCCAAACCATTGCAGTCGGTCAGGTAGCCCCCGGGGATTTGATCGAAATTCGGGTAACCTGCAATCCCAATACCAGCAACTCCCTAAACATCAAGGCCGTTCTGTTGGACGATACGATTTTCCGCAGAGGCTACGATATCCTCTCCGCCTCCACCTTGAATTTGACAGAGTTCTCCAACACCGTTGTTGAGGGCATCATCCACTGCAACCGGGACGGCCTGCTCTACACCTCCATTCCCCAGAACGGCACCAACTGGCACGCCTATGTAGACGGTCAGGAAGTGGACATCCGGCTGGTAGGCGATGTCATGATTGCCCTGGATCTGACTGAAGGCGACCATACCATTCGCTTTGAATACCGCAACCCCGCTTTTGAAATGGGTCTGACGGTTTCTCTGATTTGCCTTGGCTTGTTCGTGGCCGCCATCATTTTGACTGCCACCTATCCCAAGTACAAACCCCTTGTAGACAAGGCTTTGGCCAAGTTCCACAAATGATAACCATCCCCCACAGGAATCTCCTGTGGGGGATTCTCAATTGACAAGTTGCAACAAAAAATATATAATCATCTCAATGTTTCCGATCTGTGAAGAACGGGCAAAGATCCACCGGTGCAGAGGCTGTCTCGGGTGGATCGGCACTGAAGGCGACTGGTCATCCGTGGTGGAAAGCAAAGATATACCGCTTAGTTGTCCCGAGCCGCCTAGGGTCGGCGTTTATCGCTGACGCACGCTTTTTCAGCAGACCTATTCTACTGAAAGAGAGTGAAACCGCATATGAACAAATTTCTCGCATTTCTCAAACGGAAGGACATTGTCTTTTCCGGCAAGCGCTACGGCATCGACGCTTTGGGTGCTATGGCCCAGGGTCTTTTCTGTACATTGCTTGTAGGCACCATCCTTGACACCGTTGGACAGCAATTCAGCATTCCCTTTTTGAATGCGGTGATTGCCGGGACCTATACCATTGGTGGCCTGTGTAAGGCTATGGTGGGCGTTGGCATCGCCGTGGCTATCGGCTATGCGCTTCATTGCCCGCCCCTGGTGCTGTTTTCCCTGATCCCCGTAGGCTTTGCTTCCAATGCCATGGGTGGTGCAGGCGGACCGTTGGCAGTATATTTTGTCGCCATCGTCGCCTCGGAATTCGGCAAACTGGTGTCCAAAGAAACCAAAATCGACATTTTGGTCACCCCCCTTGTCACCATTTTGGTAGGCATTGGCTTTGCCGCCTTGGTTGCCAAGCCCATTGGCACAGCTGCTTCTGCCGTAGGTGATTTTGTAAAATGGGCCACAGTCCTGCAGCCCTTCTGGATGGGCATGCTGGTCTCCGCGGTCATTGGCATTGCGCTGACTCTGCCTATTTCCTCTGCTGCCATTTGCGCAGCTTTGGGACTTACCGGCTTGGCCGGTGGTGCTGCCGTTGCCGGTTGCTGCGCCCAGATGGTAGGCTTCGCTGTGATGAGCTTCCGGGAAAACCGCTGGGGCGGTTTGGTGGCTCAAGGTATCGGCACAAGCATGCTGCAAATGCCTAATATCGTAAAAAATCCCCGCATTTGGATCCCCCCCACCCTGGCATCCATGATCACCGGCCCTCTTGCCACTTGCCTGTTTAAGCTGGAAATGAACGGTGCTCCCGTATCCTCCGGCATGGGCACCTGCGGATTTGTCGGTCAGATCGGTGTGTATACCGGTTGGGTCAACGATGTGGCCGCCGGTGTAAAGGATGCCATCAGCGCAATGGATTGGATGGCCATGGCACTGATCTGCTTTATTCTGCCGGCAGTACTCAGTTGGTTCTTCTGCGAACTTCTGCGCAGATGGGGCTGGATCAAGGAAAATGACCTGAAATTGGATCTGTAATTACATAAACCCAGGGCATTTGCCCTGGGTTTTTTCTTGTCATTTGTAAAACTTCGTGATACAATTATTTTAGCAGGAAGAAGCATGAGAAAGGATGTGTATCGGATGAAAATCTTACGGGCAGTTATTGGTCTGGTTTTGATTATCTCCCTCTTCACAGGCTGCGAATCGAATATCGCAAACCCTCCCGTAGTTCCGGCAGAGCTATCCGTCGAAGAAGAGATCATTTATGACTACTATTACAACGCCACATCCTTAGACTTCCAAACGCAGCATTTTCCCGATGAGATCTCCTTGCGTTTCCGGGGTGCTTTCAGCGATACCTATGTGGTATTTGTAGACGGTCCTTTCGAATACAGCACCGAAAACATCAACGAATATGTCAATGGTATTCGTTTTCATTTCCCCATGGGCAAGCGACTGTTTGCTTACCACCAGGGCACCTTTTATACCCTGACAGACGCCTTTGAGCTGGGCTTTTTGACGGCAGCCAATGTGGAACAACTAAAAATCAACTATTCGAGCCTTGGAACAGACCGGGATGTAAAAGGCGAAGTGCCCACCGAATGGGCCGAGTGCGCCCACAACGGCAATGCACCGTCCACTGAGCCCACCATCGAATCCACCCCGCCAGTAACGGTCACCCAGCCCACAGAACCCACTACCCCCACCGAAACCACCGCACCCACAGAACCCATTGATATTATGGAACTGCTGCCGGATATTCCTGCTGTCACCGAACCCTGTGAAAAGCCGGAAGTCATGAGCGCGGAAACGCTGGTGTATACCCTCTATGACCGTAATGTCACCTGGACCGACAAATGGCGCGATCAGCAATCCGTCACGATCCGATTGCCTGCTGTTCTTCCTTTCTGCGACGGCGCCGTCGAGATCAATAAGGAGATCTCCATCGCCGCCGAATACCGTCTGTATTCCATCCGCAGAGACTACACCAATCAATCTCGCGCCTATTACGAAGAAATCAGTTACACCGCCACCCTAAGCGGTAATATCCTCAGCATCACAATATCCACCCGGGACGATCAGCGCAATGTCTACCATGACATCTGGAACCTGGACATTGAAACCGGTGAAAGTCTGAACACCATCGATCTGGCGCAGCGGTATTTGCAGGAAAGCTATCCCGTTTTCATGCAGCATTGCTACTATAACACCATCGAATATTTCAAAGCAAACCCCCTGGTGGATGCCGATCAGCAAGAGAAGCTTCTCCAGCAGTTGAACGCCTATCCCCTTGACACTGTACCCGGACATACACTGCACCTGAACGAGAACGGCAATCTCATGGTCACTTTCCAAGCCCCACAGTTCAGTGTAAAGATGACGCTTCCCTTTACGGAATTTGATTCCTACAGATGGGAGGGTACGGACGAAGGTGGCTACACCTGGATGTTCAATGTGCGCCCCAGCGAGGGTAGCAGCGAAGGATGGTCAGATACTATCCTGGAGTGCTTCTTGTTAGACCCGCAGCAATTTGTGAAGTATCTCTCCCTGGAGGAAACCGCTACAATTTCTAAGATCGCACGTAGGCTCAATTCCCCACTGTACCTTCCTGAGGACATTGCAGACTACACTGCTCTGTGTGAAAGCATCCGAGATAACGCTGATAATCCCAAGGTTGCCGAAACCGCACAAATCCTATTGGATGCGCTTGACCAACCCAGATAATGCGTTGCAAATCCGCCCCGGTGACCGGGGCGGATTTTTTACTTCCCATTCACGATCTTTTGTGGTATGATAATAATTGATATTAAACACAAGGAGTACCCCTATGCAGACCATTGCTGAAATTCTGTCCGCTGAACTGAATCAAAAGCTCAGCTATGTAGAAAATGTCATCGCCCTGATGGATGAAGGCAACACCATCCCCTTCATCGCCCGTTACCGCAAGGAAATGCACGGCGCAATGGACGACACGGTTCTTCGTACCCTGGAGACCCGGCTGACCTATCTGCGCAATCTGCAGCAGCGCCGGGACGAGGTGAAAAATTCCATTGAAAACCAGGGCAAGCTGACCGAGGAACTGTCCGCCGCCATTGATAACGCCACCACTTTGGCAGAGGTGGAAGACCTGTACCGTCCCTACAAGCAGAAGCGCCGCACCCGTGGCTCCGTGGCCCGGGAGAAGGGTTTGGAGCCTCTGGCCGCCGCCATTTTCGCCCAGGACGGACAAGATCCCGCCGTGTTGGCGCAAGATTATGTAAACCCAGAAAAGGGTGTGGAAACTGTCGAGGATGCCCTCCAGGGCGCTTCGGATATCATCGCCGAGGATCTTTCCGACGATGCCGCCATCCGCAAAAATCTCCGGGAGCTGATGAATCGGAAGGCTGTGCTGACCTGCCATGCAGAAGACCCGGAGCAAGACAGCGTTTACAGGCTTTATTACGACTTTTCTCAACAAGTGAATCGACTGCTGGACCACCAAATTTTGGCTATAAACCGGGGCGAAAAAGAGGGAATTTTGAAAGCAAATGTGACCCTTCCCGGCAACGACGGCCCTGCCTGCGTGATCCGTGCCGCCCTGAAGCCCACCGCATTTGTGTCCACATTTGTCCGGGCAGCGGCAGAAGATGCCTATGAGCGTCTGATTTTCCCCTCGCTGCAGCGGGAAATCCGCAGCGACCTGTCCGACCGGGCTTATGCCGGTGCGATCCACAATTTTGCACTGAACCTGAAGCCTTTGCTGATGCAGCCCCCCGTTAAGGGCTTTGTGACCATGGGCTTGGACCCCGGATACCGCAACGGCTGCAAGGTCGCCGTGGTAGATGCCACCGGCAAGGTGCTGGCCACCTCCGTGGTGTATCCCACCTTTAATGAACGGAAAAAGCAGGAAGCCATCGAGGTTCTGTCAGGACTGATGAAGCGCCACAAGGTGCGCCACATTGCCATCGGCAACGGCACTGCTTCCCGGGAAACCGAGGCCATGACCGTGGAACTGCTGCGGTCGTTCCCCGAGGCCAGCTACATGATCGTCAACGAGGCCGGTGCTTCCGTGTATTCCGCCTCTCCCCTGGCCGCGGAAGAATTCCCGGAATTTGATGTGAATCTGCGCAGCGCCGTGTCTATCGCCCGACGGCTGCAGGACCCACTGGCAGAACTGGTAAAGATAGACCCCAAGGCCATCGGCGTGGGCCAGTATCAGCATGATTGCCCTCAGAAGGAACTGGGCTGCGCTCTGGGCGGCGTAGTGGAAGACTGTGTTAACGCCGTGGGCGTGGATGTGAACACCGCATCTCCCAGCCTGCTGCAGCAGGTTTCCGGTCTGAACGCCACCACTGCCAAGAACATCGTGGTGTTCCGTGAGGAAAACGGCCCCTTCGGCAGCCGTGCGCAGCTGAAGAAAGTGCCCAAGCTGGGCCCCAAGGCCTTCCAGCAGTGTGCTGGATTCCTCCGGGTGCCCGAAAGTAAAGAGCTTTTGGACAACACCGGTGTTCACCCCGAGTCCTACGATGCTGCCAAAAAGCTACTGACGCTGCTGGGCGGCGATCTTTCCACCCTGCCCGGCAAGCTGGATGCCTACGGTGTTTCCAACGCCGCCGCCCAGTGCGGTGTCGGCGAACCCACCTTAATCGACATTGCCAAAGAATTGAGTAAGCCCGGTCGTGACCCCCGTGACGAGCTGCCTGCCCCTATCCTGCGCAAGGATGTGCTGGAAATGAAGGATTTGAAGCCCGGCATGGAGCTGACCGGCACGGTACGGAATGTTATCGATTTCGGCGTTTTCGTGGATATCGGTGTTCATCAGGACGGCCTGGTGCACATCTCTCAGGTCGCCAACCGCCGCCTCCGTCACCCCAGCGAAGCTGTAAAGGTGGGCGATGTGGTCAAGGTCGTGGTGCTGGAAGTGGACGAAAAGCGCCATCGCATCAGCCTGTCCATGAAACAGGCCAAGGGATAACCATTTGACGAAATTTGACAGTATTCGGATTTTTTGTTATCATAAGCCCACCGATACTACACAAAGGCAAGGAGCGCTTTTTATGAAACACGCTTTGCGGCTAATCGCCGCTGTCCTTTCCTGGATCTTGATATTCAGCCTGGTAGCCTGCGACCAGCCCGGTAACGAACCGGAACCCGGCTCGCAGCCAACGGAGCCCACAGCCTCCGCTGTTGATATTTACAATTCCGCCAAGTCCGCCCTGGTCTTCGCGCCTAACAGGATCACGACCTATAATGTGAAGACCGAACGGAACATAGCGGGGCAGACCTATACAGAATCCGTCGAGGGTGTCGCTTCTTTCAGCAATGTCGGAGCTGAAGAAATGATCGCCGTTATTAAAGAAGATCTGGACTACGGCAACCTGTCGACAGAACACACACTCAGCTTCTGCAATGGCACAGCATACAGCCGCATCAGCGGCAGCACCTTTGGCGCGGATATGACTGCGGAAGCTTTCATGGCAACCCAGCTTCCCGTTGCGCTATTGGACACTTCCCTGTATGATTCCGTTGTCCGGACCCTCACGGCTGACGGCTTCATGATTTCGTTCAATGTTCCCCGGGAGCTGGAATCCTGGCTGAATGTCCCTGGCGACGCAGCAATCAATACCGCCTACGGCATTGCCTACCTGGATAAAGACGGTGTGCTGGTGCAAACAGACTACTACGCAAATTACACCTGCAGCAATGTGGTTTTTACCGTAATAGCCTCCCTCAAGTGCACCACACCGGCACAGCTGGAGCTGTCTGCCCTGCATCCGGAGCACCCGGAGGATTATGCAATGCTATCCTGTCTGGAAGCGCCCAAGCTGCTGCTCCGGGCCGCCGGTGATATTTTCTCTTCCAAGGTGATCTCTGCCAGTGCCGAAGAAACCATTTATAGCCAGATCATCCCCCTGACTCGGCAGAGAAAATGCCAAATGGAGATTTCCGGCACTTCCGATACCCTGTCCGCTCGGCTTTCCAACACCATCACCATCAAGGATTACCGAGATCAGGCCAGCACCACCATGCAGGCGTATACATTTGCCAACGGCAGCTGCACCCTCTCCATTGATGGCGGCGATCCTACAGCGCAGCCCGGCATCAATGCCGACGGCATGCGCACCAGCATTGAAGACACTCTTTTATCCGCCCTGTTCGCAACCCGGTACTTGTCCGGCGCCACTATGACAGTTCAGGATGGTGTCTACCGATTGGATTTTTCTGGAAACGAGGCGTATTGCAGCGATCTGACCCGGGATTTGAGTGCGTTTCTGAATTTGTCCATGGATGGTGTCAGTTCTCATCATGCCACCCAGGCCAGCGGTTATCTGTGCATCGACAAGGTCACCGGTCTACCGGTGGCAATGGGTATCTACTTTACCCGAACCCACGTGTTTGGTGACATTCCCTATGTGCTGTCCTATCAACTGGATCAAACAGTGACTCTCTCCCCTGCAGACTAAAAACAAGACCCACACCGCGGTGTGGGTCTTTCCTTATGCCAATGATTCGGCCATAGCTTTTGCCATGGTCATGGTCACTTGGGCGCAGCGCTGTGCGGCCAAGGCTTCGAAGGTGGGATAGTCCATATCCGCGCTATCGTCCGCCTTGTCGGAAATGGCCCGTAAGATCACAAATGGCACACCGTTGCGATAGGCAGTATGGGCAATGGCAGCGCCCTCCATCTCCGCACAGATAGCTGCAGTATCGGCAATAATCTTGTCCTTTTGTTCCTTGCTGCAGATAAACTGGTCACCGCTGGCCACTCTGCCGATACGGGTATGGCCGGGATTAACCGCTTCTGCCGCCGCAAAAGCCCAATCCATCATGGCCTTATCTGCAGGAAATGCCGTCACATCCATGCCGGGCACCTGGCCGATGGGTCTATTCCAAAAACGCAGGTCAAAATCGTGATAAATGGCATCCTGGCTTACCACCAGGTCGGCAATATCCAGTTCCGTGCATAGCGAACCGGCAATGCCGGTGTTCACCAGGTGGGTAACGCCAAAGCGGTCACAAAGAATCTGGGCGCACATAGCCGCATTGACCTTGCCAACACCGCACTGAACAACCACCACATCCAAGCCCTCCAGCTTGCCTTCATAGAATTCCATGCCGGTTTGGCAAGTGGTGGTCACATTCTGCATGGCATCCTTCAGTGCTGCAATCTCCACCGCCATAGCACCAATAATTCCCAACTTCTTCATGTTCATCTCTCCTTATTCCGGGTAGGTCAGCCGACTGTCGTCCGCAGATTCCAGAAGGGCTGCGTATTTTCTACCCCAGTAATTTGCCATTGGCAGGTTCATATCCAGATAGTTGCCGCAATCTTTCGCGCTGGCGCCAGGCACTTCCCCGGAAAATTCACCGATAAATACGAAGCAATCTTTCACCAGGGACAGCACATCCCGGGAAGTGTAGTCGCCGGAAAGCAGCAAATAAAAGCCTGTCCGGCAGCCCATAGGGCCAAAGTATAGTACCTTATCTTTCCAGGTGGGTTCATTGCGCAGATAGGTTGCCGCCAAATGCTCCATGGTATGCATTTCCGCGGTGTTCATCACTGGTTCTTCATTGGGACTGGTCAGCCGCAAGTCAAAGGTGGTGACGGTTTCTGCACCAACTTTGTCTTTCCGGGATACATACAGTCCGGGCTGCAGCTTGATGTGATCAATGGTGAAGCTTGTGATCTTTTCCATAAGGTTCTCCTATCCGTTTGATTTAGCATAATCATACCCCAAAAACTGTCATAATGCAAGAAAAAACCTCTCAACAGCCAGTTGTTACGTGCTCAACCTGCAGTTGTAAAGAAATTTTTGGAAATTAACAAATGATTGATAGCTTTTTTTCGTTTTTTATGGCATGATATAGGCAGAACATAAAGGAGGCATTCGGAATGGAACAAACATTAGGTAAGCGGATCCAGCTGTGCCGCAAAAGCCTGGGACTGACCCAGGATCAGCTGGCAGAAAAGCTGGGTGTCACCGCTCAGGCGGTAAGCAAATGGGAAAACGATCAGTCCTGCCCGGACATTGCCATGCTGCCCAAGCTGGCAGAGATCTTCGGCACATCGACGGATGCCCTGCTGGGTTATCAAACCGAACCGGTGCACGAAGCTACCATTGAAAATAAAGCCAAGGAAGAAAACGAGCCCGAGGGCATCCATGTGCAGAAAGGCAACTGGGAATTCCATTATGAAAATGGTCGTCGAGGCGGTCTGTTCTTCGCGCTGCTGGTGCTGGCTGTCGGTTCTCTGACAATGCTGTCCGAAGCGCTGAGCTGGGATGTTTCTTTCTGGTCCATTATGTGGCCCACCGCCCTGCTGGTGTTCGGTCTGCAGGGACTATTCTCCAAGTTCTCCTTTTTCAGCCTGGGCAGCACGCTCTTCGGCGGCTACTTCCTGCTGGATAATTTGAATATCATCACCCTGGATTTGGGCGATATGATTTGGCCCGCCATCGTAATCCTGTGGGGTCTGAGCCTGCTGGCTGATGCCCTGCGCAAGCCCAAGAAGCCCAAATACAAGTTTATTCACAACAATAACACGAATCATGCTCCGGTGAGGGATTTTGACTTGGAAGAAGATTCTTTTGATATTGATGTATCCTTTGGTGAAGCCAGTTACGACATTCCTCTCTCTATGCTCCGCAAGGGCAATATCGACTGCAGCTTTGGCGAAGTTGTGGTGGATCTGAGCGAGTGCGAAGAAGTGGCAAAGAACTGCAGCATTGATGCTGACTGCTCCTTCGGTGAGCTTTGCTTGCGGGTTCCTAAGAAATTCCTTGTGCGGCCGGCAGAGTCCACATTCTGTGCGTCTGTGAATGTTGTCGGTCAGCCTGATTCCAATCCCATGGGCACCATCATCCTGGATGCAGATGTCAGCTTCGGTGAAATTACCATTGAATATATTTAATGATCTTTAGATAATGTCATTGCGAGGAGCGAGGCGACGTGGCAATCCCCTCAGTATTACTCCTAACCGGGGGATTCCCACGCCAGTGTGCCCACTGGCTCGGAATGACATTTTCTTATTTCCTTTTGGGAAATATTTTCCCAATTTTGGTTTAATCTTCGTATTTCGGGACATACTGGACTACGGAGGTGCTTTTATGAGCAATCAAAAAAACAAAGGCTTCAGCGGTAAGGGCTACTACATAGCCCTGATCCTGTGCGCTGCGGCCATCGGGATTTCCGGCTATCTGTACTACAAAAACGACCCTATGACTGATCCCCAACTGCAATCACCCACATCCGGGGTGGATTCTCCCAATCCGGATGATATCCAGGCAGTAGCGACCCATCCCACCCTGCCGAACGATGATGCCACCCAAAAGCCAACCACCGGTGACAAGCGTCCTATGAAGACCATGCTGCCGGTAACCGGGCAGACCGTGACAGGCTATGCCATGGACTGCCTGAGTTACAACGCTACCACCCGGGATTGGCGGGTGCACAATGGTATTGACATTGCTGCTGAGGCAGGCACAACGGTTTGTTCCGCTGCCGACGGCACGGTTTACACCACTTACGACGACGACACCATGGGCACCACCGTGGTGATCCATCACGATGGCGGCTATGTAACCGTTTATTCCAGTTTGGGTGCAGAACTTTCCGTTTCTGCCGGGGACAAAGTTCTTATGGGGCAGGCCATCGGCTGTGTGGGCAACACCGCGCTGCTGGAAAGCGCCATTGGCGATCATGTGCACTTCAGCGTCAGCTGTAATGACAAGGCCATGGACCCCCTGGATTTCCTCAAATCCGAATAACTGAGTTTCTTCCTGATTTCTTTCCTCTTTGTTTTGGGGTTGCAGCTTGGCTGCGACCCCGTCTTTTTTAAACCTTCCCCTCTGGGAAAGGTGGCACGACCTTTGGACGTGACGGTTGAGGGGCTGTTCTCCTAAAAATACGGATTCTTCGACTTCGCAGCCTTCGGCTGCTCCGATCAGAATGACATCACCTGTATAAAAATCTCCCGGGTGCGATGCACCCGGGAGAAATACTTTACTTTTCTTCTGCGATGGCAATGTGGACGGTATCCAGCTGGATCTGATCCACCGTGGTGGGCGCGCCCATCATCAGATCCTGGGCGTTCTTGTTCATGGGGAAGGTGATGACCTCGCGGATGGACTCCTCGCCGGTCAGCAGCATCACCAGACGGTCAACACCGGGCGCTGCGCCTGCGTGGGGAGGTGCGCCGTAGGTGAAGGCGTTGTACATAGCGGGGAACTTGGCCTTAACATCCTCTTCGCCCAGGCCAACCATTTGGAAGGCCTTGACCATGATCTCGGGATCGTGGTTACGGACAGCACCGGAAGCGGATTCATAGCCATTGACAACCAGGTCATACTGGTTGGCGTTGATTGCCAGCAGCTTTTCGGTATCGCCCTCGGCATCCAGCAGGGCCTGCATACCGCCCTGGGGCATGGAGAAGGGATTGTGGCAGAATTCCAGCTGGCCGGACTCCTCGCCCATCTCGTACATGGGGAAATCAACGATCCAGCAGATGGCGTACTGATTCTCATCAAAGTGACCGGGGATACGCTTGCCCAGCATGGTGCGGACAACACCGGCAGTCTTCTGTGCAGCAGCCTTCTTGCCGGCAGCCATACAGACGAAGGAACCGGGCTTCAGATTCAGCTTGGAAACGAAGGCATCCTTGCAGCCTGCCAGGAACTTGGAAATGCCGCCGGTGAGTTCGCCGTTTTCATCCACCTTGACCCAGCAAACCTTGTTGCCGGTCTGGACTTCCACGTCAGCAAGCAGCTTGTCGATCCACTTTCTGGCCTGGGTGAAGTCATCCACCGCAACAGCCTTGACGGTTGCGCCCTCGAAAGGACCGAAGCCGCAGCCCTGAACAACCTCAGAGATATCCTCGATCTCCAGATCGATACGCAGGTCGGGCTTGTCAGAGCCGTAGCGCTCCATGGCCTCGTTGAAGGGGATGTGACGGAAGGGAGCCTTGGAGATCCGGTCGTACTTGCCGAACTTCTCGAACACAGGCACCAGCACATCCTCCAGAGTGGAAAGGACGTCTTCCTGAGTGGCGAAAGCCATTTCCATATCCAGCTGATAGAACTCGCCGGGGGTACGGTCGGCACGGGCATCCTCGTCACGGAAGCAGGGCGCGATCTGGAAATACTTATCGAAGCCGGAAGTCATCAGCAGCTGCTTGAACTGCTGGGGAGCCTGGGGCAGAGCGTAGAACTTGCCGGGGTGGTTACGGGCAGGCACCAGATAGTCACGGGCGCCCTCGGGGGAGCTGGCGGTCAGAATGGGCGTGGTGATCTCCAGGAAGCCCTTTTCGGTCATCAGCCGCCGGAGCTCCGCCACCACCTGGCAGCGCAGGATGATATTCTGCTTCACAGCAGGATTGCGCAGGTCCAGGAAGCGGTACTTCAGACGGACATTCTCGTCAGCATCCCGGCTCTTGTTGATCTCGAAGGGCAGCTGTGCATGGCGGCACTTGCCCAGGATCTCAATGGATTCAGGCACCACTTCGATCTCACCGGTGGGAATCTTGGTGTTCTTGCTTTCACGCTCACGGACGGTACCGGTAACGGAAATGGTGGATTCTTTATTGACGGACTTGACGATCTTCATCATGTCCTCGGTCTCTACCACAATCTGGGTAGTGCCGTAATAGTCACGCAGAACAACGAAGCCAAAATTCGCGCCGACCTCGCGGACATTTTCCATCCAACCGACGACGGTGACCTTCTTGCCTGCATCGGCCAGCCGTAGCTCGCCGCAGTTATGGGTTCTGGATTGGGTCATAAGAGTTATCCCCTTTTGCATCTGTATTTTAACCTGTACATTATTTCATAAAACTACCAAAAAGTCAACCGCTTTGCCACTTCCCCAAGGGTTTTTCCCTAATATTCAGGGCGCGTGGAAACACGCGCCCTTGTTTAAGTATATATTATTTTTGTGAATTTGCTTAATTCGAGTCGGGAATATCTACTATGAAACTAAGGTATTGCTCCTCTCGCACTCCATCTCTAGAAAAAACAGCATTAATATCAACCATACATAAGAGATTGTCTTTTGAATACATTAGCTTTGCTCCCCATTGTTCATAACTCTCCAGCACAACTCCCTCCCGCAAATAGTCATTCAAGAAATCAGAAATTGCGGTATCAATTGCATTGTGGTCAATGGTTATGTCTAGCGAGTCAAATCTGTGATCATTAAACCAAATCCGAATGGACTCTTCTGCTATAGAGACCATGACGTTAACTTCATCCGTTGTCCGATAGCCTCCGTATTGTTTTGTATACTGAAACTCTCTTGTATGTAGTGTCACATTAGCCGCAAATTCAGTCAAAAACCCGGGCTTTACTGCACTCTCCCAATAATCTTCACTCTCTATCTCATAATGCGTAAAGCAACTTAGCGGTAGGTCAGCCCAATTCTCTGCTTGATATTGGGAAACATAATTTCTAATATACTGATCGTACTCTTCCTGTCCCATATCCGCGAACACGGACATATCTTGACCGTAGAGTTTTATCGAAGCAAGAGACATATCCTTCGCCCGATACACGCATTCCACCTTTTGATCAGCAGACTTGTAGTAGTGCCGTGTATCACCCAGTGATGTGGTAAAGGTCCAATCATACGCAACTGTTACATCTTGTCCATTTACCTTTTCTGTCTTTGTCAATTCGTTCGGCGCAGAATTATCCGCCCCTTGTTGCCCCTGCCAAACAAATTCACGTGTGTCCTCGGTAAAATATGCACTGTTTAATGTCTGATTGATAAACACTCCATATTCTTTTGACACTTTCTGCTCTGTAGGTGTTAACGATTCTTGTTTTGTTGGAACTGCACATGAAGCCATGACAGAAATCAGCATAGTGCTCAGTGTGAAAATTATGAATAGTTTTTTCATGGTCATTCCTCCATGTTACGAGATGATATTCGCTTTGTTGCCCGCCACAATAACATTCGCAGACCCGTATTGGCCATACGTGTTTGTAAGGGCCGGATCTTGCATTTTCGCAATTTTCTCCCGAGCATACTCACGGGCATTATCCACTGTACGTCCTTGACCCAGCGCTTCAAAAAAGAATTGATCCCAATAGTTCAATTCTGCTGTTTTTACTGGTATTGTGAATCCCACAACCGTCTCTGCCCCATGATTTCTTGTGGCAGCAACAAGATTGGTCGCATTTTCTCCTCCTTCAGCTGTCGAGCATGCGCTATATATCAGCAATTCACAACGAGAAAACGCATCTGTCGGCAACGAATTAATATATGAGATATCAAAATTTGTAGTAGTATTGCCATTTATATCAATTTGAACGTGGGTTTTGTTGCCGTGCCCTCGGAAATAAAAGATACGTGAATTAGCAATACATATAGCAAACATGCCTGGAGTCATTCTCTCACTTGGCTGCTCAAGTCCGTATATTCTTCTGTCCTCCAATTCTATTTCTAATTCTTCCGCAAAGTTTTGGACATGTGTAAACCCATCAGTGTGACAGCTTATGTCTCCCCATAGAGCAATCATGGATATTTCAGGAAATGCGCCATCACCGACATACAGAATCAATGTTAGTTGCCCGTGCTCACTGCCAAATGGTGATGTCCCCACGATATTTGTTACGCCATAGGTTAAAGCCGTCACTTTACCGGTTGCCGCATTCACAGTAGCCACGCTCGGATTGGACGAAACCCAACTAAAACCATCGTTCACTGTACCATTTGCACACGCTGTCGGGTTTAAGCCCATGTCTTGCATATGCAAACTCTGTCCTTTTCTAATTTGTTTCGTAACTGTGGTTCCGGAGATATCTTCTCCCCACTTAATATAATCCTGTAGCAATGGCAAGCCCGGTTTCGCTCTGCTAACTTCATCTTCCTCTTCAATATCCTGTGCCACAGGCATTACAGCATTGCCATACATTGGCAACGACATACTTAGCAAGCATAGCATCAGTAAAACGGCAATCGTTTTTATGAAATAGCCTTTGTGCATTGACTTTTCCTCCTTATTATATTCCTAAACAGCAAATAATGTCTCTCCTTTCTTTCGGGGCAGCTCAACCAGCACCCGCGCCACACCATTTTACTGTATCGGAAACACCTCCCATGATTTTGCTCTCGTCTATATAGAGTCCGGTGTTTACCCAATTCAATACAAGCTTTTGTAAATATTGAAAAGCGCATAAGCTGTTCCTTTGTCCGGTGCAGCTTATGCGCTTAGTTCGCTCGTTTTATTTCTCTCGGAACGGTGTCCCACAGTCGCGCGCAAAAGCCCCCAGCTTACTGTGTTTACCATGGCGATCACCTCCGTCCTTATTCTATTGTCAGTATAGCATATTTTTTATCATCTGTCAACAGACAAAAAGTATCGATCCAGGCCGTTGGCGATGCCCTCTGCCAGCTTTTGCTGATATTCTGCCGTGGCCATGAGCCGATCTTCCGTTTCATTGGACATATAGCCCATTTCCACGATGGTCACCGGCACCTGGCACCAGTTGATGCCGCTCATAGTGTCCGTTTCCCAAACGAACTGCTTATTCGCCCCGGTGATGCTGACCATTTCGTCCAGCACCAACGACGAAAGCAATTTGGATTTTTCATATGCGAACCCATTATAGGGATTGTTTTTTGTCTGGCAGATGGTCATGATGCCGTTGGTGGCGGGGTTTTCCGAGCCGTTGGCGTGAATGCGGATAAAGGCATCGGCGCCCATTCCGTTAGCTACCTCAGCCCGCTGGGCGTTGCTGAGGTTCACATCGTGGGTGGTTCGGATCATAATCACCTCATAGCCACGGCTTTGCAGAATATCCTTCAGCAACAGCGCCACCGTCAGATTCAGTTCATACTCTTTCAGCCCAGTGAATTTGCCCTGGGTGCCGCTGCTGACCTTGGCTTTCATTTCTGTGGCACCGGGGCCTACAGGCTCCAGTTCCGAATTCCCCTTGGCCTGGTGACCCGCATCGATTACAACACGGGGTCTTGTAGATATGCTTGGTCCTTCCGTAGGCTGCGTCACCGGCTCGGTGGGCGGTTCGGTTGGAGGCGCTGTGGGCTTTGTCTCCGGTTCGGTGCTGACGGTTGGCGAGGTGGGCTGAGTCGGTTCTGTCTGCTCCGTTGGGTATGTAACGGGAGTGGGCTCATCGGTGGGCAGGCAGCCTGCAAACAGCACCGATAGCAGCGCCAAAGCTGCCAGACAAGCGAACATTTTCCTACATTGCATTTTGGGCACCTCCTTTTCCTTTGTTGCTATTGTACCATAGAAATTTTCTCTGTACAAGCATCTTGTGAACCTCGCACAATAAATATGAAAAAACAGTACAATTTCCAAAAGTAATCCATGCATTTTCCACACTGTACGGACAAAATCAAATATTTTTCAGTGACTTCGTCCGCAATTTCAACAAATTTCCGTCCCGGTAGCAAAAAATTATGTATATACTATGAAAAGTTAAAAAAATTCAAATTTTTGGATTGATTTTGCCAAAACTTTGACATACAATATGTTGGCGAGCCCGAAATATGGCAAGAGGTGAAACAGATGCTCAATATCGTACTGGTCGAGCCGGAGATTCCGCAAAACTGCGGCAACATCGCCCGGACCTGCGCCGCCACCGGTTGCCGGTTGCATTTGATCCGCCCCCTGGGTTTTGACATTTCCGAAAAGGCTGTCCGCAGGGCAGGCCTGGATTACTGGAACTTGGTCGAAGTCCGGGACTACGAAAACTTAGAGGATTTCTTTTCCAGGAACGATGTGCGCCAGATGTGGTGTCTTTCCACCAAAGCGCCCCGCAGCTACACAGAGGCAGAGTTTGCCGATGAGTGCTACCTGTTCTTCGGCAAGGAAACCAAGGGTCTTCCCGAAAGTTTTCTGAAGGCGCACTACGATCATTGTGTCCGGATCCCCATGCGCGCAGATGCACGAAGCCTGAATTTGAGTAATGCCGTAGCCATTACCGTTTTTGAAGCTCTGCGTCAGTTGGACTTCCCCGGTCTTTGCGATCAGGGTCAGCTGCATAACAACAATACTTAAATAACCAAATACGGAGGAATAATCATGAACTACAACAAGAAGTCCATTGAAGACATCGAAGTAACCGGCAAGCGCGTTCTGTGCCGCTGCGACTTCAACGTCCCCACCAAGGACGGCAAGATCACTTCCGACAAGCGTATCGTTGCCGCTCTGCCCACCATCAAGTACCTGGTCGAGCATGACGCCAAGGTCATCCTGTGCTCCCACATGGGCAAGCCCAAGGGTGAGTGGAAGCCCGAGCTAAGCCTGAAGATCGTTGCTGACCGGATCTCCGAGCTGCTGGGCAAGGAAGTCATCATGGCTTCTGACGTTGCCGGTGAAGACTCTAAGGCTAAGGCTGCTGCTCTGCGCAACGGCGATGTGATGCTGCTGGAGAACACCCGTTACATCAAGGGTGAGACCAAGAACGATCCCGAGCTGAGCAAGGCTCTGGCCGATCTGGCTGACATTTTCGTCAACGATGCTTTCGGCACCGCTCACCGTGCACACTCCTCCACCGCCGGCGTGGCGGACTATCTGCCTGCTGTTTCCGGCTACCTGGTCCAGAAGGAAGTTTCCATCATGGGCAAGGCTCTGGCCGCTCCCGAGCGTCCCTTCGTTGCCATCCTGGGTGGCGCTAAGGTCTCCGACAAGCTGAACGTCATCAACAACCTGCTGGAAAAGGTCGACACCTTGATCATCGGCGGCGGCATGGCTTACACCTTCCTGGCTGCTCAGGGCTACACCGTTGGTAAGTCCCTGGTGGACAACGAGAAGCTGGAGTACTGCAAGGAAATGATGGCTAAGGCAAGCGCCAAGGGCGTTAAGCTGCTGCTGCCTGTGGACACCGCTGTTGCTGACAGCTTCCCCTCCCCCATTGATGCCGAGATCCCCGTTGATTATGTGGATTGCACCGCTATCCCCGCTGACAAGATGGGTCTGGACATCGGCCCCAAGGCCTGCGCTGAGTTCGCAGCTGCCGCCAAGGCTGCCAAGACCGTTGTTTGGAACGGCCCCATGGGCGTGTTTGAGAACCCCACCCTGGCAAAGGGCACCATTGCGGTTGCGCAGGCTCTGGCTGACTCCGACGCTGTGACCATCGTCGGCGGCGGCGACAGCGCTGCTGCTTGCGAGCAGCTGGGCTTCGCAGGCTCCATTACCCATATTTCCACCGGCGGCGGCGCTTCCCTGGAGTTCCTGGAAGGCTTAGAATTGCCCGGCATTGCTTGTCTGGAAGACAAGTAAGATTTCCGTTCGTGTGAAAGGCCCCCTTGTGTAAAGGGGGGCTGTCACCGAAGGTGACTGGGGGATTGTTCCCATGCAGGCAATCCCTCCGTCTGCGCAACGCGCAGACACCTCCCTTTGCACAAGGGAGGCTTGGGCGCTTCCGCGCCGCAACAACCATATATGGCACATAACCACGTCAATTCACATCGCTTTGCCGATGCACAACATATAAGGAGAAATTGAAATGAACAGAAAATATCGCAAGACCGTCATTGCCGGTAACTGGAAAATGAACAAGACTCCTTCCGAAACCAAGGAGTTCATGGCTCAGCTGAAGAACATCCTGCCCAAGGGCCGCTGGTGTGACATCGCTCTGTGTGTTCCCGCTGTCTGCATCCCCGCTGCTGTCCGCGCTATGCGTGAGACCCGCGTGGGCATCGGTGCCGAGAACTGCAACGCCAACGCCTCCGGCGCTTACACCGGCGAGATCGCTACCAACATGCTGGTAGATGCCGGCTGCAAGTATGTCATTATCGGCCACTCCGAGCGCCGTGAGATGTACGGCGAGACCGACGCTGATGTCAACGCTAAGGTCCTGGCCGCTCTGGATGCAGGTCTGATTCCCATCATGTGCTGCGGCGAGACCCTTCAGCAGCGTGAGAACGGCATCACTGCCGAGCACATCACCATGCAGATCAAGCTGGGTCTGAAGAACGTCCCCGAGGACAAGATCCGCAAGGTCGTCATCGCCTACGAGCCCATCTGGGCCATCGGCACCGGTCTGACCGCCACCCCCGAGCAGGCTGAGGAAGTCTGCGAGATGATCCGTACCGTGGTTCGCAAGCTGTACTCCTCCAAGAACGCCCGTGCCATCTCCATCCTGTACGGCGGTTCCATGAACGATAAGAACGCCTACGAGCTGCTGGCTCAGCCCGACATTGACGGCGGCCTGATCGGCGGTGCTTCCCTGGTTCCCGAGAAGTTCGTGAAGATCATCGAAGCTGCCAACCAGCCCACTGTGTAACAAAATTTTGAGGCGGTCGCAAAAGCGACTGCCTCATTTTTGTAAACAGTTGCATTTTGGTACAAAATACAGTAAAATGACAGAAATTAAGAAAGGAGGACAGAATATGGACACCAAAATCATTCCCGCTGCTGACGAAACGGCCGTTATTACGGCAGCTGTGCATTTGACCTCCGGCAACTTGGTAGGCTTACCTACGGAGACCGTTTACGGCTTAGGCGCAAACGGATTGAATCCGGAAGCTGTGGCAAAGATATTCCAGGTCAAAGGCCGTCCTCAGGACAATCCGCTGATCCTCCACATCGCAGACCCGGAACAAATGGAACTGTTCTGCAAGGATATTCCCGACAGTGCCTACCGGCTGGCAGAGGCCTTCTGGCCCGGTCCGCTGACGATGGTCCTCCCCGCAAAGGATATCGTACCCCTGTCCACCCGTGCGGGTCTGCCCACCGTTGCGGTTCGCTGCCCCGATTGCGAAATCACTCGCCGAATCATCCGTGCGGCGAGTGTTCCCGTAGCCGCACCTTCCGCCAATATTTCCGGCAAGCCCTCCACTACCACTGCCCAACACGTTTACCATGACCATGCAGGCAAGATTCCCCTGATCGTAGATGGCGGCGCTTGTCAGGTGGGTGTAGAATCCACTATCGTGGATCTGACGGAGGAGCGTCCCCGGCTGCTGCGCCCCGGTGGAATCACCCCAGAGGCGTTGATTGCTGTGCTTGGGGATTTGATCATTGACAAGGCGGTTACCGCCCAGATCGACAAAGATGAAGTTGTGAAAGCCCCCGGAATGAAGTACCGGCACTATGCACCGGCAGAGCCGGTGATCATCGTATCCGGCTCCCGAGAAAAGGCAGCCGCATACATTCACTGCCATTTTGAACCCGGCGATAGGGTGCTGTGCTTTGAAGAAGAGCTTCCCCTGTATGCCGATTGCAACCCCCTGTCTTATGGCCAGGAAGCGGATGTAAGCACACTGTCTGCAGGTCTTTTTGCCGCTTTGCGGGAATTGGATGACAGCAGCATCGGCAAGGTTTATGCCCGGTGTCCCACCGGCGGTGGCATTGCCTACGCGGTGCAGAACCGACTGCAAAAGGCCGCTGCTTTCCACATTGTGGATGCGGAGGTGACGGCATGATCATCGGCATTACCGGCGGCACCGGCTGTGGAAAGACCACACTACTGAACCTGATTGAGGCGCTGGGCGGTCTGGTTTTGGATTGCGATGCCATCTATCATCGGCTTTTGCAAACCGACGATTCCCTGCTCTGCGCCATCGAAGACCGTTTCCCCGGCACTGTAAAGGAAGAAAAGCTGGACAGAAAAGCATTGGGCGCCATTGTTTTTTCTGACGAGACAGCCCTTGCAGACCTAAACCGCATCACCCACGGTGCTGTGAAGGCCGAGGTTTTGCGACAGTTAGAAAAGAATCCTAAGTTGGCAGCTATCGATGCCATCGGCCTGTTTGAAGGTGGCTTAGCGCCATTGTGCGATGTAACGGTCACCGTCACTGCCCCGGAGGATGTGCGCATACGCCGGCTCATGCAACGAGATGCCATCACCGAAGACTATGCCAAAAAACGCATCGCCGCTCAGCATACAGAACGCTGGTTCCGGGAAAAATGCGACTATTGCCTGGAAAATGACAGCTCACCGGCTGCGTTCCGGGAGAAATGCCTTGCATTTTTGCACAGCTTGGATATAATGTAACCATCATCACAAGGAGGATACCGTTTATGACTACTGAAGAACTCCGCGAATCCCTCATTGCCAACCCTAAGAACGGCTATGCCCGTATTTCCGCTGAAGACCGGGCAGAGATGGAAGCCTACTGCAAGCGCTACATGGCTTTCATGGACGCAGCCAAGACCGAGCGTGAAGCTACTACCTGGGCCATCCGGGAAGCTGAAAAGAACGGCTTCAAGCCCTTCGCTCCCGGCATGGATGTAAAGCCCGGTGACAAGATCTACTATAACAACCGTGACAAAGCCATTGCGTTGGCTGTCATCGGCACCGAATCCCTGGCCAAGGGCGCAAATATCTGCGCCGCCCACGTGGATTCTCCCCGTATGGACCTGAAGCCCAATCCCCTGTACGAGGATTCTGAAATTGCCTACTTCAAGACCCATTACTACGGCGGTATCAAGAAGTACCAGTGGGTCACCGTGCCCCTGGCACTGCACGGTGTTGTCTATCGCAAGGACGGCAGCGTGATCACCATCACCATCGGCGAAGACGACAACGATCCCATCCTGATGGTTTCCGATCTGCTGATCCACCTGTCCGCTGACCAGATGCAGAAGACCGCCGGTAAGGTCATCGCCGCTGAGCAGCTGAATGTGATCCTAGGCACCGAGCCTCTGGAGGGCGAGGGCAGCGACCTGGTGAAGCTGAATGTCATGAAGTTCCTGAACGAGAAATACGGCCTTATCGAGTCCGATTTCCTGTCTGCTGAGCTGACCATCGTGCCTGCTGGCCGCTGCAGAGAAGTTGGCTTCGACCGCAGCCTCATCAGCGCCTACGGCCACGATGACCGTGTCTGCGCTTATGCCGAGCTGGAAGCCCTGTTCAACATCCCCACCCCCACCAAGACTGCCGTCTGCATCCTGGCTGACAAGGAAGAGATCGGCTCCGTGGGTATTTCCGGTATGCAGAGCCAGTATTTCGAGCACTTCATGGGCGGCCTTTGCGATGCTCAGGGCGTGAAGCTCTTTGACTGCTTTGCAAATTCCTTCTGCCTGTCTGCCGACGTAAGCAATGCTTACGACCCCAACTTCCCCGAGGTCTCCGACCGCCGGAACAACTCCATGCTCAACTACGGTGTTTCCATCTGCAAGTACACCGGCCGCGGCGGCAAAGGCGGTGCCAGCGATGCTTCCGCTGAAGCTATGGGCCACATCCGCACCACCTTTGAAAACAACAACGTTATCTGGCAGATTGCAACCCTTGGTAAGGTAGACCAGGGTGGCGGCGGTACTGTGGCTGCCTATATGGCCAACCGCAACATCGTCACTGTGGATGCCGGTGTTCCTGTGCTGAGCATGCACGCTCCTCTGGAGCTGGTTTCCAAGCTGGACTGCTACGAGACCATGCTGGCCTGCAAGGCAATTTACCTGGCATAAATGTCGAAACAAAAGGTGCACACTTCGGTGTGCACTTTTTTGTTTACTTTTGGGACAGTTAATGGTACAATATATGTTTGAAAGGAGGCGGCTGCTGTGCGCGATTTTTGGCAAGAATTTAAACGCTTTTTCCGCAAGGGCGACATGGTGTTGCTGATCATGTGTCTGGCAATATCGGCCTTCGGCTGTCTCATCATTGCCAGCACAAACAACCACCGTGATTTTACCCGTTATGTGATCATTCAAATCGTCGCCGTTGGTCTGGGCGTGCTGTCCTATGCCATTTTTTCTTCCATTGATCTGGAGACATTTTCCGAGCATCGGATCGGGTTGATGATTTTTAGCTTGTTCCTTTTGGCGCTATTGATCCCCTTTGGCACAGACCTGTAATCCGGTAATAAAAGCTGGCTGGCCATTCCTCTGATCCCCTTCAATATTCAGCCCGCAGAAATCTGCAAGATCTTCTACATTCTCATTGCCGCCTCAGTAATGACCTCCCACCAGCACAACCTGTCCTCCTTCCGCTCTGTGATCCACATGGGCTGGTACCTGATATTGCTGGTGGGCACCAACATGGTGCTGTCCAAGGACTTGGGCGTTTCGCTGATCTTCGTGTTTATCTTCGTGGGCATGGCCTTTGCCGGCGGTGTGAAGCTGTTCTGGTTTTTGATTGCCGGCGGCGGCATCGCCGCGGTATGGCCCATCTTGTGGGAACGGTTCTTTAGCGACAGACAGAAACTGCGTATTGAAGCGCTGTTCAATCCCGCCATCGACCCTCAGGGTACCGGTGTGCGATACCACTTGAAACGAAGTCTGGACACTCTCACCGGCGGTGGTGTCACTGGCCAGGGCCTTTTCAACGGCAACCGCGTCCAGGTGGGCGCGCTGCCTGCCCAGCATACAGACTTTATTTTCTCCGCCATTGGCGAAGAAATGGGCTATATCGGCTGTTTCCTGGTACTGGTAATGCTGTTTGCCCTGGCTGGAAGATGCATTTGGGTGGGCTGCCAGAGCCCGGACTACATGCGCCGCATGGTCTGCTTCGGCGCAGCCTCGGCATTGATCTTCCAGGTTTTTGTAAATGTGGGTATGTGTATTGGCGTTGTGCCGGTTATCGGTCTGACCCTGCCGCTGATCAGCTACGGCGGCAGTTCCACCGTTACGATTTACGCCATGCTGGGCCTGGTGTCCGGCGTGTATGCCCGACCGGCTCCCCGAAGCCATGAGCGGTATATCCAGCCCCCGCGATAAATAGTCAAAGGAGTTGCCTTTATGAAAGCTTTTATGGACAAGGATTTCCTGTTAGAAACCGAAACCGCCCGACATCTGTATCACGACTACGCAAGCAAGCAGCCCTTGGCCGACTACCACTGCCACTTGAACCCTCAGGAGATCTATGAGGATCGTCGGTTTAACAACCTGGCAGAGGTGTGGCTGGGAGGTCAAAATCCCGACGGCAGTTTTGCCGGCGACCACTATAAGTGGCGGCTCATGCGTTCCAACGGCGTGGAGGAATGCTATATTACCGGCAATAAACCGGCTTTCGAGCGATTCATGAAGCTGGTGGAGGCTTTGGAAATGGCCATTGGCAACCCCATGTACCACTGGTGCCACCTGGAGCTGCAGCAGTTCTTCGGCATTTACGAGCCCCTGACCACCGAAAGTGCCCAGCGTATTTGGGATCGTTGCAACGACCTACTGCAAAATGACCCCAATATGACCGCCCGGGGCTTGATCCGCAAGGCAAACGTGGACATGATCGGCACCACCGACGACCCCATTGACAGTCTGCAGTGGCACGGAAAGATCGCTACCGACGGAACCATTTCCTGCAAGGTCTGCCCTTCCTACCGCCCGGACAAGGCTGTAAATATCCATAAGGCCGGTTGGAAAGAATATATGTGCGCTTTGGCCGCATCCGTGGGCAAAGCATCCCTGGCCACCATGGCCGATGTGCTGGATGCATTGACTGAGCGGCTGGAATATTTCCATGCCCGGGGCTGCAAAGCCAGCGACCACGGTCTGGACTATGTCCCCTACCAGGATTATTCCGTCCAGCAGGCCGATGCCGTATATCAAAAAGCACTGGCTGGTCAGGCCCTGACCACCGAGGAGATCGAGGGTTACCAGACAGTGATCCTGCGTCATTTGGGTAAGCACTACCACCGACTGGACATTGCCATGCAGCTGCACTACTCCTGCCTGCGCAACAACAACCAGCGGATCTTCAAACTCCAGGGGCCAGATACCGGCGTAGATGCCATCGCTCAGAACACCTGCGGCGGCAACATCTCCCGGCTCCTGTCTGACTTGGATGAAGCCGGCTGCTGCCCCAAGACCATTCTGTATTCTCTGAATCCTGCGGACAATGCCCAGCTGGGTACGCTGATCGGCTGCTTCCAGGACAGCTCCATTCCCGGCAAAATCCAGCACGGCTCTGCCTGGTGGTTCAACGATAACAAGACCGGCATGGAAGAGCAAATGCGCTCCCTGGGCAATCTTGGTCTGCTGGGAAACTTTGTAGGCATGCTCACCGACTCCCGTTCCTTCCTCAGCTACGCCCGGCACGATTACTTCCGCCGCATTCTGTGCAATCTGATTGGCAACTGGGTAGAAAACGGTGAATACCCTAATATTGATGCCAGCCTGAAGAGAATTGTGGAGGGCATCAGCTTCAATAACGCCAAGCGATATTTTGGTCTTTAAACAAATGCAGTCTCCGAAAAAACGGAGACTGCATTTTGCTGATATTTCTTCACAAAAACTTAATGTATTGTACGCCCTCCGAACATTGACGAAAGATGTCTATTGTGCTACAATGCCTTTCGTATACAGGCTGATTTTTATAGTTTTTCAGCCAAAGAAATCCCAGGACACGGAGAATCGCTGTCATGTCAACACAACTTGATACCGCCACGCCTGTGCAGAACGGTGTTCTTGCAAACCTGCGGGTTCATCCTGTCTGTATAGCAATTGACCGATTTCTGCGTACACCGTGGTATTTTGTTATGGTCGGCCAATTGGCTTTACTGTCTTCGACATTTGCCTTAGAGCTGATAACCTATACTTGCTATATTCTTATCGCCATTTTCATTGTGCTGTTAGGTAAGGATTTTCTTCCTCTGACACCTTTGATCGTATTGTGCTATATTTCCCCTTCTATCGCCAACAATCCCGGTTTGAACAGCAATTCGGTATTTTCCGGAATCAGCGGTATATACCTGCTGTGCATCGCCAGTATATTCCTGCTTTGCCTAATCATCCGGCTGTGCACGGATGGGCAGATCGGTCAAAGGGCATTCCTCTTCTGCGAGCGCAGACTTCTTTCCGGCATGCTGCTGCTTGGCGCTGCATACATACTGGCCGGCGCTTTTAGCAGCAATTATACTGCAAACGGTTTTCGCAATGCACTGTTCGGATTGATCCAGTTTGGTTCTGTATTTCTGTTTTATTTCCTGTTTACCGGAACGATCCGATGGAAAGACGTTTCCAAAAATTATCTGGCCTGGGCAGGTCTTTGTATCGGTGGGGTAATCTTTTTCCAGATTGCCCACATTTATCTTTTCAATGGCGTTCTTGTAGACTGGCAGATCGACCGGAATGCCATATACAGTGGCTGGGGTAATTGCAACAACATTGGCACTATGCTGGCAATCACAATTCCCTTTGTCTTTCAACTCGCCTGTACACAAAAGCGGCCATGGGTCTATGAAATCATTGCGCTTTTGTTCCTGGGCGGTGTGGTATTGACTTGCTCACGCGGTTCTATTTTGGCTGCGGCTATCACATATGCCCTGTCCAGCGCCGTTTTGATCTATAAGGACCTGCGGCGAAAAAATGGCCGCATTACCCGGTTAATCATTCTGGCTGCGCTGATCCCTCTGGCGGTGGTGTTTTTCCACAAAGAACTGGTCTATTTTTTCGAGTCATTGATCTCCCGTGGTTGGGATCCCTCCCAGCGGGATGAGATCTACATGGAGGGTATTAAACAGTTTTTCCGGTTTCCTGTTTTTGGCGGTTCCTTCTACCCCTCGGATTATGTGCCCTTTGAATTTTCCTCGGTGCAGGAATTCTCCGCTTTTTTCCCTCCCCGCTGGCACAACACCTTTGTGCAGATGCTGGCATCCTGTGGCATCGTAGGTCTGGGTGCCTATATCTATCACCGATATCAAACAGTCAAGCTGTTGCTGAAAAAGCCCTCCTTTGGAAAGGGTTTTATCGGACTGAGTATCCTGGTTCTTTTGGGGGCAAGCCTGGTGGACTGCCACTTCTTTAATGTTGGTCCGACCATGTTTTATTCCGTCGCCCTGGCCTTTGCCGAAAAAGCAGACACTAGATTGGCAATCTAAATCAAAACCCACCGGTTTTCCGGTGGGTTTTCTGCAAAAAACTATTGCAAAACCAAATAAGCTGTGCTATAATACCTTAGCGTGTCCGGAACCGGGCGCTCTCTCCACATTGGGATGTCGCCAAGCGGTAAGGCACCAGACTTTGACTCTGGCATTCGTAGGTTCAAATCCTGCCATCCCAGCCACCCGATCCGCTAGCTCAGTTGGCAGAGCAACTGCCTTTTAAGCAGTGGGTCCGGAGTTCGAATCTCCGGCGGATCACCAAAAAAAGACACCACCCTTTCGGGTGGTGTCTTTTTTGCCGCCGGAGATTCGAATGATTTAAATGCGGTGCGGATAAGCACCGCCGGCGACGGCTTGACGGAGCCGCTCCTTAGTTGCCGTTCATTCCCGAACGGCAACGCAAACGAATCGGCGGGCGGATCACCAAAAAAAGACACCACCCTTTCGGGTGGTGTCTTTTTTACCGTCGGAGATTCGAATGATTTAAATGCGGTGCGGATGAGCACCGCCGGCGACGGCTTGACGGAGCCGCTCCTTAGTTGCCGTTCATTCCCGAACGGCAACGCGAACGAATTAACGGGCGGATCACAGCCCGCTAATTGCCTTTCTACCGCTTGTAATTATATATGCGTCATGGTATAATGAAAATATAAGGAGTTGACTGAAATGCTCATTGTTTATCTTATCTTTATTCCTGTTTCCATTTCTTTCATCAGGGATATTATTCAGTCCGTAAAGGGAAAGAACATAAAAAACTTATTCCCTTCTGTGCTTTTAATTCCCTTTTGCTTCTGTTTTCTTATTGGCATTATTTCCGGCGGCAGTGCCCTTAATAATGCGCAAACCGATTATGAATTGTATCAGGCAGGGCACTATTATTTAGAATCGCACGGAAACTGGACAGAAGTATCCTATGACCGATATATGTTTGTGTTTATTTCCGAAATTATAGGTTTTGCTTCCCTTGCCGTTGCTTTTGTTGTTGGTATCATTAAGAACAGAAAGCCGAATGCTAACTGCTTGTAGTTACTGATCTCATAATCTGCCCCTATAAAAAAGCACCGCTCAGCCGAGCGGTGCTTTTTTGTGGAATAGCCCTCATCCGCCCCAGTGTGCACACTGGGGCACCTTCCCCAAAGGGGAAGGCTTTTATTTCCCCTTTTCCTTCTCGCTGACCGTGCCAAAATAGAAAGAAACCACACTGGACACAATGATCATCACATTGTCCGATGTGATCTGCCCCCGGAACGCCATCACCGCAAACACGGTAATCACCACCATGGTAACGATGGTCTTGACCTTGATCAACGCCGCTAAATTCTTCAAAAACTCCATATTCCCCCTCCTTACTGCATGTGAAATCGCTCCAAATCATTGATTCGGTGATTGATTACCTTGATCTGCTCCTCTACTACCGGCATGCGCCGGGCAAAGCCGTTATGTTCCCGAACTGCACGGGTCAGCTCCTCGATTTTAGTGTCTGTTACCGCCTGGGAAATTCGCAGGGCATTTTCGCTCCGCCGGGCAGTAACCAAACAGGTAATCACTACACCCACCAGAGAAAGCCCGCCGGTGATCAGGGCGGTTATGACCGCTTCGCTCATGACTACACCCCCTACTCCATTTCCAGCAGGCATCGCCAGGTCTTATGCCCGGCGGTGATCTCGCCATCAATTACACAGCCGTGGTCTTTCTGATATGCCTTTACCCCAGCGGTGAATTTTCGCCCGGCGATGCCGTCGGCCTTACCCACCTGGGTGTAACCCAGGTCATGCAGCCGCTGCTGTACCAGCTTCACCGCCGGATGACGGTAATTTTTTGCGGCGGACAAGGTGGGTGTTTTCCCCAGGGTTTCCGGACCGGGGATGCCGTCCACTGCCGCACCGATGGCTTTTTGCAACTGCCGGACAAATTCCCGGAAGCTATCAGTTGTCTGCTCCTGAAGCCACCGGTCAATTACATCCGCTTCCACCTGTGCCAGACGCTGCAGGTTTTCCTCTTCCAGCAGCCACCGGGTACAGCTTTCGTTGGTATGGAAACCGTGCTCCAGGATCACGGCTGGCGTACCCACCGTATGGGCGGAGCGCAAAACACCGTAGTAGTCATCCCGATAGCCGTTGCCGTCCCGGTCAGCTGAAGATTCCCGGGCGACCATCCGGGTACCAACACCCATCAGCTGTGCCACCGCTTCGCAGAGCAGCGTGCCAATTTCCTTACTTTTGGCATCCATTTCGCCGCAATGATCATCCACCTGGTGCAGCGCCGACACCCAGTTGGGCGCTTCCCGGGATGCAGCATCGGAATGCAGCGACAGCAGCAACGCACAGCCTTTGGATGTCTTTCCTCGGGCGTTCAGACTGACCGCTTGGTTGACGCAGTTCTTTGTCAACACCACTTCCAACCCCCGGCTCTCCAGCTCCGTCTTTAGAAGCACCGCAAGATCCCACATCCGCTGTCCCTCGCAGTATTCCGGCACCACCGGTGACCGGTTGTAATCCGCCCGGTCATGACCGGGATCCAGACAAATTTTTCCTTTTTTGGTAGTCATTTTTATTCCCCCTTTTCACCCAAAGGAGAAAATAAAAAGAGGGTTGCACAAATCTGTGCAACCCTTTTGCTTTTGCCTTATTTTCCTTCGAAAACATCCGCCAAATGCCGGGCTGTTTGCTGCATAAATTGCAGTGCCACCGGATAAAGGTCCTCCCGGTAATGCTTAAAGAAATAATCCGCCTCCAGGGTCAGTTCACCCTCGTAGCCGATACTTTTCAGTGCCTCCATAATCGGATAGCAATCGATGGACATGGTCTGGGGACAGTTATGACTATCGTGGAGAGTGTCATTATCGTGAACATGGAGCGCCGCCAACCGATTGCCCAACACATGGATGCAGTTTACCGGATCGTGTCCGGTCAGGGCGCAGTGGCCGATGTCCAGGCAGGCCACAAAGCAATCCGCCAGCTCATTGCACACATCCACATACCGGGCCAGTTCATAGGGAGATGAACAGGTGCTGGAAATGATCTGCTTATTAAACTGATTGCGCTGCCACATATTCTCGATGGCAATTTTCACCCTAGCAGCCTGGGCAGCAGGAATCAGCTGCGCATAGAAATCCCGGTTGATTTCCAGCAGGGCGTCCGGGTCATTGTTGGCATAGCTAATGCAATGCACCGGATGCACCACGATATTGCGCACGCCCAAAATGCCAGCCACCTCAATGGCCCGGTTCAGCCGCCGGAACACATCGGCTCTTCCCGCACCACCGTCAAGGTAGGCATTCATATCCATCCGGAAAGGAGCATGCGCTTGATTGAAGTACACGCCGCACTCCTTCGCCAGAGCCTTGATCTTTTGGGCATATTCCGCATAGTCATCCCGGAAGAAGGGACTTTCCTCCCCCTCCGCCATGTTGAACAGGCTCAAATCTACCGCATCAAACCCAGCACGGGCGATCATACGCACCGCAGTTTCCAGGTCATAGGTATCCGCCAAAACTTCTGTCTGTGTAGAAATCTTCATAATGCTCTCCTTTAGCAATCAAGCACCCACGGCGTGGGTGCTTGACAGTAATCTTAATAATCAGATGTACAGACCGGCCTTGTCCAGGATGGTGGGCACATTCTTCTCCGCACCGATGGCCATGATATGCACACCGTCGCACAGGTGCTCGTCCTTGATCTTTGCGATCATTTCAGCAGCCATCTCCATGCCCAGCTGCATGGGCAGGCCCTTGATGCCCTTTTCCTTGCCCTCTGCGGCGGCAGCGGCCAGCCGGTCGATCATGTGCTGAGGCACATCGATGCCGGGGACATTTTCGTTCATGTACTTAGCCATACCGGCAGCCTTCAGGGGGATGATACCGGCCATGATGTGAGTCTTGATACCAGCGGCGTCCACCTTTTCAAGGAACCGTTTGAAGGTATCCAGGTCAAAAATGCCCTGGGTCTGGACATACATAGCGCCGGCCTCCACCTTCTGGCGGAGCTTGTTGATCTGCAGGAAGATGGGCTCGTAAACGGGAGTGACGGATGCGCCCTTATAGAACTTGGGAGCGCCACCGGCGATCTCATTGCCGCCGCAGTCACAATTGGTTTCCTCCATCTTGCTCAGCATCTTCAGAATGCCCACGGAATCCAGGTCGTAGACAGGCTTGGAGTCCTTGCAATCGCCAACCACAGGGTGGTCGCCAGTCAGGGCCAGCATGGTGTCGATGCCGAAACTGGCAGCGGACAGCACATCGCCCATGATCGCCATACGGTTGCGGTCACGGCCGGTGATCTGCAGGATGGGCTCAACGCCGGCCTGCTTCAGCTTAATGCACAGACCGATGCCGGAGGCCTTCAGGCTTGCAGACTGCATATCGGTCACATTGACAGCATGGACCTTGCCGGCCAGCAGCTCGGCAGCTTCCATCTGCTCAGTAAAGTCGTAACCCTTGGGAGGGGCCATTTCCGCGGTAATGCCAAACTTACCGCTTTCCAGTGCGTCTTTTAAAATACTCATGTCTTATTTCCCCTTCTTCAAGCTGATAGTTCTGGGATAGGCATGGGCGGCATAGCCCTTATCCTCACGGGTCTGGGTCAGCTTCTCCAGCTGGCCGGTGGCCTCCAGGCGGTTGTAGATCTTGATCCAGGCGCAATCATTCTCGGGATTGACCTCGCACTTGCCGTTCTTCTGGCCGCCGCAAGGGCCATTGACCAGGCTCTTGGCACACTGGGTGATGGGGCAAATAGCGCCGGTCTGACCCAGCACGCACTCACCGCAGAAGCGGCAGGCTTCTTCCCACACGCCGAAGCGGACAGCTTCGCCCAAGTACATGGTGTTGTTGGAGGGGTAAACGGGGGCGTTTCCGGCATTCTTGGCAACACACTGGACACCGTCACCGCAGGACATGCAGATAACGCAGTCGGGGTTTGCGGCGTTGATAGCCTTCATCTTGCCCTTAACGCCCAGGTTCATGCAGCAGTAATCTGCAACAGTAGTAGCGACGACCTTCTTGCCGGCCTGCTCCAAAACAGCGGTCAGCTCTGCGATCTGAGCCTCGCCGCCGGTCTGGCAGGCGGTAGCACAGCTGCCGCAGCCAACAATGCCCACGGTCTTGGCGTCGCCGACCATGGCCATGATTTCTTCAATCGGTTTCTTCTGAGTAATGATCATGTAATCTTCTCCTTCCGTATGTTGGGGATTTCCGGCTTTGTGCCGGACAGGACACATCACTTTCATTATAACGCATTCACCGCAAAAATCAACTGCAAACCGTAGCTTTTAAAAAAATAACACCCGAAATTCCGTCAAAATTTCGGGTGAAATGTTATAAGTTTGGGGATAGAGAGAAAAATGTATCATTCTTTCGTAAATTCAGCAATATCCTCCAGCCTGCAATCCAAAATGGTGCACAGTTTGTCCAGGGTTTTGGTTTCCATATTTTCATTGGCCCGGAGACGGCGGATGGTCTTGCTGTCAATGCCGCATTGCTCCCGGAGCTGGTAGGTGGAAATGTTCTTCTTTTCCATGGTCTTCCACAATTTATCGAATCGGATCATAAAGATACCCCCTTGACGATTCTTATTATGGGGGTTATAACCCTAAATATTAAGAGGATATAATCCCCATATACAAAAAGGGGTGTCAAACCTTGAGATTATACCGCGAAATTCTCGCGCACTATCTATCGCGAGAAGATGCGCAGATTCTGTTTCCCAACTTGCACCTGGATTCATCTGCTATTATAGAATCAGAATCGATGCAGATCGTACAGAAAATTCGGGCTATCATTGCCAATGACAGACCGGATGACAAAGAATGCTTTATGAGGATTGAGGAAAATGTGTCTGTTTTGGAAGATCACGGTATTGATTGCGGAACACGGCATGACTTTGGGTGAAAACGGCCCCCTTGCCTAAAGGGGGCTGGCACGCGAACAGCATGACTGGGGGATTCCTGCCGCCATACTGGGTGGTGGTACGCCGAAAGGGGAGCGATGCGAGCGCTGCCTGTGGCAGATGAAGCGAGCTGAGCGAGTGGCAGCGGTCGGCAAGAAACAAGCACGCTTTGTCGGGCGAAGTTTCTTCCGGGCACCGCAACAGGAACTCGTTTGCGTTGCCGTCCATATGAACAGGAATAATATAGCCATCATTTCACAGTCCTGACGGACTGCACTCTGATGGCTATGGACTCTCCCCCGGGCTAAACAAGTGTCCCCCGGACACTTGTTTACCTCGCTACGCTCGGCCGCCCTCTTCGAGTCCAGCCGGTGTACTAAAAAATACGGATACCCAAATGGGTATCCGTATTTTTTGGTACACCAGCACATTCTATAATCGAACCGTTTACCTCTTTTAGGCTTACGGTTTTAGTTGCTTCCTTATAATTGAACGTTATGACCAATTTGTCGTCGTAGAGATATACGGCATTTACAAAGCAGTCAATTAGTCTTTGTTTGTGTTCCTTCGTTTCTAAGCTCATGGTCTGAATTTGCTTCAACCATAGTTTCAAGCCCTCTTTTGTGATGGTGGGCTTCTTCATTTCTTCCTTGATGAGCTTCAAATTTATCTCATCTCTTGTCTGCTCCAATTCGAGCATTCTCTGTTTCGTTGTTGAAGTGATAATACCTTCTTCAATTGCCTTGAGTAGATTGTTCAGTGCGGTTTCCGTCTCGCTGAGCCGTTGCTTCAGCAGCTTTATTGCGGGATTCTCTTTTTGAAAGTTCCGAAATACGATGCCGGCGATATCCTCGATCACATTATCGCCCATCATCATTTCGCGGGTGTACTTGATAACAATGTCTTCGATCCAGTCTTTCTTGACGGTCTTTTTATCACAGGTGTGCTTGTACTTGGCGGTGTTGCATTTGTAGTACCGATGCACTGTTCCGTTTCGTCCTGTGCCGCTTTCACCGGCCATATAAGCACCGCATTTGCCGCAGAACAGCTTGGTGGTCAATAAGTAATCATCCTTGGCCTTGTGCCTTGCAGCGGCTTTGGTGTTTTTCTTCAGCCGGTCTTGTACCTTGTTGAACAGTGCAGTGGGAACAATTTGGGGAATTCCATTTTCACAGACCACATCACCGAAGCGATATTCTCCAATATAACGGCGGTTCTTCAAAAGATTGGTCACGATGTTGATCGTCAGCTTACTGCCTTTGGAAGTGGCTACACCCTTTTCGTTCAGCAATGTAACAATTTCCTTTATTGTTTTGCCGTTACCGTACCATTTGAATGCTTCCAAAACCCAAGGGGCTTTGACGGAATCAATTTCATAGAACTGGTCTTTGTTGACGGTGAATCCTATGGGGACTGTACCGCCGTTAAACTTGCACTTGAGAGCATTCTCTGTCATACCTCTGCTGACCTTTTCCGCAAGCTCTGCGGAGAAGTATTCTGCCATACCTTCCAATACTGATTCAAGCAGGATACCTTCGGAATTGTTTGAGATATTCTCAGTAGCGGATATGACCCGGACATTGTTTTTCTTCAGTATTGCTTTGTAGTTGGCTGAATCATACCGATTTCTTGCAAACCGATCTAATTTCCAAACAATGACCACGTCAAATTTTCGTTTCACGCTGTCCTTGATCATCTTCTGGAATTGTGGTCGGTTATCCGTCTTTGCGGATAACGCCCGGTCAATGTAGGTATCCAGTATGGTGATGCCTTGCCGTTCCGCAAAGGCCATACATTCCCGGAGCTGACCGTCAATACTCTCATCCCGCTGGCTTTCCGAAGAATACCGTGCGTAGATGACTCCAATCATTCATTCTTCACCTCCTGAAGAACCTGAGCGATGGTCTCCTTCAGTCGGTCATTGAACGCCGTGCCGGGAGTAAAGCACATAGCTATTATCTGTTCCACACTGCCTTCATCATTGAGCACAGATTTTAATGCATCCTTACTCTGTGTCATGCCCTTGGGGGTATCTGTTCTCCCAAAGATGTAATCCAAGGATACGTTAAAGAAGTTAGCGTACCACAGAAGCTTCTCCAACGGTGGTTCAGCAAGTCCCGTTTCATACCGACCGATGGATGCCTGGGTGGTTTCGCACAGATCAGCCAGCTGTTTCTGCGAGTAACGTGCCTGCACTCTCAGTTCTTTCATCCGTTCTCCTACAATGTTCATGTTCAACATCACCTCCATATGAACTGTATATATTATAACACTTTTACAGTTTTAAGTCAATATTATATGCGTTTATTATTAAAACGATTTGCGAAGATAAAACAAAAACTTTTAGACTGATTTTGCTGACGAAAATTTTCGGGCAGTGCCGACAGTGTAGCCGGCACTGCCTGTATCGTTTAGGCTTTATTCTCATCGGAATGTTCCTTCATAAACTTCTCAAACTCGGCTTTGCCTTCTTCGGTTTCCAACAGTTTTTCAATTTCTTCAATGAATACGGCAGCGAGAGAGTTGAGGGCTTCTTCGGGAACGTCCGACTTAAAAACAATTTTCGGATTGTTAATAAGCGACACCTCCTAAATTTCGTTGCCTCCACTTCTGCCGGAGGCGGGCAATCTAAAATTCATCATAAATTTCTCCTTACGGGCGGTGACGGGTGCCACCGCCCTGTTTCATATCTGTCCCTGGTTATTTCCTTATATATCAGTCCCGCGTATTAGGGGACGTTGTTTTCAATTTGAAAAACTCCTTCTTAACTATAAAAAACGGGGGTGTTACTTAGGCTTCTTCTTGACCTTTACCTCGGCCAGATAAATCCTTGTTACTTTGCATCGATGATGCCCGAGATTCTCGCTAACGATCTTTTCAGCTTGCTTGGGTTTCACTCTCAATGCCTCTGCATAGGTCTTCTGTGCGTAACTGTGACGAAGTCCGTGCCAGGAGATGGTGGCGTGTCTTTTCTTCTTATCGGTCTCTACGATTTTGTCACGATCCTTGACCATAAACTTTTCTCTGTTGTGGCTCATCCAATTCTGCAGAGATTTGATCTCCATCTTCACACCGTGCTTTTCGCTGCCGGAGATCAGATAATCCCCGGGCTGTAAACCCATAGCCTTAGCGTAGTCCAAATACTTTGCGATCATTGCTCTTTGCATTGGATTTAACTTGATGGCACGTCTTTGACCGCCTTTGCCTTTGGGAACAACGAAAATACCAGTCTTATTTGCGGATATCAAAAACTCAACTCTTGTGACGCAGATTTCTTCCAATCTTAAGCCTAACTCGTAAGCCAGATCAATCGCGATCACAACATCGGTTCTGCCCATTCTCGTAGCAATGGCAACTGCTTTCTCCTTTTCTTCGGGGAGCCAGGCACGATTCTCTACACCTACAGCTCTCTTGGGGAGATTCAAGCTGCGGTTGTCGGACAGCTTGTTCTTGCCGCCGGACTGTCTGTAGAAGAACCGTATGCCTGCCAGCTCTGCCTGAATGGTCGCGGGCGAGAAACCCATCTCCTTTAGATATTCGGCATAGGCACGAAAATGTCTGTCGTCCACATTCTTAAATTTTTGGAGACGATAGCGATCTGCTAAAAAATAGCTGAAGCGTATGCTTGCTTCAAGGTATCTGGATCTGGTCTTAAAGCTCTTCTCGTTACAGTGCCTAAAGATGGATTCGAGCTGCTCTCTCAGATTCTTGGCAAGTCCCGGACTAATCATCCCGGGAGGGGGAGGATTCTCCGGAAGTGTGATGTTTGCACCGGGCGGTGCGTAGACCCTTGTGGGGTCGGGGCGCTCATGACTCATAAGCAACCCCTCCTTTCGTTTAAATTTTTTATTTATTTTCGCGCAGCGTAGGGACATCCGCTGCGAAAAAATCTGTATACGAAAACATGGGGTTCAGGGGGCATTTTCGTCACGAGAATGCAGGGCGTTTTTCCTGACGAAAATAATCCTCTGTACGAAAATTTTGCGCGGTCATTTCGAAATGACAGTCATATATCATATCGAAAAGAACACAAAACGGTATTGCTCATTTTGAAAGGATAGTCATTTGTCATTTTGAAGGGATAGTGCATATATCATTTCAAAAAGATTGAGGGCGCTGTCGCTTCTTTCGAAGAGACAGTCATATATCATTTCAAAGAGTGCATCATTTCAAAATTACTCATTTCGAAGGGATAATCATTTATCATTTTTAAAGGATTGTCCGCAGGGCATAATTCACCCACTGTCAAAAGGGGTAGATCTACTCGTGTTTCTTGCTGATTCTATTTTGACACGGGGAATTATGCCCTGCTAATCACGGCTCTCCGACCTCGTCTCCGAGCCGTTTCTATCTGACTTCGTCCTATAGAAACGGCTCGGCTCTCGAAAAGAGAGTCATAAATCATTTCGAAAAGACAGTTCTGGCACCTGCTATCGGAAGCCTGTGCTTGCCTTATTCGGCTTCCTGCAGCTTGTCATTCACTATAGCGAATGACAACTTGCAGAGAGCCGAATGGCTTTATCACGCAGGTGCAAATCCTCATTTCGAAGCGATAGTCATTTGTCATATCGAAAAGAGAGTTTTGGTGGCGATATTCAATTGTAAACAGAGGTTAGTAATTGGCTTCATCTGAGATTTTGAAAAGATCATCATCTCAAACTTACCGAGCGTATCCCCTTGCATTCAAGAGGGCAAAAGGCACTAACACAAAAGCCATTTGCAACGCTGCGCCGAGTACCGGAAATCCGGTTCAGGTACGAAAGACCCGATCAGCGGAGATTTTCATTTTGCTAAGCAACGATTAAATCCCGGAAACAATTCGCTGCGCGAAATCCCCATAAAGGAGACGGTCGCACCACCGTCTGAGCAATTTTATTTAACGACGGAACTCTCAAACGTCGTGGGCATCTCACACATTTTCGTCACGAGCTTCGGCAGATACCCTTGCCGTCGATGGCATACATTTTCGTCAGGGAAATTTCTCCGCCCACCGATTACGGAACTCTTTTTCTGTACCAAAATTCCTTTTTGGTACGCACATGATTCATCTGCAGCCTTAGAGTATCGGCTGTCAGTTTGACAGTCAGATCACCGTGATCTGTTACGGCTCTGTCTGCCGCCCATTTTCGTTCACAACAGCCTGGGACTCTGCTGTATATCGCACAATCACCGACATTTTCTGCCTCCTGTGCGAATTGCGTTACTGTAACCAGTTCCTTTAGGTCACATTGTTTCGCATTTCCCATTTCTCATAGTTCTTCATTTGAATTCCTCCTTCATAAATATAAAAAATATATTTTGACTCCCACCGGGAGAACAAAAACAAAATTAGCAGATAAACGAAAAAGCACCCATCCGTCCTCGGATGGGTGCTAACAATACTCTTCCTCGTTGCTTTCGCCGAAGGAAAGCTTTATGACAGCAGAATATGATGTGGTACATTTCTTCGTTCGTTTTCTATACTCTGCAATCCTTACAAGGGGGCTTGGCCCTTGCAACGAGGAAAGCAAACACCTTCTTTTGGAACGGCAGCTTTCATTTATCATTTAAAACACTCCTTCATAACTATAAGTTTGGTGTAGCCAGTATAGCACAGTGAATTTGCGTATTGCAATAGGTTTTGGACAAGTGGGACCTGACAGGTCCCATAACTTTTTTAACCCTCTTTTTTCGTGAAAAGCTCTGCTACGGACACGCGCAATACCTCTGCAATTTTGAAGATCACCTGCAAGGACGGATCGATCTTTCCGTTCAGCATACGGGTTATGTACCAATCATTTTTTTCGATTTTGATACTCAACCATCGTGCTGACTTATCCTTCTCCCTCAAATAGCGGGTAATATTGTCTTCCAAAATTTTTCTTGTTTTCTCATAATTACGATTGTTTTCCATATATAAAACCTCACATATATTATAATTTCAGCTAAAATCCGGGGGCAAAAGCCTTCTTTCGACTGATTTGTTATAATGTATGAGAGGTTACGGTTGCGTTTCAAGAAAACATCACCGGAAGGTTAATAGTCTTGTTTGAACTTTTACAGACCCAAATACATTGAATGTTTTGTAAAAGAATAAACAGCGCAGGAACGGGGAGCTTCCCGTTCCTGCGCTGTTCTATATTGTATTGGAATTTATACATCAAATCTGTCGTAGGTTTCGTAGCAGTCCAGGCAAAGTTTTTTGCCGCCTGCCAGACGAATCCAGTTAGCTCCGGTGCTTTCTCCGCAGCACTCACAGGTGTAGGAATCAAACAGCCGTGCCTTCTCCGGCAGCTGAATCGTTGCTTCCTTCACTTCGAACATCTCCTCCGGCTTGCAACTCTGATAGTAGGCAAAAGATTCTGCTTTCGTCATGCCCTCCGGTCTGGGTTTCAGCACCAGACGCACAGACTTATTAGTCTTGCGGTTATAGAAGGAGAATGCCTGCTTACCGCGCATATGAAACAAGAGGTTTCCCTTGCCGATGCTGCAGCCCAGCATCACCTGAACGGCATCCACGCCGCAGGCATCATTTTCAGAGATACAAACTACCTGCTCATCCGCAGAGAATTCCAAATTCAAAAGCTCAATCGCGTATAGGCTTGCCTTATAGCCGATGGTCAGGCCACCGCACTCGTGACCGTGGAAGGCCACACAATCTTTCCATGTTTTCATAAACATCCTCCTTATTCATCCACCAGCACCATGTGCCGGCCCTCAATTTCCACTACTTTTGCGTCTACACCGTAGACATCACGCAGCGCTTCGCTGTCCAAAATGCTACGGTCACCGTGTCGGTAGACCTGCCCGTCCTTCAAAAGAAGAAAACGGTCACAGAAACGCAGCGCCAGATTCAGATCGTGGATCACCACCACAGCGATCATATTGTCTTTATGGCAAAATTCCCGCACCAGTTTCAACACTTGATACTGATTCTGAATATCCAAAGCGCTGGTAGGCTCATCCAAAAGCAGCACCTTCGGTTGCTGCGCCAAGGCTCTGGCCAGCATGACCTTCTGCTTTTCGCCGCCGGAAAGCTGATTTAAAAATCTGCCCCGCATATCCTCCACATCTAAGCGGTGCATGGCCTCGTGGACGATGTTGTGATCTTCTTCCGTAAAACCCCATTTCATGTAGGGTCTGCGACCCAGCATGACAACATCGTGAACGGTCATTTGGGTACTGGGAACGCTCTGGGATACAAAGGCAACTTTCTTTGCCACTTCCCGGGGAGATTGCTTCAACAGATTCTCCCCGTCCAGAATTACCTCGCCGGAATCCGGCTTCAGAATGTGGTTAAAACATTTCAGTAAGGTGCTTTTGCCAACACCGTTGTTACCCAGAATCGCAAGGAATTTACCCGGTTCCATATCAAAGGATACATCCTTCAAAACTTTCGGACAGCCCTTATAATGGAAACTTAAATTCTTGACTTGCATCATTGCTTCTTACCTCCTTTGAACAGAAGGTAAAGGAACAGAGGACCGCCAAGGAAAGATGTAATGGCACCAATGGGCAGGATCACTGGACTAATCACAGTTCTTGCAAACAGATCGCCCAGCAGAAGCAGCGTTGCGCCGCATAAGATAGAGCCTGGAATCAGGTACACATGGTTGTTGCCCACTACCATCCGGACGATATGGGGCGCTACCAAACCGATAAAACTGATCAGACCCACATTGGAAACCACTACAGAGCTACATAAACAGCATAGCACCATGCCCACAAGGGTCAGCCGCTTTACATGGATGCCAAGGCTGATCGCCGTTTCCTCACCGCTTAAGAGGGCATTGTAATCCCACCGATGGGCAAAACAATAGACGCAGAGGATCGCCACGATTACGGTCATACCACCCAAATCTTCCCATCCGGTACTACCCAAATCACCAAAGGTCCAGAAAACCAAGGTAGAAAGCTGCACTTCATCGGCAAAATACTGGATGAGGGTGGTCGCGCCGGTGAACATAGAGCTGATGGCCACGCCCGCCAGAACGATCCCCTCAGGAGATACCTGCCGGAACTTACTTAGGCCCAGAATCACCAAAGCTACTGCGATGGAACCAACAAAGGCGCACAGCGGAATGCCAAAACGGTCGGTAGCGCCCAAGCCCAACACAACAATAGCAAATGCGGCACCAAAGGTCGCACCTTGAGAGACACCTAAAGTAGAGGACGAAGCCAAGGGATTTCGCAGCACCGCCTGCAAAATACAGCCTGCAAGGCCCAAACCGCCACCGGCAAGGATCGCGGTAACAATACGGGGCAGACGGTTATTTTGCACCACAATGTTGATCTTCCGATCAGAGGACATACCAAAGATACCTTTGATCAGTTCTCCAATGGGTGTTTCGTAAGAACCTGCCCGAA
>JAGAMN010000031.1 GCA_017624715.1 Oscillospiraceae bacterium
ATTTCTGGGGTGGGTGATGGGACTCGAACCCCCAACGCCTGGAACCACAATCCAGTGCTCTGCCAATTGAACTACACCCACCATATTCAGTTTGCTGACCCAACGTACTTTGTGGTACGCCAGGAGGGACTCGTTTGCATTTTTGCCAAAGGCAAAAATTAAGGAGCGGCTCGTTCTAGCACTCGCCGGCAACGCTCGTCCGCGTTGCATTTAATCGTTCGAGTCGGTGTTCTAACGTACTTTGTGGTACGCCAGGAGGGACTCGAACCCCCGACCTACTGCTTAGAAGGCAGTTGCTCTATCCAGCTGAGCTACTGGCGCATTTCTATGGAGCGGGTGACGGGAATCGGACCCGCGTATCCAGCTTGGAAGGCTGGTGTTCTACCATTGAACTACACCCGCAGATCCCTTTCACCTAACGGTTTCAGCCATAGGATTTTAGCATAGGAAACCGCCGATGTCAAGGGTTATTTTTGCTTTTTGAAAAAGGCAGGGATTTTTTCTAAGATTACTTCCGCCACAGCGCCTTCGCCGCAGGGACATACATTCTTGAACAGGTGGGCAATGTCGGCGTCCGAGGGACAGTAGGCGGCATCCGCGCCCTGGAGCATAGGCAGGTCATTTTCCGCATCGCCCACGCAGACCAGGTACTTTTTACCCAGCTTTTTCTGCAGCGCCCGGGCGGCATTGAGCTTGCCGGTGCCCTTGGCGTGGATATCCAAAATCCGGGCACAGGCGCGGAAAGTGTCCACCGCGTGGCCGTAATGGGTCTGGATATACTCGGTGACTTCGTCAAAAAGCTTTGCCTCCCAGGGGGTGGTTTCGTACATGGAGGCCACGGTATTTTGCCGGAATTCGCCATAGACCGCGAATTTGATAAAGGGCTGGGGAACGGTGTCCGGGGTGATATAGGACCAGTCGCAGCGGTTATTGTCGCAATAGCTTTCCCAACCGGGATTTTTCCGCAGCAAATGATGGCCCACGGTGCTTTGCACCTCCACGTGGAGCAGAGGGAAGTGCGCCTGAATGTCGGTGAGGACTTCGGCGGGGTCCAGGGGTATGGGGACAACCCGGGTCAATTCTCCGTTGTCCACATCGTAGTCGGCAGAGCCGTTGTAGAGCAGCAACGGAGCGTTGACGGGTACTTTGCCAAAAATATTCCGTGCGGACATGGGAATACCCCGGCCGGTATTGACGGTGAATGCGCCGCCGTTTTCCATAAAATAGCGGATGGCTTCGATATTGCGCTGGGGCACGGTGGAATCCGGCCCGGTGAGGGTGCGGTCAAAATCCACGGTCAGTAAAACGTCAGAATAAATGCCCATAATGGCTCCTTTTTGTGGTAAATTATCGGTCATTGCGAGGGAGCGTCAGCGACCGTGGCAATCTCCATAGTGTTTCTCCTATCCGGGGGATTGCCACACCAGTGTGCGCACTGGTTCGCAATGACAATTTTTGGAGGGCGTCTTATCAACCCATTTTCTCCAGTTTTGCCAGTACCTGTTTGAAATATTCCGGAAGTTCGGCAAAGACCATCACCGGATGTAAGTCCCGGGGGTGCTGGAAGCACAATGCGCCTGCGTGAAGGCACTGACTGTCCTGACCCAATTCCGGCTTTTTGTGGCCGTAGACCGTGTCGCCCAAAATGGGGTGGCCGATGTGGGCCATGTGGACGCGGATCTGGTGGGTGCGGCCGGTTTCCAATCGGCAGCGGACATGGGTATAGCCCCGGTAACGGGCAACCACTTCCCAGTGGGTCACAGCTTCCTTGGAATTGCGCTGGGTGACGCACATCTTCTTCCGGTCGCTGGGATGGCGGCCGATGGGGGCATCCACGGTGCCGCTATCCTCCCGGAAAGAGCCGCAGACGATGGCTTCGTAGGTTCGGGCCATGGTGTGATCCTTCAGCTGGGAGGCCAGCATCCGGTGGGAAAAATCGTTTTTGGCCACCGCCAGCAGGCCGGAGGTGTCCTTGTCGATACGGTGGACAATACCCGGGCGCAGTTCGCCGTTGATGCCGGAAAGATCGTCACCCAATGCGTACAGCAGGCCGTTAACCAGGGTGTCATCCTGGTGGCCGGCGGCCGGGTGGACCACCAAACCCTTGGGCTTGTTGATAACCACCACATCCTCGTCCTCGTAGACGATATCCAAGGCCATTTCCACCGGCTGGATGTCCACGGGCTTGGCCTCGGGAATGGTGACGCGGATCTCGTCATCCAAATTTAATTTGTCGTTTTTCTTGCCCGGTTTGCCATTACGCACCACGCAGCCCTCTTCAATGAGCTTTTGGGCGGCGCTGCGGGTCAGATCCGGAACGGACCGGGCCAAAAAGGCATCCAGCCGCTCCCCGGGCAGGTCGGCACGAAGGATCATTTTTTCTCTTCCTTCCAGAATTCTTTGTTGAAGAACGCAATGTGGACCATCAGCAAAATGCAGCCACAGGTGATGAAAATATCTGCCACGTTAAAAACGGGGAATTTGATAAACTCGGTCTGGAACATATCCACCACATAGCCCAAAACCACCCGGTCGATCATGTTGCCCAGTCCACCGCCGTAGACCGCAGCGATGCAAAAACGCTCAAATTTTGCAAAAGGCATGGGCTTTTTGAAGTATTCAAATACCAGCAGAGCGGTCAGCAGGATAAAAATCACCACGAACAGCCACTGCATGCCCTGCAGCATGGAAAAAGCGGCGCCGGTGTTCTGCACGTAGGTCAGCTTCATGATGCCGGGAACCAGGGGAGCTTGGCCGAACAAAGGAATATTGGACACGATCAGATATTTGACCAGTTGGTCTACGCCCACAATACCCAGGGTGAACAGCGACAAAAACAAAAATTGCATAAAAACCTCCGAATTTGCAGCTTACATGATGGTTTATGATACCATGAAGCGAAAGGAAAGTCAAATTGCAGTTGCGGTATTTATCTTGCAATTTGGTCAGCTTCATGGTAAAATGATGCTACTATTTATGAAAAGGAGGTGCCGCCATGCGAAAGTTTTTGATTGTTTTAGTCTGCCTGTTTTCTTTGACCGTGACGGCATCCGCCGCCGGTACGGTAAGTCAATTGGAAAGCAATACCCGGATCGACACCGACGGAACCTGTGAAGTGACCTTGACCATGCAGCTGCGCATCGACAGCGGTGAAAGTGTTCCCGCATTTCCTATCCCGGAGGATGCAAAGGATGTGACCATCAATGGCCGCAGCATCCGGGCTAAGAGCCAGGGGGGCTATCGGCATGTTGCGCTGTCGGAAGCCATTTCCGGTGCAGGTATCCATACGGTGACTATCCGGTATTCCCTGCCGGACAGCATTACTTTGGATAAAAAGGGCATTGCGTTCTTGAATTTGGAGCTGCTTTGCGGCTTTGTATATCCCATTGAGAATATGACCTTCGTAATCACCCTGCCCGGCGAACCGGAACACAATCCGGAGCTTTTCAGCACCTATTACCAGGAAACTGCGGATTCTCTGTTCGGCCTGACCATTGTGGGTAATGAGATCCGGGGTGTGAGCAATCAGCAGCTGAAGGATCGGGAAAGTTTGTCTATGACCATGGAGGTTTCTGAGGAATTGTTCCCCCAGTCTGTGGCCAAGCGCTGGAAGATGGGCACCGATGATATACTGATGATCGGCGTTGCGGTACTGGCGTTGACTTACTGGCTTGTGACTATGGGCAACCTGCCGCCGAAACACAGCCGCCGCACTACACCGCCGGAGGGGCTGACTGCCGGTGAACTGGGCTGCTGCATCACCGCCCAGGGTGTGGACTTTACCATGATGGTGGTGTCCTGGGCCCAAATGGGCTACCTGCGAATCCACATGGAAGAAAACGGCCGGGTGCTGCTGAATAAGCGCATGGACATGGGCAACGAGCGCAGCGATTTTGAAGTCCGGTATTTTAAGACGTTATTCGGCAAACGGGATACGGTGGACGCTACGGGGCTTCACTATGCCCGGCTGTGCCGCAAGGCCGGCAAGGCAAGACCCGGCATTCGGGATTATTACCAGCGACGTTCGGGAAATCCCTACATTTTTCGAGGTCTGTGCGCCGTCATGGGCCTGTTGGGCGGCGTTTCCTTGGGCATCTCCTTTGCCAATGATACCGTTTGGCAGGTGCTGCTGGCCATCCTGCTGGGCGGCATTTGCCTGGTGTTCTCCTGGGTGATCCAATCCGGCGCAGGCCAGATCCATCTGCGCAGAAAATGGAATCTGTGGATGGGTCTGGGTGCCAGTTTGCTGTGGATACTGCTGGGCGTTTGGTCCAGAGAATGGAACGTGGCGCTGTTTTCCGTTCTGGGTCAGTGGGCTGCCGGTTTGGCTGCGTCCTACGGCGGTCGCAGAAGTGAGCCGGGACGGCAGTGTTTGTCCCAGATTTTGGGTTTGCGGCGGTTCTTGAGTAAGGTTTCCACGGCGGAATTGCAGCGGATTCTACAGGTCAATCCGGAGTATTATTACACCATGGCACCCTATGCCATGGCCCTGGGCGTGGACGGTCATTTTGCCCGGCAGTTTGATAAGCTACAGCTGCCGGAATGCACCTATCTGACCACGGATACCGACGATCAGCCCGGTCCGAGAGAATGGAACCTGCTGCTGCGCGATGCGGTGGCGGCCATGGATGAGCGGCAAAAGCCGGCGATTTTAGAAAAGATTTTTGGTAAGAAATAAATACGAAGCCCCGGCAGGAAACTGCCGGGGATTTGCTTATCATTTCATAAGAGCATAAAGGCTTCCCCCGGGGGGAAGCTGTCGCACAAATCGGCGCTTCGGAACCGATTTGGGTGACTGATGAGGAATGCGGGCAAAAAAGATGCAAGCTTGTAAAAGTGTCAGACTTTGTAATGAGTAAGTTGTTAATAGGTCTGAAAATCTTACCGCATATTGATTAATCTCCCGTATTCCTCATCCGTCTTCAAATTTGCATCTGCAAATTTGAATCCACCTTCCCCTCGGGGGAAGGCTTAGTTACTGTTCCTTCTTTTCCGCGTTCAAAGGATCGACCACGATGTCGGGGTAGGGGTTGACGATGACGGTGCGGTAGGTATGGTAGATCACCATGCCCGGCTTACCTGCCGGGGTCTTTTTTACCTGCTTGACCGGGGTCACATCCACTGGGATGTTCTGACCGCCGGTGGCTTCGGCATAGTAGGCGGCCAACTGGGCGGCCTGGGTGACCGTATCGTCGGAAACCGGCTTTCCGCCGCAGGCGATGATGACATGGCTGCCGTGAACCTTTTGGGCATGGAGCCAGATGTCGTCCCTCCGGGCCATCTTAAAGGTCAGTTCGTCATTCTGTCGGTTGTTACGACCCACATAAATCGGCACGCCGTCGGTGGATTCGAACCGCATGGGCGGCAGCTTGGATTGCTTGATCCGCTTTTTTCCGGAATCGGCCTTCACATAGCCGCCCTGCTGCAGTTCCTGGCGGATCTCCTCCAGTTCCTGCTCGCTGGCAGCCCGGTTCAGCTCGTCCAGAACGCTGAGCAGGTAGGTAAGCTCCGTTTCACCCAGCTCCAGCTGACGGGTCAGCTCTTTTTCGGCATTTTTCATCCGGGTGTAGTCCTTGTAGAACTTTGCTGCATTCTGTTGGGGAGACAGGGTGTTGGAAATTGGGATCTGGATGATCTTCATTTCCTCGTCGTAGAAATCCTCCGCTTCCAGGATGGTTTGTCCCTTTTGAATGCGGTGGATATTGGCGGTGACGATGTCGCCTAACTGCCGCAGCCGCTCCCGGTCGAAGGTTTCCTGGAGTTCTTTTTCCTGGATGGCCATCTTTCGACGGAGCCGGGTGCACAGATTCTGCACGGTTTTGCGCAGACCCTGGCCCTTTTGCCGCAGGGCATCCTTCCGATCCCGGAGGGTGTAGTACATGTCGAGCAATGCGGAGAAGCTTTCCGCTTGCTGGCTGCTGCCATATTGACGAATGGGGCAGAAGGCAAATTGCTTGGGTGTGCCGTCGGCCTGGGCATAGTACCAGGGGGCGGGGTGGGTCAGATGCTCACGGAAAAACAGCTCCAACGCATTTGCGGTTTGGTCAACTCTGGTGGAGGTAAGCAGATCTGCTACCCGGGCATCCACATCTCCGGCGGCAAACAGAGCCGCTTCCCGGCAGATCAGGGGAGAAAGACCGCCTACTTGATCCATTAATCGGTCCGCCAACAGGTCTGCTCCCGACCAGGTCAGTAGGGTCATGTAATCATCATAATCCCAATCCAGGGGGTTTGCTTTGGTTACCGGCTCGGGGAGCTGATAGTTCAGGCCCGGCAGGGCGGCTCGCTTGGCGCTTTCATCCAGGCCAATGCGCCGCAGGCAATCGATGATCCGCCCTTCAGGGGACAGCAGGTAGAGGTTACAGGTGCGGCCCATCAGCTCTGCTACCAGCTTTTTTTGCACCATGTCGCCCATTTCGTCGATGCAATCAAAGGTAAAAATAGCGCAGCGCTCCATGCTCAGTTGGGAAATGTCCACCAGCCGTCCGCCGGACAGGTGCTTACGCAGAAGCATGCAGAACATAGGCGGTTCCGGGGGATTTTCCGGAGATGCGGTGGTCAGATGCAGTCGGGGAGCGGTGGGGTTGGCGGCAAAGAGGAGCTTTGCCCGGCCTTCCCGGTGCTTCAGGTGCAGCAGCACCGTATCCCGGCTGGGTTGGTGGATCTTTTCCACCCGGACATCCTGCAAAGCGCGGATTTCCTCCAGCACGCAGGTCAAATAAAACGCGTCAAATGCCATAATGGCCTCCGATTTTTTGTAAGTTTAAAAGTGGTGTCATTCTGAGCGTAGCAGCCAAAGGCTGCGTAGTCGAAGAATCCGCATTATTGTCGGAAGTGGACGGATCCTTCGACTCGCCTGCGGCTCGCTCAGGATGACAGGCCCTCATCCGTCTTCAAATTTGCACTGAAAATTTGAATACACCTTCCCCAAAAGGGAGGGCATTATTCCACCATCAGGCCGAACAGTTCGTTGAGGCGGTCGGTGCGGCCTGCCAAATACAACGCACCGAACAACGTTTCCAGGCCGGTGGCCTTGGCGTACTCCTGGGGGGTGGCGGACTTGGGGGCTGCATGGGAATGGGCATTTTTGCCCCGGCGGTAGTAGGCTGCTTCTTCTTCCGTCAGCACGGGGAGAATCTTCTCCACCAGCTTGGCCTGGGTAGGCGCTTTGACCAGCTCCACCGACTCCTTATGCAGCCGCTTTACGGTCTGACCGCCTTTGGCACACAGGTAAGCCCGGCACAGGATCTCGTACACGCCGTCACCGATGTGGGCAAGACCCAGATTGGAGATAGCATCGATCTGCTGCTTTTCCATATGCATCTGAAAATAGTTTTCCATATTGGCCGTCCTCGATTCGGGTAGGATGTTTTCCTTACAATAACAGATTTTCAAGGAAAAGTAAAGTGGGCCGGCATTGTCGCCAGCCCGGGAAAGAGAAGACTCAATATTTCAGAAACTTCCGCAGCTGGGCCTCTGCCCGGTGCAAGGTGCGGCAGACGGTGCTCTTGTTCACCTGTCGCTCCGCGGCAATTTGCGGCATGGTCTTCTGCTGGAAATAGTAAGCAATGAGAATCTCCCGCTGACAAGGTGTCAGTTCCTCAAAAAGGACCCGATTTACCCGGCGCATCTGTACCTCGGGCGGAAGTCGCGGCCCTTGGTAGTTACTAAACGGTATATTTCCCATTGCGGTAGTACCCCCTTTCGTAGTATCGGGCGGTGAGCTCTGCCAGCTCGTTCATTTGGGTCAGCATGGGGGTCAGCTCAGCGATGCGCCGCTTCAGGTGCCAACGCTCCTCCGGGTCGTCGGTTTCCCGTAGCTGTTGCCGCAGCTGTCGCAGGCGATTGCGCAGCGGTACGGCAGCGGCTTCGTAGTCCTTGCTCATTTCAAGAAGGGTCATGGCAGACTGCCTCGCACCGCGGGCAGTACAGACTGGGCTTGTACACCGCACCGCCACATTTGGGGCAGAAGCCAGCCGGTACTGCCGCCTGAGGATCTATGTAGAGGGTAGGTTCGATCCTTGGATTCATGGGCATCATCCTCTCGTGTAAAAATTAGAATGCATTTTTTGTCGATTTTTTCTGTATTTTTCTCTGATTTTTACCAGCTATTTCCAGTTTCAATATTATACTACACGCTCCGTGTATAGTCCGTCGAAATGTGTAGGACCAAAATTCTCCCAAATCTGCCACGGCATTGTGATATACTTGTCCCAACGAAAGGAGCGATGTAATATGCTCGGACCGAGAATTGCCGCATTGCGCCGCAGCGCAGGCCTCAGCCAGGGAGAGCTTGCCCGGCGGCTGCAGATCAGCCCCAGTGCGGTGGGAATGTATGAACAGGGAAGAAGAGAACCTTCGGCCCAGCTGCTGGTGGCCATAGCCCGGCAGTTCGGGGTGACCACGGATTATCTGCTCACCGGAAAGGCCGCCACAGAGCAGGAAGAAGCGGTAGCCCATCAGGCGCTGTTGGACACCCTGCGTACGGCGGATCAACGGCTGGAAAAGCGGGACAAGCGACCCTTTTCCCGGGAGGAGCTGGCGGTGCTGATGACCGCTATGCTCCTGGAGGCTTGACGGGAGGGCTTCCCTTGGGGTATGATGTACCCAAAAGGAGGGAGAACCGTGGATCATCGGCAATTTATGGAAGAAGCGCTGGAATTGGCGCGGCAATCGGCTGCGGAGGGAGAAGTGCCCGTAGGCTGTGTGATCACCTGTAACGGGCAGATCGTAGGCCGGGGCCGGAACCGCCGGGAAACAGAAAAGACCGCCCTGGGTCATGCGGAGATCCAGGCCATCGAAGAGGCCTGTCGCAACTTGGGCGGCTGGCGGCTTTGGGAATGCACACTGTATGTCACGCTGGAGCCCTGCCCCATGTGTGCCGGCGCTATCATCAATGCCCGAATCCCGAATGTGGTGTTTGGTGCCTCCGATGATAAGTACGGTGCCTGCGGATCGGTGTGTGATCTGTTTTCTATGGCGTTTAATCACCATCCTACGGTGGAAAAGGGCGTTCTGGAAGAGGAAGCCGCTGCTTTGATGCAGGAATTTTTCCGGAATTTACGCATGGAGCTGCGCAGTCGCCCCAAGTGGAAACGACCCTGAAAATAGCGATGTCATTCAGTTAAGAAACCGTGTCATTCTGAGCGACCCCGAGGGAACCGAGGGGGAGCCGAAGAATCCGTAATCCGCAACAAGGAACGGATCCTTCGACTTCAGGCTTGCGCCCTGCGCTCAGGATGACCTATGAACGGAATGACTTTGCCAAAAATGTGGGCGCTTTCTTCCGACAATTTATGCGCATAGCGACAGAACTCGACATTTTTTCGGGAGGAAGCCCATGGATTATCAACGGCAAGCCCTGAAGATCGGCGCGGCGGCCATCGCCTTTGCGGTTCTTCTGCGGCTTTTTGGATTCGCATTTTCTGCCGCCCGGGACATGTTTCAGGAAACGCAATGGCTGTCCCTGGCGGTTTTTTTACAAACCGGTCGGGTGGTGCGCTACCCCCAAGTGGTGCAGCCCCAGCCGGAAGAAACAGAGCCCTCCGAACCCCAGCCCACTGTGCCAGAGGCGGAGCTTCCGGCGTTTTCTGAGGGGGATTTGGCATCGGTAGGGCTGATCAATGACAGCGGCTACAAGGTAGACTTAAAACCGCTTCTGACCTCGGCGCTAAGCTGGGACTTGACCGACGGACAGCCTGCGGTACTGATCCTGCACACCCATGCAACGGAAAGCTATACACCCACCCAGGGGGCGCAGTATGAAGCCTCCGGTGATTACCGCACTCTGGATACACATTATAATATGGTATCCATAGGAGAAGAGGTGGCTAGGATCCTGCGGGAAGGGGGCGTGGAAGTGATCCACGACAAATCCTTTCACGATTATCCGTCCTACAACGGCTCATATAACGATGCCAGAAAAACCATTGCCCGGTATTTGGAAGACTATCCTTCCATTCGCATGGTACTGGATATCCACCGGGATGCGGCGGCTATGAGTAATGGCGGCCAGCTGAACACCTCCGCTACGGTAGGCGGTCAGCCATCGGCGCAGATCATGGTGGTGATCGGCACCGATGCTACCGGGAATCACCATCCCAACTGGCGGGAGAATTTGTCCCTGGCGCTGAAACTGTCTGCCCAACTGGAACGGGAAAACCCGGGCATTACCCGGCCCATCCATCTGCGGCCGGAGCGGTTTAATATGGACATGACCCCCGGAAGCCTCTTGATAGAGGTTGGTGCGGCAGGGGATACCCATGCAGAAGCCATGTTGGCGGCCAATGCCCTGGCCCGGTCGGTACTGGCTTTGGCCAGGGGGACATCACAGTAGATTCCACCAGTAGGGGCTGTGGCTTTCTTCCAGCATATTGCAGATATTGGCGATGCGCAGGCACACCGCGGCGAATTCCTCGGTATCTTCGTTGCTTTGGCACAGAGATAACTGGTCAAACAGACTTTCGATTTCTTCCAGCGGCTCGTGATCGACCAAAGCGGCGATCCAGTGCTGGTGCTGTGTCCAGGACGCGCTTGCGGATTCGGCCAGGGAAGTTGCGCCCTGCCAATCGGTTTTACACAGGCCCGCCGCTTTTTCCAATCGGTTGGCAAGATCACCGTGAACATGCTGCATGACCATGGCGGCACCGATGCCGATGCCCAAAAGCACCGCTAAAACGGCGATGCCTGCCCATAGCTTTTTCATTTGGCGGTCTCCTTTCGCAGAAAGTAGATGTGATCGCCTCTGTCGACTGTCAAAAGCCAGGTTTCGGCAACGGTTGCCTCCTGTTGCTGCAAAACCTTGTCGAGCCATGCCCGGTCTTTGCCGGCAACAGCCAAATTATGGGGATATACCTGCCCGTCGCCGATGATGGTGATGGGCAGGTATTGCTTTTCTACGGAAATGGATGCTTCCTTGGCGGTGGCGGGCCGGTGCTGAGGGTAGGGGAAGACGGATAAATTGCCGTCCGTCTCCAAAATGGCAAACTGGACAGTGTTTAGATCCAGAATGTCCTTTTCCCGGAGGTGGCCGGTGAGTTCGTCCAGGGTCACCCGGGTGCGGCGCAGGTTTTCCTGGAGTATGTGGCCGTTTTCGATGAGGATCACCGGCTTGCCGCAAAGCAGACGGCGAAAACGGATGCTGGCCATGGAAAGGGCAGTGAGGATAAATTCTACCCCTAAAATGGTGATCATAGGCACAAGACCGGAATGCAAAGGTACGCCCTCATCCTGCATGGGGATAGAGGCTAAATTGGCTACCAGCATGGTGACCACAAATTCCGAAGCCTCCATTTGTCCGATTTGCCGTTTACCCATGAGCCGAATGATGGCGATCAGCACCAAATACAGCACGATGGTACGGATATAGGATAGAAGCACAAAATCTCCCCTTTGGCGTTTTTGTTAGGATTGCCCAAAAATGGGAGTCTATACAAAAGCTGGCTGTGCCGGTGACGATACATTAATATAATATAGAAAAACGACAAAATTCCGGTTTGTCCGCCACTGGCAAACATGCTGATAAGGAACCCCGGGGGTTTCGTTGTAGCAGAAAGATTGTGTTTCCTTGTGTGGACGGTTGTTTTTCTTGGGTGGAATTGGCAAATTGTTAAATTTCTATTGCGAACTGCCCAAAAACAGAGGTAATCGAGGAGGATGTTTGGGTAAATCGTATAAAAAATTAAAAAGAAATTGACATTGATACCGCAAAAGGGTAAAATATACCCATGTTTATCCACCCGGGTTGGGCAATTGTCCACCGTGTGCGTAAATAAAATGTTTAGGAGGAAAAGAAAATGAAGAAGATTCTCGCAATCGTTCTGGCAGTCATGATGATCATGACCGTTTTTGCTGGCTGCCAGGAACAGCAGGCTTCCGGTGCTATCACCTACACTTATAACTATGCTATGAGTGAGTTCCCCACCGTTTGGAGCCCCCACACCTACCAGACTGCTACTGACGGTGAAATTACCGACTACATCAGCACTGGTTTCTACGCATTCGACTACAACGAGACTAAGGATGGCTACAAGGTCGTGCCTCACATGACCACCGACGAGCATCCCGTTGACGTTACTTCTCAGTACGTTGGCAAGTACGGTGTTGCTGAAGGCGACAAGGCTAAGGTTTACATCATCAACCTGCGCGACGACCTGAAGTGGGAAGACGGCAGCAAGATCACTGCTCACGACTTTGTTGAGTCCGCTAAGCTGCTGCTGAACCCCGAGGCTGACAACTACCGCGCTGACTCCCTGTACTCCGGCAACATGATCATCGTCAATGCCATGCTGTACGCAAAGCAGGGCTCCTTCGTTGAGAAGCAGGACAACAACCTGTCTCCCGTTCGTTGGACTCTGGCTGACTTCACCAAGGGCGAGGACGGCATCTACCGCACTCCTCAGGGTGAGAAGGTCTACATCGGTACCAACATCGCTCTGGACTGGCTGGGCGGCGACCACCTGGCCGATTACGTCAACGATTACGGTGCTGCTTACTTCGATACCACCACTTGGGCTGACCTGACCGCTAAGGAAGAGGTCTTCACCAAGAACGACAAGGACGAAGTCACCTCCGCCGGTGTTCCCCTGACTGATGAGAACCTGGCTCTGTTCGTTCCCGTTATCGCTAACAACCCCAACTGGGGCGAGTCCGCTGACAACGCACCTGACTACTTCGTTTACGACTACACCTACGGCGATATGAAGTGGGAAGATGTCGGTGTCTTTGCTCTGGATGACACCAAGCTGTGCATCGCTCTGGAGTCCGAGCTGGAAGGCTTCTACCTGAAGTACTCCCTGACTTCCTCCTGGCTGGTTCACGTTCCCACCTACAAGGCATGTGAGTCCACTGTTGACGGTGTTTACACCAACACCTACTGCACCACCGCTGACAACACCATGTCCTACGGTCCTTACAAGCTGACCTACTTCGAGAAGGATAAGCAGTTCAAGCTGACCAAGAACGAGCACTACTTCGACCTGTCCGAGGGTACCTACCAGACCACCGACATCGTCGTTGACCACATCAAGGAAGCTTCCGGCCGTCTGGAAGCCTTCAACAAGGGCCTGCTGGACAGCTATGGCCTGACCAAGGAAGACATGGAAGACTACTCCCTGTCTGACCACTGCTACTACTCCACCGGCGACTCCACCTTCGCTATGACCTTCAACCCCGACTTCGATGCTCTGAAGACTGCTCAGGCTAACGCCGGCGAGAATGTCAACAAGACCATTCTGACTCTGATCGAGTTCCGTCAGGCTATGTCCTTCGCTATGGACCGCGCTAAGTTCTGCCTGGCTACCTCTCCTCTGAATGCTCCCGCATTCGGTCTGTACTCCTCCCTGATCGTTTCCGATCCCGAGGCTGGTACTGCTTACCGCACCACCGATGTCGCTAAGAACGTTCTGGCTCAGTTCTGGGGCGTTGCTAACGAGTACGGCGAAGGCAAGCTGTATGCAAACATCGACGAGGCTATCGCTTCCATCACCGGTTACAACCTGACCAAGGCTAAGCAGCTGTTCGATGCCGCTTACGACAAGGCCATCCAGCAGGGTCTGATGGATGCTGACGACAAGGTCGTTATCATGGTTGGTACTCCCAACAACACCTCCACCTTCTACAACAACGGTTACGAGTTCATCGTGAACAACTACACCGAGGCTGTTAAGGGCACCAAGCTGGAAGGCAAGCTGGAGTTCACCCGTGACGACACCCTGGGCAATGCTTTCTCCGATGCTCTGAAGAACAACACCGTCGACATGCTGTTCGGCGTGGGCTGGACCGGTTCCGCTCTGGATCCCTACGGCCTGATGGAAGCTTACGTTAAGCCTTCCTACCAGTACGACGATTCCACCGACTTCACCAAGATCAACTGCACCATCAAGATCAACGGCGTTGACTACACCACCAACGTGTGGAACTGGTACGAGATCATGGCTGGCAAGAAGCACACCATCACTGCTGCTGACGGCTCTTCCATCGAGTTCTCCTGCGGTACTGCTGACAACAACCCCGAGGTTCGTCTGGAGATCCTGGGCGCTCTGGAAGGCGCAGTTCTGCTGAACTACAACTTCGTGCCTCTGATGGACGACGCTGGCGCTAACCTGAAGGGTATGCAGGTCAACTACTACACTGAGAATTACATCTTCGGTATGGGCTTCGGTGGCCTGAAGTACTACACCTACAACTACACCGATGCTGAGTGGACTTCCTATGTTAACGCACAGGACGGCACCCTGAACTACAAGTAATCGGTAGTTAGCTGAATAATTCCCAATACAAAGTCTGGAACAGGGGCTTTTGCCCCTGTTCCAGATACTGCGCTTATTATAGTTTTCTCTGGACATACTAATCCTGCCGAAAAGAGGGCATTTGCCCCCGGCCAGGCAGGCGATCCGGCCCGAAAATTGCAATTTTCGGGCATCATGAGACCGGTCGTCGTGGCAGGCGCATTTTGCGTCATGCCGAAAAGTGCTTCTGCCACGGCTACTGTTCTCTGGCTTTCCCAAAGGAGAGCGGGACGGGGCATAAACTGCCGAAAGGCGGTTTCCGGCCGGAACTAAAGAATCTCTTGTAAGGAGGAAAAATACTATGTATACGCTGAAATATACAGCAAAGCGTTTACTGTTTATGATCTTCACCTTCCTGATTATCATTTCTGCATGCTTTATCCTGGTTCGCTTGCTGCCGAATGTGCCTGCACAGCAGTTTGGCAAAGATATGGACCTGGTCTTAAAGAGCCGCTATCGCCAGGGCTTGGTGGATGAGAAGGGTAACGAAATCCCGCTTCTGGTGCAGTACTTTAACTTCTTCCGGAAAACGCTGATCGGTGGCGACTGGGGTATCAGCGAGAAGCTGTACTTCGGCCAGGACTGCTTTGGTGTGTTCCTGGAAAAGCTACCCAACACCATCCTGGTCAACGCATATTCTTCCTTGCTGGCAGTGCCTCTGGGCCTGATGCTGGGTATTTATGCCGCTCTGAAGAAGAACAAGTGGCAGGACCACGCAATCTCCACCGGTGTTATGATTTTGGTTTCCGTGCCCAGCTATGTGTACGCCTTCCTGATCCAGTACTACCTGTGCTATAAGCTGGACCTGTTCCCCCTGCATATGCGCGGCGGCGGTGAATACTTCACCTGGGCAACCTTCAGAAGTATGCTGCCCGCGGTGATCTCCCTGTCCTTGAGCTCCATTGCCGGTTATGCACGTTTCACCCGTGCGGAGCTGACTGAGGTGTTGACCAGCGATTATCTGCTGCTGGCAAGAACCAAGGGTCTGACCCGTGCGCAGACCACCACTCGCCACGCGCTGCGTAATGCCATGGTGCCCATCTTCCCCTCCATTTTGACGGAGGTCATTGCGGTGCTCAGCGGCAGCTTGATCATTGAGAGTATTTTCGAGGTTCCCGGTGTGGGTCCTCTGTACACGGAATCCATTACCACTCTGGACTATAACTTCTTCCTGCTGCTGTCTGCGTTCTATACGCTGATCGGCTTGACTGCAGGTATCGTTATGGACTTGAGCTACGGTGTTATCGATCCGAGAATCAGAATGGGGTCTAAGAAATGATGAAAGAAAATAATATTCCCAAGATTCCCGCCGATAAGTTCCGGTTTGTCGGCGATGAGATCCGCTTGCACGACCAAAAAATGGACACCAAGCAGATCAGCTATTTCCGAGATGCATTTAACCGTTTCTGCAAGAATAAGAGTTCCGTTACCGCAGCGATTATTATTATGCTGCTGGTTCTGTACGCTATTTTTGTGCCCATGTTCTGCCAGACTCCCTACTCTCTGGCACTGACGGATACCGACTACCTGATGTACGGCAAGCTGCTGCCCCGCAATCAGCTGTGTGTAGATCTGGGTTGGGATTTCTGGGACGGTTTTAAGGACAGAAAAGACATCACCAAGCCTGCTTACGATCAGGTTCGTGCTGTTGCTGAGGAGACCGGCCTGGAAGTCATGAAGAATGTGGAGCAGGTCGGCACCAACGAAAAGGGTGTTCCTGTTTACAATATTCGTGTGGATTCCTATATCTACAACGGTAGTGACGGCGCTTACACCTATATGACTTTGACCGAAGAGCAGTACAAGAGCATGCAGGCCTGGCAGAATGAGACTGGCATTCAGCTCATTTATCCTGCAGTTGATGACACCAAGCTGTCTCAAAAGAATAAGCTCAATGCCGATATTTGGTACGAAGCCAACGATAAGGGCGTGCCCAAGGTTGATAAGAACGACAACTTTGTGGATATCTATAAGCAGATCGGTAACGATGGAAGCTACAATTCTTTGCGTATTGAAGGCGACCCCGGTATTGACAATCCCAATGCGGAAGACCGTTACCGGTATGCCTCCATCACCGGCGATTCCAGCGCCATTTCCTATAAGTGCCGCGTGCTGAAGTATGCCTACTTCCAGTACAAGTACGGCTTTGAGCCTTCCTTCCTGTTCGGTACTACCGCTATGGGTCAGGATATGCTGACCAGACTGGCTTCCGCTGCCCGGTTCAGCTTGCTGCTGGCTGTCTGTGTTTCCGCCATTAACCTGTTCATCGGCGCTATCTACGGTGCTATCGAGGGTTACTACGGCGGCGCCATCGATATGCTGATGGAGCGCTTCACCGACATCCTGGCCAGAATCCCCTTCATGGTTGTAGCCACCTTGTTCCAGCTGCACTTGGCGAAACGGGTCGGACCGGTTATCTCGCTGCTGTTTGCCTTCGTGCTGACGGGCTGGATCGGTATGGCATCCACTGTCCGTATGCAGTTCTACCGCTTTAAGGGTCAGGAATATGTTCTGGCATCCCGTGTTCTGGGCGCCAGCGACTGGCGGATCATGTTCCGTCATATTTTCCCCAACTCTCTGGGTACCATTGTCACCAGCTCCGTTCTGGTGATTCCCGGTGTTATCTTCTCCGAGTCCAGCCTGACTTATCTGGGCATCGTGAACCTGGATAGCTCTACTATGACCTCTGTGGGTACTATGCTGGCAAACGGCAGACAGTTCCTGCAGGACTTCCCCCATGTTATCTTCTTCCCGGCAATCTTTATTTCCTTGCTGATGATCTCCTTCAACCTCTTCGGCAACGGCTTGCGGGATGCCTTCAATCCTTCTTTGAGAGGAGCTGACGACTAATGGCTATCAATTTGGAAGTGAATAACCTGCGGATCTCCTTCCGCACCAATAACGGTAAAGTCCAGGCCGTCCGCGACATCTCCTTTAAGCTGGAGCAGGGCAAGACCCTGGCTATCGTTGGTGAATCCGGTTCCGGTAAGTCTGTTACCTCTAAGGCAATTCTGGGCATTCTGGCCGGTAACTCCATCATTGAGGGTGGCGAGATCATTTTCGACGGTCGTGACCTGCTGAAGATCGACGAAGAAGAAATGTATCGGATTCGTGGCGATAAGATCGCCATGATCTTCCAGGACCCTCTGTCCTCTCTAAACCCCATCGTTAAGATCGGTAAGCAGATCACAGAGGCTATGCTGCTGAAGAACAAGGCCAGCCGCCGTGAGTCCCGTAAGGATTTTAACAGCCTGCTGGCACTGCTGCAGGCACAGATGATCGCTGACTGCGGCGCTTCTTCCGAGGCTCGGATCAAGGAGCTGACCAGCACCTTCAACAGTTTCTGCGTTGAGGCCAACAAGCTGGAGAATGCGTATAACCATGCTGCCAACACCGTGGCTGATCTGCTCACCGATGTAGAAGACGTGCAGTTCAAGGCCAGCAAGAATCAGAAGCTGGACGGCAAGGCTCTGCTGCGGGAGTATGCCAATAAGCTGAAGACCATTAAGGAGCCCTTCTTTACTGCAAAGTTTACCGAGCGCATGGCTGCGGTTTCTGCCGAGCTGCTCGCTGCCCGTAAATATACTGCTGAAAAGAATGCCCTGGGTCTGCCTGAGTCTGTTCTGAATGCAATCACGCAGCTGGAAAACCTGCTGCGGGATATGCAGGAGCAGCCCCGTCCCAACTTCTTCCGAATTGGCTTCTATGCTATGAAGCATCCCGGCGAGGATCTGACCGGTCGGGATATGGACAAGCTGAACGAGGAAGCGCTGGCTTATCTGAATGAGAACTTCATGAATGAGTTTATTGCTCTGCAGGAGCGTGGCGTGGCTTACTCTCACCGCCAGTCTGTGGATAAGAAGAAGCTGGTTCTGGAGGCTCTGAAGGAAGGTAAAGCATACTTTAGCGGCGAACTGAAATCTGCCGGTGCAATGAAGTATGCCAAGAGCCTGGCTGACCTGGTGGATGCGTCCATTGACCGGTTGGAGATCGTGAAGGATGGCGTTGCCTACACCTTCCGCACCAGCTTAAACTCCGCTATCAGCCGCTATTTTGCAGCTGTTGCATTCAATCCCAAGGAAGAGGCTCGGTTTGAGCGTCAGACTAAGAAGCATGATGCTTTGGTTGCCAAGGGCAAGAATGTGGAATGGAAGGTCGTTCCCAAGTCCCTGCATGACCTGGATGCACTGAAAAACCAGATCGTTTCCGTCCTGGAGCGTCTGGAGAAGAAGTACCAGGATGATGTGGTCGCCACAGTAGATTACCACCAGCGCTGCATTGAGATCATCGACTACCTGAAGGAAAAGGCTTCCAAGGTCGTCTACAAGGTTACCAAGGCTATGGCTAAGGAACGCGCCATCAAGCTGATGGAAGAGGTGGGTATCAGCGAAGCCCGTATGCGCTTCAACCAGTATCCCTTTGAGTTCTCCGGCGGTATGCGTCAGCGTATCGTTATCGCCATTGCTCTGTCTGCTGACCCCGAGGTTCTGATCTGTGACGAGCCCACCACCGCTTTGGACGTGACTATTCAGGCACAGATCCTGGAGCTGATCAACAAGCTGAAGAACGAGCGTAACCTGTCCGTTATTTTCATTACCCACGACCTGGGCGTTGTGGCAAACATGGCTGACGATATTGCCGTTATGTACGCCGGCAAGATCATCGAGTACGGTACTGCCGACGATGTTTTCTACGATCCCAGACATCCTTACACCTGGGCGCTGCTGTCCGCTATGCCGGACCTGGATACCAAGGAGAAGCTGGACGCCATCCCCGGTACACCCCCCGATATGCGTTATCCCCCCGCGGGCGACGCTTTCGCGCTGCGTAACAAGTATGCTATGCAGATCGACTTTGAGCAGCAGCCTCCCATGTTCGAGATTTCCGAGACCCACAGAGCAGCAACCTGGCTGCTCCACCCCGATGCACCCAAGGTGGAAATCCCCAAGGCCATCACCGACCGCATCGCCAGAATGAAGAAGGCAGGAGGTGCCGAAAATGGCTGAGAACAATCGTGAAGTTCTGCTGAAAGTAGAAAACCTCTGCCAGTACTTCGGCAGAACCAAGGCCGTTGACGATGTGAGCTTTGAGGTCTACAAGGGCGAGGTTTTCGGCCTGGTTGGCGAGTCCGGCTGCGGCAAGACCACTACCGGCCGTTCCATCATTAAGCTGTACGACATCACCTCCGGCAGCATTTACTACAAGGGCCGCCGGATCGCTGCCGGCACCAAGTCCTTTAAGAATGAGATCGCAGCCAAGAAGAAGGAGATCCGTGAGCTGTCCAAGAGCGGCAGCCCAGATGCTTCTGAAAAGATCGCTGCCTGCAAGGAGCGAATTGCTGAGCTGAGCCGTGAAATCGTGGCAGCAAAGGCAGATCACAAGAAGGCCGGTATCGTTACCGACATTCAGATGATCTTCCAGGATCCCATTTCCTCCCTGGACGGCCGTATGACCGTTAAGGAAATCATTGCCGAGGGTCTGGTGATCCAGGGCATGAAGGATAAGAAGCTCATTGAGGAGAAGGTTTACCAGATTCTGGAGACTGTTGGCCTGGTTCGTGAACACGCCGGCCGTTATCCCCACGAGTTCTCCGGCGGTCAGCGCCAGCGTATCGGTATTGCCCGGGCGATCATCATGAACCCCGAGCTGCTGATTGCTGACGAGCCCATCTCCGCTCTGGACGTTTCCATTCAGGCTCAGGTTATCAACCTGCTCAATGAGCTGCGGGATACCCTGGATCTGACGGTGCTGTTCATCGCCCACGACCTGTCCGTTGTTAAGTATTTCTCCGACCGCATCGGTGTTATGTACTACGGCCACCTGGTGGAGCTGGCTTCTTCCGATGAGTTGTTTGCGCACCCCACACACCCCTACACCAAGTCCTTGCTGTCTGCAATTCCTCTGCCCGATCCCCATCTGGAGAAGAAGCGCGAGCGTATTCAGTACAATCCTCTGGCTGAGCACGACTACTCTGTGGAGGAGCCTACTCTTCGGGAAATCACGCCCGGTCACTTTGTTCGCTGCAACTCTGTGGAAGAGCAGAAGTACAGAGAGGAAATGGGCCTGTGAGCAAGGAAGCCAAGATCCGTCTGCTGAAGTACGGTGCTTCCGCACTGATCTGCGCGGCCATTGTGGTAGGATACGCACTGGGCGAGAATGTTGCTGAACAGGAACTGGTGAATGTGTACCGCATTTTAAGCGACGCATTTACCCTGCCGGCTCTGCTGTTCCTGTTCTCCGGGGCGTTGGTTTGGCTTTCCAACCAGGGCTCGTTGGACGCCATTGGCTATCTGCTGACAGCTGTGGTGCGATTCATTATCCCCGGCGGCAGACTGACCCACGAAAAATACGGCGACTATGTTGCACGGCGGCGTGAGAAGAACGTCACCGGCTACGGTTTCCTGTTCATCGTCGGCTTGGCCTGCATGGTAGGCGCTTTGGTGTTCACCTGGCTTTATTTCCAACTTCACGGACCTATCTGATACAATAAAACCCACGGTGGGCATTTCCCACCGTGGGTTTGCTTATTTTGTGAGAGCGTCAATCAGAATGCGCAGTGGATTGCTGCCCGTAGCGAAACATTTTAATACCAAGGTTTTTGCTGATTAACAGCAATGATTGGAAAATTATTTCCACATCATCATCTTCATCTACAACACCTAATCGATCACATAATCGTTGATATGCGTTGTAAGCGTTGCTATATAGTTCCATACAAGGCGCGCCATCGGCAAAAGCGTTTTCAATGCCAGGTGCACCCAAACCCGGAATATAGGCTCCAATTAAAGTATGGTAAACATATTCTGCGTAGTCCTGATGCATAATAATACCCCTCCGACGATATACATAGTATACCTAATATATCTAGAAATGTCAACAAAGCAAGGTATACAATGTATACGGGTGATATTATGAAGAAAACAGAGTTTATAACATTCAGAACAAATGCGCAAACAAAAGCAATTCTGGAAAGAGTTGCAGAAGAGAAGAAGTGGTCTATTTCTCAATTATCTGCTGAGATTATTCAGCAATGGATTGAGGATAATGGCCTACAAACAGAAAGCACAGAGGATTAAAGCGTGCCGGAAAAACGGCACGCCCTTTTTCTGCCCGGAGAAATTGACAATTGGCGGGCAATCGGCTACAATAGCAATATCTTGTCTTTAAGGATGTACAGAATGAAACAGATATTAAGCTTATTACTGATCCTGGCCATGCTGCTGTGTGGCTGCACCCAGGTCATTCCGCAGGAAAACCCTGGAATCGAAGTGCCTCCGTCTTCGTTTGTAACGGAACCGTCTTCGGAGCCTGCTACAGAACCCTCTACGGAACCTGTTACAGAGCCCTCTTCGGAACCTGTTACGGAGCCTTCTACGGAACCGGTTACGGAGCCCTCGGAAGAGCCTTCGACAGAGCCGCCCACACAACCGGCAACCCAGCCATCGGAGCCTCCGGTAACAGAGCCATCGGTTCCGGAACCGCCTGTTACTCAGCCTACGGAGCCGATTCCGGAAACAGACCCCTATGTGGGTGTGACCAAGGCGGAATTTTACGCCAACTATACCCCGGCGACCAACTACATGGACGCCTACTACCGCTCCCAACACGGTTTCCTGTCCGGTTCTTTGGAAGTTCCCGGTCAGTATGCCACCGATTCCGGCTACCGGCCCATGGAGGGCAACAAGTACCTGCGCAACACCAAGGCAATGTACTTAGATAACGGCAATACATACGTTGTTGTGGATGCTTACGGCAGCGAAGTGATGCGCATCTACAAAGACGGCGGCTATATCACTTTGGAAGAAGTGGCGGCCTATATGTACGCCTTTGGCGGTCAGGAAGGCCGCTTCCCTGCAAATTACACTTCCGCCAAGAAAACAAAGCCCACAAGCAGTATTTGGGGCGAGTATCTGCGGGTGAATCACTCCTACTTCTCCGGTGATACCAGCAGGTATCCCTACGAGCCGGAGCTGCCCAATATTTCCGGCTGTGGCGGTCAGCTGCAGTATTATGAGCTGGACATCGGCACAACCGGAACCACCACTCCCGGCTATGCGCCCAAGCCCTATAATAACGGCACAAAAATCGAACGGGGCGCTGCCCGAATCGTCTATGCCCGGCAGGACCTGAACCGTAACGGCAGTTACGAGCAGGATGAAATTTATGTATTCTACACCCATAATCACTACAATGATTTCCGGGAATACTTGAATTACTACGGCGGTTGGGGTGAGATGTTCGGTAACGAAACCGGTGGCGGTGAATATAGCAGTAAATACAATTGTAACCCCACGCCCTACGTGCCTACGGCATACAAGGACTTTTTCTGATAACCAAAACGGAGGACAACCATGGCTCTGAACGACGAAGAACTGAATAGACGCCGGGAAGAGCGTAAACAGGAAAAAGCGTTTCTGGACAAGCAGATGCGCCTGCTAAAGCTCGGGGCGATCATCACCGCTGCGGTGATGGTGCTTTGCTGCGCTGCGGTGCTGATCACCAGCGGTATGGTGAAGCCCCAGCAGCCTTCGCCGCCGCAAATGCAAGTTCCTGAGACTACCGAGCCTTCTGTACCCACCGAGCCGCCGGTTACCGAACCGCCTAAGCCGGCAATTCCGGATACGGTGATCCATTACCTGGCCGGTGGCGATGTAAATGTAACGGACAAGGTGGTAGCCGCCGGACAGGGGGTCAGCGGTTACGACTATACCCAGCTGTTTTTGGATTTGGCCGGAGTTATGTCCGGTAGTCATCTGACTTCTGTGAATTTTGAGGGCAATATCTATAGCGACAACTACGGTTCTGCTACGGTCAGCGCGCCTCCACAGTTGTTGACAGCGCTGCGCAATGCCGGTGTGGATATTGTACAGACTGCCAATTCCTATACCAACCACAATGGCCTGCGGGGAATGAAAGCCACTCTGGACGAAATCCGCAATGCGGGCATGGAACCGGTGGGTTCTTTTGCGAACCAGGCAGAATTCGACAGAACCCGGGGCTTTATTATCCGGGAAGTGGAGGGCATCAAGATCGCTGTGGTGGCTTTCACCAAGGGCATGAACGGCATGGGCCTGCCTGAGGACAGCAAAAACTGTGTTAATCTGCTCTACACCGACTATTCCAGCACCTATCAAAAGGTGGATTCTGAGGGTATTTCCAAGATTTTGCGGAATATTTCCTATGAGCAGCCGGATGTGACCATTGCGCTGGTCCATTGGGGCAGCGAATACAACGACAACATCAGCAAGACCCAGAATCAGATCCAGGAGCTCCTGCTCAGCGGTGGTGTGGATGCCATTATCGGCACACATCCTCACTATGTGCAGAAAATCACCCAGGATGCATCCGGCCGTGTGGTGGCCTACTCCTTGGGCGATCTGCTGGGGGACGGCGAAAAACCCGGCACAGATTATTCCGTGCTGTTGGATTTGGAGATTACCAAGGACGGCGAGACCGGCGCGGTGAGCATTACCGGTTATGATTACATTCCGGTATTTTATGCCGATGAACGGGAAAACGGCGGAACGGTGCGGCTTCTGCGGATTCGGGAGGCTATAGCGGCCTACGAGAATAATTTCCTGGACAGAGTGTCTGCAGAAACCTACGAGGCCATGAAAACAGCTCTGGAGCGAATCGAGACCAGAGTCAAGGGAGAATAAGGCTTCTCCTTGTGGAGAAGGCTCTTCGCTTTCCAACTTTCAATTCACAACAAAAACAGCGTGTGCTTTTGCTTTTGCACACGCTGTTTTGTTACATTTTTTGAAGTTCTGCCAGGATCTCTGCGCCGCTTTCCAGCACCAGGTGGGGCTTTACATCGGACTCGGCCAAGGTCTGCAGAGTGGACTCACCGGAGAGCACCAGCACGCCGGTGCAGCCGGCGTTGATGCCGGAACGCACATCGGTGTAGATCCGGTCGCCGACAACGGCAGTTTCCTCCGGCTTGTAGCCCAGTTTCGCCATGGCCAGCTGGGGCATCAGGGGACTGGGCTTGCCGATAACGATCGGCTCCTTTCCGGTGGCATTCTTGATGCCGATGCACACGCTGCCGCAATCCGGCACACTGCCAAACTCCGTGGGGCATACCAGGTCGGGGTTGGTGGCAATGTAGGGGAGTTCAGGACGGGTCAGCAGCAGGTAGCTCACATCGTGGAGCTTCTGGAAGGTCAGCTCGGTGTCAAAACCCATGACGATGCATTCGACCTTGTCGAGATCGGTGGTGACGGTGAAGCCTTCGCTTTCCAGTTCCGCAACCAGAGAACGGGTGCCGCAGACATAAAGGGTCTTGCCGGGGTGATTCTGCTTTAAGTAGAAGGCAGTGGCCTGGGAGGAGGTCATAAAGTCCTCCCGAGTGGCGGCAATGCCCAGCTTTTCCAGCTTTTTCACATAATCAGCAACACTCTTGGAGGAGTTGTTGGTCATGAACAGGTACGTTCCGCCGGTGCGGCGAATTTCGCTCAGCAGCTCGGTGGTGAAATCGTACAGCCGGTCGCCCAGGTACAAGGTGCCATCCATGTCGAACAGGTACAGCTTGGTGCTGTTTACCAGGTTTTTTACATCCATGAGGCACCTCAATCCACAGCCTTGGTGATGACGACTTCTGTGCCAAACACATCGGTCAGTACCACCTGACCGATGGAAACGGGAGCTTCTACAGCGGTTTTCCGTAGCAGAGCCATCACGTCCATCATTTTGCCCTTGGGCACAGGTGCGGCGGTCTTCACGGAAACCATGGTATCCTTCCGGTTACTTACCCGGACGGTGGAGGTAACGGTACGGACAGGGTTAGTGCACTCGTCAATGGCGTATTTTTCGCCCTTGGGGCAGGTAAAACCGGTGACGACCAGCTTGCCTGCCTCTTCCTTAACGGTCATAGGGCAGCCACGGGGGCAGATGATACAGGTAATATTTCTTTCCATTACAGTTCCTCCAATGCGACCACGATGGGCTCAGTGACGTTCTCCAGCATGTTTGCCTTGACTGTGATCTTCTCCATCTCACCGGGAGCAGCTTTCAGCCGCTTGGCAACGGCCAGGACCTGGTCACCGGCAGTGACAGTAAACTTGACCTTGCCGAAGGGCTGGGTCACCCGCAGGAACAGGGATACATCATTGCCGGTCTTGCGGACATTCTGGGGAATGACATAGCGGACGCCGTTGCCGGGCTTGGTGGGAATGGCTTCGCCGCTGGCAGCGCCGTTCAGGATCAACTCGGCAGCACCGATACCGGCACGCTCCGCTTCCTCGGAAACATAGTCAACCAGGTCATGAACCTGCAGAACATTGCCGCAGGCGAAGATGCCGGGGATCTGGGTCTGGCAGATATCATCAACCAAAGCACCGTTGGTGATGGGGTCCATGGGAATGCCGCAGGCACGGGTCAGCTCGTTTTCGGGAATCAGGCCGACGGACAGCAGCAGGGTGTCGCAGGGAATATAGCGCTTGGTTTCCTCGATAGGCTGGCGGCGCTCGTCCACCTGGGCGATGGTCACGCCTTCCAGACGCTTTTCACCGTGGATCTGTGCAACGGTGGTGCTTAAGTACAGGGGAATACCGAAGTCTTCCAGGCACTGGACGATGTTACGGGTCAGACCGCCGGAGTAGGGCATCAGCTCGCAGACGGCTTCTACCTTTGCGCCTTCCAGGCTCATACGGCGGGCCATGATCAGGCCGATGTCGCCGGAGCCCAGGATAACGACCTTCTTACCTACCATATAGCCTTCGCAGTTCATCAGCTTCTGGGCAGTGCCGGCAGAATACACGCCGGCGGGACGGCTGCCGCAAATATTCAGCGCGCCGCGGCTGCGTTCACGGCAGCCCATGGCCAAGATCACAGCGTCGGCCTGGAACTTCAGAATGCCCTGACGGCTCTGAGCGGTGACCACCTTGTCGGGAGAAACATGGGTAACGGTGGCTTCGTAGTAGACCTTGATGCCCCGCTCCATGACTTTCTTTTCGTAAACGGCTGCGTACTCCGGGCCGGTGAGCTCCTGGCCCAGCTTGTGCAGGCCGAAGCCATTGTGGATGCACTGCATCAGAATGCCGCCCAGGTGGGGCTCTCGATCCAGGATCACCACATCGGTGACGCCCCGGTCATAGGCCGCGATGGCAGCTGCCATACCGGCAGGGCCGCCGCCAACAACGATAATTGCGTGTTTTTCCATATTATTCACCGATCCTTCCTGTCAGCATGTAGCTGTCGCCGCCGCTCTTAGTGACGGTTTCCATGGGGATGCCCAGTTCTTCAGCGATCAGGGCCATGACATAGGGGCCGCAGAAACCGCCTTGGCAGCGACCCATACCACCGCGGGTGCGGCGCTTGACACCGTCAATGTCCCATGCGCCGGGATTCTGGCGGATGGCATTGCGAATTTCACCCTCGCTGACGGTCTCGCAGCGGCAGACGATCTTGCCGAAGTCGGGATTTTCCTGGATGTAGGCGTTCTTTTCGTCGTCGGTCATTTCCCGGAAGGCGTGAGGATTTGCACGGTTGCCGTTCCAATTTGCCTTTTCGGTCAGGATCAGGCCGGCCTTGTTCAGCAGATCAACTGCATAACGAGCGATGGCCACACAGCAGGTCAGGCCGGGGGAGTCAATGGCGGCCACATGGACGAAGCCGGGGGCCTTTTTGGACTCTTCAATGATGAAATCGCCGCCCTTTTCGGAGGAACGAACACCGGTAAAGGAGGTAATGACCTGGCGGAAGTTCACGGAAGGAACGCTCTTGGCGGCCAGCCGCTGGACCTGCTCCAGACCTGCAGGAGTGGTGTCCCGGCTCTCGGGAGTTTCGACCTTTAGGGCGGTGGGGCCAGTGAGCAGGTTGCCGTCGACGGTGGGGGATACCAGGATGCCCTTGCCTTCTTCGGAGGGAACCTGGAAGATGGTGTGGCTGACACGGCTGCCTTCGGTCTTATCCAGCAGGATGTATTCGCCGGCACGGGGGATGATGGTGAAGTGATCGTCACCAACCATGGCAGCGATCTTGTCGGAGTAGCCGCCGGCGCAGTTTAGGACATACTTACCGGTGACAGTTTCACCCTTTGCGGAGGTAACGGTGTAGCCGCTGCCGTTCTTCTCAATGGCGGAAACGGCAAAATTGCGCTTCAGTGCCACGCCGTTGTCCATGGCGTTACCCACGGCGGCGATGGTCAGATCGTAGGGGCAGATGATGCCGGCGTTGGTCACATGCAGAGCGCTGGTGATGGCAGTGGACAGGTTGGGTTCGATGGCCCGGGCTTCATCGCCGGTAAGGATCTTCAGACCGGGGATGTTGTTGATTTGACCCCGCTCATACAGTTCCTTTACGGCCGGATCTTCCTTCTCACCGAAGGCGCAGACCATAGAGCCGTTATGCAGGCAGGGAACATGAAGCTGCTGGGCGGCCTCGTAGAGCATTTCCACACCCACAGTGTTCAGCTTAGCCTTCAGAGTGCCGGGCTCCGGGTCATAGCCGCCGTGGACGATGCCGCTGTTGGCGCGGCTTGCGCCGGTAGCCACATCGTTTTCCTTTTCCAGCAGGCAGACGGACAGGTCATACCGGGAAAGCTCCCGGGCTGCCATGCCGCCGACCACGCCAGCGCCGATGATGATGACATCAAAATTCATGGTTTCAAGTCCTTTCCAAATTATGTAAAATTAAAAAAGAGAAACGCAAAAGGAAGACATCTATTTCAATGTCCTTCTTTTCCGTTTCTCTTAATCTCCAACGGTAATTATTTGGTTATTACAGTTCCCACAAGTGGGGAGAGCCAGTGGAAATGGCGGTGGCGCCGCTGCTTAGTGCGGCGGTGATCTCCGCCTTGGTCTCAATGAGACCGCCGGCAATGACGGGTATGGAGCCTGAAGAAAAACGGCGAATGGCCTTGGGCAGTACGCCGGGCATGATCTCCATAAAGTGAGGGTTGGTGTTTTTCAGCATTTCGTGAATGCTGTCCAAGCCCTGAGAATCCAGAGCGAAGAAACGCTGGATGGTCAGCAGACCCAAATCCTTGGCAGACCGGATGATCTGGGCTTTGGTGCTTAAGATGCCGTCCACACCACAGTTTGCCAAATACTGCAAGCCTGTTTTGTCACGGCCGATGCCTTCGGCCAAGTCCATGTGGACAAAAATAGCCTTACCGGCATCGTGGGCCTGGGTAACCTTTTGCGCCACGGTCAGCAGGTCCGTTTCCAAACAGAAGAGAACCTCTGCCGGAGATTGCAGGGCGGTTTTCCAGGTGCTTTCCCGGACAGCGGCAATAATGGGGCAGTCTTCCAGTCGGTTTATCAGTTCACTGGCGCGCATAAGACCACTCCTATCCATCATATAAAATGATTTTACTGCATTTACAGGGGATTGTCAAGGAAGAATTCGGATAAAACAAGGGCAGATGCATTGCATCTGCCCTTGTTATGTATCAGTTGGCAGCGGCTTCCCGTTCCTTATCCAGCTTTACATTGCGGAAGTAAAGAATCATATCAATGGTGATCTCGATAAAGTTCAGGAAATAGAAGGCCCAGGCCAGGAAGAAGATAAAGCCGGTGCTGCCGTTGGCGAACTTGATGAAATTCTTGGCGATACCGAAAATATAACCGATCCAAATAAAAATCTCAAACTGCAGGGATTTGCCCTTGGCGGTGCGGGATTTCCAGGACTTGTATACGGACAGGGGCCAGCTCAAACCGAAGCAGACGATCATAACGGCTTCGCAAATTTCAGCGATCATTTCAGGATTCATAATTACAGTCCTCTCTTATTTTGTTTGGCCAGATATTCCGCGCGGCCGGTTTCATACAGGTTATTGCCCTCGCTGTCGATGATGACCACCAAAGGCATATCCTCCACATAGAGCTTGCGCAGAGCTTCTGCGCCCAGGTCTTCATAGGCGATGAGCTCGCACTTTTTGATGCACTTGGCCAGCAGTGCACCGGCGCCGCCGATAGCACCGAAATACACGCCGCTGTGCTTTTTCATGGCTTCCACGACCTCGGGCAGTCTTGCACCCTTGCCGATCATACCACGAGCACCAACGGACATCATGGTGGGGGCGTAGGCATCCATACGGCCGGAGGTGGTAGGACCGGCAGAGCCGATGACCTGGCCGGGCTTGGCAGGGGTGGGACCTACATAGTAGATGGTGGCGTCGGTAGGGTCAAAGGGCAGTTCCTCGCCCCGGGCCAAAGCCTCGCACATCCGCTTATGGCCGGCATCCCGGGAGGTGTAGATGGTGCCGGTGAGCAGGACACTGTCGCCGGCATTGAGGGTCTTCGCCAGTTCCTCGGTCAGAGGGAGGGTGATTCTCTTTTCCATTTACAGCACCTCCGTCTTATGCCGGGTCACATGGCAGTTGATGTTGATGGCGCAGGGCATACCGGCAATGTGGGTGGGCAGGGTTTCGATGTTCAGGCCGATAGCGGTGGTTTTGCCGCCGAAGCCCTGAGGGCCGATGCCCAGAGCATTGACCTTCTCCAGCATCTCGTCTTCCAGCTCTGCGTAAAAAGGATCGGGATGGTGGGTATCCAGGGGGCGCATGATGGCCTTCTTGGCAAGGAGCGCTGCCTTGTCGAAAGTGCCGCCGATGCCCACGCCGATGACCATGGGAGGACAGGGGTTAGGGCCGGCATTTTCCACCGTTTCCAGAATAAAATCCTTGATGCCCTGGAGGCCTGCAGAGGGTTTGAACATCCGGATGGCGCTCATGTTCTCACTGCCAAAGCCCTTGGGGCCCACGGTGATCTTTACCTGGTCACCGGGGACAATTTCGGTGTAGAGCATAGCAGGGGTATTGTCGCCGGTGTTGCCACGGCGGACAGGGTCGCCCACCACGGACTTGCGAAGGTAGCCCTTGTCATAGCCACGGCGGACGCCTTCATCCACAGCCAGCCGTAGGTCACCGCCCACAAAGTGGACATCCTGGCCAATCTCCAGGAATACGCAGGCCATACCGGTATCCTGGCAGATGGGAACATTCTCCCGGTCGGCAATATTGTAGTTTTCGATGATATTGTCCAGCACACCCTTGGCGATTTCGCCGTCCTCGCAGGCGCGGCAGCGCTCGATGGCGCATTTTACATCGCCGGGCAGGTGGTTGTTGGCTTCAATGCACAGCCGTTCCACCACATCAGTGATCCGGCTGACTTCAATTTCTCTCATGGCTTATTACCTCTCGTGGCGGGCGTACTTGGGCAGCAGCAGGGGGGATACGCCCTCTTCTGCACAGCCGGCTTCCTTCAGCATCTCGGCGTAGGCGTAGATGTGATCCAGGTTGGGAGTGCCCAGTTCTACTTCCTTGGCCTTGGCAGCAGCAGCCTTACCGGCGTTGCGGCCGAAGACGATAATGTCCAGCAAAGAGTTGCCCATCAGTCGGTTACGGCCATGAATACCGCCGACGGCTTCGCCGGCAACCAGCAGGTTGGGGATAGCCTTGGTAAAGCCCTCACCGCCGATTTCCAGGCCGCCGTTCTGATAGTGCAGCGTGGGGTAGACCAAAATGGGAACTTTTCTCATATCAATGCCATAGTTCAGGTACATACGCAGCATGGCGGGGATGCGCTTTTCGATGGTGCCTTCGCCATGGATCATTTCGATCATGGGCGTATCCAGCCAAACGCCGCTGCCCAAGGGGGTATCCACGCCCTTGCCGTTGGCACATTCACGAATGATGGCAGATGCGGAAACATCTCTCGTTTCCAGAGGATGTGCATAAGCCTCGCCATCCTTGTTGACCAGCATAGCACCGATGGAACGGACCTTTTCGGTAACCAGCGCGCCAAAGATCTGGCTGGGATAAGCAACACCGGTGGGGTGGTACTGGATGGTATCCTGATACAGCAGAGGCGCGCCGGCGCGGTAGCCCAGAATCAGGCCGTCGGCGGTGGCACCGTAGTGGTTGGAGGTGGGGAAGTTCTGATAGTGCAGACGGCCTGCACCGCCGGTGGCGATGATGACAGTCTTTGCTTTGGCAACCAGGTAGTCACCGGTTTCCATGTTCAGCAGCACAGCGCCGGCAACCTGGCCCTTTTCGTCCTTTAAAAGTTCCACAGCGGAGGTAAATTCCACAACGGGAATCTTCCGGTTCAGCACCTCGTCACGGACGGTACGCATGATCTCTGCGCCGGAGTAGTCCTTGCAGGCGTGCATACGCTTCCGGGAAGTGCCGCCGCCGTGGGTGGTGACCATCCGGCCGTCCTCGTCCTTGTCGAACATGACGCCCAGCTTGTTCAGCCAGCGAATGGCATCGGGGGCTTCCATAACCAGCCGCCGCAGCAGCTCGGGACGTGCAGCGAAGTGACCGCCGCCGAAAGCGTCCAGATAATGCTGAACGGGAGAATCGTTTTCCTTATCGGCAGCCTGGATGCCGCCCTCGGCCATCATGGTGTTGGCATCGCCAATACGCAGCTTGGTGACCACCATGACATTGGCACCGGCTTCGTGGGCCTCAATGGCAGCCGAAGCGCCTGCGCCGCCACCGCCGATGACCAGGACGTCCACATCGTAGTCGATCTTGGTCAGGTCGATATTTTCGTTCAGCAGACGGCTGTTGGAGTGGATCAGGTCGGTCAGCTCCACAGGGGCTTTCTGACCCTTGTTGGGGCCGATTTTGATTTCCTTAAAGCCTTCGGGGCGATAGTCCGGGTGGTAGGCTTTCAGCAGCTCGCTCTTTTCCTCAGCGGTCATGCGGCGGGGTTCCGTGCCCATGCGCTCGGCACGGGTGGCCTCTACCTTCTTAATGGATTCCAGCATAGATTCCGTAAACATAGTAACCCCTCCTTACTTTTCGATATCCCGGTGGTTGTACAGCTCCTGCATCTCGGAGATGGGCTTTTGCATAATGGCTTCGATCAGCTCGTCATATGCGCCGGAGTTGATCTCGGCCACCCGGTTCTCCAGATGTTCAGACTTGGGAGCAATATACTTGCCGGTGAGGCGGCGAGCCAACAGGCCCACCATGGGGTGGCTGATACCGGCGGGGCAGCGGACGGAGCAGCAGCCGCAACCGACGCAGTCGAAGCTTTCTTCCGCGCACTTTTCGAATTCGCCGCGCTGAGCGTAGGCAATGTACTGCATGACATTCAGGCTCTGGGTGCAGGCCTTGGTGCAGGCATTGCAGCCGATGCAGGCATAAATTTCGGGGTACAGCTCCATCATCACCCGCTGATCGGCCTTCAGACCCTCAATGTCATAGGTCCGCTTGTCGGTGGGGAAGAAGGGGATGGAAGCCACATACATACCCTCCTGAACCTGGGTCTGGCAGGCCAGGCAGGTTTTCAGTTCATTGCTGCCCTTGATGCGGTAGATGGTGGCGCAAGCACCGCAGAAGCCGTGGCGGCAGCCGCAGCCCCGGGTGAGGGTATAACCGGCATATTCCATGGCGGTCATGATGGTCAGATCGCCGGGTACGGAATATCTTTTGCCGAAAAAGTAGACATTTACCATATTTTCCATAATTGGCATCGTCCTCCTTAGTATTCGTTGGGAAGTTCGTCGATTTCGTCGAAGCGGAACACCGGGCCGTCCTTGCAGACGTACTTAGTGCCGATGTTGCAGCGGCCGCATTTGCCAACGCCGCACTTCATCCGCAGTTCCAGGGTGGTGTAGACCTGCTCATTGCTAAAGCCCAGTTCCTTCAGGCCTTGCAGGCAGAATTTGATCATGATGGGAGGTCCGCAGAGCAGAGCCACCTTATTGGTGTCGAAATTCAGCTCCTTCAAATAGCTGGGGACAAAGCCAACATGGCCGTCCCAGCCTTCCTGCTCCCGGTCGATGGTCAGGTGCACATTGACACCGGGGGCCTTGGACCAGACTTCCTCGATCTCCTTGCGCTGCACCAGGTCGTCGGCGCTGCGAGAGCCATAGAGAATATCCACGGTGCCGTAGTTTTCCCGATTGTCCAGCACATAGTTGATAACGCTACGCAGGGGCGCAAGGCCGATGCCGCCGGCGATGAACAAAAGATTTTGTCCCTTCAGGGCGGTTTCCACCGGGAAGTGGTTGCCGTAAGGGCCGCGGACCAGAATTTCATCGCCTACCTGCAGGGTGTGCAGCTGATCGGTCAGCTGGCCGCAGCGCTTGATGGAGAATTCCTGATACTCTTTGTTGGTGGGGGAGGAGGTGATGGAGAACATGGCCTCGCTGACACCGGGCAGGCACACCATAGCGCACTGGCCGGGCATATGCTCAAAGAGCTTGCCGCCACCGGGGGCATTGACCCGAAAGGTCTTGACATCGGGGGTTTCCTCCCGGATGTCGGTAATGATGCCAACCTGAGGAATCAGGGTGTCCCGCATATAGCCGGGATTACAAGTACATTCGTGCATCATTTACCCTCCTTTTCGAAGGCCTTGATGACCTTGACGATGTTTAAGTGAGTGGGGCATTTATCCACGCACCGGCCGCAGCCAACGCAGGAGAACATACCACCGTTGTTGGCAGGGAAGTAGGCCAGCTTATGCATAAAGCGCTGGCGGAACCGCTGCATCTGGCTGGTACGGTTGTTTCCGTGGGCCATCATGGTAAAGTCGGAGTACATACAGCTGTCCCAGCAGCGAAGCCGCTGAACGCCAGAGCCGGTATTGTAGTCCTTAATGTCGTAGCACTGGCAGGTGGGGCACACAAAGGTGCAGGTGCCACAGGCCAGGCAGGGCTTATACAGCTGCTCCCACAGGGGAGAGTCGAACTTGGTCTTGGCGGCTTCCGCACCCCAGCCGTCCAGGGACAGGTCCTTCAGGGGGAGCTTTTCCTGGATAGCACGGATGGATGCCTTGGCTTCTTCCACGGCCTTTTCGTCAGTGCTTTCCAGCAGGGAAGATACAGCAGCGGTGAGGGCTTCGCCCTTTTCCGTCTTAGGCAGCCAGTAGAGATACTCACCTGCAAACCAGGTAGCTACGTCCCCCTCGGGGTTAGCACAGTCGATGCCGAAAGCATGGCAGAAGCAGGAGGTGTCCGGCTTGCTGCAAGCAAGGGAAACGATGGTGCCATGCTCGCGGCGGGCGGCGTAGTAGCTGTCCACCGGGTCGGACAGGAATACCTGATCCAGCACGGCAAGGCCCCGGACATCGCAGGCCTTCATACCGAAGACCACGAAATCCTTATCTTCCAGCTCCGCAGCGGTGACGGACAGTTTGCCGTCGGTGCGGTTGCAGGAGTAGAGGTTCTCGCTCTGGGGGAAGAAGATGTCCTTACCGGAACGGACGGTCTTCAAAGTGTCCAGGTCCACATTGGCATCTTCGGACCAGGCGTCAAAATTGGTCTTACCGGCGGTGTTCACCGGCAGATACAGGTCGCCCTTGGCAGCGATGGCAGCCAGCAGGGAAGGAATGTCAGTTTTTGCAATACGGTACATATCCTTACCCCCTTCCTACGCCGGGCTCGGCATCGTCTGCACGGAAGCTGGTCAGGGGGGCGGCAGCATCGATGTCCGCACCGGCCTGGTACTCGCCGTACAGGCTGTTGATATCCTTGATAAACTTGCGGTTAAACAGGTGCAGCGGAATACCCTGGGGGCAGACGCGGCTGCATTCACCGCAGTCGGTGCACCGGCCTGCCACATGGAAGGCGCGGATGATATGGAACATTTTTTCCTCGAAAGAGGTGGTGTTTGCTTTCTGTGCGGAGTCGAATTTGGTAGAATCGAAGACACACTTGCGGCAGGAGCAGGCGGGGCATACATTCCGGCAGGCGTTGCAGCGGATGCACTTGCTCAGCTCAGCCTGGAAGAAGGCAAATTTTTCCTCGGGGCTCATGGCTTCAATCTTTGCAATCTCGGCAAAGCGGTCGGCATCGCAGGTGTCAATGCTGTCGCCCAGCAGTTCGTCGTAAATCTTGTGCTCCTTGCCCTTGCAGACATGGCAGCGCTCCAGCATGGCATCCTTGTAGGCAATTTCCTTGTCGCCGTAAAGGGTGTGAACGGTGAGGGTTTCGCTGCAGTCGGGATAGCCGGCGCCGTCGACAGACAGAATGCCCTCGGCATCGATGTTTTCGATCTTCAGCTTGCCCTTGCAGCCCACACCGATGATGTAGGCCTTCTCCCGATTGATCCGATGCTCCTTGATCAGCTGGTTAAAGCTGTAAGAATCGCAGGGCTTCAGGAAAACCAGGGTCTTGCCGTCGAGCTTGGAGGCTTCGATCATGTACTTACTGAGGTTTGCGCCGCAGAAGCCGTTGTAGATGAAATTGGCTTCCAAGTCTTCGGTAGTAGCGAAGAAGGCAGGCTCTACGTCCCAATCATTCTCGCCTTTGCGCCAACCCAGCACCCGGACGACTTCGCCGCTTTCCAGCAGGGATTTGGCTCTATGGATCAATTCTTGCATCGCAAATCCCCCAATCTTACGCTCGGTCCGAGAGACCGGACTTTTTCAACAAAGCTGTTCATGGTTTCCGAGAACTTCACGCCCTCAGCGGCGGATACCCATTCGACCCGGGTACGGCCGTTTTCTACGCCCAGGTAGTCCAGCATGCTAAACAGCAGGGTCATCCGGCGACGGGCGTAGTAGTTGCCGGTGGAGTAGTGGCAGTCGCCGGGGTGGCAGCCGCACATGATCACGCCGTCAGCGCCCTTTTCAAAGGCACGGAGGATGAACATGGGGTTAACACGGCAGGAGCAGGGTACCTTGATGATCTTTACGTCAGCAGGGTAAGCCAAGCGGCTGGAGCCGGCCAGGTCTGCGCCGGCGTAGCTGCACCAGTTGCAGCAGAAGGCCACAATTTTCGGTTTCCAATTTTCAGTTACCGGCATATTGCATCCACCTCCGCAAGAATTTGTCTGTTCGAGAAGCCCTGCAGGTCCATGGCACCGCTGGGGCAGGTGACGGTACAAGCACCGCAGCCCTGGCACAAAGCACCGTTGACCACCGCGATACGGCGGGTCTCCCGGATGCCGTGGTCATTGACCAGCTTGTCTTCGTAGGAAATTGCACCGTAGGGGCACACATTGGCACACTGAGAGCAGCCGTTACACAGCAGCTCGTCGGATTTTGCGGTGCAGGGGTTGGTTTTCAGTTTATCCTTAGCCAGCAGGCCGATGACCTTCACCGCTGCCGCACCGGCCTGGGCGACAGTTTCGGGAATGTCCTTGGGACCCTGGCACACACCGGACAGGAACACACCGGCGGTGGGAGATTCCACAGGCCGCAGCTTGGGGTGTGCCTCGGTGAGGAAGTTATTGGTATCGATGGAGGCGGTGAGCATGGTGGCGATTTTGCGCACATCGGCATTGGGCTCGATGGCGGTGGCCAGAACCACCATATCTGCCTTCTTCAGGATCTGCTTGCCTTCCAACAGGTCAACGCCCTGGACCAGCAGGCTGCCGTCGGCCTGGGGAGCAACCTTGCCCACCTGACCCTTGATGTAGTTGACACCGTAATCCTCCACAGCCCGGCGGTAGAATTCGTCGAAATTCTTACCGGGAGTACGGACATCAATGTAGAACACGGTCACGTTGGTGTCCGGGTACTTATCCCGAATCAGCATGGCGTGCTTGGCAGTGTACATGCAGCAGATCTTGGAGCAGTAGGGCTTGCCCCGATCATCAGAGCAGCGACTGCCCACACACTGGATGAACACGATCTCCTTGGGCGCTTTGCCGTCGGACAGGCGCTCCAGGTGACCCTTGGTGGGGCCTGCGGCATTCATGATGCGCTCCAGCTCCAGGGAGGTGATCACATCCTTGCTTTCGTTGTAAGCATATTCGCCGTACTTATCCAGCTTGATGGTATCGAAACCGGTAGCCACAACAATAGCGCCGTACTTTTCGGTGACGATCTCGTCCTTCTGTGTGTAATCGATGGCACCGGCCTGGCAAAACTTTTCGCAGATGCCGCACTTGCCGGTCTTCATCTTAATGCAGTTGGCGGCATCGATGACAGGCACATTAGGAATGGCCTGAGCGAAGGGGGTGTAGATGGCACTGCGGGTGTTCAGGCCGCGGTTAAATTCGTTCAAAGGCTTCTTGGAGGGGCACTTTTCCTGGCAGATGCCGCAGCCGGTGCACTTGTCCATGTTGACATACCGGGCCTTCTTGCGGATATCTACGGTGAAGTTACCAACGAAGCCGGAAACCTTTTCCACTTCGGAATAAGTATGGATGGTGATATTTTCGTGAGCAGCAGCTTCCACCATCTTGGGGGTCAGAATACAGGCAGAGCAGTCCAGGGTGGGGAAGGTCTTATCCAGCTGGCTCATACGGCCACCGATGGAGGGGGTCTTCTCCACGATGTCTACCTTATAGCCTGCATCGGCTATGTCCAGCGCGGTCTGGATACCGGCGATGCCGCCGCCGATGACCAGGGCCCGCTTGGTGACCAGGCTTTCGCCCTGCTGCAGCGGTGCGTTCAGGTGGACCTTGGCAACGGCAGCACGCATCAAAATGGTAGCCTTTTCGGTGGCCTCTGCCATGTCCTTGTGGATCCAGGAGCAGTGCTCACGAATGTTGGCGATCTCCACCATGTAGGGGTTGATACCGGCTCTTTCCGCAGCCTTGCGGAAGGTGGCCTCGTGCATCCGGGGGGAGCAGGAGCAAACTACGATGCCGGTCAGGTTCTTTTCTTTGACTGCAGCGGCGATCCGGGACTGACCGGCCTCACTGCACATATAGGGATAGTCTTCTGCGTGGACGACGCCCTGCTCGCGCAGAGCCATCTCCACCACTTTCTTTACGTCTACCGTTGCGGCAATATTACTGCCGCAGTGACAGACAAAAACACCGATTCTTTGCATGGCAGTTTACCTCCGGTACTTTCTGAATGCGCTCATCAGCAGCTGCTGGGGTGTTTCCTCGTCCAACAGGGCTGGGATCTCATCGGGGGACAGCAATTGCTGACCGCGGCTGCGGACGAATACCTGCCGGGCGGCATCAATCAGCTGGCCGGGCTTGACACCCCGGGGGCAGCGCTCCACGCAGGCAAAGCAGCTCAGGCACTTCTCCAAAGACTTGCTCTGCATCAGTGCTTCAATGTTCTCGTTCTGCACATAGCTGACGAACAGGTGGGGCGGAATGTCCATGTTTTCAAAATTGGGACAGGAGGCGGAGCACTTGCCGCACTTCATGCATTTTAAGGGATTGACGCCGCTGATTTCCTTGATTTGCTGTACTTGCTTGTTCATCAGGCATCCTCCTTTACACCCAAGGCTTCCGCCAGAAGCTCTGTGAAGTAGACAATGGGCAGCTGGCTATTCTTGGTCAGGTTAAACTTGCACAGGGGGCAGGCGGTGACCAGGCAATCGGCACCGAAGCTTTCGGCACTGGTTGCGATCCGGTTGCACATATTGGTTGCACCCTGAGGATCTTTCAGACTGATGTAACCGCCGCAGCACTCGTTGCGGTAGGGGTAGACCACCGGCTCAGCGCCCAGGGCTCGGATAAAGTCCTCCAAAATGGTGGGATTCTCCGGATCGTCAAAGGCCATGACACCGCTGGGGCGCAGCAGCAGGCAGCCGTAATATGCGCCGATCTTTTTGCCGGTGAGGGGATTGACCACCTTCTTCTTTAGCTCGGCAAAGCCCACCTTGTCCCGGAGGACTTCCAGGAAGTGGAGAACCTCGGTTTCACCCTTATAGGGTTCGGCAAGGCCCATGTAGTTGTTGGCACGGGTCTGAATGTCGGGGACATTCGCCATATCGTCGTTGACCCGCTTCATCACATGGTGGCAGGCAGAACACACGGTAACCAGGCTCTGCTGCTTTTCCTTTGCTTCGTTGAGGGCCCGGACGCAGGATAGCTTGGATGCGATCTCGTCGGTGCCCAGGGGGTATACACCGCCGCAGCACTGCCAGTTATCAAGCTCTTCAAGCACGAAACCCAGAGCCTCAGCAGAGGCTCTGGCATAACGGTCCAGATCTTTGGCTTTGGTACGCAGGGTGCAGCCGGGATAGTAGCTGTATTTCATATGGATTCCTCCATTCGATAAGAGTTCAAATTCGCAATGAGTGTGTTGTAGTCTAAGGCCCCCTTGCCTAAAGGGGGCTGTCTGCAAAGCAGATTGGGGGATATGTTCCTCCACCGCTTCGCGGTCCCCCTCCCTCTAGGCGAGGGAGGCATTTTAAATATCCAGCTGGGCGATGACAGTCTTCAGTGCGTTGGCGCTGAGGCGCATCTTTTCCTCTTCCTCAGCTGTCAGCTTGACAGGCACTTTGCCGCGGACACCGTTGGGGCCGATGACGGTCATGGCACTCAGGCATACATCCTCCACGCCATATTCGCCGTGCATCAAGGAAGACACAGTGGCAAAGGAATCGTAGGCGGCGGTGAGCTTCTTCAAAATCTTCATGACGGACACGCTGACTGCATAGAAGGTAGCGCCCTTCTTGGCAATGATCTCGCCGCCGGACTTTTGGACATATTTCAGAGTGTCTTCCTTGTTCAGAGGTTCGATGCCTTTGCCTGCCATCAGTTCTTCGTACAGATCCAGGTCGCAGCCGGAAACAGAGGCCAGGGACCAGGGAATGAAGCTGGTGTCGCCGTGCTCACCGAAGACATATGCGTGGATGTTGTTCTGGGCGATCTTGAAATGGTCAGAAAGATCGTAGCGCAGACGGGAGGTATCCAGAATGGTGCCGGAGCCCAGGATCTGGCTCTCGGGCAGACCGGAGATCTTGGTGAATACATAGGTCATTACGTCCACGGGGTTGGCAACAATGACGTACAGCGCGTTGGGAGCGTACTTAACGATCTCAGGGGTGATGGACTTGAGGATGTTTACGTTGGTCTGAGCCAAGTCGATCCGGGTCTGGCCTGGCTTGCGGCCTACGCCGGAGGTAATGATGACGATGTCGGAGCCTGCGGCATCGGCATAGTCACCGGCGATGACGGAAATGGGCTCACGGAAGCTGGTGCCCTGGACGATATCCATGACCTCGCCTTCGACCTTGTTCTTGTTGATGTCGATCAGAACGATCTCGGAAGCCACATCATCCAGAGAAAGGGTGTAGGCGATGGTTGCGCCGACGTTGCCGGCACCGATGACGGTAATTTTTCTGCTCATAGCGAAAACCTCCTAAATATGTGAATAGGGAATCTGTTTCGGTAGTCTGGTATCGATAATTTTTTCTCGATAAGCACATTATACGGGATATGGGCAAAAAAATCAACAGGTGAGAGCAGGAAATGATATCCAAAATCACAGCATAATTTCGCCGTGCTTTATACAATATGTATAATAACAAATAAATTGTCAGTTGGCAATCTGCAATGGGTATGTTATAATAAAAAAAACGGAAGAAGGAGATATCTCCATGAAGATTGTCGGATTGCAGAAAATGACCTTGCTGGATTATCCGGGCAAAGTGGCCTGCACGGTGTTTTTGGGCGGCTGTAATTTCCGCTGTCCCTTTTGCCACAACAGTGAGCTTTTGGACGGAACAGCGGAATCCGTGATGGATCAGCAGGAGCTGCTAAGCTTCCTGGAAAAGCGGAAAGGGCTTTTGGACGGTGTATGTGTCACCGGCGGTGAGCCTACCCTGCAGAAAGATCTGCCGCAACTGCTATTTGCGATAAAAGCTTTGGGCTATGCCGTGAAGCTGGATACCAACGGCTACCGACCGGAGGTTCTGAAAGAACTGGTAGGGCAGGGACTGGTGGATTATGTGGCCATGGATGTAAAGAACAGCCCCCGGCGTTATGCCGAAACTGCCGGCCTGCCGGGTCTGGATATTACCCGGATCGAGGAGAGCCTTGCCTTCCTGCTGTCCGGCGCAGTGGATTATGAGCTGCGTACGACCGTGGCCGTCCCCCTGCACGACGATCAGGCGATGAATGAGATTCGGCAGTGGCTGGAAAAGATTTCCTCAAACCACAAAGCCCGGCGGTTTTTTATACAGCCTTTTGTGGATCGGGATACGGTGATGTTCGCCGGCCTGAAGACACCGGAAAAGCCGGAATTAGTGGGTTTTCAAGGGGTTTTGGCGCATTGTGCCGAACAAGTGTCCATTCGTGGCAATACATAATAAACCACAATATATAGTGTCTAACCATAAAAAATAATCGCAATATATGGAATTTAGTGGTTGACATTGGAAATAAAGAGCGGTATAATACAGGCACTGTCGCGTTTTTCAGGCTGCGACAATGCCTGTATTATTTGTTGCTATATTGAAAGAGGGGAGAAACGACTATGTACCGTGTTGCAAAAAGAGACGGCGGCACTGTTGAATTTGAGATTTCCAAGATCAGCGCCGCCATGGTTAAGGCCTTTGAGGCTGTGAACAGACAATATCATCCCAGCGTGATCAACCTGCTGGCACTGCAGGTCACCGCAGATTTTGATATGAAGATCAAGGACGGCGTGATCTCTGTGGAAGACATCCAGGACTCCGTGGAGCGGGTGCTGTCCGATGCCGGCTATGCAGATGTTGCCAAGGCTTACATCCTGTACCGTAAGCAGCGTGAGAAGATCCGCAATGTCAATTCCGCTCTGCTCAACTACAAGGACCTGGTGGACAACTATCTGAAGATCAATGACTGGCGCGTGAAGGAAAACTCCACCGTTACCTATTCTGTCGGCGGTCTGATCCTTTCCAACTCCGGCGCCATCACTGCCAACTACTGGCTCAGCGAGATCTACGACCAGGAAATCGCCGAGGCGCACCGCAGCGCTGCTCTGCACCTGCATGACCTGTCCATGCTTACCGGTTACTGCGCCGGTTGGAGCTTGAAGCAGCTGATCCAGGAAGGCCTGGGCGGTGTTGTGGGCAAGATCACTTCTTCTCCTGCGTCCCACCTGTCCACTCTGTGCAATCAGATGGTCAACTTTCTGGGCATTATGCAGAATGAATGGGCCGGTGCTCAGGCGTTCTCTTCTTTCGACACCTATCTTGCTCCCTTCGTCAAGGTGGACAACCTGAGTCAGAAGGAAGTCAAGCAGTGCGTGCAGTCTTTCATCTACGGCGTGAATACCCCCTCCCGTTGGGGTACCCAGGCTCCCTTCTCCAATATTACACTGGACTGGACCTGCCCGGCTGACCTGAAGGATCTGCCTGCCATCGTTGGCGGCAAGGAGATGGACTTCACCTACGGCGACTGCAAGAAGGAAATGGACATGGTCAACAAGGCCTTCATCGAGATTATGATCGAGGGCGACGCCAATGGCCGCGGCTTCCAGTACCCCATTCCCACCTACTCCATCACCCGTGACTTTGACTGGAGCGAGACTGAGAATAACAAGCTCCTGTTTGAAATGACCGCCAAGTACGGTACTCCCTATTTCTCCAACTACATCAATTCCGATATGGAGCCTTCCGATGTCCGCTCCATGTGCTGCCGTCTGCGTCTGGACCTGCGTGAGCTGCGCAAAAAGTCCGGCGGCTTCTTCGGCAGCGGCGAGTCTACCGGTTCTATCGGTGTTGTTACTATCAACCTGCCCCGGATCGCATATCTGGCAGAGGACGAGGCTGATTTCTATGCCCGTCTGGACAAGCTGATGGATATTGCTGCACGGAGCTTGAAGATCAAGCGCACCGTCATCACCCAGCTGATGGAAAACGGTCTGTATCCCTACACCAAGCGGTACCTTGGCACCTTTGGCAACCACTTCTCCACCATCGGCCTGATCGGTATGAATGAGGTGGGTCTGAACGCCAAGTGGCTGCGTAAGGACCTGACCAATAAGGAAACCCAGGAGTTTGCCAAGGAAGTTCTGGACCATATGCGTGAGCGCCTCAGCGATTACCAGGAGCAGTACGGCGATCTGTACAACCTGGAGGCTACCCCTGCTGAGTCCACTACTTACCGTTTCGCTAAGCACGATAAGGAAAAGTATCCCGACATCATCACCGCCAACGAGAACGGCACTCCCTACTACACCAACTCCTCCCACCTGCCTGTTGGCTACACTGAGGATATCTTCTCCGCTCTGGAGATCCAGGACGATCTGCAGACCCGCTACACCTCCGGTACCGTGTTCCACGGCTTCCTGGGTGAGAAGCTGCCCGACTGGAAGGCCGCGGCTGCCCTGGTCAAGAAGATCGCAGAGAACCACAAGCTGCCCTACTACACCCTAAGCCCCACCTATTCTGTCTGTGCTGACCACGGCTATATCTCCGGCGAGCACTTCAACTGCCCCATCTGCGGCAAGAAGGCCGAGGTTTACAGCCGCATCACCGGCTACTACCGTCCTGTGCAGAACTGGAACGACGGCAAGAGCCAGGAGTACAAGGACCGCAAGGTTTATAACATCGGCACATCTGTTCCCAAGGAAAAGGAAGCTGCTCCCGTAGTGAAAGAAGAAGCGAAGTGCTGCTGCGAAGAGCCTAAGACTGAGGTCGTTTCCGGCGCAAAGGCTATCCTCTTCAGCCGTGTGACCTGCCCCAACTGCCGCGTGGCTGAGCAGCTGCTTAATAAGGCCGGTGTGGCTTACGAGAAGCTGATCGCCGACGAGAATGTAGAGCTGTGCAAGGCCTACGGTGTGAAGGGCGCACCCACCCTGGTGATCACCGACGGTGAAAACTTCAACAGTTATTACAGCGTACCGGAGATCAAGAAGTATCTGGCAAAATAAAAACCATAGGGCCGGGCATCCGCCCGGCCCTAAATATGTGCAAGCCATGCCTCGCCTCCCTCTCTGAGGGAGGTGGATCGCCGCAAGGCGAGACGAAGGGAGTAAAGAAACTCCCCCAGTCAAATTGCCTAAGTTCGGCAATTTGACAGCCCCCGCAAAGAGGGGGGCAAGAATCACAAAACAGCAGGAAGGAAACGCCTTTATGTATGATATGATCGTTGTAGGCGGCGGCCCTGCAGGCCTGACCGCTGCCATTTATGCTCTCCGTGCCGGCAGAACCGTGCTGGTCATCGAAAAAAGCGGCTTTGGCGGACAGATCGCTTTCTCTCCCAAAGTGGAGAATATTCCCGGCACCATCCAGATCAGCGGCAGTGAATTTGCCGATAAGCTCACCGACCAGGTCATGAATCTGGGGGCGGATGTGGAGCTGGAGACCGTTACCGGTGTGGAAAAATTGGGTGACATCAAGCGGGTCACCACGGAAGAGGGCAGCGTGTACGAAGCCAAGACGGTGGTTCTGGCGGTGGGTGTCAAGCACCGCACTTTGGGCCTGCCCGGTGAGGAAGACCTGATTGGCAAGGGTATCTCCTTCTGCGCGGTCTGCGACGGTGCATTCTATGCAGGACAGGAGGTTGCCATGATCGGCGGCGGCAACTCTGCCATGCAGGAAGCCCTGCTGCTGAGCGATGTGTGCAAGCAGGTGACAATCGTGCAGAATCTGGCGGATTTCACTGGCGAAAAGAAGCTGGCTCAGGCGCTGGCCACCAAGGACAATGTCCGGGTGTTGTTCAGCACCGTGGTTACCGGCTATATCCAGGAAAACGGCGCGCTGACCGGCTTAAAGCTGCGCAGCGAAGTGGACGGCACGGAGCAGGAACTGCGCGTTGACGGTGCATTTTTGGCCGTTGGACTGATGCCCGAGAACGATGCTTTTGCCCATCTGTGCGGTCTGAATGCCTGGGGCTATTTTGATGTGGGCGAGGATTGTGCCACCGCGACGCCCGGCATCTATGTGGCCGGCGATTGCCGGAGCAAGACTGTCCGGCAGGTGACCACTGCCGCGGGCGACGGTGCCATCGCTGCCACCAATGCCTGCCGCTATCTGCAGGCGATGGAATAAACAAAACCCCACCTCGCTTTGAGGTGGTGAAGGTGTAAACTAAAGGTAGACATACGGAAAAGAACCCGTGTGTCTACCTTTTCTTTATGCTAAAATCAGAGTAACAGGGGGTGAAGAAATGAGAAAAGGCCAAAGAAAACGAGTATTGACAAAGGAACAAAAACTTGA
>JAGAMN010000032.1 GCA_017624715.1 Oscillospiraceae bacterium
AAGGCACTTTCATCACCATCAAGGAAACGGCGGTAGCTACTTGCGCCGTTATCCATGTGTTTCCCTCCTTAGGGCGAAAGGCTCACGTCTGACCCTTTCACTTATTATACAACTGAGCATGGGTGAATTCCTTATAAATAATTATACCATATCCCTGTGTAAATGAAAAGGCAGCAGAGATTTACACCCTGCTGCCAATGTTATTTAGTTATGATATACCGAAAAGAAGCCTGCACTTGACTTATCAAACTGTTATTTCAGTAGCATAAAGCCAATCGTGTTAATGGCAAAATTAGCAAACATATGGGTCAGCCAGGAGCAGTAGATCGTATCCAGCTTTTCATTCAGCCAGTTGAAGATTATACCGCCGATTACTAAACCTGCCATAACCAACAGGAAGAGTGCCGGAGAGAACCAACCGATCATCATTGCCACATGGTACAGGCTGAATGCTGCAGCGCTGAATATGTACGCCAGCTTTCTGCCGGAGTGCTGTTTCAGATTGGTAAAGACAAATCCACGGAAGAAGAACTCCTCCAGGAAGGAATTTGCAAAGGAGATATAAAGGCTCACATAGAGGAAGTTATCCTTTGTAACGCCTGCGTTATCTGTCAAGGCTCCGGCAATCTGCGAAAAGTCAAAGAACGGCGATACCAGGAAGTACCCGCCAAGGATCACCACATAGATACCTACGCCAAGAGCAATGGCCGGCAGTAATCCTTTCTTCTTGGGGCGGAGCAGCGATAGATAGAGCACGCTGTGGTCTATTTTCGAGGCAATCAACGGGATCAGCATAAACAGTGCTATCTTGATTGCAGATTTGACCGCATAGCCCGGACGGAGTACACCGTCCACCAAAGCCAAGATCAGGCAACATATGACTGTGACCGAAAGGATAAGAATAGTTCGACGTTTTTGCATAGACAAATCTCCCTACCTCATTTCACCCGATGTTCGCCCTTCATTGTGGAACGAAGTCCGATCTCTGTGCCTTTCCAGATACGAACATAGTTTTTCCTGTGCTGGAATAGGATTACCGCAGTCGCTGCACAGGCGGCAGCAACAGCGATCCAACCGGCAGATGTAAAAAACAGATATACCGGCAGGCTGACAACGGTAAGCGTTGTTCCGATCACAAGGTAGTCAAACACCACCGTAACGATGATAACCGCCGCAAGGACGATCAGGGCAAATTTCCAGTTCAAAGCAAGAATCATGCCTATGTAAGAGGCAAATCCCTTGCCGCCCTTGAATTTTAAGAAGATTGGGAATATGTGTCCCAGAACACATGCAGCTCCCGCAACAACAGCTACGCCTCTTGCGTCTGGGAAAAGAATCTTTCCTATTATGACAGCTACCAGCGCTTTTCCTGCATCATGAATGGCAACCAGGACCCCTGCTCGCCATCCCATCAGAATTGTGGCATTGGAGGCACCGGGATTGCCACTTCCACCGGTAGAAATGTCCACCCCTTTGGCTTTTGCAAGATATGTAGCCATATTGGAGCAGCCTAACAAATACCCAATTATACACATAATGAAATAGGCCACAGATCGAACCTCCTGCCAATGATTTGTGTTAATTTGTTGAATTGAGTTTAACACAGAAGCAAGCTTTTTTCAATATAGCTGACAAAGGCGGCATTTCAGCCGCCTTCATCTATTTGTTTTGTTTATACTTATTTTGTGCTTATATTCACAGATTTTCTGTTCACTCGCTGCAGCATCGCTTTTAGTTTTGGTGTGTTATACCGCAAGGCCAATGTCGGCAGAATGTTCAGAAATAAATTCACTACTGCCACAGGCAAAGCAATCGACACGGAGCAGACATTCGGAATAAACAACATAGGCAGAAAGCCGATGAGATAAGACAACCGATGGGTCAGAACGCCTTTATTGCATTCTATAATAAACTTCTCAATATACTCCGGACTACCGGGCTGGGACAGATTCTTTTTGCTGAAACCGCCAAGTCCCCCAAGTTCCCAGACCTTATCCTTCCAGTTACGCACCTTAAATTTCTTGTAAAGCTTCCTCTCTGTCTCGGAGACCCGAAACCAAGGGTTGTCTACCCCAAACCACTTATCCGGCAATTTGTTAATAAGAATAGCTACCATGCCATCCAAAGCAAACTGCAAGGCTGTGCAGACAACAACTAGGATAATTACATAATACCAGGCAGCCGTGTTGAAGAAGATATTCAAAATGGATATGCATAGCATTGCAATGCCGATCACCGTAAGATATAGTTTCATACTTCACCATACACAAGAGGCTTTTGGTAAAAATCTTCGTAGACGCTCACCCATGCCTCGTAATTTCTGTTTTTCATATCGATTTTTGCTTCGATACGGTTAAGATCTTCATTAGGATAGATCGCAGGCAAAATGTGCAACGTATATTCCTGCACAGGGAAGCCGTCACCATCAAGCACATCGCTATCTTCCATTGTAATAAAGATCGGGACTATAGGTGCTTTGTTACGAACAGCAAGAGAAAATGCGCCGTCCTGCATAGGCCGGGGCTTGCGGTAATTCCTCCACATAGCCTGTTCCGGATAGATCAAGATCGTTTCCCCGCGTTTCAGCAGCTCGGCAAAGGCCTTCATAAACTTTACCATTGTTGCTTTCTGAGAAGACAGCGGAAGGGTGTTGCAATGCCGCATGAACAGCCCAAAAGGCTTCGGTGGGTTGGTATAGTTGCCCTCCCGGACCACCTTATAAAGCATCTTGCCGTTCATATGATCCCGCAACGCCACCCAAACGGCGTAGTTATCCGTAATGCTGAAATGATTGCAGGTAACAATCTTGCCACCTTTCACAGCCGTAAAGTTTTCAATGCCACGAACCTCTTTAATGATCAGCTGCCGGTCCTCAATCATTTTATCAAAGAAGCGAGCGCCAAAGATATTTGCGATCTTATTTTTGATCTTGCTGGAAAGCTTTTCGTTCAAGTAGTCGATTTGATCCGGCATAAGGGGATAAGTCTCCGGGTCATCCTCCACATCCTGATGCCACAATTCTTTGCTTTCAAGATCTGCAATGCGTCTGAGGAGTTCTAATTTATGTATAGCTTTCTCCATGTTGCTTTGCCCCTCTCCCAGACGTTTTACAAAGGTGCAATCTGATGTAATAATCAGCTTTGCGTGTTCTAGAATTTCTTTGGCCGCAGCTTCTTTTTGTTTTCTTTCCTGCTCGCCGAAGGCTGCCTTATTTCGCAGGATCTGTGGATAAAAAGGCGACTTCTTTGCGTGATCCCAAAAATAATTACCGTCAATAACATCATCGTATTGCCATGGCTTTTTATAGAGATTATAGTGTACGATGTGCTTATCGCCTTGGCAGGGAGCACCCGTAGGTGCTTTGTTCCATCCGTTGGGAAGCGTATGAATTTGGCCCTGGCATAAATAATTCAAATAAGCCTGATCGGGATCAAGCAGATCGAAATCATGCTTGGTAATCAACTCAATAAATTTCGCTTCAATATTGTTTTTTCTGAATGTCTCCAGGTTTACAATCAATACGCCGGTGTTGATATACTTATCAGGATCAACACCTACGGCACTTTGCGCATAATCCCGAAACTCCGCTGTGCTGGAAACATATTGATCGGGAACTGCCCCTAAAATGTTCTCGCCGATATCTGTATGATACAGCTCAGATATATCTCCAAGCACCACGAGGTCGCAATCAAGATATATGATCTTGTCATATTGCGGAAACAGTGATGCTATGAAAAGCCTGTAATAAGAGGCAAGCGAAAAATGATATACATTTTTAAAATGCGACTTAATACTCTCTATACTTTTTGAGATATCAACGAAGTCAATTGCAAAGCCGGGGCATTCGTTTTGCTTGACCATGGTAATGTTATCCGGTTCAATACCGGTATTCAAAACAATGATTCTGTACCCAAATCTTTTGGATGCATTCTCAATAAGAGAACGAATAGCCACATCCAGATAGGGTATGTAATTATCGTCAGTTGAAAAGAAAATCGGTATCTCTCTATTCATCTTGACCTGCTCCTCATAGTAATATCAAACCTAATTTTACTTGTGCAACTTGGATTCGTAAACCTACGCTAGGAAAAACCGCCTCTACCAATAAGCTACAATGCTGTAGGGAGGGATTTTTACATTTCTCCTCACAGGAGAATCAAGAAAATACGCCCTGTTTTTATAAGCAGGGCGCTTTTCCTTGATACTTATTTCTTAAAGAATGCCACCACGACAGCGCCGGGGCCTGCATGTGTACCGATCACACTGCCAACTGTGGTATACCGAACTTCCTTCAGATTGCCTTCCCAAATATAGCGGCTGTCTTCGATATATTTCTGAAGCAGCGCATCAGAAATACCGCTATACCCAAGCAGAACAGGCTTGCTGAAATCAATGCCGCCGGCCTTATCAATTTCCTGAACAAGCAGATTATTGCCCATCTTGGAACCTCTGGCTTTGCCCAACATATTGATCTCACCGTCGACTACAGAGAGTACAGGTTTAATGTTCAGCACCGTTCCGGCAAAAGCAACCGTCTTCGAAACTCTGCCACCCTTTTTCAGATATTCCAGTGTGTCCACCAGTGCAACGATCACGATCTTTTTCTTCTCTTCTTCCAAAATCGCTGCAATTTCCTCAGCAGGCTTTCCCTCATCCAAAAGTCTGAATGCCAGCTCTACCAAAATACCGCTGCCCATTGCCGCACTGGCGCTATCTACCACATAGATGTCCTCATATTCCGCTGCAGCGATCATAGCGCTTTGATATGTTCCGGAGAACTTGGATGCCAGAGTGATAACAACCGCTGCTTCGCCCGCAGTCTTTGCCTTTTCAAATTCTTTCATAAAAGCATCCGGAGTTGCCTGACTTGTACTGGGCAGCACATCGCTCTCAATGAGTTTCTCGTAAAAGGTTTTGTGGTCGATGGTAACACCGTCAATATATTCCTCTTCACCAAAGTGCACCGTCAGCGGCACCACGCTTACACGGCTTTTGTATTCCGGCATTAAGTCTGCCGTGGAATCCACAATAATTCTTGTTTTCATGTTTTAATCAATCCTTTTGCTGTTTATCTCAAGAAGAAATGGAGCAGCTTGCCGTACAGGCCTCTTTTGTAGGGCTGATACCGCATGGGCAGATCCATCCAGGTTTTCTTATCCAGAATAGACTTGGTGTGGCTGAAGGCATCAAAGCCGGTTTTGCCGTGGTAAGAACCCATACCGCTTTCACCAACGCCGCCGAAGCCCATATTGGAAGTGGCAAGATGGATCACACAATCGTTGACACAGCCGCCGCCATAACGGCACCGCTGCGTCACATCCCGGATGACCATTTTGTCCTCAGCAAAGATATACAGCGCCAAAGGCTTGGGACGGTCAGAGAGCATCGTATAAACCTGGCTGATATCACTGTAGGTCAAGATGGGTAGCACGGGGCCGAATATCTCCTCCTGCATCACTGCGTCGTCCCAAGTGACATCACTCAAAACAGTAGGCGCAATCTGCAAGGTGTCCTCGTTCCATTTGCCGCCGATGACAGCTTTGTTGGGGTCGATCAGCCCCTTGATGCGGTCAAAATGCCTTTGGTTGACGATTCTGCCGTAGTCAGGATTGTTAAGCGGATTCTCGCCGTACTGCTTTTTGATTTGCTTGCGAAGCTCCCGGATCAGTTCGTCCTTCACGTTCTCATGGCAAAGAATATAATCCGGAGCAACACAAGTTTGACCGCAATTCAGGAACTTACCGAAGACGATCCGTTTGGTAGCCAACTCTACCTTTGCGCTGCAGTCTACAATACACGGGCTCTTGCCGCCCAATTCCAGCACCGCAGGAGTCAAAGTTTCAGCAGTATGCCGCAGGACTTCCTTACCCACACTCTGAGAGCCGGTGAAGAATACAAGATCGAATTTCTTTTCCAGCAGAGCAGCGTTTTCCTTTCTTCCTCCGGTGACGACTGCTACATACTCAGGATCAAAGCACTCTGTGATGATCTTCTTAATTACCGCACTGGTGGCAGGAGAATAGGCGCTGGGCTTGACCGCCACTGTATTGCCTGCCGCAATGGCGTCTGCCAGCGGATCCATGGTCAGCAGGAACGGATAATTCCAGGGACTCATGATCAGCACATTACCATAGGGGCAAGGCTTCTTGTAGCTCCGGGAGGCAAACTGAGTAATAGGCGTATAGACCGTCTTTTTCTTGGCATAGTGCTTTACATGCTTGATCATATAGCTGATCTCGCTGCGCACCAGACCGGTCTCACACATAAAACCCTCAAAGTCACTCTTACCTAGATCGGCAGTCAGAGCCTCGCCGATCTCTTTTTCATATTTGTTTACTGTCGCCAGAAGTTTTTTCAGCATGGCAATGCGAAAGCTTACGCTCAGCGTCGCACCGCTTTGAAAGTAGGCACGCTGCTGTTTCAAAATCTCGTCCATAGTTTAACTCCAATCCGCGACCATATAGTAGAATTGCTCTAACTGCCTTACATTCATCAGCTTAGGAACAGGATACAAAGGATTTGCTTCCTTTGCAGCATGCTTGGCCAAGGACGGAATATCTCCTTTTTGAATGCCCGACAACTTCTCGGGAATATTCATACCTGTGTTGAGGGCTTTTACGGCATTGATGAATTTGATCGCGCCGGTCATAGGCGCATCTTCCTCAGTTGCCACACCGGCTGCAATACCCAACCGGTGCAGCTTCTTATACACGCTTTTCCCGTAGCTTTCCAATACATAGGGCATCACCACCGCATTGGCAAGACCGTGTGGTGTGCCGTATTTACCGCCAATGGAATGGGCAACTGCATGAATATATCCCACATAGGACTTGGAAAAAGCAATGCCTGCCTTGTAGGCAGCGTGGAGCATATTCTCTCTTGCTGTATGGTTATTTCCATCCTTGTAGGCCGCTTCCACGTTCTCAAAAACAAGCTTTGTCGCCTCCAGGGACAGTCTGCGGGTTTCCTTGCTTGTTGACCGACCAATATAGGCTTCCACCGCGTGTGTGAGTGCATCTACACCGGTGGTGGAGGTAAGGTGTGGCGGCAGAGAATAGGTTAAAGAAGCATCCAGTACCGCATATTTCGGGATCAAGGGGAAGCTCATAATCGCGTATTTGTGATGGGTTTTGGAATCCGTGATCATTGCCGCCAGGGTGGTTTCGCTGCCGGTACCGGCAGTGGTGGGAATGGCGATCAAGGTAGGCAGCTTGCGCCACACCTTCAGTTTGCCGCCCAGTTGGTTAACGGTCCTCTTCGGATATGCAACACGGGCACCCACTGCCTTGGCACAATCCATAGATGATCCGCCGCCAACGGCAATGAGCGCATCACAGTGATTCACATGATACACTTGCAGCGCATCTTCCACATTTTGAACAGTTGGATTCGGCTGCGTATCTGCATAGATGCAATAGGAAACACCGCTTGCTTGTAATGCAGCTTCAACAGGATCTACCAAGCCGTTATTTACGATTCCCTTGTCGGTAACGATCAGAACAGAACTGATCTTTTCTTTTTTAGCTACCTTCCCGATTTCTGCACAAGAGCGGATGATCTCCGGCTCTCTGTACGGAAGCACCGGTAGTGCCATTCTGAATGCGGTTTGGAATATGCGGCAATAGATTTTTGCGAAAATATTCATCGTTTGGGAAGACCTTCTTTGCTAAGAGTTTGGAGATTGGTGGTGATTAGTTCAAGACAACGGTAAAACACTTCCCGCTCCTCGTTAGTCATACCGGACCCTGCAAGTTCAACAGCCAGAGCTGCACGCTCTTGCACATATTCTGCAGCGTACTTTCCTTCGTCAGTGAGCAGCAGCTTGGCACGATAAAGATTGCCTCCAACGGCCTCCTTGCGAACAAGACTCTTTTTCTCTAATATACCAATCATGCGGGATACATCAGCTTTGTTCTTGCAACACAGCTCACCCAGTTTCGCAGCAGTGATACCCTCTGGGAAATTGTAAAGTGTCGTAAGATAAACAGCATGCGGACTGTTTAAACCATATTCTGCCATTGCTTCTGCGGCCAGTTTGTGCCAGCACCGGTCTATTTCGGAAATTGCAAGGGAAAATCGGGCAAATCGATTCAGCATAAAATACCTCCTGGCAAAAAGATGTTGCATTGTCAACTTCTGTATTGTACATCTAATTGGTTGACATGTCAACATCTTTTTGCAGTATAGAAAAACGGCACCGCCAAAGCAGTGCCGTAATACGATAAATCAAAGCGTATTCAGGAAGTTCTTCAAGTCATCAAAGTTGCCATGGGGATAAATAGAAATATCCGCATTGGCTTTGTTGATCATACAGTCGGTCAGAAGAAACACCCTCATCGCGTGGTTTTCTTTATACAAGCAAAAGTGCGTCGGGGTCCGACGCACTTTTATTTCATCACCGGGATATTAGACTTGCCTTAGTAATCCAATTAGCGATGTCAGTAATCACCGCTTCAGAGATATGCTGTTCCACATTATACTCTTGCTTTGCCTTCATAATATCTCCGTATACAGAAGGAACAAACGCATGACTCAGGTTCTCATACAGCCGGAAAGTAACATTGCTTCTTCCAGCCAGGAGCTGTTTATATGCAGCAAAATCCTTTTCGGCGGTGGCTTGGAAGTCTTTCTCGCCTTGCATGATCAGGATCGGCTTTTTACAGGAGCTCAGATAAGCAGGAGCTGCATGTTCACCCATTTCCTTGAAATAGTACAGGGTGGTTCCGCCGCCCATCTTCTTTTTCTTCGCCTCTGCATCAGAAAGCTCATACATTCCATCA
>JAGAMN010000033.1 GCA_017624715.1 Oscillospiraceae bacterium
GATGCAGAGGAACGGAAAGAAATTTGAGAGTAAACCTTACCCTCCTGCACGGCAGTAAGAGAGTTGTAGTAAGCGGGATTTTTAGCGTAGTCTTCTTTTATAAGATTCATGCCGTTGAAGTCCAGGAAAATAATGTCCGGATTCCAACTTAGCACCTGCTCCAGGTCAATATTGAAGGCACCGCTCTGACCGGTGGTATCTGCCAGATTCTTTGCACCAATCAGCTGGAACGGACCGTAGCCAGCTTCTGTGCCTTCAAATCCGTGATGACCCTTGAAGGATACACCGCCGACATACACAGAGGGCTTGCTGCTTTCCGGAATGTCCTTCGTGCGGTCATCCAGATCCTTTTGTATGCCCTTTAAGTAATTGGTCAGTTCCGTTGCGCGGGTCTGCATACCATAGAGTTCACCCAAGATACGGATCGTATCGTATGCATTTTGATCCAATGTGGTATCACTGCCGGAGACAACTACAACGGGCGTGCCGGTCTTGGATTGCAGGTCATCTGCTTCCACAGAAGCGGACTTGCTCATTACGATCACATCTGGGGCTAGATTGATGATCTCTTCGGTATAGGGCTGTCCGTTGGTGCCAATCACAGGAAGATCCTTGAATTTATCAAAATTCACATAGTTGTAAAGACGAGTCATGCCGGGTTTTACTTCATAGTCTTCCACGCCAACCACCAGGTCTTGCGCTCCTACATAACAGGTATACCGTAGAGCGCCAACACCCACGCAGACGATAGATTCCACTTTTTCCGGCACATTTACCTGACGGCCTGCACTATCCGTGATCGTGCGGGTATTGTCGGCATTTTCGCCGGTGGTTTGGCATCCGGCAAATAGGCTAAGACAAAGAACAGCCAACAGGAAGAATGCAATAATCTTTTTCATACAAATACCTCTTTCTTTTCCCGGCAGGCTGTGATATTATAACAGTGCCTGCCTTTATTTGACGATTTGGGTCGGCACGCCCCGGTTTGGTTGCAGCCAGCCGGGGCCCCTTTGTGCCCATTATAGCGAATCCCCCCACACCGTACAAGCCGGGTGGGGGGATATAAATTTCAAAGATATCCCTTTTTCGATTGACATTTGCCTTGTATTCGTGTATACTGACCGTGCAAGTGAATATTCCGTTTGAGTGCCTGCGGACGCGGTAACAGCCCCGTAGGAGAATAGAAAACCGGGTGCGAATCCCGGACGGTACCGCCACTGTATGCGTGGAGGTTCTCTATTTGGCGAAAGCCGGTCATTGGGGAAACCTGAGAAGGCTATAGAGAATCGGAGAAACGCAAGTCAGGAGAACTGCTCAAATGAGGTAAAAACACAAGGGTCTGCAAGTACGGAACCTGTGGTTTTTTGTTGCGGAAAAACGGCTGCAGCGACTCTCTTTGTAGGGTTGCTGCAGCTTTTTTGCTGTGACCGTCTGTGCAGGTCTCATCCCCCTTGACCTGCTGATTGCCTGGACGGTCACAGTCCGCAAGCCAACTGAATATTGCTTATTGGTATAGTGAGGTGATCCGGTTAGAATCCGGAACAACCGTCCATTGCTGTGTTAGCTCTATCGCTTAAGTCAGAGAGCCTGCTATACCAATTGGGTTTATCACGCTTTGACAGGAGAGTGTAGCCTTGTTTGTCCGTACTTGAGGGCAAACGGGTTACACTCTTTTTATTTGCGGGAAAACCACAAAACAGTAAGGGAGGGATGCAAGTGACACCAGAAGAGAAGAAGGCCTGGGCGGAGGACCTTCTACGCCAAAAGTACGCGGAGCTTGGAAAGCTCCCCACGAAAAAAGACTTCGATAGTGCAACTTGCGCCCAGATCAAGGCATACCTTGGGCCGTGGCCCCGCGCATTGGAGTCTGCTGGGCTGAAACAACCAAAGGACAAGAACTAATTTGTATTCATGCGAATTGGAGGTAATGCAAATAATGAAAAAACGTATTTTAAGTATGCTGCTGGTGCTGATAATGGTAATCAGTATGATTCCGGTTTCTACATATGCAGCAACTGATGAAACGGTATATATTTCCGTCAGCTTCGATGGAAACTATTTGACAGCCGGAACAGGTACACACAAGGGCAAGCCCATGGTTTACCTGCCGGTAACAACGAAGGTCCTGAAAAATACCGTCAAGCTGGCCAGCTTTGGGCTGGAAAGCTATAGCTATGATGCTGACGGCGACGGTGCAGAGGATATTACGGCCCTGCATCTGCTGGTATATGCCCACGAGAAAATCTTCGGCACCAAGTGGAAGAATAATGTGACCATCAGCGGCGAAGCCGGAAACCTGACCATTCAAAGCGGCCTGTTTGGCTTTGCTGCCAATATGGCATATAACCTCAACGGCGCTGTGAATTCAACATCCATTGACCGGATTGTCCTGCAGAGCGGTGATTTTATGGACCTTGCCGGTTACACCACTGGGGATTATAGTAGTGCTCCTTCTGCAGGTTTCCGTTATTTCGTGGATGACCAGAATAAAATCACCCACAAGTACACAGCTAAGTTGAATACCCCCTTTACGGTTACTCTGACTCCTGCAGCAGAAAATGCATTGTTCTACAGCCGGACACTCCTTGACTCCAACGCCAAGACCGTAACCACAGATGCCACGGGCAAGGCCACTATTACATTGGACACCTGCGGTAGCTGGTATCTGTGGTCTTTGGGTGACAGCAATTCCGCCCCTGCTTATGCGGAAATCTTTGTTCCTTGGGAAAACACGAACAACACAACCGCTTACTGGCCTAACTTCCGCAACAGCCTCTACAACATGGCTATCACCGATGCCAAGACACCCGTTTCCGCTGCCACCACAGTGGCCAAATGGATTGTTTCCAAAGGCACAAGCTGGACCGATACGCCCAGTGGCATGATTATTGCGGATAACGCGCTGATCTTTATGGGCCAGACTACGATCACAAAGGCTGACCTGCAGACCGGTGAAGTACTGGCCACAAACAAGATGAATGGCAATGGCGGTTTTAATATCATTTCCCCCACCTATGGCGATGGCTTGATTTTCTGCCCTCAGACCGGTGGCAGAATTGAAGCCTTTAATGCAAAGACTCTGGAATCCGTCTGGGTATTCGTCGATACGGTGGGCGGTCAGAATAACACCCCCATCACTTATCATGACGGCTATGTCTATACCGGCTACTGGAACGGTGAAGCCAAAGACGGCAACTTCGTCTGCGTCAATGCCGCTACCGGTGAACTGGTGTGGAGTAAGACTACCCTTGGCGGACACTATTGGGCTGGTTCTACCGTGATTGGCGATGCAGTCATCGTTGGTACCGACGATGGTGCCAGCGGTTGGGAGGGTGACTCCCATCTGTATGCCCTGAATCGTTTGACCGGTGAAGTGATCTCCGATATCACCCTGACCGGTATGGGCGACCAGCGCTCCACCATCGCTTACAGTGCCGAAAAGGGTCGTGTGTACTTCACCACCAAGAATGGTTACATTGCTTCCGCCGCTGTGAATCCCGCTACTGGCGCGCTGTCCGACCTGAAGAGCAATAAGATTTCCTCTCAGGCAACGGCCACCCCCGTTGTGTACGGTGATAAGGTCTATGTTGGCGCAGGCGGCGGTATGCAGGTGGGCGCTACCAACGGTAACCTCTTTGCGGTAGACGCCAATACTCTGGAATACCTGTACGAAGTTCCGCTGTTAGGCTATCCCCAGGGCTCTATTTTGATTTCTACCGCCTATTTGGCCGAAACCGGAAAACTATACTGCTACGCCACCTACAATAGCGCACCGGGCGGCATGACCCTCATTAAAATCGACCCCAACGCCACCACTGCCGATGGTGCTCAGCTGGAAGAGATTTTTGATGCCGGTACCCACCCCCAGTACTGCCTGATTAGTCCCATCTGCGGTCCTGACGGCACGATTTATTACCGTAATGACAGCGGTTGCCTGTTCGCTCTGACCACCAACAATTCCTACCTGACCGGCATCTCCGCTTCTATAGGTACATTTACAAAGGAATTCGCACCAGGCCGCCACGACTATGAGTTGGTGGTGCCCGTAGGAACCCAGAGTGTCACATTGATGCCCACTGCCTGCGAAGGCGGTGTTACTCAGGCAGTTACGGCCACCCTGTTAGACGGTGCTGCTACCGCAACAATAGTCGTGACGAAGGGCAATGATTCCCGTACTTATACCGTGTCTGTGCGCTCCGTATCCCAAAATGCTTCTTTGGGCAGTTTGAAAGTCAACCAAACCAACTCTTATGGCGGTACAGTCAGCCCGGAAGTTACACCCGAAGAGCATTATTACACCTTCCTCACCGCTGGTGCCACACGGACATTTATGAATGTATGGCCGGATGTGGCAGAAAGCCACGCTTCTTTGAAAGTATTCCTCATGGATAACGCAACAGGTAAGGATGAGAAAGAAATTGCCGAAGATGGCAGCCTGAAGGATACCGCAACCAGCAACGGCCACGACCGCTACGCGGTTTACTTTGTAGATGGGAATAAGCCTATGGCTGTTCGTATCGAGGTAACCTCTGAAAATGGCGAAGTGGACAATTATTATCTGGTCATCAGCAAGGCCGCTGCTGCAGAAGAAGGCAAAGCACTTTTGGAAAGAATCAAAGCTGACAACAAACTGGCTGCCAATCAAGCCGTGGCTGATTCTGTAATTGCTTTGATTGATTCTATTGGCACTGTTACGCTGGATTCTAAAACAGCTATCGAAGCAGCTCGCACCGCATACGATACATTAACCGCTGAGCAGAAGGCCTTGGTTACCAACTACGAAACCCTAACCAATGCCGAAACCGCACTGAAAGCTTTGCAGGATGCCGCTAATAAGGCTGCTGCTGATAAAGCCGCCGCTGACCCTGTGATTGAACAAATCAATGCTCTCGGCACTGTCACGCTGGATTCCAAGGCAGCTATTGAAGCGGCCCGTGCTGCTTACGACGCACTGACCACTGAGCAGAAAACTTTGGTTACTAACTATGAAACCTTGACTGCTGCTGAGGCTTCTTTGAAAGCGCTGCAGGATGCCGCAGATAAAGCTGCTGCTGATAAAGCTGCCGCTGATGCGGTTACCGAAAAGATTGCCGCCATCGGTACTGTTACCAAAGATTCCAAGACTGCTATTGAGTCCGCCCGCGCTGCCTACGATGCATTAACCGCTGAGCAGAAAACCTTGGTTACCAACTACGAAACCCTGACGGCTGCCGAAAAAGTACTTACTGATTTGAATAAACCTGTTAATCCCGACAATCCCAAGACCGGTGACAGCACCAATATTATGCTATATACCACCATTATGCTGGTATCCCTTATGGCTATTGCAGCACTGCTGCTGACTTCCAAGAAGAAGTACAACCACTAAAAAAATACAATCGGAGGGCAGGATTCCTGCCCTCCACCTAAATCTAAATTTGAAAACTGATGCATTTGCATTTGATATATGCTATCGGTCATTTTTGACTGGTGAGTTTTGCGTTTTATCGTATGGACGAAATATCCGGGAGGTTGCAATATGAAAAAGAAGCAGATTGCCAATTTGATTATGGTTGCCGTTATTTTGCTGATCGTGGCGGGCGGTGTTTTAGGTGTGGGTTATATTCGGGGCTGGTTTGATACAGCGTCGGAGACTATTGCCTGTCTGACACAAATTCAAGGCACCGTCAATCTGGAACGGAGCGGTGTGATTTATCCAGTGGCAGAAGATACCGTTCTTCATGGTGGCGACAAAATTACAACAAATCCCGGTGCCACTGCAATCATTCGCAGAGGTGAGGATACTGTGGTACTGGGTGGGAATATGGAGCTGACCGTAACCGACCCGGGAACAAAGCAGTTCACCTTGAAAGTTACGAAGGGTGAGGTGTTTGTGAGCAGTCAGCAAAGCGTGCTGCTTTCTTTTGCACTGGGAGAAGCTACTGTGGAAAATGCCACCGCAGCCCTTAGTGTTCGTGACGGTGCGCAAACCGTCAGTGTCTTCCGTGGAGAGGTTGGCGAAGCAAAAGCGGGACAGGCAACAGAGTATGTTGGAGAGTCTGTCTCCACCCGAAATATGAAACTGGAAGGCATGAATGATTTCCTCCTTGCGCAGATTCGGAAAGCCAACAATACCATTACCCTTTGCTATACCAATCAGGATCTGGACAATCTGGAAGCCAAACGCCAGCAGGCGATTCAGGATATGCTGAACGGTCAGACAAACCCGGATGCACATACCCATAGCTATACTGTTTCGGTTGTTGAACCCAACTGCAATGCAGGCGGCTATACAGAATATACCTGCGAATGCGGTGACAAATACCGGGCAGAAGAAACTGCAGCACTGGCACATGTTTGGGGCCCCTGGACAACCCAAAAGCCTGCGACGCCCCAAGAGGAAGGCTTGCAAAAACGAACCTGTTCCAATTGTCAGGCAGCGGAAGAAAAGAAAACCGATAAACTCACTGAAAATCATACCCACAGCTATACATCTCAAGTTATCGAACCGACCTGCACTGCGGAAGGCTATACCGTTCATACCTGTGCATGCGGTCATACCTATACAAGCGATTCTGTGTCAAAAAAGAACCACAGCTATACATCCCAGGTTGTAAAGCCCACCTGCGAGAACCAAGGCTATACAGTTCACAAATGCGCTTGCGGCAAAACATATACCGATTCTGTAATCCAGCCTGCCGGTCATACCTGGGGCGATTGGAAGACGGTCAAAGAAGCTACCGAAACAGCCGAAGGTCAGAGAGAACGAACCTGCTCCGCTTGTGCAAAAAAAGAACAGCAATCCATCGCCAAGAAGGAACCGGGAATCGCAGGTTATGTGAGCATCCAGATTCGCTGTGATACAATTCTGGGTAATATGGACGATCTGACTCCCGGCAAGGCAGAGTTTGTGCCGTCCAATGGTATTATTCTGCCAATGGTGGAAGTGCCCTTCTACGAAAATGAAACTGTTTTTGAGGTGTTAAATCGCATTTGTAAGAAGACCAATATCCAAATTGAGTACAGCTGGACACCCCTATACGGAAGCTACTATATCGAAGGTATCAACCATCTGTATGAGTTTGATTGCGGTGAGCAATCCGGCTGGATGTATAAGGTCAACGAATGGTTCCCCAACTATGGCTGTTCCAGCTACTATGTGGAGGATGGAGATGTAATCGTCTGGTGCTATACCTGTAAAGGCTTAGGCGTAGATGTGGGCTGCGAGTGGATGGGCCAAGAAGGATGAGAGATGCGTTTTCCAAATGCCACCCGGCGGTAAACTTCCTGTTTTTCGTGGGTGCTATCGGCATGTCGGTGGTGATCCAGCATCCGGCTTACTTGCTTGTCGGGTTACTGACGGGGGCAATCTATTATCTACTCCTGAACGGCAAACGGGGCTTGAAAACAATATTGGGATTGCTGCCTGTGTTTATCATCCTAACGGTCATCAATCCACTTCTGAATACTTTGGGTGCCACACCGCTTTTTTACCTCGGAAGCAGGCCATACACACTGGAGGCTCTGCTTTACGGTGCAGTAACTGCCTGTATGTTCGTAGCGATACTGCTTTGGTTCGGCTGCTACAACAAGGTGCTGACCAGCGACAAATTTACTTGCTTGTTCGGCAATCTGATTCCCTCTATTTCATTGCTTCTTGTGATGGTATTCCGGATGGTTCCCAATTTCATCCGAAAAACACAGCAGATTATTGGAGCAAGAAAGTCCATCGGTAAAGGCATCAGCGAAACCGCAACTACAAAGGAAAAGCTGATCAGCGGCGGGACTGTATTGGGTGCCTTAACGGGCTGGGCCTTGGAGGGCAGTGTTGTCACCGGCGATTCTATGCGTGCCCGGGGCTACGGCACAGCGAAACGCAGTAGCTTTATGATTTATCGTATGACCTGGGCAGACTGGATTTTGCTGGCTGTTATGCTTACTTTGCTTGGAGTTACCATTGTTGCAGCCTGCTCGGGTCAATTTGCCGCCGAGTTTGTTCCGGCGATTGAACTTGCGCCTATTTCTTGGGGTTTAGCAGCCTATACCTGCTATCTGCTGATTCCCCCTGCATTACATATAAAGGAGGCCATTCAATGGCACATTTCCAGATCAAAGATTTGAGTTTTTCATATCCCACCGCCAAAGGCAAAAAGTCCCTGGATGGTGTGAGCCTGTCCATCGAAAAGGGCGAATATATTGTTTTGTGTGGTAAGTCCGGCAGCGGCAAGACCACGCTTCTGCGGCAGCTGAAATCCGTTCTTGCTCCTCACGGCAAAAAGCAAGGCGAAATTCTGTTTAATGGAACACCCATTGAGAAGGTCAATCAGCGAGTTCAATCTGCCAAAATCGGTTATGTGATGCAGAATCCCGATGACCAGATTGTCACCGATAAGGTATGGCACGAATTAGCTTTCGGCTTGGAAAGCCTCGGTTGTGACCAGAAAACTATGCGTGCTCGGGTTGCAGAAATGGCTTGCTATTTTGGTATTCAGGATTGGTTCCATCGGGATGTTGCCAATCTATCCGGCGGTCAGAAGCAGCTTTTGAACCTGGCTTCCATTATGGCCATGCAGCCGGAGATTCTGATCCTGGACGAGCCTACCAGCCAATTAGACCCCATTGCAGCCTCCGATTTTTTGAACACAGTACGAAAAATCAATATAGAACTGGGTACCACCGTGATCATCACCGAACACCGGTTAGAGGATATTTTCCCTTATGCTGACCGGGCTGTTGTGATGGATGGCGGCAAGATCATCGCGGATGATACCCCGCGGAATATCGGCAAGCTCTTGTACAAACAGAAAAACGATATGTTCGCCGCTATGCCTACCCCCATCCGGGTGTTCTACGGCGCAGGTGGCAACGGCGATTGCCCTCTGACCGTTCGCGAGGGCAGAACCTGGCTCAGTAAGACCTATCCCGAACCTATGGTAAACATACTGCCTGCCGAAGAATTGGATGATGAAATCGAGAAACCTGCTCTTTCTCTGAAAGAACTGTGGTTCCGATACGAAAAGGACAGCCCGGATGTGCTCCGGGGCGTGTCAGCAGATGTTCCTGCAGGCACTCTGTACGCCATTGTGGGTGGAAACGGTGCAGGTAAGTCAACTACCTTAAAGGCTGTCTGTGGTATTTGCAAGCCCTACCGGGGTAAGGTAAAAGTGTTCGGCAAGCCGGTGGAAAAATACAAATCTACGGAGCTATTCGGTGGCTGTCTTGCCATGCTGCCCCAGGACCCCAAGAGCCTGTTCGTCAAAAAAACAGTCCGGGAAGATCTTGCGGAAATGACGAAGGACGAAAAAAGAATTGCAGAGATTGCGGCAGTTTGCGAAATAAAAAGCCTGCTGAGCAGTCATCCCTATGACCTCTCCGGAGGTGAGCAACAGCGAGCCGCTTTGGCAAAGGTTCTGTTGACCGAGCCCAGGCTTCTTCTGTTGGATGAACCTACCAAAGGTATCGACAGCTTCTTTAAGGAAAAGCTGGCTACCATTCTGTGCAAGCTGAAAGAACAAGGCATTACCATCGTGATGGTATCTCACGATGTGGAGTTCTGCGCGAAATATGCAGATATGGTTTCTATGTTCTTCGACGGGCAGATGCTGACCACCGATACCCCTCGTCGCTTCTTTGGCAATAACAGCTTCTATACAACCGCTGCCAACCGTATGAGCCGACATGTTTTTTCTATGGCTGTCACTGCTGAAGATGTGGTGGAACTGTGCCGTCAGAACAAGGAGGCTGCAGTATGAAAAAATCAAACATTGCGACCCTGATCGTATTCTTTCTGCTGCTCCCTGTTACTTTATTCTTGGGCAGTAAGCTACCAGGTAGAGGCTACTACATTACCGGTACCGCGATCATCATTGAACTGATGATTCCATTCTTTATGGCCTTTGAGGGCAGACGCCCTCAGGCAAGAGAGCTGGTGGTCATCGCAGTGATGTGCGCCATTGCCATTGCAGGTCGTTCAGCGATTCCTATTCCTAATTTCAAGGCTATTTTCGCAATCATTATGCTCAGTGGAATTGCCTTCGGTCCGGAAGCAGGTTTTATGGTGGGTGCGATTTCTGCATTCGCCAGTAACTTTTTCTACGGTCAAGGTGCATATACGCCCTGGCAGATGATGGCCTACGGAGCCGGTGGTATGCTGGCCGGTTTCTGTTTTGCGAATGGCAGACTTCCAAAAAAGCCGCTTACCATTGCAGTGTTCGGTTTTTTGGCAACAATCCTCTGGGTTGGACCGCTGCTGGATTGCTCGCATATTTTCCTGATGGTGAGCGTCATCAACTGGAATTCCATAATTGCAGCATTTGTTTCCGGATTCCCAGTGAACCTCAGTCAAGGAATCTGCACCGTACTGGTTATGCTGCTGTTTGGCAGACCTTTACTTGACAAACTGGACCGGATCAAGGTTAAGTACGGCATGATGGAGGATGAAAATGGGCTTTGAAAAATGCCATCCTGCGGTGAATTTCATCTATTTCACCACCGTGATTGCCGGGATGATCGTATTTAAGCATCCCATCTTTCTGCTGATATCCTTTGTCTGTGCTTTTATTTACAGCATCAAACGAAACGGCCTCAAAGCACTGGTGTTCAATGTCATTTTGCTTCCCTGCGTTGCAGCATATGCCTTTTATTACAGCAGCTACAATCATTTTGGCGTAACGGTGCTGCAGCAAAACATGATTGGTAACAACATGACCCTGGAAAGCCTTGTGTACGGTTTCGTTTTAGGTTTTGTAATCGCCGGTGTGCTGATTTGGTTTTCTTGTGTGTACTCCGTGTTTACCACAGACAAAGTAGTGTACCTCTTTGGCAAAGTCAGCCCCCGTCTTTCTCTATTTCTGGCAATTATTTTACGAATGGTGCCGAGAATTAAGAAGGAAGCCGAGAAAATCAACACTGCTCAGCGTGGCATTGGCCGGGGTGCCAATCAAGGCAATGTCTTTCAGCGGTTGCGTAACAGTATTCGTATTCTTTCCATGCTGATAACTTGGACGATTGATTCCCTGACGCTTGTTTCGGAATCCATGCGCAGCCGTGGAAGCTCGCTACGGGGCAGAAAGGCTTTTTCCATCTATCGCTTTGACAACCGGGACCGGGCTTATGTGGTGAGTAACTTTGCCTGCTTGACCGTGATTTTTATGGCGGTCATGCTGAAGCAAACAGATATTCTCTACGATCCCCGGATTCTTATGAACCCGATTACAACTATGTCCTACCTGTTCTATGTTGGCTATGCAGTGTTCTGCCTGATGCCTCTGGGCTTGGAACTATGGACGGAATACCGCTTCTGGAAAGCAAGAAAAGTACTGTGAGAATATGGAAAACCGGCGGTGAGACTCAAATAATCTCACCGCCGGTTGCTATACGAGAACCAACTGCAACTGATATTGTTCTATGTTTGCTGTAATAAATTCTCACAAAGCCAACGCTATGAGCAAATAGTATTCTTACCTTTCTTCTTCGGATACTGCTCATCCATCATCATATCCACACGGTTTGCCATAAACGTGAGGAAGGTTTCTAAGTCTGGCTCTTTTCCATCGGGACAGATTTGTTTCCACAACGCTTGTGCACGCGGATCGGAGGATGACATACCCGCACGTATTGCTTCCATCATTTCGTGTTCCACTTCTTCAGAGGTAATGCCTTGTTCGGCAGCAATGGTTGCTATAATTCTTTTTGTCTTTTCAGTCATTTTCATATTCTCCTATGTATCTTTTTCGTCTGCAAGGTTAATTACCGTCTTTCCTTGTTTAATTGCATACTCTACCGTCTGCCAAGCACCGCCTTTTTCGTGTTCAATGTAACAGATGATCAGATTAGCCCGGTCAACCATTTCGCGGTTTCGAATTTGGATAGCAGATTTCGGATGTGCTACTGAAGCAACGTGGGAGATCTCGATGTCGGTGTAATAATCGTGAAAGTAATTCTCGTTATTAAGATACTCTGCTGTAGGATACGGCAACACCAAAACAAGGGCGCTATTATCGTCCCTGTAATTTTTTCGTACGCGAAGCACCGAGGAAGAGACGCATTGGTCAAAGTCTCCGTTTCTCCCGACCAAAAAATCCACATACTCATTTTCGTCAATAAGTTTCCGAATCTGCTTTTCCAGAAGATTCTCTACCTTTATGATATTATCCACGTATCGGTGACCAAAAAACGCTACTGAAAAAATCTTCATACACCGCTCCTTACTAAAAAGCCCACCGAACCGTTTTCGTCCGGTGGGCTATTCCAATGACTCAGCTATCTCATCATGCGTGTGTATAGCGGTCATTTAGAATCTGAATCTTACTTTCAAAAGACTATAAGCACAGTTTTTATTGTTATAGATATTTATAGTATAGCACATTCGGGAAACAATATCAATAGTCTGTGGAATGTTTGTTTCAATACTTATAGACTATTTATAGTGTGAAAAAGGATGGGCTAAAACTATGAGCGATATTGTAAAAGCTGTTGGACAGCGTATTAGAAACTACAGAACACAAAAGGGACTGAGCCAGGAGAAATTGGCTGAGCTTTCCGGTTGTCATCCGACCTATATCGGTCAGCTTGAACGAGGTGAAAAGAACGCAACACTTGAAAGCATTGAACGAATCACTGCTGCTTTGGGCATTTCTCTTTCGAAGCTGTTTGAGAAGTTAGATGGTCAGGAGGGTGGCGCAAAGGATATTCCGCTTGCCTGCTATGAGTTCCTTTCTGCCAAATCAAAAGATGAGCAAGAACAGTTATATAAGATCTTGCTTGAAATGGACAAATACAAAGCCAACTGATTGTTTTTCTCAAAACTATATTGCAAATAAGAAAGTATATGTTATAATATAGAAAATGAATTGGTCATCGGAGGACAGTACACCGTAGTGTAGGGGATCGTAAGCGTTAGCTTGCAGGCCGCCTGTCAGATAAGATGTCGAGTGAGCTCGGTTATTACTTAGGTAATGACCGAGTTTTATTTTTGGAGGTAATTATGAAGAACACAAAAGTCATTCTCGTTCCCTTAACTGCGGACGACCGCGAACAATTTATTCTTGATAATCAACAGGCATTCAAGTACGGTGCAATTGAGGAGTTTGGTATGCGCGATGATCATCTTGATTTCGACGGAGAAATTATCTCTCGCAGAACCATAGAGCGTTGTATTGACGCGCCTGACAGCGAAACTTATCGTATTGTCGTCGACGGGAGAAAAGTTGGCGGTGTTATATTAAAAATAAATAAGGAAACCAATCATAACGAATTGGAGATCCTTTTCGTTTCTCCCGAGGAGCACACCAAGGGTATCGGATACGGTGCATGGCAAGCAGTTGAGGCTTTGCATCCCGAAACAGAGGTTTGGGAGACCTGTACACCATACTTTGAAAAACGAAATATCCACTTCTATGTCAATAAATGCGGTTTCAGAATTGATGAGTTTTGGTGTGAGCATTTCGTTCCGGATCACGAAATGCCGGATGGGAACGAACACGACCCTGACGAGGGACCCGATGAGATGTTCCACTTTATCAAGAAGATGAAATAAGAATTGAGGGCTGACGAAAGTTCATCAGCCCTCAGTTTAATCAATAGATATTCGTTATGTAATAATCCTTATCGGAAGCATAGGCACTTGTTAGTTCACGGAAGCCGTAAAGACTTTTTCCGTTGGTTGTGCTTGAGATGTCATTTGTTACGTCCAGATCCCACCATAAACCATCATAATAAACACGGTTCCAGGTATGGTCTTCCATTGCGCGATTATATGGTGTCCCGTCTACAACATAGCAAGGAATATTTTGACTGCGGCAGAGCGCGGCAAACAGATTGGCAAAATCATAGCAGACACCTTTACGGGTTCGCAGTGTGTGACGAACATTGAAACATTGGATGAAGGCGTTATAATCATAATCGTATTCGAAGTTATGAATGATCCAACTATAGATCGCCTGCACTTTATCGGCATCAGTGTCATAGCCAGCACAAATTTCGTCTGCAAGTTCTTCCGTTTGTGTGTCCCACAGGGTTGCACCACCGTTGGCGAGATAAGGGGCATCCGGTTTGTGGACGAAATTGTATGCGGAGAGCATCGTGACCAACATAAGGCCGGTTATTACTAAAACCGGAATTTTCGTCACCAAACTATCCTTGCGAGGTTGATTTGCGAAAGTAATGAAATACATCAGCTCAACAACAATGAATACCATTGTCATAACCGGGAGCAATCGACGGCAGCTTATGAAATAGATTAAGTTCATAAGTATATCGAGCACCAGGATAATATAAACGATTGTCCTCATAGCCTTTGAGCGCGGCTCTATTGGCAGAAAGAGTGTAGGCAACACCGATAACAAGTAGAATGCCGTCAAGGTTTTTGAGAGGACGAGGAAGTCCTTAAGGTACAAACCCAACAACAGGTTGTATGTAATTGCGATAGCAAAGAAAATGATTCTTGATTTTGTAGTCTTCATTTCAAATCTCCTTTATGTAAGAAATCCTTTAAAACGAAGAAGTGGTCGTACAGAGCGTTCACTCTGCACGACCACAAACAAAGACTCAATTCAAATCATTTAAGAAAACAACAAACCCGAACGTTTCACCAATCGGTAAAAGGTTCGGGTTTGAATGTTTTGGTACGCCGAAAGGGACTCGAACCCCCGACCTACTGATTCGTAGTCAGTCACTCTATCCAACTGAGCTATCGGCGCATGTGCGCTTTCCTGAAGCGCCTGTATATATTAGCACAGCAGTTTTGAAAATGCAAGCCTTTTTTTCAAAAAATGCAGATATTTTTTATTTATGCTTTTTGTCTTGATTTTCCCACTATTGACACCGTCCGTGCCCTTGATGTAAAATAAGAAAAAAGCAAAGGACGGTAGCCATGGAGCGGACAATATTGGAGAAATTACCCGGCGCCCTGCTCCCCTGGTACCGGGAAAACAAACGGGATTTGCCCTGGCGGAAAGATCGCAACCCCTACCACATTTGGCTGTCGGAGATCATGCTCCAGCAGACCCGAGTAGAGGCGGTAAAGGGCTACTACGCCCGGTTTCTTTCTGCCCTGCCCACAATTGAAGCCTTGGCTGCCTGCGACGATGATGCCCTGCATAAGCTGTGGGAAGGCTTGGGTTACTATTCCCGGGTGCGGAATCTGAAAAAGGCCGCCCAGGTGATCATGACCGACCACGCCGGGCAGTTCCCTACCCAATATGCAGATATCCTGGCCCTGCCGGGTATCGGTGAATACACCGCCGGAGCCATCTGCTCCATCGCCTTTGACCAGCCCCGGGCCGCTGTGGACGGCAACGTGTTGCGCGTAGTTTCGCGGATCCTGGACGATGCCACCCCCATTGACCAACCGGCTTTCAAAGCCGCTGTCCGTGCGGCACTGGAAGAGGTTTATCCTGTTCAAGCCGGGGATTTTACCCAGGCACTGATGGAGCTGGGCGCTACGGTCTGCGGCCCCAACCGTCAACCGGACTGCGCCGTCTGCCCCTGTAAGGACTTCTGCCTGGGGTATCAGCATAACACCGCCGAACAGCTACCGGCCAAGTCACCGAAAAAGCAGCGAAAAGCCGAGGATATGACGGTTTTTATTCTGTCCTGTGACGGAAAATACGCCATTCAAAAGCGCCCCGACACCGGCCTTTTGGCTGATCTGTGGCAATTTCCGAATGTGCCAGGACATTTGGAAGCGCAAGATGCTCTGACTGCCTTAGAGCAATGGAGTTTGCATCCCCGGGCGCTGCACCGTCAGGTACTGCGCAAGCACATTTTTACCCACATTCAGTGGCAAATGCTGGGCTATTATCTGGAAGTGGCAGAACCCGCCGGCGATTTCGTTTGGATGACCGGGAGCGAGATCAACGCCACCGCCGCCCTGCCCACCGCATTTCGACAATTTTGGGAGGAAATTTCCAATGTTTGATTTTCATATGCACAGCACCGTGTCCTGCGACGGTCACGATACCCCCGAAAAAATGGTGGCCGCTGCCCGAAAGATGGGTCTGAAGGAGATCTGCTTCACCGACCATGTGGATGATGACCCTCTGGGAGATTCTTCTCACCTGCAGTATACCCTGGCTGAGTACGAAGCGGGCTACGGCCATTTGACCGACGACCAGGTAAAGCTGCGCTTCGGCATGGAATTCGGCCTGCTGTCCAATAATCAGCCCCTGCTTGCACAACGGTCCCGGGAGCGCAATTATGATTTTATTATTGGCTCGGTGCATTTTGCAGACAATGTGGATGTGTATTTTAAGGAATACTGGAAGGGCAAAACCGTCCTGCAGGCGGAGCAGACCTATCTGCAGACCACCCTGGACTGTGTCACCGCCCATGAAGATTTTGACATTCTGGGCCACCTGACCTTTTTGAGCAAGGCTCGGGTCCACCCCACCCACATCCCTGTAAACCTGGAAACCCACAAGGAAATCGTTGCAGAGATCTTCAAGGTGCTGATCGCCAAGGGCAAGGGTATCGAGATCAACACCAGCGGTGTGGACCGCTGCGGTGCGTACCTGCCGGCACCGGAATATCTGCGCCTATTCAAAGACTTGGGCGGCAACATCGTCACCGTGGGTTCCGATGCCCACACCCACGATCGGGTGGGTCAGTATTGCTTTGAGGCCTGCCGGATCGTACAGGATATCTTCGGCCATGTCTGCACCTTTGAAAACAGACAGCCCATATTCCATAAACTGTAAAAAATGATTCAGCCGCTGCATTTTTGCAGCGGCTGATTTTATAGCATTTGGTCGTCCTCACTTGGGACATATTCCATTACATCCGAAACCTTGCAGTTTAAAATACGGCACAAGTCATTCACCGTTGTAGTGTTTAACGGCTTGTTCTTTCGCAGCTTATCGATGGTAGAGCTGGAAATCCGGTGGTTTTTGATCAGCGTATAGGTGGACTCCTTCGAGGAACGCAAGGTAGCCCAAAAGGGCGCATATGAGATCACATTGCCACCTCCTGCTGTATGATAGTTTTATCTTATTCTATGTTTTTTATCTTGACTATAGTCTGTAAATAGACTATAATATAAACAGAATTTCACTCGTCCCTTGTCAAGAGGTGAAATTCGATGTACAATAATCTTAAGAGTCGAAGAAAGGACGTGATCTTTATGAAAAGACGGCTCAGTATGTGTTTGATCTGTGTGTTGTGTTTGATGGTGGTGCTGACGGCATTTCCTGTGGCTGCTGCCCCGATCAGCGGCACTTGCGGCGATAATTTGTCCTGGACATTGGATGGCGGCGTGCTGACGATCTCCGGCAGCGGCGAAATGACCAGCGCCCCTTGGAAGGATTACGCCAACGATATCATAAAAGTGGTGATTGAAGAAGGTGTAACCAGCGTTTCCAACAGCGCATTCTCCAGCCTCACTTCTTTGACAACCGTAACTTTCCCGGCCACATTGACCTCTCTGGGGGATTATGCGTTTTATAATTGCACCGCCTTGAAAAAGCTATATTTTCAGGGTGATGCACCTGCCGTACAGAATTTTACATTCAAGGGCGTAACCGCCTCTGCCTTTTATCCCCTGGGAAATGAAAGCTGGCTTTCCGGCGGTATGGGCTACCATAGTGGCACCATCCTGGAGCAGCCCAATTTCGGCGATAAGAATGTCTGCGGCGATAATCTAATTTGGGAATATGCCGACGGTGTTCTGACCATCTCCGGAACCGGCGAAATGTATGATGCCGGTGATTACGACCTTTGGGCGGATCACCGGAGCGACATTAAGAAGGTCGTGATTGAAAGCGGCGTAACCACCATCTCTCACTGGGCATTTACATACTGCACTGCATTGACAGACGTTACGATCCCGGAAACTGTTGTGTCCATTGACCCCTTGGCGTTCAGTATGTGCACTTCGCTGAAAACAATCGTCATTCCCGATAGCGTTAAGACGATTGACGGCGGATGCTTTGATAGTTGCTCTGCGCTGGAGACAGTATATTTCGGCAGTGGGGTTTCGCAGCTTGAGGCGGATAATTTCGATGGTTGCACCCAGCTCAAACAGATATATTTCTACGGTGATGCACCGCGGGTATTTATGAGCACATTAACCAATATGGCGATTACGGCATATTATCCCGCCGGTAACGAAACTTGGACCGAGGATGTTCGTAAGAGTTACGGTGACAATATCACCTGGGTTGCGTTTTGCGCCAACGGACATAACGAAGTAACCGTTACGGGCAAGGGTGCCACCTGCACAGAGGAGGGCTTGACCGACGGCAAGCAATGTTCGGTTTGCGGTGTAGTGACCGTCAAGCAGGAAAAGATCCCTGTGACCGATCACAGCTACGGCAACTGGGTCACCGTGAAGGACGCCACGGAGCAGGAAGAGGGCCTGCAGGAGCGGACCTGCGCAGACTGCGGCAAAAAGGATCAGCAGAAGCTGGACAAGCTGCCGCCCCAGGAAACCGAGCCTAGCACCGAGCCGCCCACAGTGCCCCCAACAGAAGCTCCTACTGCTCCGCCTACCGAAGCCCCCACGGAAGCTCCCACCAATCCCCCGGTAACAGAGCCGCCCGTCAGTGAGCCGCCAGCGACCACACCTGCGGAAGCAATGCCGGAAGAGAATGGAGATTCCTTATGGATCCTATGGGTCGGACTTGCAGTCGTTGCAATCGCCACAGTTGCGGTTCTGCTTCTGAAACGCAAGAATTAATCCTCACCGCCACTATCCACAACGGATAGTGGCGGTTTTTGCCATAAATGGGCATATCTTGTTGGGAGCAGTTGACTTTATGCCCAAAATTGCATATAATATAGGATGCTAAAATGGATAAGTATGGCAGGTAAACATTATGGCTATCAAAAAACAGGAACAATACGGAAACAGCAGTATTTCCATGCTCAAAGGCGAGGAGCGCGTCCGCAAGCGCCCTGCTGTTATTTTCGGCTCTGACGACCTGGAAGGCTGCAAGCACGCGGTCTTCGAGATCCTCTCCAATGCCATTGACGAGGCCCGGGAAGGTCACGGCGATCTGATCATCGTCACCCGTTACGAGGACCTCAGTGTCGAAGTTGAGGACTTTGGCCGCGGCTGTCCCGTGGACTATAACGAAAAAGAAAAGCGCTACAACTGGGAGCTGGTGTTCTGCGAAATGTACGCCGGCGGCAAGTATGGCGAAAACGGTGAGAACTACGAGTACTCTCTGGGCTTAAACGGCCTGGGTTCCTGTGCTACACAGTACGCATCGGAATTCTTCGATGCCACCATCCGCAGAGACGGCTTCCGCTACGATCTGCATTTCGAAAAGGGCCGCAACAAGGGCGGTCTGAAGAAGACCGAAACCGACCGGGGCCGCAAAACCGGCTCTCTGTTCCACTGGAAGCCGGACAAGCAGGTCTTTACCGATATCAATATTCCGGCTGATTACTACCGGGATGTGCTGCGCCGTCAGGCTGTGGTAAATAAGGGCATTACCTTCCGTTTCCGTAACCAGGTTGGCAGCAAATTCGAAACCGAAGAATTCTGCTACAATGACGGCATCAAGCAGTATATCGAAGAGCTGGTGGGCGACAACGCCTTTACTATGCCCACCTACTGGGAGACCGAGCGCCGTGGCCGGGATGCCGAAAGCCGCCCGGAAATGAAGCTGAAGATCACCGCTTCTTTCTGCTTCTCCAAGCAGGTCAGCCATGTAGAATACTATCACAACTCCTCCTGGCTGGAATACGGCGGCAGCCCCGACCGGGCTGTGCGCTTAGGCTTCACCGCCGCTTTCGACAAATTCCTCCGGGACAGCAACAAGTACACCAAAAACGAGAGCAAGATCATCTACCAGGATATCCAGGATTCCCTGGTGATGGTTACCAACTGCTTCTCCACCATCGGCTGCTTTGAAAACCAGACCAAGAAGTCCGTCAACTCCAAGTTTACCCAGGAGGCCATGACCAACTTCTTCAAAGAGCAGCTGCAGGTTTGGTTCATCGAGAACAAGCAGGAAGCCGAGCGAGCCGCCGAGCAGATTCTCATCAACAAACGGGCAAGAGAATCCGCCGAAAAGACCAAGAGCAACATCAAGAAGAACCTCAGCGCCAAGGTGGACATCGCCAACCGGGTGCAGAAGTTCGTCGACTGCCGCACAAAAGACACCAACATCCGCGAGCTGTATATCGTGGAGGGCGACTCCGCATTGGGCAGCGTTAAGCTGAGCCGTGACGCGGAGTTCCAGGGCATCATGCCTGTCCGCGGTAAGATCCTCAACTGTCTGAAGGCGGACTACAACAAGATCTTCGCCTCCCCCATTATCACCGATCTCATCAAGGTCTTGGGCTGCGGCGTGGAAATCCAGGGTAAAAAAGCTAAGGACTTAAGCAGCTTTGACATTGACAATCTGCGTTGGAGCAAGGTCGTTATATGTACCGATGCTGACGTGGACGGTTTCCAGATCCGCACCCTGATTCTGACCATGCTCTACCGGCTCTGCCCCACGCTGATTCGGGACGGCTATGTGTATATCGCAGAATCCCCCCTGTTTGAAATCACCTATAAGGACAAGACCTGGTTTGCCTACAACGAGGCAGAAAAGGTTAAAATTCTCCGGGATGACCTGGGTGGCAAGAAGCCTACCAGCATCCAGCGGTCCAAGGGTCTCGGCGAAAACGACCCGGAGATGATGTGGATGACCACCATGAACCCGGAGACCCGCCGGCTGATCAAGGTCATGCCCGAAGACGCAGAGCGTACCGCCCATTATTTTGACGTTCTGTTGGGCGACGCACTGAATGAAAGAAAGAACTTTATCGCGGAAAACGGCGCCAAGTATCTGGATTTGGCCGATATTTCCTAAGTGAGGTGCAGTTATGGCACGAAAGAAGAAAGAACCGGAGCAGATCAAGAAAAAGATCAACACCGACCATGTGGTAGGTCTGGTGGGCTCTACCTATGAACAGGCGATCTCTGAGACTCTGGAGATCAACTACATGCCCTACGCCATGTCGGTGATCGTATCCCGTGCGATTCCGGAGATCGACGGCTTTAAGCCCTCCCACCGGAAGCTCCTGTACACCATGTACAAAATGGGCCTGCTCAACGGCAGTCGTACCAAATCTGCAAACATCGTGGGTCAGACCATGAAGCTGAATCCCCATGGCGACGCAGCCATTTACGAAACCATGGTGCGTCTTGCCCGGGGCAACGAGACTCTGCTGCACCCCTTTGTGGATTCCAAGGGTAACTTCGGTAAGGTCTACTCCCGGGATATGGCTTACGCCGCCTCCCGTTACACCGAGGCCAAGCTGGACAGTATCTGCGGCGAACTTTTCCGGGATATCGATTCCGATACCGTAGAGATGGTGGACAACTACGACGGCAGCATGAAAGAACCCAGTTTGCTTCCCACCACCTTCCCCAATGTGCTGGTGTCTGCTAACCAGGGCATCGCCGTCGGTATGGCAAGCAATATCTGCTCTTTCAACCTGAAAGAAGTGTGTGACACCACCATCGCCCTGATAGAAAATCCCGATCATGACATTTTGGAAACGCTGCCCGGCCCGGACTTTTCCACCGGTGCTGAGCTAATCTTTGACGAGGCAACCACCCGGGAAATTTATTCCAACGGCCGCGGCAGCTTTAAGCTTCGGGCAAAGTGGCGCTACGTCAAAGAAGGCAACCTCATCGAGGTGTATGAGATCCCCTACTCCACAACCAGCGAAGCCATTATGGACAAGGTTGCAGAGCTCATCAAATCCGGCAAGATCAAAGAGATCACCGACATGCGCGATGAGACCGACCTGAACGGTCTGAAATTGGCCATTGACCTCAAGCGTGGTGTCGAACCGGAAAAGCTGATGCAAAAGCTGTACCGGCTGACCCCCCTGCAGGATAGCTTTGCCTGCAATTTCAATGTGCTGATCGCCGGTATGCCCCGGGTCATGGGTATCGGTGAAATTCTGGAGGAGTGGACCGCCTGGCGTACTGAGTGCGTCAAGCGTCGTCTTTACTACCAGATTCAAAAGAAAGAAGACCGCCTGCACCTGCTGAAGGGTCTGGAGCGGATTCTGCTGGATATCGATAAGGCTATCCGCATCATCCGGGAAACCGAACTGGAAAATGAAGTTATTCCCAACTTGATGATCGGGTTTGGAATTGACGAAATTCAGGCAAACTATGTAGCAGAGATCAAGCTGCGCAACATCAACAAGGAATACATTCTGAAGCAAACAAAGGCTATTTCCGAATTGGAAAAAGAGATTGCTGAGTTGACCTCCACTCTGAAAAGCCATACAAAGCTCCAGAAGCTGATCATTTCCGAGTTAAAACAGGTTTCTGAGAAATTCGGTCAGCCCAGAAAAACGGAAATTGTTTACGACTCCACTCAGGCTGAACCCGAAGATGAAGAAGACGACATTCCTGACTATCCTGTAACGCTGTTTATTTCTAAAGAGGGCTACCTGAAGAAGATCACCGCCCAATCTTTGAGAATGAGCGGTGAGCAGAAGTTCAAGGAAGGCGACAGCCTGGCATTTAGTGTAGAAACCTCCAACAAGGCAGAAATCCTGGTCTTTACCGATAAGTTCCAGTGCTACAAGTCCCGTCTGTCTGATTTTGAAGACGGCAAAGCTTCCCAGCTGGGTGATTACCTGCCTCAGAAGTTGAACATGGAGCAGGGAGAAAATGTGATCCAGGTGCTGCTGCCCGGGGATTATAAGGGCTTTGTGTTGTTCTTCTTCGAAAACGGCAAGGCTGCCAAGGTGCCGCTGAACGCCTATGAAACAAAGACAAACCGCAAGAAACTCACAGGTGCCTACTCCGATAAGAGTCCCCTGAAAACCGCTATGGCTATGCAGGCAGACGAGCAAGTGGCTGTCTACACCACCGACGGACGGGCTGTGATCTTCTCCACTGCGCAGCTGCTGCCTAAGACCACCCGAAACACCCAGGGTGTGGGCGTGGTGTCTGTGAAAAAGAAAGCCGCCGTCAGCCACGCGGTAAAGGCTGCCGACTGCGGTATCGTAAACCAAAGCCGTTACCGCACCAGAACGCTGCCCTCTGCCGGCGCGATTCTGAAGCCGGAGGATGCTCCGGAAAAACAAATCAGCTTTGAGGTTTGATCCTCGGAGGAAGCATGAAGAAAGTCTATCAATCCGGATTGTGGTTCGGTAAGATCATCTTGGGCAGTGTCATTTTTGCCCTGGGATTCAACCTGTTTTTGGGGCCCAACGCTCTGAATGCCGGCGGTATTTCCGGCCTTGCCATGATCCTTGTGCACCTGCTGGGCTTCGGTTCTGTAGGCTTGATTACCTTTATAGTAAACCTACCCCTGTTTATCCTGGGCGGTGTTAAAATCGGCAGAAAGTTTCTGATCGGTTCTTTAGCCGGTATGCTGGCCACTTCCATCGCCCTGGATGCATTGGTATTTCTGCCCTCCCCCCAGGTGGATCCCCTGCTGGCAGCCCTCTATGGCGGCCTGGTCTGCGGACTGGGTCTTGGCATGGTGTTTTCTACCGGCGGTTCTACCGGCGGCTCGGATATCATCGTCCGGGTTCTGAAACTGCGCTGGGCCAATGTTCCCATTGGCATCATCAATTCCGTTTTCGACTTTACGGTTGCCGTGCTGACCGGTCTTGCCTTCTGGGACATGTCCCGGACGCTATACAGTGGTGTGGCCATCTTCGTTACCGGCCGCATTATCGACGCAGTGGTCTATCGCTTCGACTACTCCAAGGTAGCCCTGATCATCTCTGACCGGCACGAGGAAATCACCAGCATGATCAATCACGACCTGGATCGGGGTGCCACCTATCTTCATGGCGAGGGCAGTTACTCTCACCAGGACAAAAAGGTCGTGCTGACGGTAGTGAAAAAGCAGCAAATTGCCGAATTGAAGCGGCTGGTAGTCGAGATCGACCCCAATGCCTTTATTGTGGTGCAGGAAGCCCACCAGGTACTGGGCGAAGGTTTTGCACGGTATAGTCACGATTCCCTGTAAACAAGGAGCAATATTATGAAAAAAACCGCAGCATTGCTATTGGCCCTGTGCCTTTTGCTCAGCGGCTGCAGTACTCTGTTTGATGGCAGTTATTCCCACGAAGAGCCCCACACAAATCAAGGAGGGCAGCTGCCCCACGAAAATATCATCGCGTCCAATTACGACGGCCTGTGCAAAGCTCTGGCAGGCTTGGTGGAAAGTGGCTCGCAAAGCGGCATTATTTCCGTACCCAACTATGACCAATCCACCATATATACCGACCTGAATCAGGCAGTCAATCAAGTTCGCACCACCAACCCCATCGCCGCCTGGGCCGTCAATGATATCCAATGTGAATTAGGCTCCAACGGTGGACAGCTTTCCGTAGCTGTAACCGTTACCTACTTGCATGATCGGTCGGAAATTCGCAAAGTACACCGGGTATCCACTATGGAGGGTGCAAAGAATGTCATTGCCGGCGTATTGGACGATCACGGTACCGGCGTCCAGCTGCTGATCCCTAACTATTCTGCCACAGACTTCCAGCAATTGGTTGACAACTATGTGGATACCCATCCCCAATCTGTTATGGAACATCCCCATGTGGTGGCAAATATTTTCCCGGAAACCGGCACAAGCCGATTGGTGGAGCTGAAATTTACTTGCCAAAACAGCCGGGACGCTTTGCGGGCTATGCAGAAGCAGGTACAGACTGTGTTTGAATCCGCAGCTGTGTATGTCAGCAGTTACAGCAAAGAGTCTGAGAAATTCGAGCAGCTCTACGCATTTCTGATGGAATTCCTGGTAGAAGGCGATTATCTGCTGGAAACCTCCATTACCCCGGCATATAGCCTGCTCCGCCACGGTGTTGGCGACAAAAAAGCATTTGCAACTGTCTACGCTGCCATGTGCCGGGAAGCCGGTCTGGATTGCCAAATCGTAACCGGCACCCGTAACGGTGTCCCCTGGATATGGAATCTAGTCAAAGTAGACGGTGCATATCGCCACCTGGATCTGCTGCGATGCAGTGAACGGGGCGGATACACAACATATCTGGACAGTCAAATGGAGGGCTATGTCTGGGATTATTCCGGATATCCTGCATCTGAATAAAATAAGGGCGTGCCTGTTGGCACGCCCTTGTGCTATGTACAATCAATCCACCAGATCGAATGTGATCACCGTGTGATAAACGCCCCCGCCTTCCTTTTGGAGGGTATCATCAATGCGTTTTTTAATGCCCGCTTTTTGCCCTGCCATATCATGGGGCATAGCGACGTCGAAGATCAGATTGCTATGGCCCGTGCCCCGGACCATTCGGAAATCATGCAGGGTCAGCCGGGGGTCAAAGGCTGTCAGAATGGCTTCTATTGCTTCTTTCGTCGCCTGGATCTCCGGGTCATCGGTGACCACGGGGTCGTAATGAATCACCAAATGGACCTGGTGCTTTTCCAGGCATAACCGCTCCATATCATCGATAATTTCATGGCATACCAGAGGATCTTCCTTCTGATCCATTTCCACATGGATGCTGGCGAACCGCTGGCCCGGGCCGTAGTCATGGACCATCAGATCGTGCCAGCCAAGGACACGGTCATTGCCCTCCAGCACCTTGACGATGTTCTGCCGCAGCTCCGGGCTGGCAGCCTCACCCAGCAGGGGGCTGATGGTCTGCTTGGCCAGGTTGGCCCCGCTGTACAGGATGAACAGCGCCACGGCCATACCCATGTAGCCGTCAACCGGCAGGCTGGTCAGCTTCTCCACCAGGGCTGCAACCAGCACTGCGCCGGTGGCAATCACATCGTTGCGGCTGTCTGCGGATACCGCCAGCAAGGCGGTGGAATCAATGAGTTTGCCCAGCTTGCGGTTGAACAGGCACATCCAGAGTTTTACAGCCATAGAGGCAACCAGCACCAGCATCAGCTGCAGGGATACCGCCACCGCGGTGGGGTTCAGAATTTTGTTCAGGGAGGTCTTTGCCAATTCAAAGCCGATGACCACGATCAAAGCGGCAACAGCCAGGCCGGATAAGTACTCAAATCTTGCGTGGCCGTAGGGATGCTCGCTGTCCGCCGGTTTTTCCGCCAGCTTGAAGCCCACCAATGTCACAATTGAACTTGCCGCATCGGTAAAGTTATTCATAGCATCGGCCATAACGGAAACGGCACCGGCCAGGATACCTATCGCCAGCTTTGCCGCCGCCAACAGCAGATTGCAGACGATGCCCACTACGCCGGAGAGCTTGCCGATGGCCGCCCGGGTACTCGGTTCCTGGGGATTCTGATTTCGGATAAACATTCTTAGTAATAGCTTTGTCACACAAGTCCCCCCACGCATTACTCCGCCCGTAAGGACAGAGTAAACGGTTTCAAATGTAGGCTAAGCCCTTAAAACATCTTTTTAAGGTTTAGCTGCTTTTTATCTCCTGCATATCCGCAGCTATGATAAAACATATGAGCTTCTGTTCTCGTCATTCCAGAGACCAGCCGTACTCCTGCTGCACCTGTAGAATGTGCCCATTCTTCAACTTGTTGCAGTAACGCCTTTCCTATTCCATGATGTTTATGGCTTGATAATACTGCAATACCCATGATATTTTTCATATGTGGTGCATAGATCGCATCATAATCATTGGCGTGAATGTATCCGACCACAGTCTCCTCAGAAACGGCTACATATATTTTATCTGTTTTGCTGTTAAGCAGCCTGTTCATTTTTTGAATTGTTGCATCGAGCGGATATTGATATCCCATCTCTAAAGCATTCAGCTTCCAAATTGCAGATACATCGGATTCGTGTGCTTCACGAATAAGAACATTCATTTCACATTCTCCTTTGCGGTTTTGCAAGAGGCGATGAGCAATCTGCGAATATTGCCGCACAGTTTCTCGGTGTATTGATAGGTTGTACTATCGATTCTTTTGGTTTCATGCATCAATTTTAACCAATAACTCGTTTCGTTTGATTCTTTCAATGCGATTTCCAACTTTGCAACAAAGTCTTTCTTGCTCTGTGCGTACTGTGCTTCGTGAATATTAGCTCCAACCGATGTACCAGCCCTTGCAAGCTGATCGGTCATATAAGAACTTTTCGGTGCAGTGATACCATCCGCAAGATTCACAATCGCAACCGCAAATTCAAAAGACAACTCAAGTAATTTGTTTTCAGACATACAATCACCTTCTTTCATGATCGTTATAACACAATTCCTTGCGTTTTGCAATGATATATCGCATTCGCGATATGATATACGGCAATGCCGTGTGATATATTTGCGATGCAAATACGATATAATATCCGTTCCTTCATATGCCGAAGGCATATATCATCGCATAACATTGCGATATCATATCGAAGATATATCACCCGTTCCGAAAGGAACGGATATCATTGCAAAAAGCCCCTTTTGTCTGATAGACAAAAGGGGCTTTTTGCATGGAGCGGGTGACGAGGCTCGAACTCGCTACCTCCACCTTGGCAAGGTGGCGCTCTACCGGATGAGCTACACCCGCGGAACAAGTGACATTATAGCACTAATTTTCATTTTGTCAACAAGAAATTTCGCTTTTTTTGAAAAACATTTTGCAGGGCCAGGGACTCTCTCCCCCGCCCTGCAAAAATGCATCAATCCTTCTTTTCTTTGCGCAAAAGCTTTGCGTATCCTGTGCCGTACTGGACACACCGGGACACCCGGCTCAAGGTCGCTGAGGAAATATCCCCCTGGGCAATGACCTGGTTATAGGTATTGCCATCCAGCAGCAGCCGCGCCGCCCGGACACGCTCCGCCATATTCTCAATTTCCTTCTGTGTGCACAGATCCGCAAACAGCGCCTCACAATCCTCCACAGATTCCAGGCTGGTAATCAGCTCGTATAGTTCCTGAATACGCACTTGCTTATCCGTCATGGCAGATCTCCTCCGTTATTCCGCGTCAAAACGACGGGTCAAAAATGCCCGGGTCTTTTCACTTTTCGGGTTATCAAAGACTTCCTCCGGGGTGCCCATTTCCTCGATGACCCCGTCTGCCATATATATTACCACATCTGCCACACATTTTGCAAATGCCATTTCGTGTGTAACCACGATCATGGTGTGATTTTTTTGCTTTAAGCCCCGAATGACCCGCAAAACCTCATCTGTCAGCTCCGGATCCAGAGCGCTGGTGGGCTCATCAAAGCACAAAATCTCCGGCTGCATGGCCAATGCCCGGGCGATGGCCACCCGCTGCTGCTGGCCGCCGGACAGCTGCCAGGGGTAGGCATCCAGCTTATCCGCCAGCCCCACTTGCCCCAGCAGATTTTCCGCCCGGGTCTGAATATCGGATTTGTTACCGATTTTTAGCAATTTGGGTGCAAGGGCCACATTTTCCAGCGCCGTATACTGAGGAAACAGATTGAAATTCTGAAACACCAGTCCAAACTGCTGCCGACTTGCCGGTTTTCCTCCTACAAGGATTTCTCCGGAATCCGGTGTCTCTAAAAAGTTCAGACACCGCAGCAGCGTTGTCTTGCCGCTGCCGGAAGATCCGATGATTGCCAGCACCTGACCCTGCTCCAGGGTAAAGCTGACGCCCCGCAGCACCTGGGCTTTATCAAATTGCTTTTGAAGTCCGTTTACCTGCAACAGTGCCATATTTTAACCTCTGAAATAGTTTAGCTTCTTTTCTGCGGTGCTGAACAGGATGGTCAGCAAACCGTTGAATACCAAATAAAATGCGCCTGTGTAGAACAGCGGCCAGATCAGACCGCTCTTAATAAAGGACTCTCCGGCCCAGATCACCTCGTACACCGCAATAATCCGCGCCAACGCTGTATCCTTGACCAGGGTGATGATCTCATTGCTCATAGGTGGCAAAATCCGCTTGACCACCTGCAACAGCACCACCCGGAAGAAGGTCTGGGATCTGCTCAGCCCCAGCACCTGCCCGGCTTCCCATTGACCCTGGCTGATGCTTTCGATGCCGCCCCGGTAAATCTCTGCAAAATAGCAGGCATAGTTGATGGAAAATGCCACGATCACCGCTGTGAATCTGGGCAGTGCCCGCATATGGAACATCAAGCCCGGGCCATAAAAGATCACCATCAGCTGCAGCATCAGCGGTGTACCCCGGATGACCCATATGAACCCCCGGATCAGCCACCGCAGGGGCTTGATCCGGCTCATCGAACCGAAGCACACCAAAAGTCCCAAGGGAATGGAAAACACCAAAGTCAAAGCAAAGACTTTTAGTGTTTCCTCAAATCCCTGCAAAAGCTGCAGCGTTACCGACAAGAACTGCTCCATAGCTTTTATTTGATGTCCGCCAGGGTCAGATCGTACTTATCCGCAAGAGCCTGCAGCGTGCCGTCCTGCATCAGCTTTTTCAGAAAATCATTCAACTTAGCTGTCACATCGGAATCCTTGCGGAAGCCAACGCCGTACTCTTCCTCGGTCAGGGAGAAGCTCTTGCCCAGGTCCGCATAGCTGGTGCCGGCGCCGGTCATATTGTTGGCCATGGTAATGTCGATGACACAGGCATCAGCGGTACCGGCGGCCACTTCCATCAGCGCATTGTCCTGATACTGTACCTCGATCAGATTGGTAAAGCCTGCAGCCTTGGCGGCATCTTCACCGGCAGAGTCATTCTCCACCGCAACAGTCAGATTCTTCATGCTGGCCACATCGGGATACTGGGCGATCTTGTCGGCCTTCATGACGATGACCTGAGCATTCAGCACATAAGGAATGGAGCAGGAGGTGTTGTTCAGTACATCATCACTGATGGTCATGCCATTCCAGATCACATCGATCTGCTTGGTTTCCAGCTCCACAAATTTCTTACCCCAGTCGGCGATGACGAAAAATTCGATCTCCACACCCAATTCCTTTGCAAACAGGGTTGCCAGTTCTGCGTCAAAACCGGTCCAGTTGCCGTTTTCATCCTTGAAATCCATGGGTGCATACTCGGTGATGCCGACGACGATCTTGCCTTTATTCTGAATATCCTTCAGATCCGAGCCGGACTCCTGGACACAACCTGCAAAGCAGCTCAGTGTAAGCAGCACAGCCATTACCATTGCAAACAGTTTTTTCATAAGAATCCATCCTTTCGTCCCCTGTGGGGATTTGTGTTGATGGCCGTATTATACTTTATCGCTTTATCGTTGTAAAGTGCTAATTTGCAGTTTTTCTATCTTTTGTAGCCCTGCACAAAATCCGCTTTTGCTTTAGCGCTTTAGTTTGGTAAAGTTATACTGTTTACGAAATGTTTACAATTCCCGGCCCTTGCATCCGTTGACGGGCAATAATAATTATGCTATATTGATAATGAAATCCAAGCAGGAGGTGGTTGCCATGGTAAACGCAGCAAGCCGGGGGCTTTTGCGCGCAACTGTGGGACACCGCTCTGAAAGAAATAAAACGAGCATCGTAAGCGCATAAGCTGCACCGAAGAAGGGACAGCTTATGCGCTTTTTGATATTCAAGCAAAAGCCTCCCTTGTGTAAAGGGAGGTGGCACGGCCAAAGCCGTGACGGAGGGATTGTAGTTAACGTCAATCCGCGATGCAGATATTTACAACCCCTCAGTCAGCCTATCGGCTGACAGCTCCCCTTACACAGGGGAGCCGTGGATTGGGTTTTGAATTTTTCAAATATTTACAATTTATTCACAAAAGTTTGTATTGAATTGGGGAAGCATCTCACTCTATATATGTAGAGACAAACACGGGGAGGTGTTTCCGATGAAGCAATCTACCCGGCGCTGATGGATGCAAAATTGCACCCCAGTGTCAAACAGTATTATTTTGGAGGTATTGTTATGAAAAAAGTTTGTTGGTTTTTGATCCTTGTTCTTCTGCTGGGCTGCTTTGCGGGATGTCACCAGCAGCCGGCAGCAGGAGCTGCATTGACCCATGCTCAGAAGAGCGAAATTGAAGATGCATGGAAAAAGGCACACTCAGGAAAATTCCCCGGTTGGTATAACAAAGAGAGTGGTGATGCCGGCGGTTTCGTATGTTATGGCACAGATAATGGCTATACCATCCTAATGAAAAACCCCAATGGCGGCTTTGATATGTTAACTAGCAATGATGTTGCTGGCTATACATTCAAGATGCCCCACCCTTTTTCTATGTACGCATATAAAGGCGGTGAATTTCATGACCTAAATGACGCTTATAGAAAAGGGTTTATCAGTCAAGACGCCATTGCAGCAGCCTTTCAGGCCCATAAAGAATATGTTTGTTCTGCTTATCCCGAACTGGCAACAATCTGGGACTATGATAAATGAGCACAGCTACGGAGGAAATAATAATGAAACAACGAGTATTGACCGTTTTGTTAGTTTTTGTATTTATAATTATCTGTATAAACCCTATTGCAACACAAGCATTTGAATCACAAACCCAAAGTGTTAGTCAACCAGTAAACTTGGAAGAGAAAATTTTTTCTACTGCAACGTTGGAAGATGATTTTACCGAAGATTGTGTCCTTGTTGTATTAACCAATACGGCAAGCCTGGAATGTTTTGACTATGGTGTTGCGGATTTCCCCGAGATAGACTGCACAGATGTAATTAATCTATCCAGCGCCATGACCGAGCGTGTAGAGTCCTACTTGGCAGGGGAGAACATCGAGGAAAAGTTTGGAGCAGAGGAAACAGATGTTGTTCCCCAGGATTTTTACGATGTAGACATCCACACATTTCATCAGATTTTATTGCTTAAGATTGCAAACGGAAGCAAGGAAAAAGTTTTGACATCTATAAAAGCATTGGAGCCAAGAGTTGACATTCTATATGTCGGACCAGACTATACCATTCCTCTTGATGATAATATCTTTTGTGTTGCGACCCCAAATGATACATATGCAGGAGCACAATGGGCTATCGACAACATTGACTTGCGCGACGCGTGGAACATTTGCATTGGAAATAATTCTGTAACCGTAGGCGTAATTGACTCGGGAATTGACGCCACACACGAAGAAATGCTATATAAAATTGATGTCGGCAAATCCGTTCTTTGCAATGATGATAGGCAGTATCAACACGTCCAAAGCGTTACAGACCCCTCGGGGCACGGCACTATGGTTGCTGGTATCATTGGTGCTTTTACCAATAACCAAAAAGGTATAAGCGGTGTTAACTGGAATGTAAAGCTGGCATCTTTAAGTATTTGGGGAGATCATTACGATGACGACCAGAATCACTGGAATGTCATGGCTGCACTTGATGCCGCCACTGCACTGAATATTCCAATCGTTAACATAAGCCTTAGTACCCCAACATACGAACCAGCATTTTTATTAGCAGTACAAAACTATCCTGGTTTGATTGTTTGTGCAGCAGGAAATTTGGGCCAGGATTTAGAAAGCAATCCCAGATATCCGGCAGTATATTCAGGTAACAACATAATTACTGTTGGTGCGTCAACAATGTTTAATGCTCCGTGCGAATGGTCTAATTTCGGAAATACGGAAGTCGATCTTTTCGCTCCCGGAGCTACGATAATTACAAGTTTTCCGCGCTATTTCTGTGATCAACCCGACAATGATCCAAACGACGACAAACGCCCATGCGAAGCAAATGCCTCAATTCATTATGATACCGGTTACCATGTAACTAATGGAACTTCATTTTCAACCCCATATGTTACAGGCGTAGCAGCATTGATTATGGCTGAATATCCCAATCTGACTGTTGCAGAAGTTAAAACCAGGATTTTGTACTCCGTTGATGTGTCAAGCAGTTTTGTTGGCAAATGCGCAACAGACGGCAGGCTGAACGCATATAAAGCATTGCATAATCACACTTTGACCGTTTCGTGTGAATACATCGATACTACACATCATAAAGGCTATTGTGTATGCGGTGCGTACGATTATGTGACGCACACTTGGGCGGAAATGGATGATTATTGGTACTGTACAGGCTGTGGCTATCGGCAATATTAAGTTTTTCACAGGTGGCACATCTGAACACATTTGTATATAGCTAGATATCACTCAGGCATTCCCGGGGACGAAAGCCCCCGGGAGTGATTTTGCGTCAAGCATATTTTCTCAGGATGGATTGCCAAAAGCATGCGGCCAGGTTTTTCGTTTTCCCCTCTTGTTTTTTAGAAGATTAGCGGTTATAATACAACAAGAAACCAATAAGGAGGTCATATTATGGCTGTTAAGATTGAAAAAGAAACCATCATTGGTGATGTGCTGGATATCGCACCCCACGCCGCTCCCCTGTTTTTCGCCATTGGCATGCACTGCCTGGGCTGCCCCTCTTCCCGGGGTGAGACTGTGGAGGAGGCCTGCATGGTCCACGGCATCGACTCCGATGCTTTCCTGGCACAGCTGAACCACTTCCTGGAGGCTTACGAGGCCGACCAGCAGAGCAAGGCTTAATTTGCCGGCAACGCCGTCCCGCACAGCCGGGACGGCATTTCATTTTTGGGAGGAAACCTATGAAAATTCCCTTGTCTGACCGCCTGATGGCCTGCTGCAATTTCATATCCCCCGGTGACCGGGTGGCAGACATCGGCTGCGACCACGGATATTTAAGCATTTACCTGCTGACCCAAGGCATTGCTTCTTCTGTTATCGCCTCCGACATTAACGAAGGCCCTCTGCAAAGCGCAAAGGTCAATGCGCAGAGGTACGGCGTCCGGGAAAAGATTGCCTTTTACTTAAGCGACGGTGTGCAAAATATCCCCCGGGATTTTGACACTTTGGTCTGTGCCGGCATGGGCGCGGACACTATGATCTCCATTTTGGAGGCTGCCCCCTGGCTGCAAAACAACCAATACCGGCTGATCCTGCAGTGCCAGAGTAAGCGGCCCATGCTGCGGCGGTACTTATCCGATCACGGCTGGCACATCACCCGGGAAACACTGGTAAAAGAAGGCAAATTCTTCTATCCCGTTATGGAGGTCATTTATGAGCCCGGTCACTTACTGACAGATGCCCAGTGCTACATTGCCCCTGCCCTGCTGGCTGACGGCTCACCTCTGCTGCCGGAATTTATCCAATGGGTCACCGACGCTCTGCAGACCGCGGTCACCGGTCTTGCCCGTAACGGCGGTAAAAAATACGAAGAGCTGCAAAAGATCCTGCAGGAACTAAAATCTCTCAATATTTAAAAATGGAGGTCTTGCTATGACGACCGTAGCTGATATTTTGAAATACATCGAATCCATCGCCCCGGGCTATATGAAAGAAAGCTGGGACAATATCGGTCTGCTCTGCGGCAGCCGCTGCACCCCCGTGAAGAAGGTTTTGGTGGCGCTTGATCCTTTCGAGGGCGTTTGCCGGGAAGCCGCTGATTGGGGTGCGGAGCTAATCGTCACCCACCATCCACTGATCTTCCAGGCGCCCAAGGCTGTGACGGATGAAACTTCCGTCGGCAGGGCCATCATGGCACTGTGTGCCGCCGGCATCAGCGCCATCAATGCCCACACCAATTTGGACTGTGCCCCCGGCGGTGTCAATGATGTTTTAGCCACCACCCTGGGGCTGAAAGATACGGAAGTCATTGCCCCGGCAGGCACCAACGAGGAGGGCCTGCCTTACGGTCTGCTGCGTTGTGGCCGTGTAAACGAGCAGCCTTTGGAAGATTTCCTGGCGCATATTAAGACCGCCCTGGGCTGCGCTGGTATGCGTTATGTAAACTCCGGCAAGCCGGTTTCCAAGGTGGCTGTGGGTGGAGGTAGCTGTGCAGGTGCTATGCTGGACGCCATTGCCGCAGGCTGTGACACCTTCGTTACCGCCGATGTGCGGTACAATCAGTTCTGGGATGCTAACGACCTGGGTCTGAATCTCATCGACGCAGGACATTTCTGTACCGAAAATCCGGTGGTCCCCGTTTTGGCAGCAAAAATTGCCGCCGCATTCCCGGATGTGACGGTAAAAATCTCCGAATCCCACTCCGATTGCATGAAATTCTATTGATTTTTGCTGGATTTGGTGCTAAAATAGATTGGAATTTTTGAAAAGACCACTTAACGAAGGGAAGAAATAAACATGTCCGGACATTCCAAATGGCATAACATTCAAAAAACCAAGGGCGCACAGGACGCTAAGCGCGCTGCTGCCTTTACCAAGATCGCTAAGGAGCTGATCGTGGCAGTTAAGGAAGGCGGCGGCATCACCGATCCTGCCAATAACTCCCGCCTGGCCACCGTCATCACCAAGGCCAAGGCCGCCAACATGCCCAACGACAACATCAAGCGCTGCCTGGAGAAGGCTGCCGGTGCCGGCGGCGGTGACAACTATGAATCCATCACCTACGAAGGCTACGGTCCCGGCGGTGTTGCCGTTATCGTAGAAACCATGACCGACAACCGCAACCGTACTGCTGGCTCCATGCGTCACCACTTTGACAAGTTTGGCGGCAACCTGGGTGCTTCCGGCTGCGTCAGCTGGTCCTTCGACAAGAAGGGCGTGCTGGTCATCGACAACGAGGACGGCGACTACGATGAAGACACCGTCATGATGGACGCCATGGACTGCGGTGCTGACGATTTCGAAGCTGAGGAAGATTGCTTCACCATTTACACCGATCCCGATGACTTCAATGCTGTGGCCGATGCAATGGCCGCTAAGAAGTACACCTTTGCTTCCGCTCAGATCGAGATGGTTCCCCAGAACTATCAGAAGCTGGAAAACGAGGAGCACATCAAGCTGATGGAAAAGCTCATCGACATCATGGAAGAAGATGACGATGTGCAGAACATCTGGCACAACTGGGAAGAATAATCGTATAAAAATCACCCTGCCGGCGGCAGGGTGATTTTACTTTTCATGTAGTTTCCGGGGCCACAGATTCCGTAGGCTCAATACTCACCGTGGGTTCGACGCTCTCCGTCGGTTCGACGCTCTCCGTCGGTTCGACGCTCTCTGTCGGTTCGACGCTCTCTGTCGGTTCGATGCTCTCTGTGGGTTCGATGCTCTCGGACGGTTCAACACTTTCCGAGGGTTCGACGCTTTCAGAAGGTTCGATGCTTTCGGAAGGCTCTGTGCTTTCGCCAGGCTCTGTGCCTTCAGAGGGTTCTGTACCTCCAGAGGGCTCTGTGCTCTCAGAAGGATCGCTGGGATCGGAGGGCTCCGTCTCGCCACCCACAGGACGGGTTTCCACAGTAGAACAGGTGCTGCAGGTCCGGGTCTCCTTGGTCTCATCCGCGGGATCGAGGGCCCACTCCCCAAAGGCATGGCCAGATGCAGTAATGGTCTTCACATTCTTCGTTCTGCCACAAGCGGTGCATCTATCCCGATCATAGCCGTTTTCCGTACAGGTGGCATCCTTATGCTCGGCCTGATAGTTGTGGGCAACGGTGGCAATGGGATCCTTCAAATCCGTCAGCTTGCAGCGCCGGCAGGTGAACAAATTGCCGCCCTGCTCAGTGCAGGTGGGCGATTTCTGAACGCCACCATCCCAGTCATGGCCCAAAGGATCCACCATATCCATGATCTTGGACTGGCCGCATTCACACAGGTAAATGCCGTAACCGGGACCGGTACAAGTAGCCTCCGCTTTGCGGATCAAAGTAGTGTAGGCGTGCTCATGACCCGTTTCGGTGGGCTGTGTTACCTCTGTTGTAGGCTCAATGCTTTCAGTAGGCTCAATGCTCTCGGTAGGCGTAACACTTTCAGAAGGCTCGGTGCTTTCCGCCTGAGGCGGAGTGATAGAGGGTGTAGCCATCATAGCCTGGAGCATCGGTGCGATCCGGCCGATAACAACGCAGCCAATAACGATTGTCATCAACAAAAAGCCGCACATGATGACCGTAAGAATTTTCTTTAAAGACATTTGGGGCACTCCTTTCAATTTCTATCATTATAGCGCTAAAAAAACGCAATTGCAACCCCGAGAATCCATTTACGCGTAAAATCCCAAACTTGACAATACTTTACACCAGAGGTATAATTTCCTTGTGTACCTATAAAGAAAGAGAGGCTTGTTTCATGTTTTGTGAAAAATGTGGTGCCCAGGTTGAGAACGACAGCAAGTTCTGCTTAAACTGCGGCACTCCCGTTACCCCCCAGGCCGCACCTGCGGCAGCTGCTCCTGCCGGTCCTTCCGCTTTGGCCAAGTTCTTCTCCAACAAGAAGAATGTGACCATCACTGCCATTGCCGCCGCCGTTGTTGTGGTTGCCATCGTGGTGATTTGCATCATCGCCGGTCTGCCTACCCCCATCTATTTGGATGAATACATGGTAATCGAGTACTCCGGTCTTGATGGCATGGGCCACGCCTATATGGACGGTGATGGTGAAAAGCTACAGGAAGCACTCCTGGAGCATATGTCCGAAGAGGACATGGAGGTCATGATGACCCGGCTGGCGAAAAAAGGCATGAACTTTGAGTTGGGCAAAACCGAAGAGCTGTCCAACGGCGACAAAATTCCTCTGATTCTGGAAGTGGATAACGATATCGCCAAAGAGTACGGCATCGTATTTAAGCTGAAAAACGAAACCGTCACCGTCAGCGGTCTGCGCGAGTCCACACCTTTGGATCTGTTCGCTGACCTGGTCATTACATATGAAGGCTTTGCTCCCAACGCTTATGTTCGGATCGAGTCCACCTCTACCAACGAGTTTATTCAGAACTATGTCAGTTACGGCATTTCCGGCAGCTATCATGTGGAAGAGGGTTCTACCTTCACGGTTGAAGCCTATTTCTCCGAATCCGCTGCCATCGAGCAGGGCTACCTGATCAAGGAGTCTTCCAAGACCTACACCGCAACCAATGTTCCTGTTCCTGTGGAGCTGGACCTGTTTGCCGATCTGGAGATCACCTATACCGGCTGTGAGCCCTACGCCAAGGTTACCGTTACCTCCAAGTCTGACAACGAGTTCATAAAGGACTATGTTTCCTACTATGTCTCTAACGGCAAGAACCTGAGCGAAGGCGATACCTTCACCGTCAGTGCCAGCTACTCTTCCTATACCGCTGAGCAGTACGGCTACATCATCAATTCGGACACCAAGGAGTACACCGCCACTAACCTGCCCGAACCCGTGGAGCTGAATGTTTTCGACCATGTGGAAGTTATCTTCACTGGCATTGCCGAAAACGGCCGGGCAACCTACAAGGTAACTACCGACGATGCATTCGTCAAGAACTATGTCCGCTTCCAGTTTAACAAGTCCTCCGGTCTGGCTGAAGGTGAAACCATCGCTCTGATGTATACCGTCAGTTCCTATGTGGATCCTTTGGAATACGGCTATACGCTCCCGGATGTAACTTCTAAGAACTATACTGTTCCTGCCCTGGGCCAAAAGCTCACCGACTTCACTCAGTTCAGCAGCGAAGAGCAGACCAGATTGCTGGACTACATTCTGAGCGAAGCTGAGGGTTACCTGACCAAGGAAGGCGCTGCCGCCTCCGGTATGTCCCTGTACAACACCGGTTATTCTGCCGGCAATCAGCTGAGCTATGCCACTTCCCTGTCCAACCTGAAGGTTCAGTCCGTAATCGTAGGTCAGCGTGGCAGCTGGATCACCACTGACTATTTGGTATTTGTGGTTACCGTAGATGTCGCCGGTCACCCCAATCTGCCTGCTACCAACGGCAGCGCTACCGGTCATTTCTACTTCTATCTGTCCAGCCCCATCGTCAAGGCTGACGGCACTCTGGAAAATGATCTGGAAGGCAGCCTGTACCGAGCCAACTACTGCTATAAGAGCTACGAAGACCTCTGCGAGTTCTATCTGAATGATGTGAATAACCAGGTTGTTTATAATCCGAACACCTGATAATTGAAAGGAGAAACCCGTTATGTTCTGTAAGTATTGTGGAAATCAAGTCCCCGACGGTTACGTATGTAACTGCCCCGAAGCTCAGGCTGCCCGTGCCGCTGCCGCTGCTCCCGTAGCTACCGCTGCTCCCGCTGCTGCTCCCGCTGCTGCTCCCGCTGCTGCTCCCGCTGCTGCTCCTGCCGCAAGCAGCGCCATTGGTGACGCTTTCAAGGCTCTGCCTGCCTCTGCCAAGTCCCTGCTGGGCAACGCCGAAGGCCCCGGCACCAATGTGATCACCGGCGCCATTTATGCTGTTGGCAGCCTGATCCTGAACATCCTGGCTTGGGTTCTGATCGTTGCCGGTCTGCTGGGCAGCCTGGAGAACGAAGTCGGTTCCATGGTTTGGGACTACATGAAGGATATGTTTGAAGGCATTTATGGCTACGCCATTCTGGGTGGCCTGTGGACCTGCGTCATTCCTGTTGCTCTGTCTATGGCTATCATCATCGTTGGTCAGCTGGTTCGTAAGGAAAAGGTTGATGTTATCCCTGCTTTCACCACCGCAGCTTGCATCAACGTTGCTCCTTCCGTCATCTTCCTGGTTGGCTCTCTGCTCTCCATGCTGCTGGCCGAAGTTGGTATCTTCGTAATTTTGGTTGGCATCATCATGGCTATGGCTGCCAACTACAAGCTGGTCGGTAAGTTTGTTGCCAACACCACCGGCATTGTCGGCGGTCTGATCGCTGCTGCCATTGTTGCTGCTGTCATCGGCATTATGTACCTGGTCATCGGCGGCGTTATCACCGGTTATGTTGAGGGTCCCATGGCTGAGAACCTGGGCGCCAGCATCGGCGATCTGCTGGGCCTGATCATGGGCGGCGGCAGCGGCCTGTTCTAAGTCCATATTTCCAAACTGCAAATCAGCCTTTCCCATCCGGGAAAGGCTGATTTTTTAATTCGCTTGTAGTGACGAGCACTGCTCGTACATTCTTCCATAAACAAGAATACGGATTCTTCGACTTTGCAGCCTATGGCTGCTTCGCTCAGAACGACAAAACGGGCGCTTTGTGAATCGCCGCCCCATAAAAACAACTCATTTCGAATAAATCGAGGAGTAATTATTAGTGGGGCGGGCTGTGTCCGGAAGCGCATTCTTGCTGCCTTGACAGCACCAACAAGTTATACTATACTGAATTTACAATACAGTGGGAGGTAAGCGTATGACAAAAAAGCTGTCTGCATTTATTTTGACTTTACTTTTGGTCTTTGTTCTGCCGATATCTGTCAGCGCCAACTCTGCGGAGCCGCCAGGAATGACCATCATTGTAGAAGGTGCTCCGGACGACATCTCCTTGTCTCTGGAACTGACGGAGGAGCCGGAATATGAGATCCGCATCCATAAAGCCCAGAAAAACTGGGAAATCTATTTTTATCTGTACTATTATTTTGCGCCCGGTACGCTGGATGGCGCTGTTATCCGGGTAGAAAGCAGCGAAAAAAGCTTCTCCTGTCCATTGCCGGAAGATGTGCCCGGCAGGTACAATAATCTATTAACCCTGGATTTTGAAACACAAACCCTTACCCTTGGGCAGCGTTGGTGGCGGCAGCCGGTGCTGACGGCGGTGCGCATCACGCTGACCCTTCTGGTGGAGGGACTGATTTTCTTTGCCTTTGGATTCCGAAACAAGCGCAGCTGGATTGTATTCTTTGCTGTTAATCTGGTCACTCAAGGGTGGCTGAATTATATTATTAATGGTTCCGCATTTTCCAGCGGCTACTGGGTTCTGGGACTTTACCTTGCGGAATTTGTAATCTTCAACGCCGAGGCCATTGCGTTCACGCTGGCCACCAAGGAAAAGAAAAAATGGCAGTGTCTGCTGTATGCCCTGGCGGCAAATACTGCCAGTCTGATCGCCGGTCATCTGCTGATCCGTTACTTGCCTATTTAATTAGGCGCATACTTAGCGCTTGACTTGTAGGGGCCGGCCTCCCGGACGGTCCGCGGATATCGCAAAAAGGACCGTCGAGGACGCCGGTCCCTGCAAACAACACCCCGGTTCATTTGAACCGGGGTGTGATAATTTGGTAGGATTATCTTACTTCAGGGCCTCTTCCACAGTAGCAGTAACACGAACGGTCATGCCGACCATGGGGTAGTTGCCAGCGCCCAGGAAGCCCATCTTCTTGCAAATGAAGCATGGATCACTTAGCCGTAGGCGTAACTTTTTCATGGGTGAGTTCATCCATGGAAATAGCAACATTGTGCTCGATTGGCTTCCATTCCACCTTGACAAACAGCGCTTGGATGGAAATGGGAATATAGGTCATCATAAACAGAGGGAAAGTGAAGAAAGACAGTATCTTACGGCAGGTTGAGCAGTGGATCTGTTTCCATTCGCTGATGCCAGTTGCAACGCCAACTACAAGCAGCAGCAGGTAAGCAGACAGAACCGTATATACCAAGCTGTTTACTATCGTACCAACAAAAGCGGTGTCGCAAATAAAGGCATATACCAGGGCAGACAGATTCGCAATCAGGCAAAAAATGGTGATCAAAAAAGCCGGTGCAATGGTCATCAGCATATCAAAGGCAGAAAAGCTTTTAAATCGAACGCTCTGCTTAGACAGGGAAAGACCATAGTTGCGCATAACTTGCAGGAACCCCTTGGACCAACGCAACCGCTGTCGCCAGGCGACTTTAAAGCTGGACGGCTGCTCGTCATACAATATGGCGGTGTGGCAATAGCCGATCTTTTCTCCTTGTAAAACATTGTCTACCGAGAATTCGATGTCCTCCGTAAGCAGGAAATGCTTCCATCCCTTTTGCTGATTCAGGATATCCCGGTGGATCAGAAAGCCGGTTCCGGAGATAGCGCAGCTGGTCCCCAAAAGAGAACGGGGGTTGTTAAGGAATTTTGCTTCCCGCAAAAACCAGAGCGCATAGCCGGCAGAAATCCAGTTGTCTCCGTAATTTTTGGAATTCCGGTAGCTTGTAAGGATTCGGTTTCCGGCGCTAAAGCATTTATCCATTTCGGTGATATAATGCTTGTCCAAAAGATTATCCGCATCAAATACAAAAAAGCCATCGTAATATTCCATTCCGTGCAGATCGGTAATATGAGAATACAGCTCATTGAGTGCGTAACCTTTTCCAATCAGTTTTTGATTGAACCGTTGGTATACTGTAGCTCCGTTATCTGCGGCTATTTGTGCAGTTGCATCCGTACAGTTGTCCGCTATAACGTAGATGTCTACCAATTCTGACGGATAGTCGCAAGCTTTGATGCTTTGCAGCAAATGTCCGATTACTTTCTCCTCATTTCTTGCTGAAATCATAACAGCATATCGGTTTGTCTGTTCGGTCGGGGCATATTTTTTGGGAGATACAAAAATTGCATATATTAAATAAAAGAATTGATAAGCATAACACAGTGTAAACAAGATGCTGATACAGGTGTTGACGATTATGATCCAATTCACAAAAAACACCGCCTTTTTTGTCGCCTTGTGTTGGCTGATGACGTGCACTCTGCGCAAGCCACAGAAAGCATACAGTCTAAAAAACGGGTTGTCAAGGAATCTGGTGTCATTTTAATGAAGAATTAATAAGTATGGAAAAAGCAGGAAAACGCCACGGATACTGCCCGTAGTAGCGGTCGTTTTACAGATTTCGGATTTTTTGTTCGCGTGTCCTACCCTGCCACAGCAAATACTAAATCACTGTAGGTGCGATTCATGAATCGGCCGCAAAGCCTTCCCCTTTGGGGAAGGTGGATTCAAATTTGCCCGGCAAATTTGAAGACAGATGTGGGTCTGTCCTCCTGAGCGACCCGCAGGGGAGCGGAATCGAGTGAAATGTCTCATGCTCATATTATCGTCGAAAATGATAAAAACATTATTAAATTTCCTATATATCTTCCTAATAGCAAGTGATATCATGGTCTAAATTGGTAGATTATCTGCGCAGTATAAATTCGAGAATTGTATTACCTGTCCCAAATAATATAATTAGAACAGAGAGGCAGTCGTTATGAGAATTATTCGAGCAACCAACCCTACCGAAGCCGGGCGACATACTGCAACCATCATCGCATCCCAAGTGACCCTAAAACCTGACAGCGTGCTGGGTTTGGCCACCGGAAGTTCACCGATCGAAACTTACAAATATTTAGTGGAGTGGTACAAACAGGGTAACCTTGACTTTTCTCAGGTTTACACCGTCAATCTGGACGAATATATCGGTCTTCCTGCCGATCACGAACAGAGCTATGCCCGGTTCATGTATAATCATCTGTTTGACCACATTAACATCCGTCCTGATCATGTATACATACCTAACGGCCTTGCCCCAGAAAACGCCGCTGAAGGAGCCCGCTACGACGGCATCATCAAGGATTTGGGCGGCGTGGATCTACAGCTGCTTGGCATTGGCACCAACGGTCACATTGGCTTCAACGAACCAGGTGAAGCGTTTATTACCGGTACGCACTGTGTGGATCTGAGCGAGGCTACCATTCTTGCTAACTCTCGTTTTTTTGAGAGCGCTGATATGGTTCCCAAGCAGGCATATTCCGTAGGTGTGCAGACAATTATGCAAGCAAAACGGGTAGTGATGGTTGCTACTGGCAAGAATAAGGCGTCTGCAATCCGTGATGCTTTCTGCGGCCCTGTGACCCCCAAAGTACCCGCTTCTATCCTGCAGCTGCACCCCGACTTTGTTTTGGTCGCAGATGAGGAAGCGCTGTCCTTGATGTGAGGGTGCTTTTTACCTGAACTGTGCCAAACAGCCCACCTGCGTCACAAGAAAGGAGAATATATGGAAGATTTTGATACCTTTGGCGTTATGATCGATATGTCCAGAAACGCCGTCATGCATCTGGACGGACTAAAACGACTTTTCGTTCTGTTGAAGAAAATGGGATATAACTGCGTTCTACTTTATACAGAGGACACCTACGAGGTCGACGGTGAGCCTTACTTTGGCTACATGCGGGGACGCTACACCAAAGAGGAAATGAAGGAGATCGACCGGTTTGCTGCAGAAATCGGTATGACCGCTATTCCCTGCATCCAGACCCTTGCGCACCTGAACGCAATTTTCCGCTGGGGTCAATTTCCATTGGATTGCGATGACATTTTGTTGACAGATGATCCTCGTACCTATGAACTCATTGACCGCATGTTTGCAACACTTTCCGAGTGTTTCCGCTCCCGGAGAATTCATATTGGCATGGACGAGGCGCATAAACTCGGCAGGGGTAAACACCTGGATATTCACGGCCACGAAAACACCATTGATATTATGAAGCGCCATTTGGAAAGGGTGCTTCAGATTGCCCAAAAGTATGACTATGAGGTCATGCTTTGGTCTGATATGTATTTCCGTTCATGGAACAATGGCGCTGCCCGTATTCCAAAATGTATTATCCCCCAGGAAATCGTTGCGTCCGTACCGAGCGATGTGATCCCCGTATATTGGGACTACTATCAGACAGACGAATCCGCATACGCAGATATGCTTGAGAACCACAAACAGCTTTCGGCTCAGACCTGGTTTGCAGGAGGTGCTTGGTGCTGGTATGGTATGATTCCTTATAATCGCTACACACTTCAGTCGATGCTGCCCGCTCTGGATGCCTGCAGAAAGCACGGTACTCGCAATGTGTTTATGACGATGTGGGGAGACGATGGCGGGGAGTGTTCTCATTTTTCTCAGCTTCCGTCCCTGTTTTATCTTGCTGAGTATGCCCGCGGCAACCGTGATGAAGCCAAAATCAAGGCAAAATTTAAGCGGTTGGTAGGAATTGATTTCGACGAGTTTATGCAGATCGATTGCCCCAATGACGTGGTTCCCTATGAGGGCAAACCCCGTAATCCTTCCAAATATATGCTGTATTCTGATTACTTTAACGGCTTCCTCGACTATACCGTCCAAGAAGGCGCGGGCAGCAAGTATAGCGACTATGCGAAACAGCTTTATGCCACAGCAAAGAAAAGTCGTCAATACGGCTATGTCTTCGACACAGCGGCAAAGCTGTGTGATGTGCTGGCAATCAAGTATGAACTGGGTGTTCGCACCCGAAAAGCTTATGCCGAAGGAAACAAGGAAGCGCTGGAACGTTTGGCCCGAAATGAGTATGTGCAGGTTGCAAAGCGAATCGACATCTATGCCAGAGCCTTCGAACAGCAGTGGTTTCGCGACAATAAACCCCACGGTTTTGATGTGCAGGATCACCGAATCGGCGCCCTGCTGCGCCGTACGGATTCCTGCCGAAGAAGAATTCTGGATTACTGCGCAGGAAAGATTTCCCGTATCGATGAGCTGGAAGAAGAGCTGTTGCCTTTTGGCGAGCAAGGGCAAAGCACCAGCATTAACAAAGCCCCGCTGTACGCAACAGCAAACATTATTCACTTTTCTTCTGTGCCCGGATAAGCGGCCCTGGCGCAGATATGTAGAGACCGGCCTCCCGGACGGTCCCCGAACCAAAAAAGCCTTCTCCTTGAGGAGAAGCCTTTGCAGGTAATTCACAAATCGCCCCACAGCAAAAACCACCCTGGTTCTTTCAAACCGGGGTGTAATTATTTGGTAAGATAGGCTTACTTCAGAGATTTCTCAATCGCAACAGGATATATTGCAATGCGGAAACTGATTTGATATACTAAAAAGACAAATGGAGGTGATGATCCTGTGTCGGAGCGAACACCAAGTCCTTGCAAAAAGCGGTTTGTTGGCAAGCAAATGCTTTTCGTAGCGACGATCCTTATGGTGTTGGCGATCGCGCTGGATGCTCGTATGATCGTGCAATTCTATGAAATTGATGCTCCGGAAGTTTCCTCACAGATCCGCATTGTGTTGGTAACGGATCTTCATTCCTGCTATTATGGCAAAGGACAGGAAAAACTCATCCGCGCCATAGACGCGCAAGCACCTGATCTACTCCTGCTGGGTGGCGATATTTTTGACGATGAGATGTCAGACACCAATACAGAGCATTTTCTGGCCGGAATTTCCGGTCGGTATCCCTGCTATTATGTGACAGGAAATCATGAGTATTGGAGCGGGACAGAGAAATTCGAGCATAAAATGTCCATTCTAAAGAAATATGGGATCGCAATTTTGTCTAATGTCTGCAAAACTATCCAGATCCATGGTGAAACACTCAATCTTTGCGGTGTGGACGATCCGGATTCCTACATGATCCGCTTTGACAAGGCTCTGAATCCGCAAGGGTATAAAACCGCAAAAAGCCAAAAGATCAATACCTTCGATCAGAAACTTGATGCGGTAAGATCACAGGCGCCACAGGCGCATTTCACGATTCTTCTTTCTCATCGCTCGGAATTGTTTGCGCACTATGCGTCCAGAGGGTTCGATTTGGTTTTGTGCGGTCACGCCCACGGCGGACAGTGGCGGATCCCCGGCGTATTGAATGGCTTATACGCCCCCAATCAGGGTTTGTTTCCGCCCTATGCCGGAGGCAGATACGAAAAGGACGGCACCACCATGATCGTCAGCCGCGGTCTGGCGAGGGAAAGCACCTTTGTGCCCCGAATTTTCAACCCTCCGGAGCTTGTGGTCATTACTATTTGCTAAAAAACGCCCCGGTTCAAACGAACCGGGGTGTAATTGTTTGGTAAGACAAGCTTACTTCAGGGACTCCTCAACAGCGACAGCCACGGAAACGGTCATACCGACCATGGGGTTGTTGCCTGCGCCCAGGAAGCCCATCATTTCCACATGAAAGCCGCCTTCGGCGTCTTTCTGCCTACGGCTGGGCGGGACGAACCATGTCTTTTCTTAAAATAGAACTCATGTCGTTCAGAAATATTTGACATGGTTATTATATAGCTTATGTTGGAGTATGTCAAGGCGTTTCTCATCATCTTTAATCAAGCCTGAACAACAGACAACAAACCATCACAAGGTATCAACTTTTGGTAACTTTGGCCGCCCGTTTGCAAAAATGGGCGGTATTTTTTACAACATTTTTGCAATTTGCAATTCTTTGAGCCGCCGGCAATTTTAATAGCTCAAAGTGGATATAAAAACAATCTAAAATTTATTTCAAAGAAAATAGCAAAGGCACAATAACACGCCCAAGCTAATTTTCGTTATGGTATAATAAGGGCGTAAACAAGAGGTGAACACAAAACCTCAAAACAAAAAATAAGGGTTGCGACCTATCCGCAAGGCCATTGAGCCAGAAAGGTATTACCATGAAGAAGCAGATTGTTTTTATTTCCAAGGACGAGGCAAGAGTTACTAAGGCTTTTAAGAAGCAGGCTTGCATTTTCGGCACTGACGAGTTCAAGCTGTGGAGAGAGTACAAGCAGGAATTTCCTGATGCCGTGATGGTTGTTAAGTCCATCAACAAGAATCCTAACAAGAAAACCAACCGGAACAAGAAGTATGATAACATGGTCGAGTTTATCAGCACCTTGCCCAATAGCGAGAAGCTGATGGAGCAATTCGAGGTTATCAAGCAGCGTTCCAAGATTCAGAATCATCCTTACGGCTATGTACTGGATTGGTTTGAGGCCTATGTTGAGCCTCTTGGAAATTTTGAAACCTTTATCGTAGACAAGGCTGCCAAGGCGGAGGCCGATACCTCCGCCGCAGCGTAAACACCCGCCACCAAAAGAAAGGAGTTTTGACTTATGAAAACCGTTCGTACTGATGATGTTAAGGGCTACAAGATTGACTTTGCCACCAATACGCTGACCATCAATTACAAGTTCCACAAGGCATTGAGCGACTACGGCTCACCTGAGTATAACCGCTACCATGCCATTATGACAGACTTTCCTAACCTGACGGTAGTTGTCAAGGCAGGCCGGGAAATTACCACTACCCGCCCCACAAAGCGTCTGACCTATCCCAACATGGAGGCATACATGGGCTGCTTTGAGAACGCCGACGCTCTGTTGAATAGATTTGCCATCGTGCAGCAGAGTTCCAAGGTTTTGGCAAGTCCCTATAAGTATGTGCGGGATTGGTTTCAGGCACAATTTCCGGACTATAAGGATTCCACCACCTTTGAGGAAAGCAAGCCCGCTGTTCCGTTAGCTCCCATCCCTGACGCTGCCTTGTACAACAGCAAGGACAAGGCAGCTCAGGCAGCATAGGAGGTGCAATTATGGATGACCGAATTACTTTGTACCGGGAGTGGCTTCCCTTAGAGAAAAAGCAGTTCCGTATTTTGGCTATGCTTGCGGATAAGGGAGAGTATACCGGAAATCTATCAACCCTCTGCGATTACTTTTCCTTATCCCGCCAACAACACAACCGGAACGCCTTGCGTACTGCGATTGAACAGCTTGCCGCCACCGGATATATTACTTATACAACCGAGGGACGCACATACCGCATTACGGCTATTCCAAAAGCAACAGCAATCACAATTCCCCGTGAGTGGCTGCAAAGGCTGATAGCCCATGATTATTCCTCCGAAGATGTAGCATGGGAGCAAGTACTAAAGGTACTTCTTTGGGTGTGCGATAACAAAAAGCCCGTGATTCAAAATCAGATGATTGCAGATGATTTGCAAGTGTCTGTTTCAACTATCGGCTATGCTAAAAATGTGCTTCAATATGAGTATGCGGCAATCCGGCGCAGAAAGGTATCGGAGAAAATAGGTGATGATTTCTTCCGTACAATAGGACAGGAACTTGCGGCAAGTGCATGGTGGAGCAATTAAAACAGTTACTTTTTCCTGAATAATAGAGATTGTATCTATTACTGAGGGAAAAGTAACTGTTTTTTCTTAATCAAATTCAGTTAATCTACCTTGCCCAAAACTGATATATCTATGAAAGAAACATCCGTCGTTGCTTGCGTTGGAATGCCGCAACAGCGGCTTCCACGCAAGACAACTCCGGCGAAATAGCCGCAAGCGGCTATTTCGACCAATAGCAAAAGGAGAGAAAGAATATGACAAACGCCGATGTAATGCGATATATGATACATCACCAACAGCAGATTAGAAAAGGAATTGCCGACCCGTCAGACGAAACACGGGCAATATGGAGGGTCGAGGATGCCAAGCAGCAATTCCTACTCAAATACTACGAGCAAGAGGAAGCTGCCGCAAGAGCCAAGGCCGAAGCTGAGGCTGAGGATGATTATACTTTCAGCATCACAAGTGAGGTGAAGTTGAAATGACCGAGCAAGAGCGCAAGAAGAAAAAGAAGAAGCAGCAATCCATCATTTAGGCAGAACTTAACCGGATTGTAGAAAAGAGCCTAAAGGCTGCAATCGACAAAGCAATGGATGATATTTTCAAGGATTGGAAATAAACAAGAGCGGCAGCCCGCTCCGGTGCGATTTATCCCCAACAAAAGGAAACGCCGGAACGGGCTGCCGCTATTTTTCGTTATTGTCCGTCTGACGGTGTGTTTTTCTTCTGGACGATGACGGCCATAAAAACCGTCAGGGAAAACAAAAATCCCGTTTGGAAAGGGAATTGCCCACCCCATTTGACAAAAGCGGAAACGAAAACAGAGCTTCCCAAAACCCACCCCCGGAGGGGGCAATGTCCACAAAAGGGTGGCCGCAATTACCTGAACAGAAACCGGGCGTTTTGACCGCTATTTCCGGCCTTTTGGAGCTGCCCCGGATTGTTCACGGAAACAGATGTTTTACTGAACGCCCTCCCGCACATACTCCATCAGGTCTGCGGGCTGACAATCCAACACATCACAAATCTTTTCCAACGCATCCACGGGCAAGTGCTTCACAGAACCCACACAGATGGCAGACACCGTAGGCGGACGGATACCCGTCTTTTCTGCCAGTTCCTTTTGGGTCATACCCCGCAGGGCAAGCATCACTTTGACTTTGAATTTTATCACAGGCTTTCACCCCTTTCCTTTTGGCTATTGTATCACGCTTTTCGTAGTAAAGCAATACGAAAAACGAAAAAATATTTCGATTTTCGTAAAAGAAATTACGAATTGCGTATTGACAAACTACGATTTTCGTAGTATAATAAAGGAGCAATGAAGGACAGCCCAATTTCAACACCGCCTGTTGTAAGTCCTACATCAAACACAAAAGAGCGGAGGCAGCACGGAAAGACGGCACACCAAAACTACTATCCAAAAGGAGAAATGAAAAATGTCTGCAAACGAAATCACCACCAAAATTGAAGCCCTGCGGGAACTGGAAGAACTTATCGAGGAAGCCAAGGTCGAGGCCGAAAGCCTCCGGGACGAAATCAAGGCCGAAATGCTCAGCCGCAACACCGAGGAAATGAGCGTGGGTCAGTACATCGTCCGCTTTACCTCTATTCTTTCCAACCGCTTTGACACTACTGGATTTAAGAGAGCATACGGTGAGCTTTACAAGGAGTTTACCAAGCAGACCGCAAGCCGCCGCTTCACCATCAGCGCATAACGGGCGGGGCAACAGCCCCGCCACCCAATAGGAGGTAGCATTATGAAATACGGATACGCCCGCTGCTCCACCAATGAGAGCAAGCAAGATATTAACCGCCAAGTGCGGGAACTGAAAGCCGCCGGAGCGGAAGAAATCTATCTGGAATACGAACACGGCGACAGCAAGGTAAAGCCGCAGCAGGAGGCTATGTTTGCGGCAGCCGCACCGGGCGATACGGTTATCGTTCTGGAAGTCCCCCGTCTTGCCAGAAGTACACAGCAGCTTTGCCAGATAATTGATACCATCCGGGAAAAGCACTTGCGGCTTGTCATTGTTGGGTCAATCACACTTGATTGCCGCAGCGGCCATGCAGACCCTATGAGCGAGGCGTTTTTGCAAATGGCGGGTGTATTCAGCCAGTTGGAGCTTGCTATGATACGGGAGCGTGTGCGGTCTGGGATGGCCAATGCCAGAGCAAAAGGGCGGCAAATCGGGCGGCCGCAAACAACCAAAGACGAAATCCCCGCCACCTTTTTCCGGCATTATCCGGCCTACAAATCCGGCGGTCTGAATGTCAGCGAGCTTGCAAGGGTCTGCAATATGAGCCGCACAACCGTCTATAAATACATTTCTCTTTTGGAGGCATAAAGATACCGGGAGCAAATCTGCTCCCGGTTAATTGTTTGCAAGTGTGTCACTTGATTTTATAATAGTAATCCGTGCCTACTAATATTTTTGTTAGTTTTTCCTCAATCATTAACATTTCTACCGCATGTTGAAATTCAAGCCTAACCAGTGTTGCATTTGCTGTGGCTAAACAAGGATATTCTGCTTTTGCTCTTTCAATAATTTCGTTTAATGTTAACTTGTCTGCCTGGGCAACAAAATCATAGCATATTTGCGGCGCTTTAGTAATAGTTCGCTCAATTTCGGCCTTTATCCTTGTATCTACAACCTGATGCTTAGTTTCCACTAACCACAGATGGTGCGGCGCAAATTCAATTTTGTAGTTTTCTGCTTGTTCCGATATACTGGTACAGATACAATCAATATTATGTCTTTTGTATGCACCTTCATATCCAATAGAGGCAACTGTTGTTCCAACAACTTTCTCTCCAATTTTCAGCAGAACTGCAACGCTGCCATCGACTACAGCAGGAACATTATCATAAATATGCAAATCAGGTGTTGCATTAACTTCAATTTGGATTTTTGCAGCACCGGTCAGGCTGTTTTCTACTTTAAGCACATTAAGGTGTAGCTTGGAAAGTAAATCTGCTCTATTGCTATCGTCTATAAGCAAGAGCTTCGCGGATTCTAATTCCCGTGTCCAACTTTCAATGTTACTTTGAGCACCGGCTTTTCGTACACGAAAGTCTTTTGTTTCAAGAGCGGCGAGCGTAATAACATCGCTTGTTAATTGCGCGTTATGTTGCCGTTTTGCTTGATTTTGTCTCTCAACATCAATCGCTACTGCTAATCCGGCAGCACCGCCCGCAATCCCGTTTGCAATGCCTCCTAAAATAGCCCAACTGTGTTCTTTTTGCGTTCCTTTTGTATGAATATCAGCAGCATTCCCACAAATACGACTTATCTCAGCATCACATTGCGCAATAATATGTCTGTTATAAGCTATTTGTTCATTACAGTAACATATAGATTTTTCACGCCCAACACAATCCGCATAGCGATTAAATTCTTTTTCCATTTCTGCTTCTTCAATTCGTAAAGCAGCAATCTTTCTCTCTGTTTCTATTTGTGCAGCAGTTTGCTTTTTTCTGTTTATTTCAGCAAGATACTGAGAAAGTCTTTCTCTGGTTGCATACTGCATTTGGTGTTCCTTAGGGATGCCTATTCTATCCATAACTGTTTCAGCAATCAACTTAGCTTTTTGATAGTTCGCTTCGTTTGCAATGCTGGTGATTTTGCATTTGTCGCATTCTTGTTCAAATTTATCCAAAGGCATTTCCCATGTACCATTTGCCCACGACAATCGTTCTAATCGGAGTTCTTCTGCCCGTTCTTCTTCTCTGCATTTCATATCATTTTTGCTGTGTTTTGTCATAAGAAGAAAAGATGAGACTGTGATAATTACACCTACAAAAGCTACAGCCATACCAACCGCCATATCTCCTATAGTAATTGCGAGGCCGATAAGCATTATAACTATTCCGAACAACAATCCTTTCATAGTGCGTCTAGCTTGTTTCTTTCTCTTTTCGGCTGCTTGTGTCGTGTCCATGAGAATTCCTCTTTTCGGTATAAAATAAAAAAGTGCGGCTACCGAAGTAACCGCACAAAAAACGCAAACTCCGATAGTCGCCAAACTAACTGAGATAGCAAGAGCCTTGCTTATACACAGAGGAATTTGCATTTTTATCAAATTCATAATGTATAAGACAAAAAGGGTATACTACCCCTATGGCTCTTGGATAAACTATTCAGTTAGTTTGGCATAGATATAATACCACGCCCATCAAGAAAATTCAATAGAATTTGGAAAACTGCGGCTTTTCTCTTTGCTTTTGGTATGATATACTTACAGAAAACCCGCCACGGGAGGGGAAACGATGGCAGAGAAGAAAGTAAAGCAGTACGGCAGAAAGTATAAATCCCTATTGGTGATTCAATATCTACTGAAACACGCCGACGAGGAAACCCCGGTCTCCACGATTGCAATTCAAAAGCATTTAGATAAATATGGCATTGACGCAGACCGCCACTCTATCTACCGGGATATTTATGATTTTCTTGACCTGATAAACATAGAGCAGAACGAGGCTAACGAGATTCCGGAAAGAGACCGCCTGAAATATGACATAACCTTTACCCGCAAGCCCCATAAGGACGCACCCACGGGAGGCTACTTAGTGACCGCCCGCCCGTATGATTATAAGGAATTGCGGCTGTTGGCTGAGTGCGTCAACGCTGCCCGGTTTTTGTCGGAGAACCAAGCAAGGAATCTGCGCCGGACAATCAGCGGTTTATGCAGCGTCCAGCAGGCCAAGGAAGTCAACACAGAGAGCAGCGTTGTCAACCGCTCCAAAACGGCAAACCAATCTGTTATTGAATATATTGCGACAATCAATAAGGCCATCCGCCACGGCCACCAAATCCGCTTTAAGTATCTTTCCTATTCGTTTAATAACCTCCGTACGCAAGTGGAACGCAGAGCCGGAAAATTCTATGTTGCACACCCGTACAAGCTGCTGATTGATAACGGCTTTTTCTATGTGCTGACCTATGACGGAAATCGCAAGGGAAACAAAACGATTGCATACCGTATTGACCGTATGAAAGAGGTTAAGGAGCTGCCGCTTGCAAGGGAATGGGATGAAGAATTTGCGGCCAATGTGAATATGGATAATTACACCCGCCGGGTATTCTCAATGTTTGGTGGAGAGCGGGAGCGGGTAACTATCCGCTTCATTGACCAACGCTTAGATACCGTTGTAGACCAATTTGGTATCGAGGGCGTGAAGTATGAAAAGGTGGATGATAAGCACTTCACCGCACAAGCAGAAGTAGAATTGAGCGATATGTTCTATGCGTGGGTATGTGGCTTTGGCAGACGGGCTAAAATCATTGACCCGCCTCATGTCGTGGAAAGTATGCGGGAATATGTCAAGAAAATATCGGATATGTACGAGCCAAGATAGCAAAACGCCGGGAGTATTGCACTCCCGGCGAAAAGTTTATAGAAGTTAATAAAAGTTGATACCGTGTGATGATTTAATCCAGCTTATACCGCTTTGTTTACCTTTATGTGTTCTTGTTTCAAACTGCGAATAATGTTGATTTCCTCCAAATCCTTTTTCAAATCGGAGGTCAGAACATTCAGGTAGTTTTCCGTAATGGCAAGGCTGCTGTGTCCGAGTATCTTTTGGAGCGTAACCACCGAGCCGCCCATAATAACCCACTTCTTAGCAAAGGTATGACGGAAGCGGTGAACGCCCGTTTTATCCAGCCCCCGCAAGTGGCAGTAATCCCAAATGGCGTGGTAACTGCTGCTGCGGGTCAACTGTTCTCCATAAGTGGAGCAAAACAGCCAATCATCCGATACGCCGCCACGGTATTTCAGGTACTCTTGGAGAACCTTAACAATGTCCTCATTCAGCGGGATAATCAGCGGCTTGCGGTTTTTGGTAACATTCACATAGACAATGTTATTATCAAAATCCAAGTCTTTAATCTTGATATTTACAAGGCTGTTTTGCCGGATTCCAGTAGATAGCAGAAAGTTAATCACCGCCCAACTGCGGTATGTGGCAAAGTTGCACCGCCGTACATCCGGCTTTTTGAGCAACAGCCGCAATTCCTTATCTGTGTATGTTTCTATTGGATGGCGGTCTGCTTTTGGTATCTGTATTTCAAAGTACGGGAGGTATTCGCACTTCATAAAGAATCGCATGAGCGTCTTTAGGTCTCTTGCGTATGTTCCCATAGAAACCTCATTGAGATTTGGGTCATCCCGCAGAGTGATAATAAATTCAGGCATTGTCTTTTCATTAAGTGCTGAGATAGGCGTTTCCGGCGGCAGCCTTTTATATATCTGTTTGACCGCCTCTTGGTAGTGTGCAATCGTTCCTTGCCGCAAATTCCGTGCTTTACAATCAAGCAAGTATTCCGCCACACCCTCCGCAAAGGTTTTCTCTGTTACTGCACACATCTTCATTTTCTTTTTTGCCATAGTTTTGACCTCTTTTCTGCCTGAAACGACGAAATCCGGGAATCATGTCATCAGGATTTTTCCTGAAATAACATGATTCCCGGATAGGTTTTTAAGAAAAGGTCAATTCGTGAACTTTTGGAACACGAAAGTCAAGGTTTTACCCTCTTACTTCAGAGCCTCTTCCACAGCAACAGCAACGCTAACGGTCATGCCGACCATGGGGTTGTTGCCTGCGCCCAGGAAGCCCATCATTTCCACGTGGGCAGGGACGGAGGAAGAACCGGCAAACTGAGCATCACCGTGCATACGACCCATAGTATCGGTCAGGCCGTAGGAAGCGGGGCCAGCTGCCATATTGTCGGGGTGCAGAGTACGGCCGGTGCCGCCGCCGGAAGCAACGGAGAAGTACTTCTTGCCCTGCTCGATGCACTCCTTCTTGTAAGTGCCGGCAACGGGGTGCTGGAACCGGGTGGGGTTGGTGGAGTTACCGGTGATGGAAACGTCCACGCCCTCGTGGTGCATAACAGCAACGCCCTCGCGGACATCGTCACAGCCGTAGCAGTTAACAGCAGCGCGCTCGCCGGTGGAGTAAGGAATCTTCTTGACGATCTTCAGCTCGCCGGTGTAGTAGTCGAACTGAGTCTGCACATAGGTGAAGCCGTTGATACGGCTGATGATCTGAGCAGCGTCCTTACCCAGGCCGTTCAGGATGACCCGCAGGGGCTCCTTACGAGCCTTGTTGGCGGAGCGAGCAATACCGATAGCGCCTTCAGCAGCAGCGAAGGACTCGTGACCAGCCAGGAAAGCGAAGCACTTGGTCTCGTCGCGCAGCAGCATTGCGCCCAGATTGCCGTGGCCCAGACCGACCTTGCGGTCCTCAGCAACAGAGCCGGGGATGCAGAAAGCCTGCAGGCCGATGCCGATAGCCTCAGCAGCCTCAGCAGCGTTCTTAACGCCCTTCTTGATGGCAATGGCAGCGCCAACGCAGTAAGCCCATGCCACGTCCTCGAAAGCGATGGGCTGAATGCCCTTAACGATCTCGTAGGGATCAAAGCCCTTAGCCACGCAGATCTCGCGGCACTCTTCAACGGAATTCAGGCCGTACTGTGCCAGGACACCGTTGATTTTGTCGATTTTTCTCTCGTAACCTTCAAACAAAGCCATTTTTGTGTCCTCCTCTTATTCGTGGCGGGGATCGATGTACTTGGCAGCACCGGCGAAGCGGCCGTAGGAGCCCTTGGCCTTCTCCAGAGCGGTGGCGGCATCGTCGCCCTTCTTGATGAAGTCCATCATCTTACCCAGATTGATGAACTCGTAACCGATGATCAGGTTGTCCTCGTCCAGAGCGCAGCGGGTAACATAGCCCTCTGCCATCTCCAGGTAACGGGGGCCCTTGACCTTGGTGGCAAACATGGTGCCAACCTGGCTGCGCAGGCCCTTACCCAGGTCTTCCAGGGAAGCACCGACGGCCAGACCGTCCTCAGAGAATGCGGACTGGCTGCGGCCGTAAACGATCTGCAGAAACAGCTCGCGCATAGCGGTGTTGATGGCGTCACATACCAGGTCGGTGTTCAGAGCCTCCAGGAGGGTCTTGCCGATCAGGATCTCGGAAGCCATAGCGGCAGAGTGGGTCATGCCGGAGCAACCCAGAGTCTCTACCAGAGCCTCTTCAATGATGCCTTCCTTCACGTTCAGGGTCAGCTTGCAGCAGCCCTGCTGAGGAGCGCACCAGCCGATGCCGTGGGTGAAACCGCTGACATCTTTAATCTCCTTGACCTGAACCCACTTGCCCTCTTCGGGAATGGGAGCGGGGCCGTGATAAGCACCCTTGGCCACGGAGCACATATGTTGTACTTCGCTACTGTAAATCATGGCAAAATTCCTTTCTTTTCAAAGGCGGTGATCCGCCTTTATGATTTTCCGCAAATATTATACTCTCCCCGACCAGAATTGTCAATCGTCCCACAAAGAAAGTCGGCCTGATTTTGCATAATTCCACTACTTTTCTACTCCGCACAATTCTACTATTTTCCCTGCCATCCCTTGCAATCCCCACTTTTTCCTTTTATAATGACACTTAAGTAACAAGACAAGGGAGGTCCTCATTATGCGACGTTATCTGCTTCCTCAATCCGGCAATTTTTACAAAGCAAATATGCACTGCCACACCACCGTTTCCGACGGCAGAATGACCCCTCAGGAAGTCAAAGAGCATTATATGGCGAACGGCTACAGCATTGTGGCTTTTACAGACCATCACGTTCTGGTTCCTCACCCCGAACTGAAGGAAGAAACCTTCCTCCCTCTGTACGGCGTGGAGCTGAATGTGGATGAAATCGAGGGCCCTGAGCGTGCCAACGGCAAGACCTGCCATTTCAACCTTATCGCCTTGGAAGAGGACAATCTGATCCAGCCCTGCTATCACCGCACCAAGTACATGGGCGGACACGCTGAAGAACATCGCTGCGAGGTGCGTTTCGACGAGAGTCTTCCGGACTACGAGCGGATCTACACCTGCGAATGTCTGACAGAAATGATGGAAACCGCCCGAAAGCAAGGCTTTTTTGTCACCTACAACCACCCTACCTGGTCCCGGGAGCGCTATCCCCAGTACATGAACTACCACGGAATGCACGCCCTGGAAATTATCAATTACGGCTGCCTGGTAACTGGCTATGAAGACTACAATCCCCGGGTCTACGACGACCTGCTCAGCGATGGGCGGCGGATCTATGCGGTAGCCGGCGATGATAACCACAAGCTGGCCCACACCTGCGGTGGATTTACCATGATCAAGGCGGACAAATTGGAATACCGGGCCATCACTTCCGCCTTGGAGCAGGGTCATTTTTATGCATCCTACGGTCCGCTGATCCATGAACTGTGGGTAGAGGACGGAAAAATCCACATCACCTGCTCCGGTGCTTATCAGGTTTCCTGCCATAAGCAAATGCCCCACCGGGACAAAGCCTGCCGTGCTGAACCTGGGCAGCAGATCACCGAAGCAGAATTTGACATTGCCCCCGGCGACGGCTATGTGCGCCTGACGGTTACCGATGACCGGGGACGCCATGCTGTGACCAATGCCTACTTCCCCGATCAACTGTTTGACTAAATAAAAAGAACCGTCAAGGTGCATTTGTCAAGCAAAAGTAGACACTAAAAAACCCCATAATATTAGAAGCCCAGTTCGGTCTTGTACTGAACTGGGCTTTTATAGCCCAGAGCGGCCGCAGGCCGCCTGTTATTAAAGTAATATACATACTCGTCCA
>JAGAMN010000034.1 GCA_017624715.1 Oscillospiraceae bacterium
GAGATAATCCGTCAGCGTCATACCTGCGGCTTCTGATTTGTTGTGTAGCTTCTGCCAGTGGCTTTCCGATACACGGAGGGTAATTCTTTTGTTTTTGATAATCATCAGCTCCTTTCATAAAAGTGGGTTTGGGCTTCTGCCGATTGTTCTGCGTTCGGCGGCTAGCCGGGCGCGATGCTTGCCACGTCGAAACAACGTGAACAACGCTCCGTTTTCCTGTTCAGAAAACTCCGCCAGTTCCCATGCTCCTCCTTTCCCCACAAAGGCCATTCGCCTTTGCGGGGTCCCCGTGTAGGTCTGGGATCTCTTCAGTTGGATAGCTTTCTTTTCGCTTCTTACCAAAACCGCTTTCCTTTCCTCTTTTCTTGGCAGCGCTTCTGCGTTCTTCTGAATAGGGTGCAGTCAAGCGGATGCTGATTCTGCGCTTATCAATTTTAAATCGCATTCCGCCATCCTCGTCGGCTTCTGTTAACTGGCAGAGCTGAGGATAGGCTTTGGCGTATTGCATTAACCGCTTTTTCAGGTCCGTGTTGTGGGTATACACTTCTGCAATGCCATCTTGTTCGTTGAAGAAAAATTCCGTAATCTTTTGCCTTCGTTTCAAAATATCACCTCCATTTCGTGAATTTCTTTCGGCTCAAGAGTCGGCAAACTCGATGCTTTTTCCAACAGAAATGTCCCAAACGATGCGTACCCCGTTTGGAGTTTCGCTGTTGGCTACAAATCCAATTTTCGTTAAAACGCCACCTTTGGGTACATGCCCTGTTCTCAAGAGAAAAGGGCACACAGCCCCACCGTGGGGCTGACGCGGGGAAACTATCAGGTATATAGGTGTATATAAAAATAAGTGTGCAAGCGTGAGACTCACGTCAATCACGCCTTATTTTTCCACTCCCCCATCTGCAATCACTCTTGCTTTGTGCTTGTCCATCACTACCACGCGACGGCTCTTGCCATCTAGGTATATGGACCTTGTATTCTGCCCGTCGGCGGTTTCAATAAGCTCTTCTTCTGCCAGCGCCTTCAGAAGTGATCGGACGGAGACAGAAAAGTTTTCTCCCTGGTCACTGCAAAGCTTACGGACCAACCTATGCACCGGGTCAGCGAAGAAATAAAAATGCGTACCATCTTCGTACCCAACACAAACTCCCGGCTGGAACTCTTTAGGTGTCAGTGCTTCCCGATCCTTGAGAAAAATCTGCCCGCTCTCCAGAAGAGAAAAGAACTTCCGCAGAAACAGATGGGTAGGCTTGTCCCGACTAATTGACTCTGACTGCCTGCGGGCAACTCGGTAAAGCATTTCGCGGAACTGCTCCTCCACCTGCGAGACATAGGCTTCCCCATATTCCAGCCGGTGTTCTAAAAACAACAGAAAGAAATGAAAACCCAGCCGCAGCCAAGCTACATTTTCGGCTACGCGACCGTGGCAGTGAATACCGCTACTCCGAAATTCAGTACGATACTTTTCAAACAAGGCTCGCAGCGCTTTGATAAACTTCTGCGTAGTTTCCTCGTCGCAAAGAAAGCACTCCCGTAACCATTCAGTGTAGGAAAACATACACCGGTGCAACGTACCATCAGCTGCCACCGTCTGCAAGGCTGTCAAGGTTCCTAAATCCACGTCTCCCTGTTTCAGTTCAATTGTGAAGCAGCGGGCTGTTCCGCTTTCACCGATATCCGGTGGGAACTCCGCAGTGACGATGGCATTACCCTGAGGTGGTCGTGCTTGCATCAGACTACAGTCCGCCGTGAGACGGCCTCTACCTGCTCGGTCACCGTAATCGCGAATAATACTCTGGGCGGTAGCTGTCATTTTGAGTTGTTCCTGATAACCGCAGGGATGAAAATCATCAATGACAACGGGCAGGTCCTTGAGCATATGCGCCTGGGTCTGAATGCTGTTGGCGGTGTCACGGAAAGACATAGGCAGTGTCGATGCCGTGAAATATCCAAAGAAGGATAACATCAGCGCTGCCATCGTGCTTTTGCAAGAGCCGGTCTTTCCCACAAGCCACAGAACGAACTTCGGCTCGCAGCCTGCCATACGCAAAAAGTGATTCAGAGGAGACAAAAATACATCTGCCAGCAGCGTGTAAGTCACTTCCTCCGGTGCTGCCAGCTGACTTAGCATAGCGCTGACGGTTGCGACATCACAATAGGAATCGGTATACGCCATATGATAGCCCTGCAGTTTTCCGGGAAGCTCCACGGTCACTTCCGCGCTTCCGGGCATAAGGAAACGCCACTGCCCTTGGATTTTCCTCCAGCCTGTAACGGTGTAGACGGTCACCTTCTGTGCATCCTCCGCTGTGGTTTGTATGGCAACACGGACGTGCTCTTTTACATTTTTGCCTACCGACAAAATACAGTCCATCCCCCAATGCTTTAGTAGCCAGTCAAAGGACGAAAGCTCTGCAGCAGGGATGGTGATCTCCGGCAGCTCCCGGCCACTTTCGTGGATACCACCTAAGGTTACCCAGGTGGTGGTTGCCGCACCGTTATCCTTGGTGACCTGTCGGATGATATGCGGCGCAAAATTACACAGCCGTTGTTTGGATATTCCCATCTTGCCTTTACTGACCAGGTAAAGGCAACGATTCTCCACAACATACGGCGGTGCGTAGTTCGGTGTTTTGGTCATATAAGACCTCCCTTCATAAACAATATAGATACCACTACCACTTGTTAGCGTGACTTACTTCTGCTAAAATGGAAGCAAAGAAAAAAGTGGGAGTAGTATCTATATTGCAAAAAATAAGGTTGGTGAGCAAATGTCCACGGTAAAATATAAGGTCTACCGCCTCTCCGCCCGGGCAATTATCGGCCATGGCAAGGAGCAAGCGGACGGTTACTATCAGTTTGAATTAAACAGAAGAGAAACAAGTAAGTGCATCCTATCCGGTATGCAGGAGCAGGATGACAATGCCCTCTTTTATCAGATTATGGATGAACTGCAAGCAGGCGTCACGCCTCCTGCTGAAGATTCCATCATTGAAGCTCTGTCCGATATCATTGTCTATGTAGATTTCTCCGGCATCTTTGATCGGAGTGCAGAACAGAAACGATATGCGGACCGGCAGCAGAAAGCAAAGTCTATGTTCCGTCCGGAAGGCATTACTTTGGATCTTGGCAACGGCGCGCAGCGCTATGTTGCTTTCGAACGCTCCGCCAGTATGAGCCGCTGCGCTATGCTCAGCTTCATTCGGGCGGATCTGTACGAGCCGATTCGCCGGCGTATTATGCTAGATTTGAAAGTTGGAATGTGTCAGCTGAGTAAGCTCTACGCCTACAATGGGCTGATGATGTCCAGCGGCACTCGTGTAGATAACATCCAGATTGATGCCCCTCACAGAGTGATTGTCATTGACAATCCTACCTACACATTGGGACGCACCAAGGTCATTACCGTAGAAGACGATGGAAGCGAAAGCAGTATGCGCAAATATCGGCGGGTAGAAAAGTATGTGGACGAGTATCCCGTTATGGCTTTTGATGGCGAGGGACTAATCTCCAAGTCCTATACCGAAGCTTTGAATAAGGCCCTGGGCACAAAGCAGAAGCACACATCCTTCCAGATCCGTATGCCTTATGTGAAGGGCATGCTACATCAGGTGGACTTTAAGGATTTCCTGAAGGAAGCCGGTACCACTACTATCACGGATATCTGGGGCGTGCAACATAGTGTCAGCGATGTGGATATCATACTGACGAAGAGTATGTTTAAGGGATTCGGTTGGCTAAAAGAGAACGTCAAAGATTGGAATGACTACTGGGTTGCATTCAGAAAATATCATCATGCCCTATATATCACCAATGTGAGCAAGACAAAACCGGAAGCCACCACGGAGCTAAACTTCCAATTCTTGAACACTCTTTCTATCAGTGCAGAAGAATTCCGTCCAGAGGATTTACCCCTTGGCTGGACACATAGCCCCGAAGAAGATAGCAGGGATTGGCTGACCAAGGAAACAGAACTGGCATACTACAATCTCTGCTCTAACGAGGAATATCGCCTTGCTTATTTCACCAATCTGTCCGGCCGCCGTTGGGACAAACGCACAAAGGAAGAATATATGGCGGATATCTTAAAGAAGAACCCGCTGTTTATCGCCGAACCGCCTTATGTAGAAAAATTGGAAGCGGAAGCCGATGGCATATTGACCCGCTACAGCCGTGGTAAATTGCTGGTAGCCGGTGACACTCGGTTTTTGTCCGGCGATCTGTTAGCATTTTTACGCAGTCTGCTTAATGAGGAAGCAGGAGAGCGGATGAAAAAAGACACCTTTTTTAAGGTTGCATCTTTCAATTATCTTCCTGAAACCGGCTTTTATGCACCCAAACCCGCCTACCGTCCCAACGATGTCTGCACCATCCTGCGCAATCCCCATATTGCCAGAAACGAAGAGATTCAGCTGGAACCATACACAGAGCAGAATAATATGCGCCAATACTATTTGGGACATCTGACAGATGTAATTATGGTGGATGCCCACGTACTGGCGGCGGAACGATTGGGCGGCGCCGACTATGACGGTGATATGGTGCGTACCATTGCATCCCCATTGGTGAATCGCTGTGTACATAGAAATTATGATCAAAATTCCGTAGCATTGCGAGATAGGGATAATATACCGCTGCTGAGCATCCCTTCTGTGGATGCTATGATCCGGGATGCTGGTGATTGGGAAGCTCGGTTTGAAACAGTAAAGAACACCTTCTCCTCCCGTGTGGGGCAGATCTCCAACGCCGCACTAAACCGAAGCATTATTGCATACAACGAAAATTCCTCCGCCCAGGAGCGGGAGCAGTATCGGCAGGAGGTGGAAACACTTGCCATCCTCACCGGCTTGGAGATCGATTCTGCCAAGAGTGGCGTAAAACCGGATCTATCCAAATATCTGAAAAACAAAGATGTGGGACGCAGCCGTTTTCTGCGATTCAAGGATATTTTGGATTCCACCGAAGAACAGAGAAAATGGTACGAACCCACCGCCAAGGAACAGCTGCAGTCCTATTATGCTCGCACTGATTGGAGTCAGGTAAACTCCAATTTAGAGCGCCTGCCCTACCTCGCCTACCAGCTGGAACGTAACACTCCGAAGATAAAAATACGGAGAAAAAGCGCCACTCAGCTGTACACCTTTGCAACAGAGCAAGGGTGGGAGAAGAAGTTAGATCCCGCTATTCTTTCATCTGTCAATATACTGGCACAAGACTATAAGCACTGCCTGCAGCGAATTCGGGCAGGTCGAAAGCCCATCCAGCAAAAACTGCGGCAAAGTGATATTGAGCGGATCTTATATAGCCGTGGTCAGGGGGAAGATGTTGACTCTGAAACCTTGTATGCTATCTTCTCCGCATTACCTCAGGAACGGGTCGAAGAAACATACCGCGCCATCCGGGAGCAACAATGGCACCTGATGGATACGGAACAGCGGGAATCCTTCCTACAGCAGTATTTACCGGAAGAAGAATTTAAAGATTATTACGACCTACTGACAGACTTCCGTAGCAGTGGCTACCGCATCCTCGGCGATCTGATTTGCGATTGTATGGACGCTTACCATCTGGAAAAACAACAGAAGCTCCACTCGGAGCAGGATTCTCCGGCAATAACAGCTATGCTGGATGCCTATCTCCACCGTTCCGGAGATTACAAGGAAGCTGTGCAAAAGGAATGCAGAAAGCAATTGGAGAAGATATTAAAACCGGGCGAAGCTGTAAAATATGCCGTAGCACTCAAGGACACCGCATTCCTATGGGACATTCTCTACGATAAGATCTTGGAGCAAGTAAGGAAAGGGGGAAAAACCGATGCTCAATGAGTTAGAGGAGTTCCGGGTCTATACCAGCCCAGTAGAATATAAGGCAACCAGCAAAGGCGACACTTCCTTCCTGGGGCGGTTTACCTTTGAGTCGCTGCTGAATTTTGAGGGTATGGTGCGTATTCTCACCATAATTGCCCGTGGCTATATGTACAAAAACGATGCACCCAACATCGAATTTGCGAGGCAGGCACTATGCGCTTGGTGCAGTATTCCGGGCAACAAAAATGCCACGCCCAAAGAGGCGTGGCAGAGTAAATCTGATTTCCGGGAGCTGCATACGGTTTTCCCGGAGCTTGTGGATGAAAACGGCAGCGGATGGTTTTACTGTCATGTGCACCGTGTGGCTGAATTTGTGCTGCAAAACCCCGACTCTGTACGCAAAGGTTATACGGAGCAAGCCAAAGTTATCCAAGATAAGTTTGATAAGATGTGGCGCGATAAGGTGGTACAGTTTCAGGTTGGCATCTTCACGCTGACCACCAAAGGTGCCTGGACGCTACGTTTTGATGATATTCTGGCAGATGCCCTGGTACAAGGACCACTACAGAATTATGATATCCCGTTACCGGAAGAAATAAAACAAAAGGTTTTAGCGCAGGTGGATAAGAAAGCGGTGCCCTATGTCTTTGACCTGATTCGCTACTACATGGCACATAAGCAGGAGGACACCGAATGGGTAGTCCTTCCGGTGTCCAATTTCGATATGTACTATGGCGGTAGCTATTTCAGCAAACGCGTCCTCAACACCATCCCGGAAACGATCCTCATCCGCCAAAACCACGGCCCGGTGTGCAGATATTGCGTTTTACTGCAAAATTAACACTTGATTTTTCGCTTTCCGCAAGGTAACATACGACAAACTTTTGGAGGTGTTACCTTATGAAAACCATTCCCGAAGCAATGAAAGCTTACTTAGAAACCCATCCCTTTGATTCAGGCAGTGACGATTGCGCCACCGTCCTGGATCAGCTCCATCTGGCTTATGCCAACTCTCACGAGTCTGATCCCCCGGAGATCCGCGAGGGTTTTAAGGAACTGGAGGAATTTCTGCACGCCTTGCCTCTGAGCGACAACAACGCTGTCTGCGATCTCTGCTGTCGTCTCTGTGCTGCTTACGAGCACAAAGCATTCCTCGACGGCCTCCAATACGGTGCGCACCTAATACGGGAACTTCATAAATAACGAATTGAGCCACAGCTTCACGATTAAGCTGTGGCTCGTGCTTTTATTCACCGTTGGATATATGTTTGATAAATTATATCCCTAAGATCTGTGTTATTACCGCGGTAACAATGATTAGTAAAATGATAATGCACTGGTGATACGACTGCTCCTCAAACAAGAACTTGTGTAATACGTTTAGATAAAGTTGATGCAAATGAGATTGTTATCACCTATAACGGTCAATGATGTCAAATTCCAATTTGTTGAACATATAAAAACAGCCGCCGATCTGATGGTCGGCGGCTGCGCTATTTCTGTCATATTGGGGGCAAACCCGTTATAAAGGATAGTAAGCAAAAGCCGTTCCTGGCTTAAATCTTCCCGTGGCAGGCTCACGCACCGCACTTTCATTTGGAGTATTATAGTACACGATTGGTATAACCGCACCGCCCCACTGTATAATAGGAAGCAAAAACTGCAGAATAGACAAATAAACATTCCAAATTAGCATAGTAGATTGAAAAACGCTGGCATTTATGATATTGTTTTGCAAACGAGAGTGTTCGCCCTACACAGACAAATGCTTTCAAAGCAAAAATTAGGAGAGTGAATCAAATGAAAAAACTGTTTTCCCTGCTTTTGGTTGTAATGCTGCTTTGTGCTGCAATGACAGGCTGCTTTACCAGCACCAACCCTACCGAACCCGAAGAACCTATCGGTGGTGCTGAAAAGACGACATCCGTCAAAATTACCGATACCTTCTCCGCTGAGGATCCGGAAGGTCTTGCCTACGAAACCCGTCACGTTTACGCCGGCGACAAGAACAGCACAGCTATTATCGGTATGGCTGCTCAGGGCTACAATGCCAGCGCTATGTACATCATCCTCTACGAAAACGAGGGCAAGGCCGTAGGTGAGTATCAGGTCATCGTTTGCGACACCGAAGAGGATGCCAACAATCTGAAAGCTTTCTATTCTGCTGCCGGTCAGAACCTGACCCAGGACGGTGTCGTTCTGTATATGTTCTCCGATGCCGATATGGTTCAGAGCACAATCGCTATGTACGCAGCTATGGGTGCTCTCTCTGAAGAGACTGTCAATGCCTATCTGACTTTTGTAAGCACATCCAACGGCCTTATCAAACAGTAAGCATTATATCAACCCCTCAGCGGGCAGTGTTTTCACTGCCCGCTGAACTGCCATAATAAGGAGTGATACCGCGTGGCGAAAAAAGCCCCGAAAGAGAATAAAGGAATGATCTGGAGCGAATTTTGGAAGCTGTTAAAATCCATGCAGCTGCCTTGGTTTTGGATGCTTTTGGCATTCCTTTGCAATATGTTTTACAGCGAAGTCAACCTTCTGCTGCCCACCACTACTGCAGGTCTGCTCAGTGGCAGCACCGACAGTAAGGTTCTGTGGGACGCGATCGTATTCTACATTCTGTACACCATTGTTCTGTGCGCAGATACCCTGCTGCGCTGCCCCGCTCAACACTTTGCTGTACGCAATGTCCGTCGGGTGCTTTGGAAGCGAATGCTGAACATCCGAATGGACTATTACGATGCAAACGATCCTTCCAAGCTGATGAGCACCGTAACCAACGACGCCTCTGACGCTGTGCGTAACCTGGTATTCTATATCGTTGGTGTGATTCCGGCTCTTTATTATGCTATCCGGGCACTATCCACCATCTCCACCTACAATGTTTGGCTGATGGTTTCCGTTTTTATGCTGCTACCGATAAAGATCCTTTATATGTTTTATATCGGCAAGCGCCGCTTTAAAACGCAGAAAGGGCTGTATCAGCAAATCGGCGGACTCACCGGATATCTGGCAGAACGTGTACGCAATCTGAGTTTGATCAAAACCTACACAAATGAACCTCAGGAGCTGAAGAACGGTGAGGCTGCCGCCAAGCAGCTGTTTGATGCCAATATGAAGGTGGTAAAGCTGGAATGTACGATTTCCGCATTGGCAACCGGCATTGGCTTGGCGCAAAATCTGATCGTTATGGTGTTCGGTGTCGTTCTGCTGCAAAAAGGTGCGATCACCCTGCCCCAGTGGGTCGCATTCTTTATGTTCTCAGGCACGATTTCGAATACCTTCGATACGATCATCAGCTACTGGACCGACCTGAAAACGATCCAAGGCAGTTTGGCTCGAGCATCCCATTTGATGAATGTTCCGGTAGAAACCGAGGACGGCACGACCCAACTTCCGGATGCAGTGGACATCACATTTGAAAATGTCAGCTTCGCCTATGGCGACAAGCAGGCTTTGGAGGATGTAAGCTTCACCATTCCCGCAGGCACCACCACGGCGGTCGTAGGACTGTGTGGCAGCGGCAAAACCACACTCATCAGCTTATTAGAGCGGTTTTATACACCGGATAGCGGCTGTGTAAAGCTGGGTGGAATTCCCGTATCCCAAATCCATACAGATACCCTCCGCAATCGCTTTGGCTATGTACAGCAGGGAGCAGATATTTTCGGCGGCACCCTCCGGGAGGCACTTACATACGGTATCCGGGAGGCGGTAACTGATGACCAAATTCTGGAAGCAGCAAAGCGCACCGGTTTTGACAGAACAATTTCCCTCTTTGCAGAAGGTTTAGACGCAACTGTGGCACCGGGCGGAACTTCCCTTTCCGGCGGACAACGGCAAAAGCTGGTAATGACCCGGGAGTTTTTACGGGACGCGGATATTCTGCTGCTGGATGAACCCACATCCGCACTGGACGCTGTGGCCTCTGCAGAAATACAGGATTCCATTTTTGAGACTTTTGCCGGAAAAACAAAAATGATCGTTACACACGATCTGTCATTACTGAAAAAAGCAGACCAAGTTGTAGTTTTGGACGGCGGCAGGTTGGTAGGCTGCGGTATTTACCATCAGCTTAAAGAAACTTGTCCCCAGCTGCAACAGCTGCTGGATGCAAATATATCCGGAGAGGAGCGTGCGGTATGATCAGGATTGTTAAACGCTATACACGAGTTTTTCGCAACATCCGCCTGCCCTGGGGTTTGCTGCTTTTAATTGTGGTAATCACCGTTATCAAATCTCACACAGAAGTGGAATCGCTTACACTCACCGCATCCATCATTGACGGCACCCAAAATGCTATCAAAACTGAAGAATTTATCCGCTACATCGTATTTTTGGTACTAAACAGTTTGCTTACCATCAGCAGCACCTATGTAGGTGGTCTGTTTGGGCAGAAGCTGAATCTGGCGGTTCGGCTGAAGCTATGGAACAAAATGATGCGGCTGCCTACCCGGTATTATGACGGGGATAATGCTTCTGCGTTAGTAACCCGCGTTACCACCGACGCAGACAGCGCCAGCCAGTATTTCCAGATTTGGATCAATATTATAACTGCCGTGTACGCCGTCATTGTCGCCTTTGATCGTTTGTACAAATTCCAGGCGGAGATGGCAACCGCCATCTTGGGTGTCATACCGCTAGTGATAGGCATTACCATTCTTTACAGTACCGTTTCTTATAAAGTTTCTGCCAACACCAAGCACGCGCTGGCGGCTACTATGGGCTATTTGGCAGAGCGTGTCCGAGGTCTGCGGCTGATCAAGTCCTTCCGTATGGAGGATAACGAAAACGATATCGCACAAGGTCATTTTAAGCGGCAATGCAAGGCAGATATTCTGATGAGCTATGCCGGTATGATCAATCTTGTTGGTATGCAGGCCGTCGGCTGCGCAACCATTGTTATTTCCTTTGTTATGGGCAGCCAGTTGCTCAATTCCGGTGCAATTTCCGTAGGTAAGCTAATCGGTTTTTACACCTTATCATCCTTGGTAACCATTCGTGCCGTAGATATTTGCAATAATCTTGGTACTTTCTCAAAAAATGCCGGTGCATTGGATAAGATATGCGATATTTTGGATGCCTCTGAAGAACAGGATCAGGGAGCTGAGATGGATGTTGCGGACACAGACATCGTTTTGGAAAATGTGACCTTTGCTTACCAGCAAACGCCCGTATTACAAGACATATCCTGTGTGATTCCCAAATGCAAGGTTACTGCAATCGTAGGAACAAACGGTGCCGGTAAAACAACACTGTTTAAGCTCCTGGAGCGGATGTACCAGACAGACGCCGGACAAATACTTTTCGGCAACACGCCGATTGAGGATTTTAGCCTGACCTCCTGGCGCAAAAGCTTTGCCATTGTGGCACAAGATAAGCCCTTACTTTCCGGTACTGTGCGGGAAAATATCCTTTACGGTGTGGAGCGGCCTGTTCAGGAAGAAGAACTGATCCGTGTAGCAAAAATGGCAAACGCTTACGACTTTATTATGGCTACACCCGGTGGCTTTGATGCTCAGGTAGGTCCGGGCGGTTCAAATTTCTCCGGCGGTCAGCAACAGTGCATTGCCATTGCAAGAGCTATGATGCGAAATCCCGACTATTTGCTTTTAGATGAGGCTACCAGCAATTTGGATGCAAAGAGTGAACAGGAAGTAACGGTAGCCCTGCAGAACCTAATGAAAGGCCGCACTACCGTGATGATCGCCCACAAGTATTCCGCGACTGTATTCGCTGACCAGATCATCGTTATGGATGGCGGTCGGATCCAGGCTGTCGGAACCCCGGAAGAACTCACAAAAACCAATGCCTACTACCGCGCATTTGCCGATGAACGCATTCAGGAGGAAACTGTATGAAATCGAAAATCATAGATTTCTTTGATTACAATACGCTGGAAATCCCAACAGAATTAAAGAAGTGGCACATTCCTGAGGAAGAGATTCAAAAAGAACTGGAAGCTCTGGCAGCAGACAATGCATCTCAAGCTGAGGTAACGGACACGATTGCAGACGGAGACAGTGTTCGCTGTGTATGCACCGCCTGCGGGGAAAAAGCGTGGGTCGGACGAACTGTACTGCTATACCCCGGCCGATGCCTTCCCGGTGCTGAGGAGGCAGAAAAAAGAATCGTTGGTTGTAAGGTTGGTCAGGAAATCACCTGCATGGTAGGGCAGTGGGAAATGACTGTTACCATTGAGGGTGCGGTTCGACAGATCACCAGCGCTGTCAACGATGCATTTGTAGTATCGCTGAACATTCCCGGTGTCAGCACCGTATCGGAATACAGCCGTTGGTATCATCAGCAGCACGATATGGAGCGCAAGACCAAGGCAAGCTACGGCATTACCCACTTCTGGTTGACCCAAACTGCCGAGCGCAGTACCTATGAGATCGACGAGGAAGAGAAATGGCAATGGTGCCTGGAACGTGGAAAGATTATGTTCGAGGGTATGCTTGCCGCCGGAGTCGATATGCGGATACCTGAAGAAGGCTTTGAGATTTTAACGGATGAACAGGCCATCGAAAAGGCCGCCCGTGAACAGGAACGCAACTTCATCCCTTTCCTTGTAATTCAGAAGCTCTGTGCACTGGACGGCTTTGTGCCTACCGAGGAAGACTACCGTAATGCAATTGCCGAAATTGCAAAAAAGCAAGGTATGCCGCTGGAAGAAGCAATGCGCAAAGCCTGTTTTTCCCTGTATCAGGAAATGGTTTTCAAGGAGCATTTATTTACAAGTATGAGTCCCAAGGCAATGGCCTGTATGGAGGTGTAAGTATGACAGTCATAGAAGCAACAGCGCAGAACTTTGATCAATTGATTCAGGGTGAGTATGTTATGGTAGACTTCTACGGAGACCACTGTGGTGCCTGCGCCTTTACAGCACCCTTCCTGCGGCAAGCAGCCAGCGATATGGCCTACATTACTTTTGTCAAAGTCAATACCACCCATCAGCCGGAACTGGCAAAACGCTTTGATATTAAAGCGCTTCCCACATTCGTTTACTTCCGCAAGGGAAAAGAAGTTTATCGGAACGCCGGGGGTATGGCGTTAGAAACCATCCATAAAGAGCTGTCTAAGCTACTCTATCGCATTTGAGGAGGTGTCCGTATGGGAAGAATTCGCTTAAATGAAAATGCCGAAGTGGTAGCCACTATCCGGGAGGGCCTTGCCAAAAACGGTGGATACTGCCCCTGCCGCAGCGAAAAAACGGAAGAAAACAAATGCATTTGCCAGGAATTCCGTCAGCAACTGGCAGATCCGGACTTTGAAGGATACTGCCACTGTATGCTCTATTACAAAGAAAAATAATTCCTTTCCTTTCTAAAAAGAAACACCCTGCACGGATTTTTCCGCGCAGGGTGTTTCTGTTAAAGAAAACGTACGCCTTGATTCTGCAAAGCTTCCCGGAGTGCTTGCGTTTTGCTGCGACTAATGGGAACAGTAACGCCATTTGCCAGCACCGCATCATAGGTCTGTCCAAAGCTATTGGGTACAATCTCCTGAATATCCTCTAAGTGAATCAAATAGGACTGATGGCAGCGGAAAAAGCCCCAATCGCTAAGAATGACTTCCAATTCTTCTAAGGCGTTATTGACCGTCAGCTGTCTGCCGTCCTTACACACAAGCTGAACCTTTCTGCGAACCTTACTAATATGAAGGATATTCCGGGGATCTATCAACATATATCCCTGTTTCGTGTGTAGCGCAATCCTGCCGGATTCCGGTTTTGTTTCGGTCTTATCTAACCGTTCAAAGGTTTTCTGAAGCCGCACCAGATCAATAGGCTTCGTCAGGAAATCCACAGGCTCATAGTCGTAGCTTTTTGCAGCGAAATTGGCATAGCCTGTTAAAAAGACATAGGGTACTTCCTTGTGATGCGTCGTCATATACTCAGCCAATGAAAAGCCCGATGTACCGGGCATATCGATATCCAAAAATACCAGATCCGCACCCTGCTCCCGGAGATAATCCATTGCTTCCGCAGCAGAAGAAACATAGTGGATACATTCCCTGGGCACAAAATGTTCTAACGACCGAATGCTCTCCTGTGTAGGTATTTCCTGGTCATCGACTAATAGAATGTTACGAAGCTGCAAAGCTATTCCTCCCTTCCCAAGCACAGCGGGATCTTTGCCACAAAGTGGATGATCCGATCCTCCTGCCTGGCATATACTACACCGCCATAACGGGTAGCCAACGCCCGAATAGAGGCAATGCCGATCCCTTCATGACCGGATTTAGAAGATTGTCCGATTCGATAGTCTTTCATAGCATTATCATTCTGGGTGCGATTGCTGACACGAATCACAGCATACTCTCCCCTCTTAATCACAGACAAGTGGATACCAAAAGATTTATCCTTCAGCTGCGCTGTTTCATCCAGCGCATTTTGCAGGAGGTTTCCAATAATCTTGTTTGTTTCGTAAGTATTTGTAGAAATATTGCTCAAATCGTTCTCAATAGAAATATTCATCGGGATCCCCATCCGGGCAGCTTCACTCTGAAAAGAGAGAATAACTGCACTGACAGCGGCATCCGCCAGAGGGAGCAGCCGATTTAATGCCACAGTATCTTCCATCAGCCGGTTCAAATAGTCGGTGGCTTCACTCTGCCGTTCCTGTCGAACCAGCTCATGAAGGGTTTGCACGTGAATGTTATAGTCGTGCCGTTGAGAACGGACGATATTCATAAATGTCTGCAATTCATCGTTGGTCTGTTGTTGGAGTGCCAGAGAAAAACGATAGCGGTGATTTTCCAATAGGATACTCAGCAGCACCAATCCACCCAGTTGCAGCACCAGCAGGATTATTAGTATAACCGCTCCCTGAAGTCCTGCAATCAAAGGCAAAATACAGGCGATCCAGTACACGCCAAGCATCGCACAGTATTGTGTTGACCGACGAGAGAAAAAAGAACTTTCAAGTTGGTCTTCAAGATCATTCGACCAGTTACTGCCTGGAAAAAGAGGACGCAGATTATAGGAAAGTGCAGAATGTATAAAGAGAAAAAGCACTGCCAAAGCAATCTGAAAGAAATCAGAAATGAATGCTATGGAAAGCATAACACGCACAGCAAAGGCGGTAACACTATATGCTGCGCTGGAGAGTGTAACGACTGCACAGGCATCGCAGAAAGAGACCTTTGGGTTCATCAGGGAGATAGGAAGAACGATGAGCAGTAAGATCAGTGTTGACGGGAAGTCCTGCAAATAATAAGCGCTGATTATGTTTGTGCAAAGAGAAAGCCCCGTGGTGATGGCAGCAATAGAAATCGTTCGTCGCAAGGGGATGCCGATCCATTGCAGCGCAACAACACAGGCAGGAAAAACACAGACAGCATTCAACAAAAGCTCTGCAAAAAACACGAAATCCCCCCTTTTATAGATACTATCAGTATAACATCGTTAATCTATGTTTGCAAGTTACAAATGCGAGAAACATACCTTACAAGATATTTACCGCAGCAACAGCATCGATGCGAGATACGTTTTACCGTTTTGATTAAAAATGGCAGACGAACAAAAAACAGTCCAAAATAAGGCGTTTTATGGCCTTAAAAGGACTGCTTTTTATGCTTTTTTGTCATATCAGAGCTCGAAGTGGTAGTAAATTGGTAGTAAATTGATGTACGCGTTTAGAATATTTGCACTATTATTTACGCAAAATGGTCGATTTTGTCCGAGAATACAGAATTTACGCAACTTTTCTAAATGCTGTTAAAGTGTTCCCATGACAGACGAATAGAATTTTGTGCATAGAAATTCCTCACTTTCGTTTGGGTGAATTATACCATATGTAGCTACCGATTGCAACCAAAGGCTCCCCTGTGTAAGGGGAGCTGGCAAAAATCTTTGATTTTTGGCTAAGGGGTTGTCAAATGATTCTATACTGCAATCCCTCCAACCTCGCGAGCGCTCGGCCACCAATAATTTGTGGTACGCTTGCCACTGGCAAGCGTTAGGATTCGGATTCGCTGCGCGGAGCACCACTCCTCAAGGAGAAGGCTTTTGCAAAGCGGAACAAATACCCAATAGCATAGACATAAAAAAGACCGCTACCTCTATTTTAGCTGCGTTTGCAGATAAGGCGGGTAGCGGAAAACTTGATTTCTGTGTGGTATGGGAGTATAATTCAGTTAAACAAACTTGAATTTGACGAACGATGACGTATGGAGGTAAGTTACAATGGATTGTGTATTCTGTAAAATAGTAAACGGAGATATCCCTAGTTTCAGAGTGTATGAGGATGAGCATACGTTGGTCTTCATGGATATCGCCAAAGATGTAGATGGCCATATGGTTGCGATACCCAAGAAGCATGTGAAATGCATTCTCGATTGTGATGCTGAAACCCTGAGCCACTTGATGGCGACGGTGAAAAAAGTTTCTAATCACTGTATTGATGCTTGTGGATATGATGGAGTGAATCTGCTGAATGCAAGTGACGAAAGTGCAGGCCAGTCCGTACCGCATTTTCATATCCATATCATCCCGAGGAAAAGGGGCGACAATATTGATGCTTGGCCTACATTCGATGGCGCGAACTACGATATAGAGGAACTCTTCCAAAAACTTAGAATTCGATAAATTCCAATATGTCGAACAGATGCAAACAGCCGCCGGCCATTAGGTCGTGAAGTGATAAAATAATGGTAGACACGAAAGTGCCTACCATTATTTTTATGCTATTATGGAATTGGGGGTGTTATTATGTCGAGAAAATATACACTGCGCAGTA
>JAGAMN010000035.1 GCA_017624715.1 Oscillospiraceae bacterium
AAAAGGGCCCGGAACTGTTGCAATTCAAGCGAAAAAATGGTATAATATAGGTACACAATTGCAACAGTTCCGTTTGCCAAAGGAAAGGAGTTTTATATGGCAAAAGGTTCTGTAAGAAAAAAAGGCAAGAAGTGGTACTACCGCTTTTACGTAGAAGATGAAAGCGGCAGACAGGTACAGCGAGAGTTCGCAGGTACGGAAAGCAAGAGCGAAACCGAAGCTCTGCTCCGTAAAGCAATGGAAGACTACGAGGCAAAGAAATTCGTAGCGAAATCTGAAAACGCAACGGTGGGTATGCTGCTGGATATGTGGGTGGAAGAAGAACTGAAGCCCGGAAACTTAAGCAACGGTACGGTAATGTCCTATCAAGGCACCGTCAACCGCATCAAGCAATTTCCCATCAGCAACCGAAAACTGAAAAGTGTAACAGCCGATCATCTGCAGGCGTTCATGGATCAGCTCAGCTTCGGCGGAGTGAATCCGGACGGCACGACAGCGAAAGCACTCAGCAAGGGCTACTTGCGATTGTTCTCCGCCGTTCTGCAAGGAGCGTTCCGCTTTGCAGTATTTCCAAAGCGTATGATTTCCTTTAATCCGATGCAGTACGTTGTATGGCGTGGGAAAAAGGATGATTACGAATTGTTCTCAGATGATAACGGAGACGTTGCTACCATACCGACGCTCACTCACGAAATGTATCTAAAGCTTGAGGATTTTCTGAAAGCAAAGGATAACCCCGCACTGCTCCCTATACAGATCGCATACTACACAGGACTTCGCATCGGTGAGGTCTGTGGCTTAACTTGGCAAGACGTAAATCTTGAAAAGCAGTACCTCACGGTACGCCGCAGTATGCGCTACAACAACGCAAGGCACAAAACCGAGATAGGGGCTACCAAGCGCAGGAAAGTCCGCACGGTGGACTTCTGTGACACCCTGGCAGAGATTCTGCGAACAGCCAAACTTGAACAGCACAAAAACCGATTCAAATACGGCGAACTCTTCTGCCTCAACTACTATATTGAGGTTAAGGAGAAAGACCGTACATACTATGAGGTCTATACGCTACCGAGAAACGAGAAGGTTCCCGATGGCTACAAGGAGATATCCTTTGTATGCTTAAGGCCGGACGGAGCGTATGAGTCGCCAAGCACCATCGGTATTATGTGCAAACGGGCAAGCAAAAAGGTAGAGGGACTCGAAGGGTTTCATTTCCACCAACTGCGTCACACATTTACAAGTAATCTGCTCTCGAACGGAGCAGCACCCAAGGATGTGCAGGAGCTTTTAGGTCACTCTGATGTCAGTACCACGATGAATGTCTACGCTCACTCTACAAGAGAGGCGAAGCGTACCTCCGCAAGACTGCTCGACAAGGTAGTTAGCGGTTAGATATTAAAAGTTTCCCTTATTTTCGCTCATAAGGGCAAAAACAAGGGAAAATACATAACAGTTGAGTTTGTAATCGACGAAAACCCCAGTAATATCAATGGTTTTTAGAGTGTAGGACAGTTAATGTCTGATAAATTGGAATTTGTTGAACAGTATTTTGAGATATGCTATAATCAGTTAAGAATACTTGAATTTGCAGGTGAACTATATGAGAACAAGAAAGGTTGTTGTACTGCCATACGATATGGCATGGCAATCAGCTTTTGAAAAAATAAAGGATGAGATTGAAGAAGCAATTGGCGATTTAATCATCGGCATTGAACACGTCGGAAGCACCTCTGTCGAAGGAATGTCTGCCAAGCCTTGTATTGACATTGATGTAATCATTAAGGATTACTCGACGTTTGCTGCGGTGGTTGAAGGTTTGAAAAGAATCGGCTATATCCACGAGGGCGACCTCGGCATCGTGGACAGAGAGGCATTCAAATACGTGGATAAGCCACATTTAATGATGCATCATTTGTACGTATGTCCGCAGTATTCTGAGGAATTACACCGGCATATTACATTCAGAGATTTTCTCCGAAGCAATCCCGAAGCGGTTAGAAAATATAGCTTGATAAAAGAAAAAGCAGCCGAACTATTTCCAAATGATATAGACGGATACATAGAGTATAAATCACCGTGCATTGAAGAACTGTATAAAGAATGCGGTTTGCAATAAATTCCAATACGTCGAACTGATTTAGAATCAATAAATTGGGCGGGCCCAACTGGGCCCGCCCTTCCTTTTACGGATTATTGGTCAAATATACGGTATAGGTTTCACTATTGGAGTAATGCGCAGTGACATTTTCAGATTCCCACAAAACGGTGTTAAATTCAAATCCGGTCCAGGTGCCCAGATGGCGCTTATCCACTTCCAGATACTCCTGCTGACAGGGCCAGAAGCAAATGCTGGGATCCACCGCATTGTAGAATTCCACCGAACCGCCATTGCTGCCGTGGTGGACTACCTGCAGGATATCACTCTTCAGGTAATCGCCAAACACTGCAGCCGCCTGCTGATTCAAGGGCTTTTCTGCATCGCCGGTGATCATCACAGTTTGGCCATTGATCGTAAATCTCCACATGCCGGAGGTGTGGTTCATGGTTGTCATAGCATTGGGCCAGTAATCCTCGGGCGTAAACAGGAATTCAATCTCACCGCCGGGCAGATACAGCTTCTGGCCGGTGTGGTAGATATAATGCTCCGCATCCGGATAGTAAGTATTAATGGTACTCAGGAAACTATTGGCATAACCGGTGAAGGTTTCCGGATTGTAACTGGAACCCAAACCCACATTATACAGGTTGGGGAAGTTATAACACACAGCATTTACATCAACCCTGCTGCTGTAAGTACGGATAAACACGTAGGGCAGCTGAATATGATCCGGGTCTGCATGGGTGATCATCCAGGTGATCTGGGGCTTGCCCTCACCGGGAGTCATCTCCTCCAGGAAGTTCAGCAGATTCGTCATATCCGTCTGGTGGTTTCTTTCAAACGTATAGGCCAGTCCTGTCGTTGTGTAGGTCGCCGGCAGTGTCGTGCTTCCGCTGTAACCGTAACCACCATCGATCACCACGAAACTGCCGTCAGCCATCTGCACCACCATGCACAGGACGCTGTCCGTCATTTCAATGATGGACACGGAGGGTGTCACCACTGCTTCATAGGCAGTATCCGCAATGGGGGTATTGGGCAGCAAGCAAGTATTGGGGCCGTATACAATATGGAACTGGTTTTCGTCCAATGCCGGGAAGTAATTTAGATGGATCATCTGTTCTTCCGTTACATAGGTTGCAAAACGGTTGCTGCCGATGGTGTTCTGGTCATACAGCGTATATCCTGCCGCCACCAGCTTTTGCTCGTAAGCAGACACCTCAGCGGCGGTAACGTCAGAATAAACCACCTGATAATTTTCGCTGCCGGCATCATGGTGTCGGGTAGCTGTACCATTGGTGACAAACCCGGGAATCGGGGTCTTGTAAACGCAGGCATCCGCCCACACACCGGACAGGCCGCTGTTGGTGCTGCTGGTGGCGGTACTGGTATTCACGCCCACCAGCTTCAGGAAATTGTAGCCAGAGATATTGACCTCAAACTCAGCCATCAACCATGCACGGATATTTTGCGCATAGGACAGCTTCACAAACTCCGCATTTTCGTTGTAGGTATCTGCTTTACTTGCCCAGACCTCGAAATCCATAAACTTATTGGTCGTGCTGCCATTATTGGCGGTACCGGTCAGGCCAACAACAGAGTAAAAATAATCCGCATCCAAGCCACGCAGGTCATACACCACAGTTGCGTCGGGGTAGTTCGTAGATGCCGTATCCTTGGGAGAAGCCAGGAAGCCCAGGCCCTTATCAAACTGCTCGCCTAAGCCACCCACAGCAATATCATCAGGATAATATGTATTGCCACTCAAAACGCGGCCGGTCTCTGCATAGCTGGAACCCACAGCCCAACGGTCCGGGTTCGTATCGGAATCCGGAGTGGCCCTGTCTGCATCGTCAGCGGTAAAAACATACAGGGATGTCAAATCCCAGTTAGTATCCAGCTTAAACGGTCTGGGATTTGCAATGCTACTGCTTGCGCCAATCACAAAGCTATCTACCATAGCGTCGGTATTATAAAGATCGGATAGATAAGTAATGTTCTCAGCCTTTTCAGTTTTACCGGCCAAGGTTGCAACCTTGCCGATGTTGGTAACTTTTTGAGCTGTTACTGTTGTGCCCGACTCTTCGGCATAAGCGCCGGAAATGCACAGGCTTGCCAGTATTGCTGTCATTAACAGTAAGCTCAAGATTCTTTGGATATGCTTCATGATGAGTGCCTCCTTTGTGATAATAAAGTATTCCAGTCTGTCTTTTTTGACATACTGTACATATATACTATCACGGCAGGATGTCTCTTTCCGTCGAACTGCGTCGCATACCATTTATCTTTTTACAAAAAATACCAAAGCAAACATTTTCCACCTATTCTGTACAAACACACCCCCGGATGTGTAAAAATTCACACATCCGGGGGTAATTATTAGCCGCTATATCTCCCCTTATGGGAACTCTTGGTCAAACCGATCACAAGCTGAATTCCCAGAACGATCGCTGCACCGCTTGCGGCACCGATCAGCATCCACAACCACCAGGGCAATGCCTCCGTCAGCTGCAGTGCCGGGATATCTTCAATCTTCTCGGTATGGCACAGACCACAGCGATACAGGATCTTACCCTTGCTGGTGCCGGTGGGCTCCAATGTCACGATGCCGCCGTCCCAAACATGGTCATTCTCCTCCAACCGCAGTCCGCAGTCGGTACAGGACTTCCAGTGTTTAACGCCGTCGCAAGTCCAGCTGTCAGAGGCCTTGTGCACCACGGCACGCTGATATCCGCAGGTATCACAGGATTCATCACAGTCGCTCTCATAAACGTGTGTGACCTTCTCAGTCTCCTCACCGCAGCCCAAGCACTTTGTCCAATGGAAAGTGCCGTCAGTCTTGTAAGTTCCGTCGTAGCTGTGCTGGTGACCCAGAGCGGGGATCAGGATTTCTTGACAGACCGTACAGATCTGATCGGTATACTCCCCTGCTGGTGCACCGGGTACGTGCTCCTCCAGCGTAGATTTCTCGCCGCAATGAACACAAATGTGCCAGTGACCGGTCTCGTCACTTACCCACTCCTCTGCAAAGGAATGCTCCGTGATCCGAGCAGCACCGCAATCGTTGCAATCCACATCACAGGGATTGTCGTAGGTATGTGCCTGGGTGTCAACCTTACCGCAAATACTGCACTTGCGGCTGTGCTTGTCCGCACTTGCAGATGCCCATGCACTGTACTTGTGGCTGCAGGTGACAGTGACAGACTTGGAAGCCTTCACAGTCTCGCCATTGATTTGCAAACTGACATCAATCTTGTTGGATTCAAAGGAAGCGCCGCTCTTGACCTTAAATGTCAAGCTCAGCAGCTTGCCATTTACGGTAACTGCGCCCTTCATAGAGAAGAAAATCACTCTTCCCTGGCCCAAATTCTCCGTTATGGTCACGTCTGCAGCCAGGCTCTTCGCACCGGTCAATTCCAGACCGCTACCGTATTTCACCTCAAGCGAACCTGCGTCCCATGCGCCTACACCGGACAGATTCACCGTGACAGTGAACGTGTCGCCACGGTAAGGCGTAGTGTCAGACACAGTCAGACTGGCACTGCCAGCAGCTGCTGCAGGGATTGCCAGCATTGCCACCAGAAATACGAGCAATACGAAACAAATTATCTTTCTTTTCATATCTATCTTCCTCTTTCGTCAGCAATCAATGTAGCGGATAATCTTGCGGGAAGAATACATGCCACAGCAGATAAATGCCATCTGCCTCACTCACAATTCCATCGCCATCAAAGTCATTCTGAACATAAACCGGGTAATCCTCCGGGAAGAACACATGCCATAGCAGGTAGATACCGTCGCTTTCATCCACCATATCATCATGGTTCACATCACCGCGATAGTAGCGCAGTTCAAACACCGCGGTATAGGTTACACTGCCGGTGCAGGCAGTTACTTCCTTATCCCAGCCAACGAAAATGTATTCGCCTTGCCGGTCGGCAGGCTTCACCGGATCGGCAGGGGCGGTTACGCTGTCACCCAGGGAATACTGACCGCTGGAAAGTACTGTACCATCATAGTTTTGGAACACCACGGTGTGCAGCACCACCTCCACCGTAAAGGTGGCTGTGAAGCCCTGGTAGGTCACAGTGACGGTCTTTATTCCGCCGGTGAGATTGTCAAAGCCGGAGACCATATCCGGTGTAACGCTCATTGTGGACACGCCGGTGTGACTGTACTCAAGGGTGAGAACCGCACCGGTCAGATCCAGCTCTTCTACACCCTGCAGATACTGAAGTTTTCCGGGCACGGTCTGTAAAGAGATGCCAACCAAACGGTTTTCCACCACTTCCACCTCGAAAGTGGTAACAAGACCCAAATAGGTGACCGTTAACCGCTTGATGCCTGGGGTGGAATTATCAAATCCGGTAATCATATCCTCTGTAATCGGAACAATCTCCTCGCCGGTGTAGCCATAGCGAACTGTCAGCTCCGCGCCGGTCAGATCCAAGGACTCAATGCCCATCAAATATTGTACCTTGTTGGGCATCTTATGAATGGAGATTCCCTCTGCCCGGTTGTCTACCACTTCCACCTGGAATGTGGTGGTAAAGCCACCAAATGCGACTGTCACCGTCTGGATGCCAGGCACATTCTTATCAAAACCGGAGACCATTTCTTCTGTCACAGGAATGACCTTCTCGCCGTCATACCCATACACGGTGCTAAGCTGCGCACCGGTCAGATCCAAATCTTCCTCACCCATTAAATACCGCAGTTTCGTTGGAAGCTGCTTCATACCAATGGACTTCAGATCGTTATCAATGACCTCCACTTGGAAGGTAGTTGTATGAGATTTGTAGGTAACCGTAATGGTCTGATTTCCTGCCCGGGTCGGATCAAAGCCGGTCACCATATCCGGTGTGACTTGAACGGTTTCTGTACCGGTGGGGCTGTATTCAACCAGAATTTCGGCACCGGTCAGATCCAAAGTCTGATTACCCTTCAGATACCGCAGAGTCTGTGGCAGAGTCTGCATGGAAATCTTCACCACATCCACCGGCACGATCTGTACTGTGTAGGTGGTGGATTTTCCACCAAAGCTGACCGTAATGGAGCAGTCGCCCAGCTTACTATTGTCCAGACCGCTGGTCATAGCCTTGGTCAGTTCCCACCACTTGGTTGTACCGTTGCTGTAAGTGACCTTAATCTGACCACCCGTCACATCTACGACCCGCTCAACGCCGTTCAAGCCGTATTTCAGCTGTGTCGGCCACCGGGACATACCAACCGATGAAACAGTGATTGCGCCGGACACATCCGGTTCGGTAGGCTGCGGTGGTTGGGGTTGCTCAGTGATCACTTCGATGGTGGCATAGGAACTTCCGTTCTCTTCCAGACAAATCCAGTTGCCATCGGGCATCTTGCCCCATTTACGGACATCGCCCTCCATCTGGGTTTCCATGATTTCCACTACATTACCGGTATATACACGGCTACCGGTGTCGGAATACGATATGCCGGGACCGGTGCGCACACGCAAGCTGGATGCAGTGATGGTTGCATAGGTGCCAGGCTTGGGTGCTTCAGGAAGTTCGGGAGTTGTACCATAATTGGTGCTGGATAGCTTGACCCAGCCTTCGGGTGTTCTTCCCCACACCACATTATCCTTACCCGTCACCACCCGATCGATATGCAGCAGCTCATTTGCTACCACCGTTCGAACCGTATTATAGTAACGGCAAGGACCTTCCAGCATGGTCGATTGTGCAGTCGCTTTGACCTTTACATCCACGACTTCGCCTGGCTCAAGGTCTACAATCTCCCCTGTTACAGGATTTTTCCAGTGTGCAAAGAGGATCGTGCCGTTTTCCAGAGTCGCATCCAAAACAGTGATCTGCTCGCCGCCAACCGGTTCAGTAAACCAACCGGCAAACTCGTATGTAAAGGATTCGCCCGCCTCATTTGTGCCGGTGGGTGCAGTCATTTCCAAATACTCGATACCGGTGGGATGATGGATGCTGAAGCCGTAAGGGTTATAGCGGTTGGTGCCGCCGTTGGCATCCAACAGCACATAGCGGTAATCCTTAGCCCAAGTTCTTCCGTATGCAAAGCTATCAAAATATAGGCCATCCATGTAAATCTGTAGTTCCATTAATCGGCGCTGAATGTGTCCCTGGGAGGTCGTGGTGCCGGAATGGCTGTAGATTACAAAGGCATACGCAAGATAAGCAGGATCGTCTTTCAATACTGCCTTATGTAGGGTAGTCGTAGAATCCAGAGTCCAGCCCTGTCCAAAATTATAGGTCATGGAAACCAGAGCATCGAATTCATATTGTGTAAATGTAATATTGTATTTTTGGGCAAAGGCGTTTACATACCTTGCCTTTTCATTGACCTGGACACGAAGCTTTTCCAGAGCCTGCTCCTCGGTGATGCCGCCCTGGGCTTCGTACATTTTTTTCTCTTCCTCTGTGCAGGAGGTACCATAGCCAACACTATACTGCTTATTGTCCCAGACGGGCATCTTGATAAAGCCCTCGAAAGTCTTGATCAAATTCAGACCTGCATCGGAAATCGCCATTTCTTCCACAGCTCTGACAGGTATTGGTCCTGCAGCAAGTACATTCAGTAGCATGACTGCCGCCAACATGACACTCAGGATTCTTCTTTTCATGCATTGCTGCTCCTTCCATGTTTTTCGCTGATATTATAGCAGAACCGTGTAAATTTTGCAAGAAATTTTTCAGGCAATTATTACAATCTTGTTACTTTTTAATTCTTTAAATTGTTCATGTTTTGCATATATTTTTCCATTATTGCCAACTTTTCCACAATTTTCTCAAGTTGTTCCGTAAACTTTCTTTTGAAATTTGTAAAAGCAATTGCTTTATTGCCTCCTTTGTGGTAAACTAAATGTATCTCAAAAGCGAAGGAGGGAAGCCATGACTGCAGCAAAAGCGATGATCGGTATGAGCGGTGGTGTGGACAGCAGCGTCGCCGCCTGGCTGACAGCCCAAGCCGGCTACGATTGCATTGGTGCCACCATGCGCCTGCACATCGGCGACGGCAGTGACGCAGAAGATGCCAAAAATGTAGCAGACCGAATGGGTATTCCCTTCCATGTCTTCGATTTTTCCGACGACTTCCGCCGGCTGGTAAAGGATAGCTTTGTCCGTGCCTACGAACAGGGGCTGACCCCCAATCCCTGCATCACCTGCAACCGATATTTGAAATTTGATGCTTTTCTGCGCAAAGCCCAGGAGCTGGGCTGCGAAAAAATCGTCACCGGCCACTACGCTCAGATCCGTCAGGAAGAAAACGGTCGTTATCTGTTGTCAAAAGCAGCGGACACGCAGAAAGACCAAACCTATTTTCTTTACAGCCTGACCCAGGAGCAACTTTCCCACACCCTCTTTCCTCTTGGGGGTCTTACCAAGCAAGCTGCCCGGCAGATTGCCGAAGAGCAGGGCTTCATCAACGCAAGGAAGCGGGACAGCCAGGATATTTGCTTCGTCCCGGACGGCGATTACCTGACCTTTATGAAGCAATACACCGGAGAAACCTACCCGGACGGAGATTTCCTTGACCAAGCAGGTCATGTGGTTGGTCGACACAAGGGCGCAGTGGGCTACACCATCGGACAGCGCAAGGGTCTGGGCCTGGCCATGGGCGCGCCGGTATATGTGTGTGGCAAGGATATGCAGGCCAACACCGTCACCGTTGGCCCCAACGAAGCCCTGTTCCATAACGCCTTGGTGGCAACGGATTGGAACTGGATCGCAATTGAAAGCCTAAACGCACCGCTCCGGGTCAAGGCCAAGGCCCGTTCCCGGATGGTGGAGCAGGATGCTACTGTTTATCCCACGGAGAACGGTCTCGCCCGGGTGGTGTTCGACGAACCCCAGCGGGCCATCACCCCCGGTCAGGCAGTAGTCCTCTACGACGGTGACATCGTTGTCGGCGGCGGCACGATTTTGAAAACCGACTAAAAACGTAGGGCGGGGGCTTGCTCCCGCCGCTATTGGCACAATTTCGCATATGCCAATATCAGACACTTAATAACCAAACTGAATTTGGTAGAAAGGGAATTGCATGGGGATTGGCATTCAGATATGCGGACTAAACGGATCAGGAAAAAGCACACTTGGCAGGGCATTAGCTGAAAGAATTGGCTTTTATTTTCTTGATAATGAAACGCTGTATTTTTCCGAAACGGACACAGATAAACCATACACGAACCCTAAATCTCGTAAAGAAGTCGAAAGGCTTCTTATGGAAGAAATCCATGAACATACTGATTTTGTTTTTTCTGCCGTTCGAGGCGATTATGGAAAAGAAATAATACCCATGTACGACTATGTCGTTATGATAGAAGTTCCCAAGGATGTCCGTTCACTGCGAATTCGAAATCGTTCTTTTCAGAAATTTGGAAACAGGATGCTAATGGGTGGAGATTTGCATAAACAAGAAGAAGCGTTTTTTCAGATGGTTGAATCCCGGCAGGATGACTATATTGAAAACTGGTTGCAAATGGTAAAATGCCCTATCATCAGAGTCGACGGAACAAAACCTATCGAGGAAAATGTGGAGCGCATTATCAAACAGATAAAAATATAAATTCCAACTTATCATATAGTTAACCGCAGCATCCGTGATTGGATTGAAGTGATAAAATAATGGTAGACACGAAAGTGCCTACCATTATTTTTATGCTATTATGGAATTGGGGGTGTTATTATGTCGAGAAAATATACACTGCGCAGTAAAGAAGAGAAACTAGAAATCGTAAAGCAAGTACTTG
>JAGAMN010000036.1 GCA_017624715.1 Oscillospiraceae bacterium
CAAGTACTTGCTTTACGATTTCTAGTTTCTCTTCTTTACTGCGCAGTGTATATTTTCTCGACATAATAACACCCCCAATTCCATAATAGCATAAAAATAATGGTAGGCACTTTCGTGTCTACCATTATTTTATCACTTCAGTGAACTTCACCTCGCTGTTATAATCAATTATTCTTACAATAAACTTCTATTCCGTTCTTGTTTATTTCGTTTAACACATCAGAAAATGTGAATTCAAATTCTTCTTCGATGTGTTTGTTTTTAACACCGCGATAAGCCGTTTTTCCAAGTCGAACATATAACAAATCCACACTGACAACAACTATACGGTTTTCGTCGGTTTCATTAAAGTGAGAAATTTCCGAAACTAGCGTATATGTATATCCTTCTTTGGGTCTGGAAGTTAATTCTTCAAAATCATTTGTGATATATAAATATTTTGGCTTGATATCAAGGTTGTATTGTTTGGCTTGTGCTATAAACGGTTTTAGCCATTCTCTTGTTTCTGCTCTTATTTCTCGCTCCATTGGAACAATCTCGTCTGTTAAATGTGCCTTTGTTTGTGCCTGTTTTCTCGTTTTTCGCTTATTTATCCAGTTTTTAGCATCCTCAAACAGATAGCCCGTTATTGTTCCGTCCCAATACTTTTCAAGTAGGTATTTTGTTCTAAAACTCTTGCGGATATGCCCATTCATATAAAACCTGCATTTGCCTATGTTGCTCCCCTTAATGCTAAAAACACTTGCATAGAAATAATCAAAGATAGTCACTTCTGATGAGGTGCCAAGTTTTATGTCTTCGACCTCAATGGCGTGTATATCTTTCCATAGATATCTTTCGACAGGAAGAAAAATGTAGCATAAAGATACTCCCTCGTTGTCAAAAGCATAGCAATAGGGCGTAAAGATGGCGGGAAGTACTATAAGAAGCAATGCCACTATACCAAAACCTAAACCCCAAGCGCTATCGTTCTCCCTAAAAAACTCTATTGAACCCCAAGCAAAAAATAGACCCAAAATAACGCAAAAGTTAAAAAGCTTATTTAATGCAAATTGTTTTCTTTTGTTCATATAAACACCTCGTTAAATTTATTATAACACATTTCATTTCAAAAGTAAATTGTTGCGGTATAATCTCCTGCCTTTTACAGATACTAACAGCGTAATTTGTAAAATTATTGTAGGGCGAAAAGCCTCCCTTGTGTAAAGGGAGGTGGCACGGCGAAGCCGTGACGGAGGGATTGTAAGGTATCGATATTCGGCAATCCCCCAGTCAGAAATCAAAGATTTCTGCCAGCCCCCTTTGCACAAGGGGGCCTTTAGGGCCTGCGACATCTGTAAAGGAGAAAGATATATGAAAGCAACCGGTATTGTCAGGAGAGTGGACGATTTGGGAAGAATCGTCATCCCCAAAGAAATCAGAAGAACCCTCCGTATTCGCGAGGGCGACCCCCTTGAAATTTACACGGAAAAGGATGGGGGCGTGATCTTCCGGAAATATTCTCCCATGGGAGACCTGCAGGATTTTGCAGCCCAGATGTGCGAAGCCATCGGGTCTTCCACCGGCCATGTGGCCGCAATTTCCGACCGGGATGCCATCATTGCTCTGGCCGGTGCGCCCAAGCGGGAGCTGATGGACAAGCCCAATTCCGACGAGCTTGCCCGGCTGATGGAGCAGCGGAAGAATTATCTTTACACCACCGGCGAAAGCCGCATCCAGGCCGCCGAGGGGGCGGACAAGTATCACCTTGGGGCCGCGGCACCCATCCTCAGCCAGGGGGATCTGATGGGCTGCGTGATGCTTCTGTTGGGGGAAGGGGATTCTCCTCTGACCGAGCAGGATCAGCGGCTGGCCCAGACTGCGGCCTCCTTCCTTGGCAAGCAGATGGAGAACTAAAGTCACCTCGCCTCTGCCTATGGGAGAGTTCGTGTAGGGACTGGCCTCCCGGACAGTCCTTTTATAACAAATGAGGACCGTCGAGGACGCCGGTCCCTACATAAACTGTCATCCTGAGCGGAGCGTAGCGGAGTCGAAGGATCCGTTCTCGAAATGTGGTCACGGATTCTTCGACTTCGCAGCCTCCGGCTGCTACGCTCAGAATGACAATGGTAAAGCGCCGGCGACCGGCGGTGCTTTACTTTTTGCGCCGGTTGTGGTACACTTGCTTCCGAAAGGAAGGTGCGCGCCATGAAAGCCTGGGTCCAAAAACATACAATCATAGCCACGCTGATCCCCGTTTTGCTGGTGATGTTGATGATCTTCTGCTTCTCTGCCCAAAATGGCCAGGAATCCGGCCAGGTCAGCGGAGAAATCACCCGGTTTGTTGTGCGGCTGTTTGCACCGGATTTCGACACCTGGACGGCGCAAATGCAGGATGAGGTTTGCGGCAACGTGGGCCTGGTGGTGCGAAAACTGGGCCATTTTACGGAATTTTTCCTGCTGGGCTTTTTCCTGATGCTTCATGTGGATGCCATCGGCAGGAAAACCGCCATGACTCTGCCCTGGCTCATTGCCTGGGGCGTCGGTACGCTGTACGCAGTGACCGATGAATTACATCAGGGCTTCGTAGGTGGACGGCATCCGGCAATTATAGATGTATGCATCGACAGCTGCGGCGTGATTGTGGGGGTTCTGGTAATGCTTGTGCTTTTACGGAGATTAATCTTCCGTAAATCTTAAAAAAATCTTGCATTTACCAGCATATGCAGATATAATAACAGTGTTAAACATAGGTCGGCGCTGCCACCTGTAAAATACATATAAGGAGAAATTATTATGGATATGTTGAAGAAGTTTTTCCCCTACTCCTTCGGTGCGAAGGATACCAATGCCCTGATCGTTAAGATCGTTGTTTACGTTGTCGCTGCTGTGGTGGCTGCCATCGTTCTGGCCCTGGCTGGCCTGCTGACCGGTTGGATTCCTGTTCTGGGTGCCATCATCGGCCTGCTGCTGAGCATTGTTGGCTGGATCGTTGAGGTTTACGTCATTGTCGGCGTCGTTCTGCTGCTGCTGGACTACTTCAAGGTCATTAAGTAAGAGATATAAAAAAGAGGAGGTGCGAAAGCACCTCCTTTTTTCAGACTGTCAAAGAACTGTCATTGCGAACCAGCGACCCGTGGTCACTGGTGTGGCAATCCCCCAAACAGGAGTAAAATGGCAGTTTTATGAGGGAATTGTTCGAAAACCCGTGAGATTCCCACGCCAGTGTGTGCACTGGCTCGGAATGACACCACTTTTTTGTTTATTTGTAATCTTTTCTCCGGAAACCGTCCTTATCAAATACCACCATGACGGTGATATTCACACCCAAGCAGGCAACGCCCACCAGGCCCAACTCCCACAGCAGGCAAGTAACGGCATTCCAAACCATATCCAACGGCTCTAAGTTGTTCCAACCATTGCAGATCAGCGCCATAATGATGGTCAGCAGCAGACCCAAACCTGCCCAGATCATGCCCGCCAGCCGGTGAGTAAACTGCCAGGCATCCAGGCTGGCCATGCTCCACCAGAACCGGTAACCGGCGCTGTGGTTGGCCTCCTTGGGTGGGTTCAGAAGGTATAATAGACCAAAGCCCAGCAGGATCAACGGCCCTGCCATGACACAAAGACGGCAGATCAGCTGGATCCAGCCCAGGACAGTATCCAATTGGGGCATAAATGCCGCAAAATCAAAGTTGCTGAACAAGCCTTTCAGTGCGTCCATAGTATCTTTTGCTCCTTACTTTTCCTCGAGAAATGCGTTGATTTCGTGAATGAAGCTGTTGACATCCTGGAAGCGGCGGTAGACAGAGGCGAACCGAATGTAGGCGACCTCGTCCAGAGGCTTTAACCGTGCCATAACCATTTCACCCAGCTTATCGGTGCTGACTTCCCGCTCCAGGGTGTTCTGAATGGTCTGCTCGATCTCGGTAGTGATCCGATCCAGATCCGCCACATCCACCTGGCGCTTGTCAAAAGCCCGAACCATGGAATTGAGAATCTTGTTCCGGTCGAAGGCCTGGCGGGTGCCATCCCGCTTGACCACGATGATAGGTAGACTTTCCACAGTTTCATAGGTAGTAAAACGGCGCTGGCAGGCAATGCATTCCCGACGGCGGCGAATGCTGTTGCCGTCTTCTGCCGGGCGGGAGTCTACGACCTTGCTTTCCTGGTCGCCGCAAAAAGGACATTTCATGGGGAAACACTCCTTCTATCCATATTTTAGATTATTATAGCAGAATTATGTTATCCTGTCCAGCCTTTTTTCCTTGCCAATCCGGTGCAAATGGGTTAGAATAGGGGGAGAAATTGATTCCCAAGGAGTGAACTATGAAAATTCGGAAACTTGCCATCAGTTGGGCTTTTTTGTACGGCGTTACCGCGGCGCTGGGGTTTGTATCCCGGCCGGATAAGGTGCTGTCTTTTTGCATGATCTTACTGAGCCTGGCTTTTTTTGTTCCCGGCGGCTTGCTGGTATATGAAGGCGTCAGCCGGCGGGATTACAAGCTGCTGAAAATCATCCGCAACATTTGCCTGATCAGCCTCAGCGCTACCTTGGTTGCGCTGGTGCTGAACTTCCTTTCCTATGAGGCTTCGGCATTGACTGGCACAGTGCTGTACTGGTTTTTGATCTTGGTGTCTGCACCCATGGTTTGCAGCCAGCTGTGGATCGTGCCCTTGTTCGGCTGGGCGACCCTGCTGATGGTTTGCCTGGAAAAAGGTAAGAAAAAAAGCTAAAATACGACAAAATCCACTAGCTATAGCCCAATGTTTCCTGTAAAATAGAAGCATGAAGAAGACATATGGACAGGAGGGGATGCTATGCCATCCACATACGCCCATTATCGGTTCGGCCTTGCCATGCTGGAGAATTTCCCTGCAGATTCCCGGCGGACTATCCAGCGCTTCCGCAGGCTTTTTGAGGTCGGCTTGCACGGACCGGATATCTTTTACTATCAATTGCCCGGCCTGAACAGAGCCACTAGCTTCCTGGGGATTAAATTCCATGAACAGACCGGCCAGGAGTTTTTCCAGAGAGTCTGCCGGGGTATCCGCATGGAGAAATCCGAGGCGGCCCAGGCATATTTGTATGGCGTTTTGTGCCATTACTGTTTGGATTCGGTGTGCGAGCCTTACATGAAGGAACAGTGCGACGCTGAGGGAGTGACCTCGTTGCAGTTGGAAACGGAATTCGACCGATTCCTGTTGGAAACGGACGGCAAAGTACCTGCCTGCTCCCAGGATCTGAGCCCCCATTTGAAGCTGACCCCCGGTGAGTGGGAAACGGTAGCAAAATTCTATCCCCCTGCCACACCTCGGATGGTGAAGGATAGCTTAAATAACATGATGTTCGTTTTAAAGCTGCTGGCAACCCCCGAAGGTGCAAGAAGAGCAGCGCTTTCCAAGGGCGTAAAAATCCTGGGCAAGGATTTTGCCGGGGCTGTGATGGGGTCGAGCCCCGACCCTAAGTGCGCCCACATGACCGAGGGTATCCTGGAAAAATACCGGGAGGCAGAAGACCGTTTTCCTGCTATGCTGACCCAAATCCAGGCGCTGATGACCTACAATGCACCCCTGGATGAATATTTTGCGGTTACATTTTAACCCTATAAAGGAGTCCCTATGACTACTCTGTTACTGATCCGCCACGGCCAGAGCCAAGCAAATTTGACCCGGCATTTTGCCGGACATTATGATCCGGCTTTGACGGAGCTGGGGATAAAGCAGGCACAGTGCACAGCGGAATTTTTGACTGCCAACTATCCCATCTCGGCGGTGTACAGCAGCGATTTGAAGCGGGCTTTCCAAACCGGTGAAGCGGTGGCAGAAAAACTGTCTTTGCCCGTCCGTAAGGATGCAGGCCTGCGGGAGATTTACGCAGGGCAATGGGAAGGAAAGACTTTTGATGAGATCAGTGCCCAGTTTCCGGAGGATTACCACTGCTGGCTGACGGATGTGGGGCATTGCCGACCCACCGGCGGTGAATCCACAGAGGCGCTTTCTATCCGCATGGAAGATACCCTGCGGCGCATCGCTGAAGAAAATCCCGATTCCGTGGTGGCGGTGGCTACCCATGCCATGGCGATCCGGGCTCTGCGGAGCAGAGTGTCCGGGGTTGGTATGGAAGGCATGAAGGACATCCCCTGGACGGTCAATGCATCGGTAACGGAGCTGCACTATGAAAACGGGCGATTTTCCCTGGGCAAGATTGGTCAGGCAGAGCATTTACAGGATCTGCGCACCGAAATGCCAGCGAATGTGTAATTGCGAAAACACTATAAAAGTAGGGGCGGGTCTTGACCCGCCCTTTTGTGTTTTATGCCATTTTGGGTTAGGGAGGGTCAAGACCCTCCCCTACAAAAAAACAGCGAACCATATACAAAGCGAGCGTGTTCAGTTAGAACACGCTCGCTTTGATTTTAGAATTTATAGCCGGCGGAGAGCAGGCGAATCAGGGCTTCATTGGCTTCCTCATCGGAAAACAAAACCGTGAAGCGCTTATCCACGGCCAATGCCTCCAGGGAAAGCTCCAGGCGGCCCAAGTCGGCCAATTGGTCAAAACCGTCGCTGACGCGGCTGCCGGAAAGAAAGCGGTGGGCGGTTTTCATGGCGCTGGATTCCTCTACAGGGCGCATCCGGACACCCAATTTGGCTGCCTTTTCCCGATTTGCCGCCCAGACAGCAATGAATTTAGCTTCCATATTACTTCTCCAGAATGATAGGACCGTTGTTGGCTTCCAGGGCCTGGCGAATGTAGACGGCGGCATCGGCAGGGGAGAGCTTCACCTGCTGGCCTGTGACCATGTTCTTAACGGAGCACATACCCTCAGCGATCTCATCTTCGCCCAGCAGAACCGCAAAGGGCACAGCCAGCTTGTCCGCATAGGCCATTTTCTGCTTGAACTTCTTCTGCTCACTGTACAGCTGTACCCGCAGGCCGGTGCTGCGAAGGGTTTCCGCCAGGGCAATGGCCGGGCCGGGCTCGGCGGTCATGGGCAGAACTAGGGCGTCAGCCGGGGCGCTGGGCAGCTCGGGATTTAACAGACCCTGTTCGTCCAGGACATAGAACAGCCGGGTCAGACCGATGGAAATGCCAACGCCGGGCAGCTGCTTGTCGATGTAGTAGCCGGCCAGATTGTCGTAACGGCCGCCGGAGCAGACAGAGCCGATCTCCGGATGGTCAAGCAGGGTGGTTTCATAAACGGTGCCGGTGTAGTAGTCCAGGCCTCTGGCGATGGTCAGATCCACGGCAAAGTTGGCCTCGGGCACGCCAAAGGCAGCCAGATTAGAGCAAACGGCCTTCAGTTCCACAAGACCCTGGTCAAACAGTTCGTTCCGACCGGCGTAGCCCTCCAAAGCGGACAGAACTTCGTCGTTACTGCCGGTGATGGCGATGAACTTCAGGATCTCATCGGCCTGGGTTTCGGTCAAGCCGCAGTCGGCAATCAGAATGCCACGAACCTTCTCTGCACCGATCTTATCCAGCTTGTCCACGGTACGCATGATGTCACCGCTCTTGTCAGACAGCTCCAGCATGGCGTAGAAGCCGGAGAGGATCTTGCGGTTATTCACCCGAATTTGGAACCGGGACAGGCCAAAACCGCGGAATACCTTATAAATGATGGCAGGAATTTCTGCCTCGTTGATGATGTCCAGCTTGCCGTCGCCGATGATATCGATGTCTGCCTGGTAAAACTCCCGGAAACGGCCACGCTGTGCCCGTTCGCCCCGGTAGACCTTACTGATCTGATACCGGCGGAAGGGGAATGCCAGATCGTTGCAATGCAGGGCAACATATTTTGCCAGAGGCACGGTCAGGTCAAACCGCAGGGCCAGGTCAGAGTCGCCCTTTTGGAAACGGTAGATCTGCTTTTCAGTTTCGCCGCCGCCCTTGGCCAACAAAATCTGGGCATCTTCGATCACCGGAGTGTCCAGGGGAGCAAAGCCGTAGGATGCGTAGGTGTTGCGCAGAATTTCCATCATACGCTCGAACCGGGCTTGCTTGGCAGGCAGCAGTTCCATAAAACCGGACAAAGTCCGGGGCTTGATAATATCCATAGTGATTCCCTTTCGTAAAACAATTGTGTCATTGCAAGGGTGAACTCGCAATGACAACATCCTTAATATCTGGTCTTGGTGTGGAAAACTTCTCTCCAGTCCAGGTCGCCACGCTGCAGACCCATAACAAACATTTCTGCGCTGGCCAGATTGGTGGCGATGGGCACATTATGCTTGTCACAGTGGCGGATGGTTTCGATCATCTGGGCATCGTCCCAGGGATCGGTGGTGTTCGGATCGGTGAACAGCAGCACCAGGTCGATCTCGTTATAGGCAATACGGGCGTTGATCTGCTGGTGACCGCCCTGCTTATGGCTCAGCAGCAGCGTGATGGGCAGACCGGTATTGTCTGCGATCAGACGGCCGGTGGTGGCGGTGGCATAGAGGCTATGCTTGCTCAGCACACTCTTATATGCGGTACAAAACTGAACCATCAGCTCTTTTTTCTTGTCGTGGGCCAAAAATGCAATATTCACGCTGATCTCTCCTTTTCTCTTTATCGGATGGAAACGGGCACGGGAAGACCCTGAATCCGTCTTGCAATGCGGCGGCAGGCTGCAGCCGCACCTTTTTTCGTATATTTCAGCAGCGGTTCATCAAAAACCGTTGCCAGCGTCACATTGGGGTCGTTGGGGACGATGCCCAGCAGGGGCAGGGCAGCTTCGTCCATTACATCGTCTACGGTCAGACACATGGTTTTGTACAATTTTTTGTTGGTGCGGTTGACCACCAGGCGCACATCGTGCTTGCCCATACCCTCCAGGATCTGGGCGGTGCGGGCAGCGTCCCGGACAGCGGCGGCATCGCCGTTGGTGACCAGGATCACCCGGTCGGCCAGGGAAGCGCAAAGCTGGAAGCCTGCATCCAGACCGGCAGGAGCGTCCAGGAAAATGTACCGGAATTGGGCTCGGGCAGTGCGGAGCATGTCGGAAAATGCGGCTTTGTCGATATCCTCAGCCCGACAGTTCACCGGAGCGGTCAAAAATGCCAGGTTGGGATACTTGGGGTGGCGGGTGGCGGCAGACAGAGGGTACGCACCCCGGCAAATATCCAGAAAGGACAGAGCACCGGCGTTGGACAGCCCCAAAGCCAGATCCAGGTTCTGCAGACCCACATCGCAATCGATGCAAAGCACCTGCTCGCCCCGTTCCGCCAGGGCGGCAGCAATGCCGGCGCAGAGGGAAGTTTTACCGGTTCCGCCCTTGCCGGAGAGAACCGCAATCAGTTCGCCCACGCTGTTTGCCTCCTTGTACAGTTTGAGAACATTATAATGGAATAACGCACAAAAAGCAAGAGGAAAAACGGCCTTTTTTTCGATTTTTTCATCAGTTTACACAAACCACTGAAAACGCAACCGATTGCGCACAAAATCAGGGGAACGGAGTATATAAAATGGAAAAAAGCGGTCTTTTTCGCAAGCGTCAGGAAGAGGGTGAAATCAAAAACGCACATCCTGGTAAATTCATAAAATATTTACGCATTTTTCCAAATTCCCTCTTGCATTTTCTCAGAACTTGGGTTATTATATCTTAGCACTCAAAACACAAGAGTGCTAAACAGATAGACAAAGCAGGGCATGACTCTGCAGACAAATATTTGATATGGAGGCAAAGTAAATGAAACTCAGACCCATGGCAGACAATGTTCTGCTGAAGCAGCACGAGGCAGAGGAGACCACTTCCTTCGGCATTATCCTGGCTACTACCAGCAAGGAAAAGCCCGCTATTTATGAAGTTGTGTCCGCAGGCCCCGGCACCAAGGACGTGACCATGACCGTTAAGGCCGGCGACAAGGTTGTCGTCAGCAAATTCACCGGCAGCGAGATCAAGCTGGACGGCGTGGAGTACAAGTTTGTAAAGCAGGACGACATTCTGGCCGTCGTGCTGGACTGATCAGGAGGTAAGAAACTATGGCAAAGATGATTATTTACGGCGAAGAGGCCCGCAAGAAGCTGCAGTCCGGCATCGACCAGCTGGCCGACACCGTTAAGGTTACCCTGGGCCCCAAGGGCAGAAATGTTGTCCTGGGCAAGAAGTATGGCGCTCCGCTGATCACCAACGATGGCGTGACCATCGCCAAGGAAGTGGAGCTGGAGGACGCTTTTGAGAACATGGGCGCGCAGCTCATCCGCGAAGTTGCCACCAAGACCAACGATGTTGCCGGTGACGGCACCACTACCGCTACCGTCCTGGCCCAGGCTATCACCCGTGAGGGCCTGAAGAACCTGTCCGCCGGTGCAAATCCCATGGTGATGCGCAAGGGCATCGACAAGGCCGTTGCTGCCGCTGTTGAGGCCATCAAGGCCAATTCTGTCCATGTTTCCGATTCCGCTGCCATTGCAAGAGTCGGCGCTGTTTCCTCCGGTGACGAGTCCATCGGCGCTCTGATCGCAGAGGCTATGGAAAAGGTGGGCACCGAGGGTGTCATCACCATCGAAGAGTCCAAGACCGCGGAAACCGGCCTGGAAGTCGTCGAAGGCATGCAGTTTGACCGGGGCTATATCTCCCCCTATATGGTCACCGATACCGACAAGATGGAGGCCGTTCTGGACGATGCCCTCATCCTGATCACCGATAAGAAGATCTCCTCCATTCAGGAGATCCTGCCCATCCTGGAGCCTGTTGTCAAGGCCGGCAAGAAGATGATGATCATTGCCGAGGATGTGGAAGGCGACGCTCTGGCCACCCTGCTGGTCAACCGCCTGCGCGGCAACTTCAACTGCGTTTGCGTCAAGGCGCCCGGCTTTGGCGACCGCCGCAAGGAGATGCTGCAGGATATCGCCATCCTCACCGGTGGCACTGTGATCTCCAGCCAGCTGAACATGGAGCTGACTGAGACTCAGCTGACCGACCTGGGCCGTGCCCGCCAGGTGGTCATCACCAAGGATAATACCACCATTGTTGACGGTGCCGGCGATCCTGAAGCCATCAAGGCTCGCGCTCACCAGATCCGCGCTTCCATTGCTACTACCACTTCCGATTACGACCGCGAGAAGCTCCAGGAGCGCCTGGCAAAGCTGGCCGGCGGCGTAGCCGTCATCAAGGTCGGCGCCCAGACCGAGGTTGCCATGAAGGAGCAGAAGCTGAGAGTGGAGGATGCTCTGAACGCTGCCCGTGCAGCCGTTGAGGAAGGCATCGTGGCCGGCGGCGGTACTGCTCAGGTCAATGCCATCGCTGCTGTTGAGAAGCTGATTGCCAAACTGTCCGGCGACGAGAAGACCGGTGCTCGGATCATTGCCGCCGCTCTGCAGGCCCCCATCCGTCAGATCGCTGAGAATGCCGGCGTGGACGGCAGCGTGGTCTATGTAAAGATCCGCTCCTCCAAGAAGATCGGCTGGGGCTACAATGCTTACTCCGAGACCTATTGCGATATGATCGCAGAAGGCATCGTCGATCCCACCAAGGTGACCCGCTCCTCCCTGGAAAATGCCGCATCCATCGCCGCTTGCGTGCTGACCACCGAGAGCCTGGTGGTCGACAAGCCCGATCCCGCCGCGGACGCAGCCGCTGCTGCTGCCGCTGCCGGTGGCGGAATGTACTAAGACTTTTTAAAAGGCGTGCCGAAAGGCACGCCTTTTTGTTTCTGTCATTGCGAGGAGCGAAGCGACGTGGCAATCCCCTGGTTGGGAGGAATATTTCGAAGATTGCCACGCCAGTGTGCGCACTGGCTCGCAATGAAATATTCTTTTGACAATGAAATAAGTTGGTGGAAATTTGGTAAACTGAACAAATGTCCTTGACATTCAGTGCTTTCGCTAGTACAATATATTCGGTATAATGTGCGCAGTATGGGAACTTTTCCGCTGCGTTTCATGGATATCCGGCGTAAGCCGGGGCACGCGTGTTGCGCCTCGTGGCGTTTATATTTGACAGATCCCCCATTTTTGGGTGAAAAACAGAATATACACCAGGGGCCCATTGCGCCCACCCCTTCGGCTATGCTCTATTTTTAAGAAGGAGGTGCTGGAAATATGGGACCGTTAGAGATCATTTTGATCGTTGTTGGCGTTGTGGTCGGTTTGGCGGCAGGCTTTGGCTTCGGTATTGTGTACCGCAAGAAGGTCGCTGAGCGAGAGATCGGCTCTGCAGAGCAAGAGGCCACCCGTTTGATCAACGAAGCAATCCGCAGCGGCGAGAGCCGTAAGAAGGAAATGCTTCTGGAAGCCAAGGACGAGATCCATAAGTCACGCACAGAGTACGAAAAGGAAGTTAAGGAACGCCGGGCGGAGCTGAGCAAACAGGAGCGCCGCTTGCAGCAGAAAGAAGAAACTCTGGATAAGAAGGTTGACACCTTCGAACGCAAGGAAGAGGAACTGGCTAAGAAGCTGGAAAATCTGGCACAAACCCAGGCTGAGGTCGAGCAGATCAAGCGCCTGCAGATGAACGAACTGGAGAAAATTTCCGGTCTGACCCAGGAGCAGGCCAAACAGTTCCTGCTGCAGAGTGTGGAGGACGAGGTTCGCCACGAAACTGCTATGAAGATCAAGGAGATCGAGCAGCAGATGAAAGATGAGGCTGAGGACCGTGCCCGTGAGGTCATCGCCACCGCCATCCAGCGCTGCGCTGCGGATCATGCCGCTGAGACCACCGTTTCCGTTGTGGCCCTGCCCAACGATGAAATGAAGGGTCGCATCATCGGCCGTGAGGGCCGGAACATCCGCACTTTGGAAACCATTACCGGTGTGGACCTGATTATCGACGATACCCCCGAAGCTATCACAGTTTCCAGCTTCGACCCCGTCCGTCGGGAAATTGCCCGTCTGGCTCTGGAGAAGCTGATCGCCGACGGCCGTATCCACCCCACCCGCATCGAGGATATGGTGGAAAAGGCCCGTAAGGAAGTGGATCGCGTCATCCGCGAGGAAGGCGAACGGGCTTGCTACGAGACCGGTGTTCACAACCTGAACCCCGAGCTGGTCAAGATCCTGGGCCGCCAGAAGTACCGCACTTCTTACGGTCAGAATGTGCTGAATCACTCCATCGAGGTTGCCCACATTGCCGGTCTGATGGCCGCAGAGCTGGGCATGGATGTGGCCATGGCCAAGCGTGCAGGTCTGCTGCATGACCTGGGCAAGTCCATCGACCACGAGGTGGAAGGCAGCCATGTACAGCTGGGCGCCGATATGGCCCGGAAGTACAAGGAGAATCCCATCGTCGTCAATGCCATCGAGGCACACCATGGCGATGTGGAGCCCAAGAGCATCATCGCTGTGCTGGTGCAGGCCGCCGATGCGGTGTCTGCCGGCCGTCCCGGCGCACGGCGTGAGAATGTGGAGAACTACATTCGCCGGCTGCAGAAGCTGGAGGAGCTGACCGGTTCTTTCCCCGGCGTGGAGAAGGCGTTTGCCATCCAGGCTGGCCGCGAGGTTCGTATTATGGTCAAGCCCGAGGTTGTCACCGAGGACAACATGATCCTGCTGGCCCGGGATATGGCCAAGAAGATCGAGGCCGAGCTGGAATACCCCGGCCAGATCAAGATCAACGTGATCCGGGAAACCAAGGCTGTAGAGTACGCAAAGTAAAACAGAAGGTGCGCTGCATATTGCAGCGCACCTTTTTTATTTACACTCCGCATCCGCCAGAGCGCAGAATTCCTGGATCAGTTTTATTTCCCTGGGATCGTAGGGGCGGTGATTGGGGCGATACAGATCGTGGAACCACTTGGTGAAATCCACATCGGCTTTTTCACCGCTTTCGTATTCCAGCCAGGTTTTCTCCCAAGGCTCGTAGGTTTGGTATTTGCCTGCCACGAAGCCCCAGTTGTAGCAGCCGATCTTTTCCAGATAGAACAGTGGGAACAGGGAGAAAACATCATTGTGCAGGCAGCGCCCCAGCCACTCGGTGTTCATCATGGGGCGGCCTTCTTTTTTTAGCCGCTTAATGACCCGAATGTGGGAATTATAATCCCGGTAGTAATGATAGCTGACGATGTCGGAGTTATCCAGGGCAAATTGCTCGATGGGCGACAGGGGCGTGCTTTCGTCCACAGGAATCCGCCAAACGCCGGCGGTCAGGGGCTGAATGGGATCGATTTCCCGGATCATTGAAAACAGTTCCTGCAGGTAGGGAAGGGAGATTTCTTCCCGGCGGCTGTTGCCTGGCTCGTTGTAAACATCCCAGATGCAGATGCGCGGGTCATTTTTATAAGTAGTCACAAGCTCTCGAACAAAGCGATAGTAATCCTCCCGGCTTTCCGGGTCGTCCAGATAGAAGTGCGGCGCAGGACCGTTGTGGGCACCGTGCTGGGAATGCTTTTTGCCGCCGTGGTAGCCCCAGTCATAGGTCTGCTCGCCCACATAGGGCATTTTCCAGCGCTCGGTTTTGGGCGGCATGCAGTCGTTGGCCAGCACGATCATGCAGGAAATGCCGTACTTGGCGCACAGGGACAGATATTGGCCAAACCGCTTCATAAAACTGTCGTGCTCTTCTTTCCATACAACATATTCCGGGATCAGCCGGACGGTGTTGAAGCCGGTTTTTTGCATCAATTCCAGTTCGGCCTCTGTTGTGGCAAAACGCTCCTCGAAGCCGAGGGCCTGCCACTGATCCACGCGGTTGGCGCAGTCGGCACTCATGTAATTGCAGCCCCGGAACCAAGGCCGGGCATTATACCAATCCCAGATTCTTTCTTTCGTCCATCTCATAGTCAGTCCCTCTTCTTTATGAATTAGACCCAAAGTTCCCGTTGAATGTTGGGCGTTAATTGCGCCAGCATACCGCCATCAACGACCAGTTCAGCACCGGTGGTGTTCCGGGATGCTTCACTGCCGAAATACCAGACAGCGTTGGCAATATCCTCAAATTCGGCAATATCCTGCAACGGGGTGTAATTTGCCAGGCAGTATTTTGCGTTGTTGACATTGTTCTCCCAGCGGGTGGTTTTGATCATGCCGGGAAGAACACAGTTGGAGCGGATGCCGTACTTGCCCCAGTCCACCGCCAGGGATTTGGACATGGCAAGAATGGCACTCTTACTGGAGCAATAGGCACATCGGTTTTCGGTAACCCGCAGAGCGGAATTGGATGTGATAAATACGATGGAGCCGGAGCCCTTTTCTTTCATTTGCAGAGCCGCTTGCCGTGCCAGCATAAAGTTCCAGCCCACATTTGTCTGATAGACATCCATAAAATCGTGGATATCCACATTCAGGCTTACTTGATTGATGCCAAGATTGGCTGCGTTCAGCACCAGGGTGTCCAGCAGATACCCCTGCTGCCGAATGTCAGAAAAAATGCTTTTTGCATTGTCCTCGTTGAAAATCTCGGTTTGATAGCCCTTGGCATAAATGCAGTAGGTGTCGCTGAGCTTCCGCGCCGCAGCCTGCGCCTGCTTCAATTGTCGGCTTCCGACAAAAACTGCATAGCCTTCTTTGGCAAAACGGCAAGCGATGGCATAGCCGGTGCCGGAGGTAGCGCCGGTAATGAATACAGATTTATTCATTTCCCCACTCCTTACCAGTCCGCAATGCTGCCATCTTCGTAGTACTGACGGGGTGTGGTCCACTTGCCGTCATAGATCTTGTCCTGCAGCGCTTCTTCGTCTAATTCCACGCCAAGGCCGGGCTTGGTGGGCACATCAATGTAACCGTCTTTGATGACGAAGGGTTCTTTGATATAGCCCACACCCAGATCGGAATTGTCCGGATTGCCGGGATGCTCCTGCACCAGGAAGTTGGGAATGCAGGTGTCCAGCTGCAGGCAGGATGCCAGGGAGATGGGGCCCAAAGGATTGTGAGGGGCTACGGAACCAAAGTACAGTTCAGCCAGAGCAGCGATCTTTCTGCCCTCAAAAATGCCACCGCAATGGCAGATATCCGGCTGAACCACGCTGACGGCCTGCTTCTCCAGCAGCTGTCGGTACTCCCATTTGCCAAACAGACGCTCACCTGCGGCGATGGGAACGGTGGTGGACCGGGCAATGTTGACCATGCAGTCCACATTTTCCGGCAGGCAGGGTTCTTCAATGAAGAAGGGATGGTAGGGCTTCAACTCTTCGCACAGGCGAACTGCCATAGCGGGGCTGACCCGACCATGGAAATCGATGGCCAAATCCACGCCGTCACCGATCAATTCCCGAACCGCGGCAAAGCGCTCCACATGCTTTTTTGTGTTTTCCGGTGTGTCGATTGCTCGAATCGGGGGGATAATGGAGTATTTCAGGGCGGTATAGCCTGCGTCCAACCGTTCTTTGGCAATCTGGAGCATTTCTTCGATGGGAAACTCGCCTGCCACACCGGCACGCTTTACATGGGTGTACATCCGGATTTTCTCCCGGCACTTGCCGCCCAGCATTTCGTATACCGGGCAGTTGTAGTACTTGCCCTTGATGTCCCACATGGCCTGTTCCACACCGCTGATGGCAGACAGCATGATAGGACCGCCCCGGTAGAAACCGCCCCGGTACAGCGCCTGCACATGATGCTCGATCATCATGGGATCTTTACCGATGAGGTAGTCCTCAAATTCGTGGATCATGGCTTCCACGGCATTGCAATGACCCTCCAGCACAGGCTCGCCTAAGCCGATGATATCGGTGTCGGTGTACATTTTGAGGAACATCCACCGGGGCTTTACCTTGATGAGTTCCAGCTTCGTAATTTTCATGGTCCTTTACCACCTTTACAGAGGAATCTCTTGATAGAATTTCGGGACGATTTTATTTTTGTATCCAAACTGATTCATATCATAGTCGTCGAACAGACCACAGTGCATGGGAATCGCAACTGCGCCCAATCTTTCGCAGAACGCCTGGGCATCGGCCATATTCATGTTGTTGCCGCGACCGTTGATAGGGAGGAATACATAGTCGACTTTTTTCGGCAGATCTGCAAAAATCTGCTCGTTGTAAAGGGTATCGCCAGTGATGTACCAGACTTTGTCTTCTGCGTGCAGGAGAAAACCCACAGCGTGATCGTCGGAATGGGCGGCATATACAGCCTCAAACACCAAGCTGCCCTCCGTCCAGCGGGTCTTGCGGTCGAACATGACGTAGTTATTTTTCAGACCACCCAGTTTCCTCACGGTTTGCCATGCGTTGTAGGATGCCAGCACCACCACAGTGGAATCATTGCTGAGATAATGGCGCAGGGTTTCCGGGTCGGTGTGATCCAAATGATTGTGTGTCAGCAGAATGATATCGGGTTTTATTTTCAAAAAGTTCTCTGCCACCGGAACTCGGCGCTTGTTGTGGGGTTCGATTTTCTCGACACTATCGGACAAATAGGGGTCAGCAATAATGATTTTTCCGCCGGTTTCAAACAATAAACCAGCTTGACCAAGCCATGTTATTTTCATTTGCAGCCTCCTTCGTAAGATATTTCCATTTTATCGCTTCTTAGATTGACAAACCAGCCGTTTTCCGACATAATATAGCCAAAAGGTTAGGTGATGCTTATGAAGTACCAACTGGAGAACTTTAACGGAAGCTACGATTTCCGCAGTAACCTTCATTGTGACTGGTATATGGAACCCCACATTCACGAATACTGTGAGTTGCTCTATTGCAAAAAGGGTGAGGCAGAGGTAACGGTAAACGGAAAAACGCTTCGGCTGCCGGAAAAGCAGTTGGTGTGGATTCCGCCAAACTGCGTCCATCAGTATCGATGCGAGGGGGCGGAGGTGGTTTGTGCAGTATTTTCTCACGACTTTATTCCGCTGTACTTTGCCCAGGTGGGGCAGGGGCGGCCGGCGGTCAATCCTGTGGATGTGTCAGATCTGGCACAAATCATTGAAGGCTTCCCTGATGTGGACAGACGGGAAAGACTGACCATCAGTGGCTATCTGAATTTAATCTGCGCCAGGACGCTGGGACAGACAGAACTGGAAAGCACAGAGCGGCAGGATGGGATTCTTTACCAAAAGGTGGTTTCTTATCTTTCGGAGCATTTTCGGGAGGATATTTGCCTTTCGTCTGTAGCGGCCACCTTTGGTTACAATGAGAAGTACCTGTCACACTGCCTGCACAGCCTGACCGGTGTGCATTTTACCAAGCTGCTTGCGCTGTACCGGATTGAATATGCCAAGAAACGACTGACGGAGCGGCGGGTGAATATCGGCGCTATCGCCATGGAGTGCGGTTTCTCCGCCATCAACACCTTCAACCGCAATTTTAAGTCCATTACTGGCATGACCCCATCGGAATACAGAAAAACAGCAAGTCAAAGCTGATCAAAGCTGACTTGCTGTTTTTATTGGATTTACCAACCCAGCATTCTGTGGAACAGATCCATATATCTGCTGGCAGGCTTGTTCCAGCTAAAGTCCTGGCACATATCCCGGTACTGGAGGTTACGGAAACCCTCCCGATCCTGGTTGTACAGGTTCAAGCAACGCTTCACGGCCGCATAGAAATCGTCGCCGTTGTAGCTCTGGAAGGTGAAGCCCAGGCCATTCTGACCGAATTCGTCCACAGGAGGGACAGTGTCCTTCAGACCGCCGGTGGCGTGAACCACGGGTACGGTGCCGTAGCGCATGGCGTTCATTTGGCTCAGGCCGCAGGGTTCGGACTTAGACGGCATCAGGTAGATGTCGCCGCCGGCGTAGATCCGGCTGGCCAGGCCTAAGTCGAAGGTGATCTTGGCGGCAACCTGATCCGGGAATTCCGCGGCCAGTTCCTTGAAGAAGTTCTCAAACTGAGGCTCGCCGGTGCCCAGGATCAGCAGCTGGCAATTCTCCTCCCACAGCAGGCGGCGGGCAATGTAGCACAGCAGATCCAAGCCCTTGTGGCCGGCCAGACGGGTGACCATGACCATCAGGGGTGCATCGGGCTTGACAGGCAGACCCACTTCCTTCTGCAGGGCGGCCTTGCAGGCGGCCTTGCCTTCTACAAAACTGTCAGCATTGTAGTGGGCAGGCAAAGCCTTGTCGGTTTCGGGGTTGAAAGTACCTACATCAATGCCGTTGGTAATGCCGGTGAGCTTCCAGCTGGCGTCGGAGATAATGCCGTCCAGGCCGTGAGCAAAGTAGGGGTACATCAGTTCCCGGGAATAGGTTTCGGAAACGGTGGTGACTAGGTCGGCAGTTTCGATGGCGCCCTTCATCATGTTCACGGAGTGATTCATGTCCATAATACCCCGATATTCCCAAGGCAGACCCAGCACGTCGTCGAAGAAGCCGGCATTTGCCCAGCCCTGGTACTCGATGTTGTGGATGGTGTACATACACTTGGTGTCGGGGAACTTGTCCCGGTACATGGCCCGCAGGTAGGTGGGCACCATGGCGGTTTGCCAGTCGTTGCACTGGATCACGTCGGGAACAAAGCCCAGGTGGTGCAAGCCGTCCAGACAGGCCCTGGAGAAGAATGCGTAGCGCTCGCTGTCGTCCATGTCGCCGTAGATGGCACCGGGACGGTGGCCAAAGTAGTAATTGTTGTCCACAAAGTACACTTTCACGCCATCGGCGCGGTTATTCAAAGCCATAAGACCGGCGTACTGCCGCCGCCAGCCCAGCTGTACCTCATACTGGGCCATCAGCTCCACCTGGAAGGCGGGGTTTTCTTTGATCTTCTTATAGTAGGGCAGGATCAGCACGACTTCGTTGCCGGGGATCCTGGACAGGGCGGCAGGCAGGGCTTCCATAACGTCGCCCAGACCACCGGATTTGACATAGGGCGCGCCCTCTGAAGCCAGAATGGCTATCTTCATACGAGTCCTCCTCTTGTGATGATAACAGGATTGTCGGGGGTGCCGATGAGCTTAGCACCGGGACGGACGGTGACATCCTTGTCCAGGATCACGTACTTCAGCTCAGCGCCTTCGCCAATGACAGCATCGTTCATAATAACGCAGTCGGACACTTCGGCACCGGGATATACGGTGACATTACGGAACAGCACGGAATTGGTGACCTTGCCGCCAATCATACAGCCATCAGCCAGAACGATGTCGGTTGCTTCGCTGTTTTCACCGTAGAAGGTAGGAACCCGGTCACGGACACGGGTGTAGACGGGATGGTTGTAGCCAAACAGATCATGGCGGGTCTTGGTGTCGATGAGGGCCAGGGTGTTATGGAAGTACTCGGCCACGGACTCGTTATACAGAACCACGCCAGGGAACTGGTACACATTGATGCTGCCTTCGCTCTTCTGCCACAGACCCAGAACCAGGTCACGGTCCATGTGGAACAGATTCCGGGCGATGTGCTCACGCACCTGCTCGGCCAACCACTTTTTGGAGGTCACGAAGATATCCATGGTGGCAAGGTAGCCCTCGGGGGCAGCATAGTCAACAGCGATGTCTGCAACCTCGCCCTTCTTGTCCAGCTTGATGGCCAGATCCAGCTGCTTCTTGCCGTTGGCGACGCCGGCCTTGGTGACAATGGTGATATCCTTACCGCTGGCAATATGGGATGCCAAAACATCCTTCATATTGATGTTGCACAGAATGGTGGAGCCGGTCAGAATGACATAGGCATCTTCTGTGCCGTAGGTCAGAAAGGTCATTGCGGCATAGAGAGATTCCAGCTTGCCACGGTAGCTGTCAGTAGCGGACATGGCGTAGGGGGTCAGGAACTCCAGACCGCCTTCTTCCAGCTCCAGACCCCATTCTTCACCGGCACCGATGTGGTTGATCAGAGACTGATAGTGATGACGGGAGATGATGCCCACCTGGCGAACACCGGCGGCGGTCAGATTGCTTAAAGCAAAGTCCACCTGGCGGTAGCGGCCGCCAAAGGGAACACTGGCGGTGGTGCGGTGTGTGGTCAGGCCCTCCAGAGAGCCGTCATTTGCAAAGATAATACCCATTACTTTCATGGCGCATACCCTCCTTACAGCATGTCACCGGGCAGCAGCACGGTGTTGGCTTCCACAACGGCACCCTTGGAGGTGACGCTGATCTTCTTCTTATCCTTGGGCTTGAAAGCACCGCCCACGATGGCGTTGCAGCCTACCCGGCTGTTTTCGCCCAGAATGGCGTGACGGACGATGGCACCGGGCTCGATGACCACACCGGGCATGACTACGCTGTCCTCAACAATGGCGTTTTCGCCGATGGTGCAGCCGATGGAGATGATGCTGTGGCGGACAGTACCGTAAACCTCGCTGCCTTCGGCGATAAAGCAGTTGACCACCTTGGCATCCTTGTCAATGTAGGAAGAGGGCAGGGCGTTGTTACGGGCGTAGATGGTGGCATTTTTGCCGCCCCGGAGGTCGAAGACGGGATCCTTACCCAGCACATCCATGTTGGCTTCCCACAGGGATTGGATAGTACCCACGTCCATCCAATAGCCGTCGAACTCGTAAGCCATCAGCTTGTGGCCTGCGTTCAGCAGGTTGGGGATGATGTTTTTGCCGAAATCGTTGGAGGAGTTGGGGTCTTCCTCGTCGGCAATCAGGAACTCCCGGAGGACCTTCCAATCGAACACATAAATACCCATGGAAGCCTTGGTGGACTTGGGCTGCGCGGGCTTCTCTTCGAATTCGTAGACGGAGTTGTCGGGGTTGGTGTTCATGATACCAAAACGACTGGCTTCTTCCAAAGAAACGTTACGCACAGCGATGGTGCAGGATGCGCCGTTCTTGACATGATAATCCACCATTGCGGAGTAGTCCATCTTGTAGATGTGGTCACCGCCCAAAACCACAACATATTCCGGGTCAAAGCGTTCGATGAAGTCGATGTTCTGATAGATGGCGTTGGCAGTACCCTTATACCAGCCGCTCTTCTTATCGTGACGCTCGTAGGGAGGCAGAACCTGGGCGCAGCTGTGGGTTTTGTTCAGACCCCAGGGCTGGCCGTTGCCGATGTATTCATTCAGCTCCAGAGGCTGGTACTGGGTCAGAATACCCACGGTATCAATGCCGGAGTTGACGCAGTTACTCAAGGGAAAGTCGATAATCCGGTATTTGCCGCCGAAGGGAACAGCGGGTTTTGCGGTGTTCTCGGTGAGCACCTTCAGACGGCTGCCCTGGCCACCGGCCAGCAGCATGGCAATGCAGCGTTTTTTCTGGAAATACATGTTGACAGCTCCTTATGTTATTAGATTTTTACATTCTACGACTTATATAATTCCATATATAACATAACACATTTTTAACGATTAGGAAAGGGGAAAAATGGCTAAAATCTTGGGTAACTTTCTAGCATTTTCCACAATAAATTTCTATCAGTAGCAATGAGTCATGGACATATCGACAATTTTTGGGGTTTGGTTGACATTATTGGCGCATAGAAGTACAATAAATATAATCATTACAAAAGGAGGCGTAACCATGGAATCCGGCACAAGCGGCAGTATACCCGGACGAAGTAGCCTGCGGGCCATGGGGCGCCCGTAAACTTACCCGGTGTATTTGCCCTCTGAATCAACCCCAAAAAGGGAGGAAGTACACAAAATGGAACGGTTTGAAATCGTTGAAAAAGCACTCCAGAAAATGCTGGAGGAGAAAAAATACACCGCCCTGCGGGATATTTTGCTGGTAATGAATCCCAACGACATTGCCCAGCTGCTGGACCAGATACAACCGGAAAGTATTCCGTTACTGTTCCGGTTATTGCCGAAGGAACAGGCGGCGGAAACCTTTGTAGAAATGGAGCCCGATGCCCAGGAGCTGCTGATCCGCAGCTTTTCGGATAATGAGTTGAAAGAGATCGTGGATGAGCTGTATGTGGATGACGCAGCTGACCTGGTGGAGGAAATGCCTGCCAACGTGGTCAAGCGGATCTTGAAGCAGGCAGACCCGGAAATGCGCCGGTCTATCAATCAGATCCTGCGCTATCCCGAGAATTCCGCCGGCAGTTGGATGACCACCGAATATGTATCCCTGCGGCCGGAAATGACTGTGGAGGAAGCTATCCTGCGAATCCGCCGGCAGGGCGTGGACAAGGAAACCATCTATACCTGCTATGTGACCAAGGATCGGGTGCTGGTGGGTATTGTGACCGTAAAGGATCTGCTGCTGGTCCAGAATGATGAAACTAAGATCGAAGATATTATGTTAACCAACCTGATCTCTGTATCCACCCATACGGACCAGGAAGAGGTGGCAAGAATGCTCAGCCACTACAATTTCCTGGCGCTTCCGGTGGTGGATAAGGAAAACCGGATGGTGGGCATCGTCACCTTTGACGATGCTATGGACGTGCTGGAAGCGGAAACCACCGAGGATATGGAGCTGATGGGCGGTATGACCCCATCGGAAAAATCCTATCTGAAGAGCAGTGCTTTTGACCTGTTTAAGAATCGAATTCCCTGGCTGATGCTGCTGATGGTGTCGGCAACCTTTACCGGTCTTATTATCACAGCCTTTGAAGGTGCGTTGGCGGCCCAGGTGGCGCTGACTGCTTTTATTCCTATGCTCATGGGCACCGGCGGAAACTCCGGTTCTCAGTCTTCCGTTACCGTGATTCGCGCGCTGAGCCTGGATGAATTGGGCTTTTCCGATGTGTGGCGCGTGCTGTGGAAAGAGCTGCGCACGGCACTGCTGTGCGGCGTGGCCTTGGCGGTGGTGTGTTTCGTCAAAATTTGGCTGGTGGACAAAATGCTCATGGGTAACGATCAGATCACCTTGATGGTGGATTTGGTGGTGTGTCTTGCGCTGCTGGTTACGGTTGTAGCAGCAAAGGTAGTTGGATGCCTGCTGCCCATCGGTGCAAAAGCGATCCATGTTGACCCGGCAGTAATGGCAAGCCCTTTTATATCCACCATCGTGGATGCCCTTTCTTTGCTGGTGTATTTTGTGCTGGCTAAGGCAATTTTGGGCGTATAACAAACAAAAGACCGGCGTTCGGAATCCGAACGCCGGTTTATGTATTAGGGATTAGCCCAGCATGTCCTTCAGCTCTTCCAGTTCCTTATGGCAATCGTCGCAGAAGGTGAACTCTTCGCCCATAACCTCTTCCTTATGCATGATGCCGAACTTGTCTTCGCCACAGCCGTCGCACTTGAAGGCGCCGATGCAGCCAGCCAGCAGAGAAGTCATAGCGACCACGATCAACAGAACACAAATCAGTTTTTTCATTGTAAATTTACCCCTTTTCTTTTTTGTAGCCCCTCGTTTTTCCGTGACCGATGGGACTTTCTAATCGTAAATTAGCACAATCTGTCGAGGGTGTCAAGGGTTGACCGCCGCATAAAGTGTTATCTTAATTAAACCTTAATAATGTTGGCGGCGGACAGATGTGTTCACAATGTAGACGATTGCCGATAATCCCAGACCCAAACCGCGTTCCTTCCGCGTTTACACGCAAGGAAAGACACTATGTACAATCAATAGCACACCCCCTCGGAAATATCCGAGGGGGTGTGCCGTTGGAGGGGGGTGTGGGATTTTTATGCTGCTTGATCCTCGGACTTGCGCCTGAAGAACACCAGCAGAATAAACAAGGCTGCAAAGCTGCCCACCATCAGGCCGGTAACAAAAACAGGATCCATGTCGGTGCCGGTCTGGGGAGGCCTGGGATCGTCGGGTTCTACGGGGAGTTCTTCAACCTTGAAGCTCCAGTCGATGTAACCAATTTGATCCTGGAATTCGTTGCCCATGGTGAGGGGTACATCTAAAGTGATATCCAGAGTGATCTTGCCACCGGAATATACCGTGCCCAGGTAGACCCAATCGGTCAGTTGGGCAGTCTCGTTGGCAGGCGCGGCGAAGAGAATGGAGTCACCGTCCTGTTTGACGGTCAACGTCATCTGGCTCAGCAGAGCCTCAGAGCCCTCCTGAGCACCCTCAGAGCGCATATAGAGCTTAATCTTCACATTGTGAGCAAGATTGTTGTCGATCACGATCTGCTCTGTGAGGGAATCTCCGGGCATCACGTTGCGAAAATTTGTAAACAGGTCGGTGGGGTTCTCGTCGTCGCCAGGGGCAAAAATGAATTTTCGCGCGGTGCCGTCATAGGTGACGGAGCCGGCGGCAAAGGCGGTGGCGCTGAAGGTTAGGATCAGCACTGCAATCAGCAGTAGAGAAAACACACGTTTCATAACCGCACCTCCTTAGTTGTTGCCCCAGGCATCCAAAATAGCCTGCAGACCGCTGTCACTGGTGACACCCTCGGCCTGAATGGCCTCTGCCACCACTTCCACGCTGAGGCGATAGCCGTCAGGGGGCGCAACATTCAGGGTGATGGCAGTAATCAGGTCATTGGTGTTCTGATCGGGAGCAACGGGACGGGTGTAGTACAAATAGCCGTCATCCATAACTGTCCAATCGGTTTCGTTCACGCTCAGCGTAACATCTGCGCCGGTGGGCGCAATACCCCGGACATTGCCATTTCCGTCCATCCAGTTGATGACGATGGTAGCCCGGATGAAGGCATTGATGTTGCCGGTGTTGGTCACATCGAATATGTCCCCATCCCGGTTGACACGGCAGGTAACATAGGCGTCTTCAAACTGATTATTCACAGGGTCGGTGCGAGTCATCATGTAGGCAAGGGTGCCGCCCACGGTAAGGGAGAGAACCAGGATGACACTCAGTGCGATCGCCCAGATCTTCAGGCGCTTATTGAGGGATTTACGCATCCTTCGTTACCTCCTTCAGGAAAAGTAAGTAGTCAGAACCGCTGAGCCATTTTTCGTTTTCAACCTCACCGAAAGTAAAGGTCAGGGTCTGGTCGCCGTTGTTGAGGTTGGCAGACTGACTTGAGACAGCATCCTGCCGCCAGCTCCAGTCGTTCTGCTCGGTGACGGTGTATACACCGGCGGGCAGGTCGCGGACGGTGACGTGCTTGTTGCCGTGGATGGCAACGTTCAGGGTAACGCCATTATCTCCCGCGATAACGAATAGATAGGTTTGGTTGGCATCGGCACCGCTGGCATAGATGGTCAGGTCGGCATCGTTGCGCTCAAACTGCGCGGTGTAGGTGCCGGAAGTCCACATTTCCGCCTCGGTCTTGGTCAACTGCAGCACCGGGTTAGTGGAAACCAGAACGCCATCTTTGTACCAACCCACGAAATGGAAGCCTTCGGCAGCGGTGGCAATGACATTTTCGAAAGCGCCGCTCCAGACCTTGAGGGACTGGGTAATCAATGCCAAAGGTGTGCCGTTTTCGCCCAGCTGGACGGTACCGCCGCCAACGATGTTGACATTCAGAGTGATGGTGGCTTCATTTTCTACGAACTTTGCGTAGTAGGTGGTGCCATCCACCCATCTTTCGCCGGGCATTGTGGGTATCCAGTTGGCGGAGCTGCTCAGCTTGTTGCCGTTTGCATCGTACCAGCCTTCAAACGCATAGCCTGCGGGAATGGTCAGAATACTGCTGCCGGTGGCTCTGCCGGTAAGGATGGAAACGCTTTCAGAAGTCTTGCTCAGTGTGGCTGTGCCCTTTGCGTTGTCGGGCATAATCACACCGTAGTGGATGTTCACCTTGACCTCTTCGAACTTTGCGTAGTATGTGGTGGCGGTGTAGACACCGTCCTTGGCAGGAACGAAGGTGGCGCTGGTGGAAACCAGATGGGCATCATCGCAGGCAAAGTTGGAGTACCAGCCCTTGAACACATAGTAGGTGTTGGCAGTGGCGGTAGAACCCTTGGCCTGGCCGCTGATCGCCTTGACGCTTTCACTGCCGGAGCTGACCGTACCACCACCGCCTGCACCAACCTGGTAACGGATGGTCACCTGATTTTCTTCGTAGTAGAAGGTGCGGATGTTGGCGCTGGAGGCCGGGTCTTCCGCTGCAACGGTGATGGACATACTGCCGGCGGAGGTCAGCCGGTAACCAGCAAAGGATTTTGCCACTTGGTTGATGGTGACACCGTACTTGGCGGTACCGCTGATCCGGGAGTTGGCAAACTCCACTTCTTTTCCGCTGCCGTCACGGTAGACGAACCGGAACTGGTAGGGGTAGGAATTGCGGGTGTAGTAAAGCTTCAGCACGATACCGGTATCGGGCAGGGTCACGCCGTTGACGGTACCTGTGATGCTAGGATCGTAAGTAAAGCCGGTAATGCTCAAGGCATTGGCGGTGACCACTGTGCCGATCTTTGCCTTGGTGGTGGGTTCGGTGAAATACAGGGTGTAGCTGGTGCCGGAGGTATTCTGAATGTAGTGCTCCACTTGAACGGTGGCGTTTTCTTCGTCCTTGGTGAAATAGAAGTAGAACTTATTCAGACTGTCGTCGGCAGACAGCGCAAAGGTCTTGCGCATGGCATCGACGGTGTACTTCTTCACATTGATACCCTTTTCCTGCAGGTCAAAGACCAGCGTTGCGCTTCTGCTCTCACCGGTAACGGTGGGAGCAACCTCTGCGCCGGTTTCCGTATCGATGAAATGCACCTCGTATTTGACCTTTTCTTTCGCGGTGTAAACGAAGGTGTAATTGTTTTGCGCAGTATTTTGTGCGGTGAAGGTAATGCTGTGGCTGGTGACGTTGGGGAAATAGGTCACATCGGAAGGCGCCAGATTCAGAGCATCGCCTACCTTGGCGTTGTAGGTTTTGGTGTCACCCACAGAGCCACGGATGGGGGTGGGATCAGCCAGGGTGTTGCCCTGGGTGTCTTTGTAGTAGATATTACCGGTGACAAAGGTGTCACTGGTCCATTTTGCGTACAGCTCCATATCCTTGTAAACGGGCATGGAGAAGTCGTAGGCCTTTTCCTCACCGTCCTGCTCATAGAACCAGCCGACGAAGTTGAAGCCGGCACGGATGGGGTCGGCAACATTGCCGGAGTAGGTGGTGTCGTGGTAGATATCGTAGCTGTTCAGCTTATCGCCGCCCTTGGTCAGGTAAGTAGTGACCTTGTGCAGCACGGGGACCCACTTGGCGTAGACTGCCAGACCGCCATCGGGCATACGGGTACTGCCCCAGGAAACGGGAACGGTGCAAGCGGGGTCTAAGTACCAGCCGCCGAAGGCGTAGCCTGCACCGTAGGGGGAAACCATGTCCAAATCCGTTAGGTTATAGCTGCTGGTCAAGACTTCGTTGTACTTCATTGTTTTGGTCGTGGCAATTTCACTACCATTAAAGTACGTTAAGTTGAATGTTTTACGGACGTAATAGAAGTTGTTATAGATGCAGCTATCATTTTTGCCACCCGAAGTCAGTTCATAAGTATCAGCGCCAAAGCTGTCACCGTAGGTAGCCTTAAACAGCTCGTAACCCTGCGGCAAACCGCCAACATAGTCACCGCCATAGCCGACATAACTCATCTTGGTAACAAAGGTTGCGCCTTGGACAAAGTATTTGCCGTGTTTGTATGTGCCGGTGCCATCTGTGGTTTCCAGCCAATAGGTCATCTGGAAAAGCAGATTCAGAAGCGGGCCACGGTAAAACTCCGTATCACCGCCGGGCATAGAGGTAAAGGTACCAAGCGCGCCGCCATTGGCAAAGTCAGATCTGCCGGGAAAACCGTCACAATCGCCGGGAATCCATCGATAACCGGCAGCAGTTTGCATTTGCTGATGGATATAGCCAACCTCTTGCTCATACTTAAAGGTATAGCTGGCATCATTGCCGTTCGGATCCTTTGCCAGAACCCAGTTATCAGGATTGTTCTTAATATGCGCATTTTGACTTTCTGCACAGGCACATTTCAAATAGTCCTTTTGTGTTGCGTGGTCGCAGGAAAGGACAGAGGAATAACAGGAACTGCTATGGGTATGCTCGCCACTGGATCCGTTGGGACCGCCATTTTTCTCTTTGTAGGGACAAGAAGCATAGCCGTGCCAAAGATGCCAGCCACTTACGGAGCAACATTCGTCATGAGAGTGTGTATGCTGAACTTTTCCGCAAGTGGTGACAGACGTATAACAGCTGGAGCCATGCTTATGCGGACAAACAAACTCCCAATATTTCAGCGTATAAGTATTTCTGCTGAAGTACACATTGACCACGGTGGAGCCGTCGGCCTGGATTGCCACATTTGTGTCTGCGGTCTTGTAGGTAAAGTGATCATCGTCGCGTCCGGTAAAGGCTTCGTTACGGTAGTTGTAGCCATTGACCGGGTTGCCGGTCAAGCCTTCCTTGCGGACGCTGCCAACGAAGGTGTAGTCGGGATCATTGGGGTTTTCGTACCAGAAGGCCACCGTAAAGTAGGTATTGGCCGTGGCCCACTGGGCGGTATAACTGGTATTATAGGCGGGAACGGTGGCAGGCAGGTCATCATGAATCACACCGGTCTGGTCGTACAGCCAGCCGGCAAAGGTATAGCCGGTGCGCTGTGGATCGGGAACCACGATGGGCGCGCCGTAACGGGCACACACAGGCTCGGTGCCGTAGCCGCCGTTTAAGTTTACGGAAACCATGAAGTATTCCCGGTCGTAGTAGATCTTCACCACGGTGGAACCATCGGCTGCCACGGTGATCTGGGAGTCATAGTTCAGGTGGTCGAAGCCGGTGTAGGTCTTGTGCAGATTGGAGCCCACATAGTCGCCGGTTTTCAGACCGGAAACGGTTTGGGTCTCGTGGAGCTCGTATTCATCCCGGTCAACATACTGCCAGTAGTGCTCTACAACGAAGTCCACCTCGTCGGGTTCATACTCCACGATGATGGTGACATTGGACTGAATATTGGTGATGTTCTGGGTGACCCGGGTCTGGCCGTTCTTGGGAATGTAGCCGGGGATCTCCGGGCAGGGAATGTCCAGAATGTAGTCGCTGCCGGCTGCCAGGTAGGAGGTCCATACCTGCTCGGTGTCTGCGTACTTAAACAGAACCGTGATGGCATACTGGACGGTGGAGTCCACGGGGCTGACTTCCTCATAGCGAGCGGTCGCCTCTGCCCGGTTGGAGGGCAGTCGGTAAGATACCGGTGCAGCGGTCATGGTCACGGGGACGGGGTCGCTGATGACCTTTTCGTCGCCGGTGGTAACCACGCAGCGGACGTAGGTTTTGCCATAGTAGTCCACTACATTGCGCAGCATGGCGCCGGAAATGGGCAGGTCGGAAGCGGTGGCACCGTAGAGGTCGGCCCATTGCAGGCTTGCGTTGTTATAGCAGATCTGCCACTGGTAGGTGGCGGCGGCGCGGGCGCTCAGCTGAGCGGAAACGGTGATTTTCTCACCCTCGGGCAGGAAAAGACCCTCTTCCGGGATGGGAGTGCCGTTTTTGTCCACGATGGAAACATTGGGGCCGGGAATCACTTCTTCCAGCAGCTCCAGCTTGGTGCTGTCCACATAGCGGTAAGCTTTGTATTCTTCCGGCCAGGTATAGCCCTCAGCCGCTTCAATCTCGTACAGGGTTAAGGAGCTGCTGTAAACATGCACACCCACGATCTTCACCTTTTCCGGCAGAAGACTGCCGTTGACGATGACCTGGGAGGCAGAATTGGTGGGGTCGCTCCACAGGTAGGGGAATTGGGTGGTGAATTTGGCTGTTCGGCCAATGACGGAGGGTTCCGTTGCCGTATCTACTGCAAAGACCGATGTGGATACGGAGCTGAATGCCATCAGAAAAGCCAACAGCAGCGACAGTATTCTTTTTTTCATATCGTTGCGTCTCCTTTCTTAGGCTTCGGGCCAGCCGGCAGCCTCCAGCACAGTGGTGCCGTTGTTGGCCTGCTGTACCGCCTGGGCGGTGATCTGCAGAACCATAGAACATCCTTGGTAATCGTTGCCCATATTGGGACCGGAGAAGGCAATGCTGTCAAACAGGGGCTCGGCAATCTCGCCGAAGCCGATGGCGTTATTGTAGTACCACCAGCCGTCTACCAGCGTCCAGTTGGTGTCGTCCGGGGTGATGAGAATGATCTGGGCCAATTCCTCGGCGGTCAGAGCTTTTTGCTCGCCGGAGGCATCGTACACCGTGATCTCGTACTGCAGGCGCACCCAGGCAGATTGCTTGGTGCTCTGAATAGACACAACACGGCTGACGGTGGTGTCCGGCATCACCGGTATGGGCTGGTCGGGACAGGGCTGCAGAGCACCGTCCACCAGCTGCTGCTGTACCACAGATACGGCCACGCCGCCGGTGGTGATCACATTCCGGGCGGTGTCCTCTGCGGTAAAGTAGGCCAGCGTACCTCCGGTGATAATAGACAGGCAGATCAAAAGCGCTGCCACATATAAAATTTTCTTTTTCATAGGCTTCGTCCTCTCTGGTTGGGATAAAAACCGTAAAACAGGTCGTAACATGTCAGTTTGCGCAGGGCATACAACCATATCCGGAAAAGGTCGGATATCCTTGTATACCCTGCGCCCATTTGGGCGCAGGGTTATTGTGGAAAATTACTTAACGGCCGCGAAAGCAGAGTCGAAAGCGGCGGTAATTGCGCTGTAGCAGTCAGCGAAGCCGTTGGTCTGGGTGGCATAAGCGGTAACGGTGATGTTCATACCGTTGATCTTAGCCATCTCAGCATTGTCCCATGCAGCGGGGATAGTCAGGGTGTCGAACAGGACGACCTTTGCGTTGGCAGCCTGGGCAGCCTTCATGAAGATGTACAGAGTCCAGGTGTTGTTAGCCTTGTCGGCATCCTGGTAAATGACGCAGTCCTCGGTCTCATAAACCATGGACAGACCGTTCCAGCCCTGAACCTGGGTGGAAGCCTTGGCCATCAGACCGCCGCTTGCCAGCTTGGTGATGTCGATATTGTCGTAGCCGGGCACGCCAATCAGGTCGTAGATATCACCGGTCACGGTGACGATGGCTGCGATGTATGCATCCTCAGAGTCGGCAGCCACGGTGATGGTGGGATCCTTGGTCACGGTCATGGCGGGGAACAGGTGGTAGCTCTGCAGGGTCTGGGTCTCGTCGGTACGGCTGCCGGTAGCAACCAGGTTGCCGGCTGCGTCCTTTGCGACGATAGCTTCATCCAGAGAGATGTCTACCTTACCTGCGGTGAAGGTGTTGGTCTGAGCGTCGGTGTCGGTGAAGTAAGCCATGGTGCCGCCAACAATGGCGATGGCCAGCATAGCCACGCACAGAACCAGAGCGAAAATCTTCTTTTTCATAGTTGTGTGTCCTTTCATATATTAAAATTTAAATTAGTTAACTAATTTCGTCCCAGGCCAGAGCGGGATCGGTGAAGCCTTCCTTCTGGATGGCGTAGCCGGTGAACTTAAGGCTTGCGGTGGAAGCTTCGGTCATCTTATCCAGGGTCAGGGCATCGCTGACAGTAACATAGCCGTTTGCAAAGCCTGTCTTGCCTTCCAGCAGGTAGAAGGACTTGGCGGTGTCAGAAACTTTGACCTCACGGTAGTATACACCGGCAACACCGGCAAGAGGTTGCCAACCGTCCAGGTTCAGAGTGTAGTCCAGATAATCGCCGGGGTTGTTTTCTTCGACCTTGAAGAACAGCCAGCAGTCCACGTCGGTAGTGCTCTCAACGGTGAGGACGGGGTCCTTGGCATAAGTTTTGCCGGGGATCAGCTTGTATGTGTTGGCAGTGGCGGTTCCACCGGTCAGCGGAGTCTCGGTCAGGGAAATCTTGATGTTGCTGGCACTGAAGGTGTTGGTTACGGGGTTGGTGTCGGTCATCAACCAGGCGATGGTGCCGCCGGCAGCGCAGCCGATCAGCAGGACAACGGCCAGCAGAACAACCACGACCTTCAGGCTGACACTTTTATTTGCTTTCATGTTGTTTTCCTCCTTTGGAGCAAGATATTAGGGGTTGCTGGTGGGGAACAGAGCGTCAAAAGCGGTGTCGGAGTCCAGACCCTCAGCCTGGATGGCATAAGCGGTGATCACGATGGTAGCGCCATCGAGAGAAGCCTCGTACTCGGTGATGGTCTCGTTGCACTTGAAGGAGGTGAACACGTCGACCTCATCACCTGCGCTGACAGTGGTGTTGTAGCGGTAGATGCTGACACCATTCACGTTGGCATCGCCTTCGACGGCAACCCAACCAGTCAGACCATTGATCTTGCCGGCGGTCAGCAGATTGTTCTCAATCTTAACGAACAGATAGCACTCTTCGCTGTCAGAGCTGACGGTGATCTTGGGGTTCTTTTCGATGGTACGACCGGGAACCAGCTCAATGTTCTGTAGGTTGTCAGTAGTACCGGCTTGGTTGCCGGTGAGCTTTTTACCGGTCTCGACATTGATCAGATCTTCGGTCAGGGCGATTTCGACCTTACCGACGGTGAAGGTGTTGGTAACGGTCTTCTGGGAGGTCAGGTACGCAACGGTACCTGCGATGGTGGCGCCTACCAGCAAAATGGCACACAGGGCCAGCAGCAGGACTTTCTTTGCAGTTTTCATTTGGGTCTTCCTTTCATTATGTTAATTTTATTGTTTGTATATATAAGCATGCGGTGGCGTGTTTTTTCTTAGGATTCTGCAGATTCTTCTTTCTGCTCCTTTTTCTTCTCGTCCTCGGAGAAAATGTCCGGCAGAAATACCAACAGGATCAAAACTGCACCGGATGCCAGCGCTACATACAGTCCCGGGGGCTGCTGGATGTAGTTGGATACAAAGCCCAGGTAGGGAATGGAAAATACCGGTTTGCCGATGATGTTCTTGTAATGGACGGAGGTGCCGTCAGGGATGTCGTTGGCATCGCCCTGGGTGAAGTAGCGCAGGGTATTGGGGTCTTCCTCATCCACCAGAACTTCAATGATCCGGTGCGTGACCACAGTATCCTGGTCCAGCATGTAGGTAATGGGATCGCCGACCTTCAATTCCCGGTAGTCCACTTTTTGAACATACACCAGCGATCCTACATGGTAAGTGGGCTCCATACTACCGGACAGCACCACATAGGGCTGCAGACCCACCAGCCTCACGCCCACCAGCAGAACGGCCAGCAAGACAACCAGACCCACCAGAATGCCGGTGATCACATTACGAATGGTTTTTAGCATATCTAAAGTTCAAACTCCTTTTAAAGCTGATTAAAAGAAATATAAAATGGTAATAATTGGTAAAACGAGCATAAAAACTATACACAATCAACAAAATACATATCAACAAAAAGATGTTATTGTTAAAAGGTGACAAAATAAATCATACGATACGGTAAAAAAATAAAAACCCGCAAGGTTTTAGCATCAGACAAAAAAAGCCGCACCCGACCGCTCTTTGCTTAGCAAAAAGTCGGAGAGTGCGCCACAGATCGGAATATATGCGAGAAAAAGCGCGGTAAATCTCCTACTTTTTCTAAAGTATACCAAATTGGGATATCCATAGAATAGCATTATGGAATAATAATGTCAAGAGAAAAGAGGTGATTTTTGTGCGCCTTAAGGAAATCAGAAGAAAGCGGGGAATCTCGCAGGTCAAATTGGCGATGGAATTGAATACTACACAGAATACCATCAGCCGGTATGAGACCGGGGATCGGGAACCCGGCATAGCGGAACTGATTAAAATAGCGGATTACTTTAATGTATCTGTAGACTATTTATTGGGGCGCACGGAGGATCCGACACTGCATAAGTAAGACAAGGCATATACAGCGAATATATAATACAGAACCGACCCATGGAAAGTCTGTTGCTTTCTGTCGACGCAGGTGGTATACTGATGACAGAAAAATAAGCACAGGAGTGTAACTATGACAAAGGATGAAGCAAGAAAGGTGCTGTGCCTGCCGGAGCGGTACACCCAGGAGGATCTGGAAAGGGCCTACATCGGCCAGCGGGATGCCTACTATCCGCCTATGCATGAACTTTTCAGCAAGCACGACGAAGCCTACATCAAAGAGCAGATGCTGGAGCAAATGAGAGACAACAGCTACATTTACCCGGTGGAGGATATGGAAAAAGGCCCTAACGGCAGGGATAAGGCTCAGTATGCCTTCATACGCTTTGCGGATGTGTGCGATGCTTACCATATTCTGAAGGGCGACAAAGATTATGTTCCGTATCGGCTGGATGGCGATGATCCGGAGGGCTATTGGTCTGTGCTCCACGGCAAAGCCAATGCCGCCCTGCGCATGAAAGCGGCTGCTTTGTCCCGGCGTACCCTGTGGTTGCTGATTCCGCTACTGGTGGCTTGGATTGCAACCGTGGGAGTGCAAAGCCTGCTGCCGGGCATGATCGCCACCGCCGTATTCATCGCTTTGCATTGGGGCATTCCGTTCTGGCTGACCCCCATGGATTTCCTGTTTTACATCCCCAAGGGCCTGTGGGAAGGCATGAAAGAGGGTGCAGATCACGGTCTGTGCATCACCAAGCTGTACAGCATCATTTTTTGCAGCTTGGGATTTGTGATCTGGTGGACCGTCAAATTTCTAATCCTGCCCTACAAGATCCTGGAAGAGTGGGAACTGGAATTCCAGGACAGAAGGGACTATGTCCGGCGCTGTGAAAAGCTGGTGCCCCTGCATTATGCGCGGACAAAGGAGCAGGTGGCGGCCTTTGGCAAAGAATACATGGGCAACAAAGTTGAAAAGGCCCGTTCTGCTTACATGACCATCAGTAAATGGAATCCCCAGGCCCGGAGTGAGGCCCTGGAGGAAGTGGAGGCGCTGGTGAAGAAGCAGAATCCCCAGTATGGCTGCACAATCAGCCAAGCCAAGTCCGACACACGGGACCTGCGCTTCTTCGAAAACTATCTCAAAGAGAAAGATGAACGGGCATACAAATTTGCCGAATGGGCTGCATACACTTCATACGACTACGGTAATGTATCGGTTCTTAAGTATGATGAGGACTTTGCCAACAGTATGCATGAGCGCCACGATGAGAAGGTGAAGCATAGCTACGACTATGTGGACCGGAAGAAGATGCACTACGTCCTGCAGGCAGAGATCGCCCGGCAGCGCCAGCTGCTGGAATGCTGCGTGATGCTGCATGATATGATGTAACGATAAACACCCCTCGGAGCAATCCGAGGGGAATTTCTTGTAAAAAGGGTGGGCCCACTGATAAGAAAAAGATTATTTTTTGATAATTGCTTGATATTATTTGATATTTGTGATATGGTGTGCATATTAAAAAAGGAGGCCTTCGAATGAATATTAAAGGATTTAAAGTCAATTTTCTGGGCGACAGTATCACCGAAGGTGTGGGCGTTACTGATATCGCAAATTGCCGTTACGATAACCGTCTGAAAGAGCTGTGTCAGCTGTCTGCGGTCAACAACTACGGCATCAGCGGCACTCGCCTGGCCCACCAGATCCATGCCAGCGAAAAGCCCCGGTTCGATCTTTGCTTCTGCGGCCGTGTTTACAATATGGATACCACCGCCGATATGGTGGTGGTTTACGGCGGCGTTAATGACTATATCCACGGCGATGCTCCCTTTGGCGAGATAGGTGATACCACCCCCGCAACCTTCTGCGGAGCGGTGTATTTTCTGATGAATTTCCTTCGGGAAACCTATGGGGATAAGCCTGTGATCTTCATGACCCCTGCCCGGATGTTCCTGCGCCATGAGGTGGACGATCTGCAGCCCTCCGTACATCCCCGGAAAATGGCAGTTGGCAAAGTGCTGCTGGACTATGTGGATGTGATCGTGGAAACGGCGAAGAAATTTGATATTTCGGTGCTGGATCTATATCATACTTTGGGCCTTGACCCCCACGAGGAAAAATGCTTCGAAACCTACACCGTGGACGGCCTGCACTTCAATGATGCGGGTCATGCTGTTCTTGCTCAGCGGCTGAAGGAATTTATCGAGGCTCTGTAATTGAAAAGCATAAAAATCGCCGCTCGGCTGAGCGGCGATTTTGTTGCATTTATTAGGGTAGGCTGGCACCATTGATAATCTCCTGATAGCAGGCAGGTGCTTCGCTTCCGTTAATGTAGTAGATCGTACCGGCGAAGTCAACGGTGTCCATACCGGTTCTGAAGACGGCACCGTAGCCATACTCGATTTCCACGTACACCGTATTGGTGCCGGGAGGCAGAATTTCGGGGGCTGCACCGCCCATGGTGAAAGTGGCCAGCCAGTCGATAATCTCCTGCATATGCTCGGCGGGAACGTCGCTGCCGGTGCCTTGACCGTAGTAGAGGTAGAAGGTGATGCGGACAACGTTGTCCAGATTGAATATACCGCCGCCCGGTTGCGGACCGAAGGTCTCCTGAGGCAGGGTGGTGGGAGGCGTGTCGATTGTGGGGTCGGTTACAATGGTAGGAGTGGTAGCTCCCGGCAGTGCAATTCCTGGGTCAGGACGGCAACCGGTGGCACATGAGAGCAACAATATCGCGGCCAGCATGGTGGCAAAAAGCTGTTTTATAGTTGTACCTCCTAATTTGATGTATCTACTTATATAATACATTAATAGTTGCTTGCTGTAAAGAGTTGTTTATGAAGATAATGTCCTTGTAGGGACCGGCCTCCTCGACGGTCCTTTTCGCAACATTTCCGGACCGTCCGGGAGGCCGGTTCCTACAAAAAATCCCCACCGATAGCTCGGCGGGGATTCGTTATTGGGAAATATTAGCCCTTGATGGCAGCCTGTGGTGCGGTACGCAAAAGGGGGAAATTAGAAGAATATCCAATCCTGCGAGCAATTATCTTTCTTCATTTCCGATTATTCTATAATCTTTTTATTTATATAAATCGCATAAACAAGAGGAATAGTTGTCAAAAACACAGGCGCTATGTATAAGGACAAGTTGTTTTCAACGTTAAAAACAGAAAGTGAATTTACCAAACAATGCGTTATAATACAGGGAACAAGTGATTTGCTTTTGTGAAATATAATAACAAACAAATAACCTATTGCGGTAGCGTAGCAAATTTGCATCAGGGTGGGAATCAACGCTGCTCCGTTGAACAGATTCACTATATGACCTATTCCAAAAGTCAAGGCGCTTACAATTATGGCACTTTTAACATCATTCTTTGCCATCATTCTGAATAAAAAGCCTCTGAAAATCAGTTCTTCAATAAATCCAATATTTATCATAGTTAGAATATGGAATATGATCTCGCTTGCTGAATGGTTTATGTTGAAACCGCTCCACAGATTAACTGATATAATCACAGCCAAGGGAATAAAGTATAAATACTTTTTCGGATTTCGGACTTTTGTAAATCCATAATAGGCGGACTTTTTGAGCGACAACACAATTCCGACTAAACATACAGATAATATTGTGTTAACAATAAAACTGACACTGCTCGTAGATCCATAATTCTGAACACAGACGGAATTAACTACTATGTATATAATGATAAGCAGCATACAAAACAAGGTTTCGTGCTTTTCAAATACCTTATTCATAAAATCACCCCTTTAAATTATTATAGCAAAAACCAAATTTCTTTGCAATAGATAGAAAATCTCCCTGCCGAACACTCGGCAGGGAGATAGTTTTGCTTTGTAAATCTAATTACTTAGATTCTTTGATAGCAGCCTGTGGTGCTATATGCAAAAGAGGGAAATCACAGATTTTTAAGTAATTCAGCCTTCTGTTTTTTGTATTCTTCCTCTGTAATTTTTCCGTCTGCCAAAGCGGTGTTTAGCATAGTGATTTTATCTTCGATAGAAAGTGGTCTATTCTTCTTTTTCTTAACCAATGTTCGGATTATTAAGGTTGCCAATATAACCAATGCAAGTATTTCAACTATTACCACTAAATTCACCCCACCAAGCATGATTCGTATTCCCGTAAAATACTCAATCATTTACATTGCTCCCATCTGTAATTGCAGCAATAAACTCTGCTTCTGTGATAAGACCTTTTGCTCGCAGAGATTCCAGCTTGTCGATTTTCTTCTGTTCTGCTTGTGATTGCACAGAAGATTTTATGCCGCCAGTCGAAGTATTACTATCAATATTACACGCACGATGTACAAGTTCTCCTAATGCATATAGTGGCCAAGCACTTATCCATACAGCAACTGGCACTATAGCGGCGACCACAATTATTATTAAATATCCTTCAGGAGGAGCTCCCTCTGACAATAGCACAATGAACGCAATAGGACAGGCAACCCAAACCAACAAAATCGTTATCCAGCAACACCACTTTACAAAATTTTTTATTTTCTGCCCGATGTTATCAAAATTGAATATTTCTTTAATTTTTTGCATTATTACACCTCCGTTTTCTATATTATAGCTATCTCAATCTCAAATTGCAACAAAAATGCCGACCCGAAGGTCGGCATTTTATTGTTAGAAATTAGCCCTTGATGGCAGCCTGTGGGGCTACTATGTATGGCAGGGGAATTTGCCCCTGCCACCACGATTTTTGTGGTAGTTTTCCGTTTCCCTTCGGTTTTGCAGCGGAGCGGATCCTCCGGGTCGCCATCGAAGCGTAAATACCAATCGAAGCTGTCTTGGTGTACAACAATCTTGGCGACGAAGGCTTCAATCACCGATTCCGGCACGTCCTGACCCTCGTCGGGATGGGTGTATTGCTCCAAGGCATATTGCAGGACGGTCAGTTTCTCTCTGTAGTCCACCACTTTCTTGGGTTTGCTGACAGCGGTCAGTTTTTCAATCTCCTCCTGTAACTGGTGAATTCTGGGTTCCAGTTCGGCGCATTTGCTGCGGAACAGTTCTCTGCTGATATCACCTTCTGCTCGCATTTCCACATAGCTATCCAGCTTTTTGCTTAAGTGTGCCAGCTCCGTCCTCTTTGCTTCGATCAAGGCATCGTTGTTGCTGGATTCTTCCGTGTCATCGATGTGCGCCTCTAAAATGGAATTGGCCAAAGCCAGCACCTTATCTTTATCGGACAGATATTTTCGAAAGATCAGGTTTGCCGTCATCTGCAGTCTCCATTCCGGGATCATGGGGGAGCGGCAGATGCCGGCCAGAGGCAGGCCTTTCCTTTTGCGGCTTTCATAAGAGCCGGTCTCAACGGAACTGTAGCACTGGTAAGCATTGCCGTTGTAGCGGTCTGTGCGCTCCCACCGGCGCATATTAAAGGTGCGCCCGCATTCGCAGATTAGCAGTTTGCCCCAAATGGTGGTACGAGGTTTCTTGCCTTTCTGATTTCCCCGATTCAGGTATGGCATTTTCCTGGTTTTCGATTCCATGATTCTTTGTACCCTTTCATATTCTTCTACGGTGACGATAGGCTCGTGGGTTCCCTGCACTTGAGTGAGTTCAATCTCACCGTGGTTTTTGACTTTCTTTTGCTTCAGATAATCCGGGACATATTCCTTGTGATAGGTGATGATGCCACAGTAGAAGGAGTTTTTCAGCACGTGGGAAATAACGGTGGGATACCATTGCGATTTACCCATAGCGGTTTTGATACCTCGTATCTCCAGCTCGTCCTTGATCTTTATCAAACCCCAGCCACCCAGGTACAGATCGAAGATCAGCCGGACGGTCTGCGCCTGCTCTGGATTGATGACCATTTCCTTGCCTACACGGTCGTAGCCAAGGATGTTGCCTGTGCCGTAGATCACACCGTTATTCATAGAGGTCTGCTGACCGCTCTTGACACGGATCGAAGTCTTGCGGCTTTCGTCCTGAGCCAGGGTGGCCATAATGGTGAGCCGAAGTTCACCATCACCGTCAAAGGTCTTGATACCGTCGTTGATGAAGTATACCTCAACCCGATGCTCTTTCAGCATACGGGTATACTGCAGGGTATCCACCGTATTTCTGGCGAAACGGGAAACCTCACGGGTGAGGATCATATCAAACTTGTGCTTTTTGGCATCGTCGATCATCCGCATAAATTCCGGTCGCTTTTCTGCAGAGGTGCCGGTAATGCCTTCGTCGATATACTGCTCCACCAGCGTCCATTCCGGATGCAAATCCAGCAGTGGTTTGTACCAATCAATCTGGTTCTCCAGCGCAGAAAGCTGGGCATCGTGATCTGTGGATACACGGGCATAGATCACGACCCGTCGTTTTAAATGCTCTCTTTCATATGGCATCATATGGATGTCTCCTTTTCGGTGGGAGTTATAAATTTGGACAGATCTACCACATCTGCGTATTCGATTAGAATGTTGCGGTACATAAATGCGGGGATCTGCCTATCCTTATAAAGCTGCTCGATTAGCTTCAGGGCAGCAAAGTAATGGGCGGGGGAGTAGGTGTCGGCTTCGCTGGTTTTCATACCAACACCTCCCGGCTTCCATTTTCACAATAAAGGACAGTTTTCCAAAAGTCCAGCGAGAATCGGATGAATTTTTTGTAAAATTTTGGGGCTTCATGCTCCAGGTGAACGTTTGTGATTAGTTGTGCATTGCCCCGGTGTGGGGCTGTTTTCATAGGCGTTATCCTCCATAAAATAATAAGGTGACCGGCAATGTGCTTGCCGGTCTGATTTTTCTTTACATTCCTTGGTAGCCACGGCGCATTTGACGGGTGTAATAGTCGTCCGGTTCATCGTCTTCG
>JAGAMN010000037.1 GCA_017624715.1 Oscillospiraceae bacterium
CAGAGCGCAGGGGCTGTTCTCGTCAGCGCCGTTCAGGGGGTAGATCTTGGCTTCCACCTTCATGGGCTTCTGAGGATCGGTGTAGATGTTCTGACGCAGACCGTACAGAGGCAGAGCCTGAGCATAGGTCATGTTCTCCATAACGATGATGGAGGCGTACTTCTCGGTGAACATAGCAGCGTAAGCGGTCTGCAGGTGAGCATCACCCTTGGCCAGCTTAGCAACATTGACGATAGAGGGGTAACCGAAGCTGCGGTCGCCATCCTTGATAGCGGTACGGCGAACCAGAACAGCGTTGGCCAGGGTCTCCTTAGCGGTCTTGCCGGTGACATCCAGAACCAGGTTCTTGTTGCCCTTGGCTTCCAGATTCTTCACGGTGTCGTACAGGTCGGAGATGTTCTCAGCCCAAACGCCCAGGGCAACGCCCTTGGCGGTGGCCAGCTCATTCATAGCCTCCCAGTTGGAAGCAGTTGCACCGTCCAGGATCACGTCCTTGCCGCAAACTTCCAGAGCAGCCTTGGCACACTCTACATCCCAGCACTCCAGCACCAGGCTGCGGCCGGTAGCGGCAGCCTTCTTGACCAGATCAGCGTAAACAGCGGGATCGCTCTGGCAGTTGCTGACAAAAACGAACTCCACGTACATTCTCTCACCGATACGCTCGTAGTCGACCTTCTGCAGGTCGGCAAGCTTAGCATCAACGGTAGCTGCATCCATGCAGGTGCAGACGTTGACAGCGTACAGGTTCTTGTTAACCAGGGTCTTCTCGTGACGGAACAGGACAGTTTCGCCGCCCAGCTTATGCTCACCCACGGAGATGGTCTTCATGGGAGGTGCAGTCTGCTCGTTGAGCATTGCCTTTGCATCATCAGAGAAGTAGGGGCACTTGTCGATTTCCACAGCGCCCTGAGCCACCTTCATGCAGAATGCCATACAGGTGGGGCTGCCGCACTCCTTACAGTTCTTCTTAGGAGACAGCTTAAAAATGTCAAGACCTTTCAAAGCCATTGTATGTATCCTCCTTCCAATTAGACGAGCTCGTTGATGAACTTCTTAACGGTGGCGATTGCGACAGGGTGACGCATGATAACAGCGTCAGCACCGCCGGTCAGGTTCGCAGCGGCAGTGGCAACTTCCATGCCAATGGCGCGCTCTTCCACATCGCCCCATGCGGGCTCATCAGCTTCGGAAGCGGTGGATTCCTTCACGCTCCAGGTGTCGGTGGACACGGGAGCAATGATGGGCATCTGCAGGTCAGCATCAGACTGCGCCAGAGCGGCCAGACGGATGCGGTCCAGAGTAGAAGCAACATACTCGAAGCCATAGCCAACAGCAGCGGTACCAATGTTCATGACGATGGCGTCAGTGGGAACGTTGGCATCCTTCTTCAGCATGATATTCAGCTGCTTGGCCAGGTTGATGTCGTCAGCGGTCTCAGCGCCGACCTTCTGGCCGTAAGCCAGAACGACGGAAGCACCGACGGTCTTGCAGTTTTCCTGCTTGGCGGACATGCAGACGATGTTCTTGCCCTGCAGAGCCTCGGAGATCTTGGCAAACAGCTCGCCGTCCTTCTCCAGGTTCTTGCAGCCCATGACAACGATGGGCATGGAAACAGCCTCGGCAACAGCCTTGGCATCGGCGACGCAATCAGCCACAGAGCGGTTGGCACCGTTGGGATCGGCGGACTCAAAGTTCAGAACGATGAAGTCAGCGCCTTCCATGGTTTCGGCCTTCTTGGCACGCTCCGCCATGGTGGTGCAGCCGGCGTAGAAATTCACCAGGCCGGGAGCGGTCCACTCGGAAGCAGCATCGGAGATCTCAACACCGATCTTGGGTGCGTTCTCGATGGCAGCATCGAAGGTGTAGAACGGCAACACATTCTGGCCACCCAGGACAATTGCCTTGTCACCGGTACCCAGGGTCACGGCGTTGATCTTGCCGCTGAAGGGCTGCGTCTTAGGAACAAAAGACATTTTTGGTTTCCCCCTTATTAAAATTTAAAATTGATAATTGAAAATTGAAAATTATGATATGTTCAATTTTCGATATTAACGAGAAATTACAGTCCGATAGACTGCATAACTCCCCGCAGAGCGATCTTCATAGGATCGCTGTCGGGCAGCTTTGCGGAAGGCTCGCCGTCGCAATCGCAGCGATACACCGCATCATCCTGGGGCAGAACCCCCAGCAGCTCCAGGCCATGCTTTTCGATTTCGGCTTTAATGCCGTCGTCCAGCACGCCACCGGGAGCCCGGTTAATGATCAAGCCCATTTTGCCGGGCTTCAGCTCCATTTCGTGAACCATCTCAGCGATTCGGGCCACTGCCTGAACGCCCCGGCGGGAGCAGTCAGAGATCAGCAGCATGGTGTCCACATGAGGCAGAGTACCCCGGGCCACATGCTCCAGGCCGGCTTCGTTGTCCATAACGATGTAGCTGTAATTTTTGGCATACTTGTCCACCTGGGTCTTCAGGACACCGTTGACATAGCAGTAGCAGCCCTTACCCTGGGTGCGACCCATGACGATCATGTCGAAGTCATCCTCCTCGATGAGGGCGGAATTAAACTTAAACTCGGCATAATCTGCCTTAGTCATACCCGCAGGGATAGTACCCTTCATTTCTGCCTGGGCCATTTCCTCGCGGATAGCACCCAGAGAGGTGTCCACCTCCACGCCCAGAACTTCGTTCAGGTTGGAGTTGGCATCTGCATCCACCACCAGCACAGGGCCGTTGCCCTTTTTGCACAGGTAGTCGATGATCATGCCACAGGTGGTGGTCTTGCCTACGCCGCCTTTGCCGGCGACGGCAATGGTGTGAGGCGTTGCCATAGTTGGTTTCTCCTTAGATCAGATCCAGCAGGCCGGCTTCCTTGGCAATGTAAGCAACATCCTCGTACTTGTTCAGTGCGTACAGGTGGATGCCGTTGATGCCGCAAGCGCGGTACTCGTCGATCTGGTTGATGGTGTACTCGATACCGGCCTTCTTGAAATCTGCCTTCTTCTGCGCAACATTGGCGTCGAAGGGCTCCTTCTCGAAGGGGTTGGGGAAGATCCAGTTCTTGGAGATGATCTCACACAGAGCACGGGGCATGACACAGCCGTTGCGGGAAAGTGCCATGTTGATGGTAGCAGCCTGATCCAGGATGGGCATGATACCCACGTCCACGGGCATCCAGATACCGGCAGCGCGGATGGCATCCAGCCACCAGCGGAACTGGTCCATATCCCAGCACAGCTGCGTCATGATGTAGTCAGCGCCGTTGTCCTGCTTCTGCTTCAGGAAGGCGATGTCAGCCTCGATGGAGCGGCAGGCAATGTGGCCCTCGGGAGAGCCGGCAACTGCGATGGTGAACTTGTCACCGAACTCCTGGCGAGCGAACTTAACCAGCTCGGTAGCGTAGTGCAGGTCGCCGCCGGTGCCGGTCCAGCCGAAGGGCAGGTCGCCGCGCAGGGCCAGCATATGATTAATACCGTGATCCAGGTAGGTCTGCAGCTGATCCTTGATGCCTTCTTTGGTGTTGCCGATGCAGGTAAAGTGGGTAACACCGGTGGTCTTGCCGTCCTTGACGATCTTGTCCAGCACTTCCAGGTTCTTGCCCACGTTGGTGCCGCCGGCACCGTAGGTGCAGGAGATATAGTCGGGGTTCAGGGTGTACAGCTGCTCCAGAACGCCGCCTTCACCACAGAGCTTTTCCATACCCACATCGGTCTTGGGAGGGAAAACCTCAAAGGAAAACGCACTGCGTTCTTCCAGGATTTCCATAACGGACATGTTTGTTTCCTCCTAAAAATAAATATTTCCTATTTAACCTTCTCGTATTTTTGGGCGCAATACGCCCATATCGATACGAATGTATCATATCATACAGAGCTGTTAAATTCAACCCGTTTTTTTAATAAATTTCACACTTTCCCCAAGGCATTTTTATAGAAAACGCACCTACCGCTCGTGTTGACTATTTTTTACGAATAATGTATACTGACCGTAAGGGATAAGGAGGCATGTGCATGCAACTCAACACGGTATACGTAGGTTTTGGCGGTGGCAGTGTGTTGCAGCTTGCCAACCGTGAGCATCAGCAGACTATGTCCTACATCATCGACACGCCTGACGGCAAAACGGTGGTTATTGATGGCGGACACGGAGAAAAATATATGGGTTTAGAAGCGCAGGATATGTATCGTATGCTGTCCGAGCGTGGCAAGCAGGTGGACCTGTGGCTGATCACCCACGCACACACTGATCATTTCGGCGCGCTGCGTTTTCTGCTGAAAACGCAAAAGCCGTTTGATTTGGACATTCGCGATCTGCGATTTGATTTTCCTCCGATACAATGGCTGGAAACTGTTGAGAACGGCAGCTATGCCTGTCCTGTAGCCGATTTTTTACAACTCGTTCAGGAAGCCAATATCCCCGTCACCCCGCTGAAGCGCGGCGATATTATTTCGGTGGGCGGCATCACGGTTGAGGTGCTGTGCGATGCCAGCACCTACAAAAAATACCGTTCCATCAACGACACGACCTCTGTGCTGCGGGTATCCTTCCCAAAGCGCGACCTGCTATTTCTGGGGGATATCGGCGCAGAGCGCGCCCGTGACCTTTTGAACGAATGCCCCCACAACAAGCTGCGGTGCGACATCGTGCAGATGGCGCACCATGGACAAGGCGGCGCTGACCGCGCGTTTTACGAGGTGGTACAGCCAAAGGTCTGCCTTTACACCGCCCCCGACTGGCTGTGGGACAACGACGCAGGCGGCGGCTTCAACACCGGCCCGTGGAAGACCATGCTCACCCGTCAGTGGATGGAGGAGCTCGGCGCACAAGTCAGCCTTCCCCTCGCATACGGCGATTATCTGCTGAAATGATCATAACCACCGGCACACAGCAAGTATGCCGGTGGTTTTCTCGTTTTAAGCGAACACACCCCAAACAGGGTGGGTTTTACAGCAAGTCCGTTGGAACTTGAAGAAGCAGCCATCCCGGTTGGGGACGGGGCAGAATCTGTAACTTCCCCGAACCGGACTCGCTTGCGTTGCCGTCCGGGAATGGACGGCAACTATTGTGTCGCCGGGGTCCTAACCCGGCGAGCAACAGTCCCCCGGACTGTTGCATTTAGATTTTTCGAGTCCGTCGGGAACTAAAAAAGTCCCATCCCCGATTGGGGATGGGACTTTTTTGGCGACCCCGAACGGACTCGAACCGTCGACCTCCAGCGTGACAGGCTGGCGTGCTAACCGACTGCACCACAGGGCCATAAAGGGGTGGAACGGGATGGATTATACCAGATAATCTCCCGTTTGTAAACCCCCAATTTTTACTTTTTCTGCTCTTTTCCCATGGTTTTCATCACATACAGATGGATCGGCACGGCAAACAGCAGCGTCAGGCCATCGGCCGTAGCCTGGGTCATCTCCACGCCGGTCTGTCCCAGAAAGTGTGGCAGGGTCAGGACCAGCGGAATGAAGAACAAGCCCTGCCGGGCAACGGACAGGAAGGTTGCCGGCAGCGTTCTGCCCATGGACTGCTCCATCATGTTGCTCATAACGATCCAGCCATGGGTAGGGAATGTAATACACTGGCACCGCAACGCCGCAGCGGCACAGGCGATGGCCGCCGGCTGATCCAGGAACAGCGCCACAAGATCCTCCGCAAAGACAAATCCTGCCGCAGCAATGGCCGCCAGCACCAAGGTGGATATTTTGATGCAGAACCAAAATCCCTTCTTGACCCGGTCATGCAGGCCCGCACCGTAGTTAAAGCCGCAGACCGGCTGGAAGCCCTGACCGAAGCCCAGCATAGCCGATGCGCCAAACATGCTGATTCGCTGCACCACGCCCATAGCCGCGGTGACCGCATCGCCCATTTTCTGCGCAACGATCACATTGTTCAGGCAGATGGTAGCCAAGGAAGACAGGCATTGCCGGGACAGAGACGGCAGGCCGCCCCGGAATATCTGGTAATAATAATTGGCTTTCAACCGGAAATTCTTCAGTCGAATGCGAATATTGCCACCCTTGCTGCAGCCGATGAGCAGCAGGCTGAAGCTGACAAACTGGCTGATGATGGTGGCCCAGCCGGCACCTGCAACGCCCATGTTCAAACCCCAGGGCAGAATCATGATCGGATCGAGAATGATGTTCAAAACCGCACCGGTGGTAATGCCCACCATGGCGTACATAGCGCCGCCCTGGAAACGCAGCTGGTTGTTCAGCACGAAGGAGGCGGTCATCCAGGGTGCGCCAATCAGGATCACCCGGAGGTAATCCCGGGTAAAGGGCAGGATCGTCTCTGAAGAGCCCAGCAAATATGCCAACGGATCCAGGAATATCTGTCCCAGCAGACAGATCACCGCGCCCACTGCCAGAGAGGAGAAAAAGCCTGTTGCCGCCATATGATTGGCCTGTTCATAATTCTTCTCACCCAGGGCCCGGGAGATAAAGGTACCGCTGCCCTGGCCGAAGAAAAAGCCCACCGCCTGGATAATGGCCATCATGGAAAAGACCACGCCTACCGCGCCGGTAGCTGTATCATCGCCCAGCACACCCACGAAGAAGGTGTCGGCCATGTTATAAAAAGATGTAACCAGCATGCTGATAATGCAGGGCACCGCCAGCTTGCAGATCAGCTTTTCCACCGGCGGCTCGGTCATGGCTTTATATTTTTTCTCTTGTTCGTCCATTTGGTATCCCTCTGTATATATGTTAATAGGGTTATTATATATCCCCTTCTCAAAAAATGCAAACAGAAAGTACCCAACATGTCATTCTGAGCGAGCGCAGCGAGTCGAAGAATCCGCACCTTCGCGAGTATGGGACGGATCCTTCGACTCCGGGCTTTCGCCCTGCGCTCAGGATGACATTCCCATTTCTCTCGACAAAAAGTGGTTGCTTTTTCCATGGTGCTTTGATATAATACCTTCACTAATGCAGGGTTCGTATATCGGTAATACAACGGCTTCCCAAGCCGTGAAGGCGGGTTCGATTCCCGTACCCTGCTCCAAAAGAAAAGGCCACCGAAAGGTGGTTTTTTCTTTTGGAAAAGGCAAAAGGGAATCGAATCATTTAGATGCAACAGTCCGGTGGACTGTTGCTCGCCGGGTTAGGGTCCCGGCGACACATTAGTTGACGTTCATTCCCGAACGGCAACGCAAACGATTCCCGTACCCTGCTCCAGCAAAAAGCCTGATTGGTCCAAAGGACAAATCAGGCTTTTTGAACTAAGTATGCCTTGCGGCACGATAAGCGATGCTAATGCATCGTGGAATTGCTGCGCATTGAAGTTTGCTTATTACAGGCATTTATGGTATAATACCAATTAAATAGGAGGTGTCCGCATGATTTCTGAAGCAGCAATTAATAAAGCGCGTGAACAATTTGAATTAGCCGCGGAAGATTTCGGTTTTGTTTTTCACAGTCCATTTGCCTTAACAGACAACCTTTCTGTGTTTGGATATATAGAAAACTACGGAAGCAAAAACGGAGTTGTTGTTTGCCTGACATCTCCTTTGGATTTTTCAACAAATCAAGAGGTGCATGAGGTGATCAATTGGTGCAAGCAGATGGAGTGTTTTTGTTCTTTTATCAGCATAGAGCCCCTTCTCAGAGAATACAAAACTTCTTATTTTAGAGAAATGCTTCGAGATTGGGGTAAGTATTAACATATTTACACACCTTTTCGCTTTTCTTGTCTGCACTTATGCGCCGTTATTCTGCTCTCTCGCACGCAAAAAGGACGCACCAAAAAGGTGCGTCCTTTTCATTACTTTCTTACTTGCACAGGTCCTTGGCGACTTCCACGATATGCTCAGCGGACAGGCCAAACTGCTTCAGCAGAGCGGCAGCAGGGCCGGAATGACCGAACTCGTCGTTGACACCGATGCGGCGGACAACGGTGGGGAGCTTTTCAGCCAGGCAGGCACAAACGGCTTCGCCCAGGCCACCGATGACGGAGTGCTCCTCGCAGGTGATGACCTTGCCACACTTCTTGGCAGCAGCCAGCACCAACTCCTCATCCAGGGGCTTGATGGTAGCCATGTTGATGACCATAGCATCAATGCCGCAAGCAGCCAGTTCCTCAGCCGCGACCAGAGCCTCGTTGACCATCAGGCCGTTAGCAATAACAGCAACGGAGCTGCCGTCACGAAGGATTTCGCCCTTACCAATCTCAAACTTCATGCCTTCCTCATGGATCACCGGCACAGCGGCCCGGCCGAATCGCATGTACACAGGGCCTTCGTACAGATACGCCGCACGAACCATGGCCCGGGCCTCCACATCGTCAGCGGGGCTCATGACCACCATACCGGGAACGGTACGCATCAGACCGAAGTCCTCACAGCACTGGTGGCTTGCGCCGTCCTCACCGACAGAGATGCCGCCATGAGTAGCGCCGATCTTCACATTCAGGTGGGGGTAGCCGATGGAATTGCGGATCTGCTCGAAAGCACGACCGGCAGCAAACATTGCGAAGGTGGAGGCAAAGGGCACCAGGCCGGTGGTGCTTAAGCCGGCGGCCATACAGACCATGTTGGCCTCAGCGATGCCGCAGTCAAAATGGCGCTCGGGGAACACCTTCTGGAAAGTACCGGTCTTGGTGGCGCCTGCCAGGTCGGCATCCAGAACCACCAGGTTATCAAACTCTGCGCCCAGCTCGGCCAATGCCTTGCCGTAGCTGTCGCGGGTTGCGATCTTCTTTACATCTGCCATTTCTTAGCCCTCCAGTTCTGCAAGCTTTGCCTTCAGCTCGCCCATTGCCTGGGCGTACTCTGCGTCGTTGGGTGCCTTGCCGTGCCAGCCGGCATTGTTTTCCATGAAGGAAATATCCTTGCCCTTGACAGTTTTCATCACGATGGCGCTGGGCTGTCCCTTGACGGTCTTTGCCTCGTTCAGCGCAGCTTCAATCTGATCGAAATCGTGGCCATCGATGGCCATCACATGGAAGCCGAAAGCAGCCAGCTTGTCCACGATGGGATAGGGACTCATAACATCGGCAATATTGCCGTCGATCTGCAGACCGTTGTTGTCCACGATCACGCACAGGTTGTCCAGCTTGTAATGGGCAGCTGCCATGCAAGCCTCCCAAACCTGGCCTTCCTGGATCTCACCGTCGCCCAGCAGGGTGTAGACCCGGTTGGTCTTGCCGGTGTGCTTGGCGCCCTTGGCCATACCCACTGCAACGGAAACGCCCTGACCCAGGGAACCGGTGGACATATCCACACCGGGAACGGTGTTCATATTGGGGTGCCCCTGGAGGTAGCTGTCAATGTGGCGGAAGGTGGGCAGATCTTCCACAGGGAAGAAGCCACGGTTTGCCAAGGTGGAGTACAGGCCGGGGGTGGTGTGGCCCTTAGACAGAACGAAACGGTCCCGGTCTTCCCACTTGGGGTTGGCAGGATCGATATTCATTTCCTTGAAGTACAGGTAAGTAAACATCTCGGTGGCGGACAAGCTACCGCCGGGATGGCCGGCCTTAGCGCCATAGGTGGATTCGATAACACCCATGCGCACCTTGCAGGCAGTGATTTGCAGCTGCTTCTTTTCGCTGTTGGTCATTTGGTTGCCTCCTAAGTTATTATTTGCTTTCATGTCCTTGAACATGGTTTTTAATGGCCTCAAAGGTTTCATCGCTGATAACGTGCTCCATTTTGCAGGCATCGGCGGTAGCGGTTTCCGGGCTCACGCCCATGCGCACCAACATTTGGGTCAGCAGGGTGTGCCGGGTAAGGATTTTCTCCGCGATTTCTTGTCCCGCAGGGGTTAGACTGATATGGCCATCGGCATCGATAGCAATGTAGTTGCCGCTTTTCAGCAGACCTACTGCACGGGATACGCTGGGCTTGGAGTAGCCCATGTACTCGCTGATATCCACGGAGCGGACTGCCGGCATTTTTCGGGACAGAACCAAAATTGTTTCCAGGTACATTTCACCGGATTCCTGTAGTGCCATAGTATCCACCCCTTTCACATAACTACATACAGCATATCACGAACTACTTATCTTTGCAAGGGAATTCTCCATTAGGATTTTTTTATTTTCCACTTGTAAGATTTGGAAGGACTTGGTATAATATAGAAAAGCGCCCCAGTGCGCATAAAACAGAAAAGTATGGAGGAATTTCATTATGGCAAATAAATACGCAGGCACCCAGACCGAGAAGAATCTGATGGCTGCCTTCTCCGGCGAGTCCGAGGCCCGGAACAAGTACACCTACTTCGCATCCAAGGCCAAGAAGGAAGGCTACGAGCAGATCGCCGCTCTGTTCCTGAAGACCGCCGACAACGAAAAGGAGCACGCCAAGCTGTGGTTCAAGGAGCTGAACGGTATCGGTGACACCGCCGAGAATCTGGGCGCTGCCGCTGCCGGTGAAAACTACGAGTGGACCGATATGTATGCCGGTTTCGCCAAGACCGCTGAGGAAGAGGGCTTCCCCGAGCTGGCCGCCAAGTTCCGCATGGTCGCCGCCATCGAGAAGCACCATGAGGAGCGCTACCGCGCACTGCTGAAGAATGTGGAGACCGCCGAGGTCTTCGCCAAGAGCGAGGTCAAGGTTTGGGAGTGCCGCAACTGCGGCCACCTGGTTGTTGGCACCAAGGCGCCCGAGCTGTGCCCCACCTGTGCTCATCCCCAGGCTTACTTTGAAGTCCACGCTGAGAATTACTAATCCGCCATCCAACAACACCCCGACAGCATGTCGGGGTGTTTCCCTTGTCATCCTGAGGGAGGGGCAGTCGCTCCGAGTCGAAGGATCCGTCCCTTATGCATTGGAGATGCGGATTCTTCGACTTCGCCACGGTCCCTAGGAACGAATGACAAATGACCGGGTTTCCCCGGTCATTTGCTTTTTGCATTACTGCAGGCCCTTCTCGTAAGCCTCAACCATCTTCTTGAACGTGTGACCCGTACGACTGCGCAGATTTGCAAGGTATTTTTGGGTGGTTTCGCCGGTGAATATCTTGATATCCAGCTGCAAAGAGCCGTCTTCTTCCGGGGTGACAAGAATCTTGTCGATATACTTGTTGACCCATTCCACTGTGACCATACCCTGGGCCGCATCCCGTCGAGCTGCCTCCAAAGTGGCGCGGATGGTATCCATATGCTTGCGGAACTCCTCCCGGGAGAACATCTGCTGCTCCAGCTCATGGATCTGCGCTTCTGCATCCTTGATCTCTTCGGTGCAGGCCTTGTTCATAGCAAGGAAGTCTGCGTCGGAAAGCTGCCCGGTCACATTGTATTCCAGCAGCTTGCTTTTCTTTTTCTGCGCAAGCTCCAGCCGTTCTTTTTGCCGAGCAATCTGTTTGGGAATCTGATTGTCCTCATCTAGGGAACGATACATCTCCATGTATTCCTCAATCAGTGCCGCCACATTGACCTCAGTTTCCTGGAACACTTCAAAAAGCAAGGGCTTGATCTCATCCTCGTAGATAGCAAAGGAATCGCAGGAATCTGCGCCATTTTTGATCTTGCCCGAGCAGACCCACTTGCTGTTGACGTTGCCTTTCTTGTCCTTGGAATCCCGGCGGTAGTAGGCCGCGCCGCAGCAGGTACAGTGGAGCTTGCCGGTGAGCAGATTCGCATGGTTGCAAATGCCCTGACGGCTCTTTACATCATCACTGCGCCGCTTTAAAATTTCGTTGGCCTTGTCCCACAACTCCTCGGAAACGATGGCAGGAACGATCTCGCCCGTCTCATCCTTGAACATGACCCATTCCTCCGGCGGGAGGAATTTTTGTTTTTTGGAGAACATGTCAATGACCTTGACCTTGTTGCCCACATAGTAGCCCTTGTACTTGGGGTTGGCAATCATGTTCGCCATGGTGGTATGTGCGATTTTGTTGCCATTGTGGTTGCGGTAGCCCTTTTCCCAGAAGATGGTTTCGATCTGCTTCATGCTGTGCTGCCCAGTAGCGTACAGTTCAAACAGTTCCCGGACCATAGCCGCCTCTGCCTCATCGATAACAAGCCGACCACCATCTTTCACATAGCCAAAGATACGGCTATTGCCCAGAACAACCTTATCTTTGATTGCCTGCTGATGCCCAAACTTCACTCGGCTGGAAAGCTTACGAAGCTCGTCCTGCGCGATAGAGGACATGATGGAAAGCCGCAACTCGGAATCTTCGTCCAGCGTGTTGATGTTGTCATTTTGGAAGAATACGCCTACGCCATGATTCAATAGTTGCCGGGTATACTGAATGGAATCCAGGGTGTTACGGGCAAAACGGGAAATTTCCTTGGTGATTACAAGGTCGAATTTATCTTCCGCTGCATCTTCGATCATACGATTGAAGTTCTCACGCTTCTTTGTGGATATGCCGGACAGGCCCTCGTCAATATAGCCGGAAACGAAGGTCCAATTGCGATTCTTCTTAATCAGCTCGTCGTAATAGGAAATCTGATTGCCCAGAGAGTTTAGCTGTTCGTCACTCTCCGAGGACACACGGGCATAGTAAGTCACCCTCAAGGGGATGTCGTAAATAGATTTGGTTTTGAGCATCTGCCGAACACTATGTATGTCCATCTTTCTCTCCTCCAAAGTTCGTTTTATCATCACCATATACAGTATATCAGCAGAAATCGAAATAATCAAGCGTAATTCTATGGAAGTTCTTTTGTCTTGTTGGTGGACCCGTTGCGATTCTCGATTTTCAGAATCATGCGGTTCCGCTGTGTCTCGGTAATCAAATTGTTTTCGTATAGGTAGCAGTTAAAATACCCGAGCCAAAGCTTCTCTGCCAACGCAGCTCTCTTTTGCTCATTTGATGAAAACCGGTTCTCCGCCACAGAGTCCACCCCCTTGATAGTAGTTATTTCCGTTTAGAGGAATGGTTATCCAATTATTTTGTGAAATCTTCCGGCTGTTTGTCCTGTATGCCCTCCGTTGCGCAAGATCGGGTTTCCGCATCATCCAAACATTCCATTATCGACCGCGGTACAGGTATCAACTTATAGACTCTTCTTTCATATTCCTTCGCCCAATATTCCAAGGAATTCTCTCCAACCTGAACAACATCCTCTGCCATCTGTTGCATGATCCGGAGGGAATCCATATATTCGTCCAAAGGGAGATTTTGGGCCTTAAGCACATCTACCGTTGCTTGGCTATACCGTTTGAATTGCTGTGCCTCTTTACGCAACTTCTCCTGCTGACGCTTCAAGTCCTCAATGCAGGCATCGTATTGCTCGCTGCCTCCATATTGATGCAGATAAATTCCGGCAAAAATGATGCCGCCCCAGCTTTTTCTTCGGTTGTTTATATTTAGCGCCCACTCAGCATCTTTTGCTTTCCGCCGCAACTGATAGGCTTCGTCCAGTTTTTGCTGGATGTTGTCTTTGCGGATTTGGTAGTCTGACCAAAAAAGATCTCGTAACTGTTTATATTTTTCCCAAAGCGCCTGCTTCTCCTGCCAGGTTGCATGGGGTAGCTCATCGCACAGCATGTCAATCTCCTCTCGCTTCATACCTGCCATGCGACCCCAGGAACGGTATTTCTTTCGAGTCTCAAAGTCAATCTCATCAAATTGCACAGGCCCACGAGCGTGTGCATTATGATTCAGCGCATTTTGAATTGCACGCAGCGTATAATCACCACCTAAGGTATCGCCGCGACAGGCTTTGTGGTCACGCAGTTTATAGCTGATTGTCTGTTCCGTACATCGGGTAAGTACAACCCCGTGTTTTTCTAGAGCAGCGCGAAACTCCACCATGCTGCTGCACTCTGCTGCAGCGCCGTCAATGATACTTCGCAATTCATCTTTCCAAACGTTTTTATTTTTCTTGCGCATTTCCACTTCGGAAAAGGTAACACATTCAACTTCTTTCGGATTTCTCTCACGGGCTCTTTTTTCTTTGGTAGCTTTTCTCCAGTCCAAGGTAGAGAGGCCGTACTCCGCAGCCAAAGTATTCGCATAATCTTTCCATTCTCTGTACTGCGCATAGCGTGCATCTAACTTTCTCCCAGTAGACTGCTCGCAAGCCGCCACAATAAAGTGGATGTGGATACTGCTTCCATGATCCTGTACAGCCCATACGACCTCTCTACCCGACCAAAGAGTCTTTGCGTATTTTGTAGCAAAACGGTTTGCTCGATCCGCAGTCAATACACCGCCGTTTTCCGGACGGTCTGTGGGATGAAAAGAGACTTTTGCGTGATAGTATTTTCTTTCGTTATAGTCATGTCCCTTTCCGAATAGGTGCATAGTCTGTAGCATCTGCTTTGCCATCTTTTCCGGATTATCGGACATAAAACCTTGACTTCCGCGGGCAATCACTTTATCCGGATCCATAATGTATTCAATTCCCTTTGCCGGGGTTGCCTTGCTGGCTTCACATTTCGTAATTGGCATATTTGTTATTCCTCCTTTTTAGAAGTTTGGTAAGTAAGATCTACATCCCATTTGACCAGCCAGCTATTTAATCTCTCCAACACCACTTCCACACGGTCTACTGCAACTTCAATGCTGACTGTATCAATCAACTGCCCTTCCTTACGCAGGGCATGCGCAAGCCGCAATGCCTGGTTAAGATTCCTCCCAATATGAAGTAGTTCTGCTCGGAGAATTCCTGCATCGGGCACTACAATGCGCCGGGTTTGGGATACTCCTGATATCACAAAATCCGCCAGGGTCATGTCATTCTCTTTTGCTGCCGCTTTTAGTGTCGCAACTTCCTCGTTGTTCAAGCGGATCTGCACCTGGCTGTTGCGGGTCAGTTTAGATCTGTCTTGTGGCTTCCTTCGTTTTTTCGGTCGCTTTTCTGCCTGCAACGCTTCTTCCCTTGTAACAATAGGTTCTTCTTTCTTCTCCTCACGTTTGCCAAATAGCATTGCATTCACTCCTTTCATGGATTTTAATGCGACGTAGTCGCCCACGCCACAGGGGCTTGGGGTCTCCCCCAACAAGGCTGAAATCGGCAGATTTCAGGAGTGGATGCATTGCATCAACCGTTCCTTGCTATTCCCCGAATCACACACTTTTTCCGCAAGAAACGAAGTATTCTTATTTCCTGCAGCAAAACAAAAAAGCGCCCACTTACTTTGCAAAAAGTAAGTGGGCGCTTAAACAATAAGCACTCTGCGGAGCTTGCCTTCGGCTCCGTTTTCTTATCTTTGGTTCATTTCCCGGCCTGTTTCATCCGGTTGTCCGCCGTTTTCCTTGCGTCTAGCTATGACTGTGCCTTTTGGCTGGCGGGGCGGGGATCGACGGCAAGCCGTCTCGCACAAGCCTGCGTCCCTACTTCAAATACGCACCGCCCAGTGTTTTATTGTCCACATTATAACACATCGGAAGATGGAAATCAAGCGCAATAGTTCCTCTTTGCTTTCGGACAATTGTAGCATTACAATCCGGAGATATTTGTGCAAAATGCAGCATTGACTTTTTCGAACATGCGTTCTATAATGCTCATACAAATAATCGTAACAGAAAGAAGGTGTGCGCAGAATGGATGTTGCAACTATGTATCTATCTCGAAACGACCTGGAACAGATTGCTCAGTCAGTTATTATGTGCTACAAGTATTCCTGCGTGCCCCAGCATCATCTATGCTACAATGTAGATCCTACCGAACTGGCAAATCTGTTGGGCTATAAAGTAGAATACGCCCAACTCACTCAGGACGGCTCTATCCTTGGTCAGACTGCCACCGTTCCGTTGTGGACAACAGTTATTAATACTAATCAGGGTGAAACATATTACTACCTGGACGGACAAACAATCTTAATCGAGAAAAAATTGTTATCCAATCCCCGTGCTATTGGACGCAGGAATTTCACTATTGCTCACGAGTTAGCACATTTGTTGCTAAATCAGAAATTCCCTTCCGTGTGCGATGCTCAGTATCGGCACTGCTGCTTCAACCGAAAGATCGTCAAGAAAGAAGTGTCCAACTGGTACGAATGGCAGGCCGATGCCTTGGCAGCCGCATTACTGCTGCCACCGGACGCAATAGAATCCGCCATGTTCATATTTGGTCTTGGCAGCAAGATGAAAGTCCTAAGCCGGAAGTATTCCCAAAACCGTTATGAATCTTTTTGCTCTATGGCCCAGTTTCTGGGGGTATCCAAAACCACCCTGGCGTACCGAATGGAGCAACTGGGTCTCTTGGAACGGAATTACTTGGTGGAAGAGGCGCAGCAGAAACGAAAGGTTGCCAGTTATGGATAAGAAATGCGAAAGTAATATCAACCCAGCAAAAATTGCAGTCCGTTGCAGTCAGTGCAAACGCATTGTCGGATATAAAATTATGGCCGGGACAGGCCGCATCCAAATCAAATGTCCCAAATGCGGAACGGAAATGGTTATCGACCTCTCTATGAGGCGAAGCAATAAACGGTTATTCTATCGATTGTCTGTTCCGCTGCAATAAATACAATATTGGCTCATTGTCTCCGGACGGGCACTTGTGAACAGCACAAGGCAGACTCCAATGCCGGGCGTGAGAGAATTAGGTCTTTTAGATCTGATTCTTTTGCGCCCGGCATTTTTATTTTTATCCCAACAACAAGGAGGTGTGTAGATTGGGAACCACAGAAAGAAGATGCGCCATTCTCAAGGCGCTTTGTCGCCGCAGAAATGATACTATAAGCAACCTGGCAACAGAATTCCATGTTTCTGAAAGAACCATCCGCAGAGATATCGAAGTTCTCAGCTTTACCGAACCTATCTACACCCAACCGGGCCGCCACGGTGGTGTCTATGTTGTGGACGGATACCGCATGGATCGGATGTATATGTCGGAAGAAGAAACCGGTATCCTATGCAAAATCAGGGACACCGCAGCGGCCGGAAGCACCGGGTTGCTGCTGCCAGGAGAATATGAGATTTTGGAGCGCATAATCAGCGCTTACACAAAGCCAAAAGAAAATTAAAAAACATTTTTAATGCGGACACTAGTTGTCCGGGTTATTAGATAGACTGTTGTCACAGCAAGAGCACCAGGGATTTCGGCGCCACATTCCGAAGTGTTCCTGCTTTGATATATAACAATAAAACTAAAAAGGAGAAAACAAATATGTCTCTTGTAAAAAACTATGATCCCGGTAAGATCCGCATGGATCTGCCCACATCTAACTACATTTATGAATTGCCGCTCCTGTCTTTTTCGGACATTCACGGTGCAGTAAATCTGTCCTTGATCTTCAACTATCGGATGAAAGAGGAGCAAGGCAATCCCTTCCAAATTGCACCTGGCTACAAACTGAACCTGCAAAAGCGTCTGATTATGGAAAACAACATCCCTGTAGCGCTACAGGGCGAGGATGGTAACTGCACCGACATTATTAGCACCGGCGGTGTTTATGTGCTGGACAACGACGACCAGCGCATTCTGAGACGCAACGGTACTAATTACGTGCTGGAAAACATGGATTACAGCAAAGAGGTCTACGATCAGTTCGGCAAGATTGTATCTACCTATGATAAATATGGCAGAATCGTTTTGGCTTATGAATATGATGCAGGCGATTGCATATGGACGATTACCTATCGCAGCAGTAAAACCATTTCTCTATCGATTATGGGTAGTTTGCTCGAGTACATTGATTATGCCGATTGCTCAACTTGTTTCTCATACTACTCCAATAGATTCATCGTTGAGCACTATTCCGGTGTAAAATATACTCTTTCGACCACTGTCAACAACCTCGAGAACTTTCCTCAGTTTCCTTGGCTGAATTTTAGTGCGGTCGCCACCGATCGCTACAACACAAGCGTCGCGCCTCACACAATCGAATTGTTGAGAAGTACTTCTTGCGCAGTCGTAATTAACCAAAAGGTTGGTAACGAAATTATCGATACGACCACTTATGATTTCTATAGCCTCATGGAGTGTAATATCGATCATCCCCAGGTTGAGGTTATCAACAAGGATGGCATTAAAACCAGAATGCAATACCAAACCGGGAAACTGTGCTGCACTTATCAAATGATCGGTGAAGATATGCCGTTCGACCAAAATAATCAGTTTCTTGGTCGTGTCCAGCTATACGAGGCTATTAATGAAGATGGCGATAGCCATATGCTTGGAGCAATAGACGTGATGGATGGCGACAGTATGAGCTGTAATGCAAACAATCTATGGAGTTGTCCTGTATATAACAATGTCGTCGCTGACGAAAACGGATTTTTCTTGCTTACCGGCTGGATTTGCAACGCAATCAACGATGATGCCGGTGTTACCACATTATGTGTTTCCGATCATAGTACTGGTCGAGAATTAGAGTTCGACGCCTATTTTATGCCTAATCAAAAGTGGACATTCTTTGCCTATAAGTTCAGATTGCCAATCGACAGCAATTATTTTTATGTTTTCCTGGATAACCCTGGCCGTGCTTACCTGAGCGATCTCCGCCTCAGCTTCTATACGCCCGAGAGTAAAAACCTCCGATATGTTTATGCAGAAAAAGACATTCTGATTGCGCACCGTTACGTCGAAGATATCGACGACATAGAGTATACCAATATTTCTATTGCCGACAGCACATTCTCCTGCAATTCCTGGAGCATCCCCGAACCGGGCAGAGTCACTTTTTATGATCTGCTCAAGTACAAGCTGAATCAGAAAAAGGGTATAAACACCACAGAATTCTATTGTGATCGGGGCAAGACTGTTCTGGTTGCAAATTCTAACCAGGATGTGACTGTAACCGCAAGTGACGGTCGTACCTTTTCTCTTAACGAATGTTATTTGGGGACACAACAAATCACTCCCGATGGTATCAACCTGACAAGGATTATAGATGATGTCAGTTCCCTTTTCCTCGTCTGTCAAAATGTAAACGAAAACGGTTATGTGTTTTTCTCTCAAACCTTGGACAACAATCTGGATGTATTGGGCACTATTGATAAGGGCACGTCAACCATTTACAATCGAGATCAGGGTTTGATTGTCCAAGAAAGTGTAAGCGGTCTCTACACCAGAACCACCGCATATTCTACAGATTCTGACGGCAATCCCGTTATTACCGCAACGGATGAATTCGGCAAAGCTACCAAGTATACCCTTGATCCCACCTGGGGCGGTGTCAAGCAGATTGTTCTGCCCGATGGCAGTACCATCACTGATACCTACGACGAGGATATGTGCACCCTGATGGAGCGTACCTTTGGAAACGCCAACGGCAGATTAATTGAATATTCCAGTGTTGATGGTAAGCTGAACGGTATGCGCTCTGGATACCTTGAATATTTATTTAACTACGATAATCGTGGCAGACTGATCTCCGCTGACAAATATTACACTCGGTTGGAGGAACATATCTATAATGCCAATAATACAAGAGTCCAAAGCTACTATCCTTCCCAGTCCGGATCCCTTCATTCCGTTGATTCTACATTTGACGCCTATGGCAAGCTGCTCTCCGTTGCCGGCGTATTGACGAACACCTATGATATCTGGCCTGAGTTTGATTCCGGCACAGGTGCATTGAATGGTCACGGAAACGGTTGCAACGCGCTTCTGGCAATGAGCACCGACGAACTCCGTGGCGAAACCGCCCGATTCACCTATGACGAAATCACCGGCCTGCTGAAAAAGAAGGAGGTATCCTCCAAAACCAACTATGCCTCCAAGGTCAGCACAGAAACCTTCGATTACGATGACCTGAACCGTCTCACCACAGACGATTGTACCTACAGGGCATCTGACAAGGTCACCAGTGCTATCGAATACGCAACAAGAGTGGACGATCCTTTCGCAGATAACCGGGTAAAGAAGTATACCTACAATATCAATGGTTCCTCTGCCGCCGTCACCGCTACAACCTACGACACTTATAAGCGACCCAACAAGAAAACATATCAGATTGGTGGTCAAACCTTCAGCAGAACTTTTACCTATGAAAAAACCCGGCTTTCCTATGTATCTGACAGCGCCGGTGGTGACGCAAGTATCCTTTATGATGACTGCGGAAGAGTCCGGCGG
>JAGAMN010000038.1 GCA_017624715.1 Oscillospiraceae bacterium
ATCTCTGCTTCCCTGCAAAACAAATCGCATTCATGCCCGAGAACGATATTTCCGCTTTGTGGAGAAATCCCGCATACATAAAGCGGCTCAGAAGCGGAAATGCCAAGACCTCTCCGCTGGCCAACGGTGTAGTGGATAATACCTTTATGCTGACCAAGAATATTTCCTTGCTTGTCAACAAAATTCCCTGTAGTCCGGGTATTTTTGGCGTGGTGCCGGATCACGCTTCCATAGTCCCCGTTTGGCACAAAGCAAATGTCCTGGCTGTCAGGCTTGTCTGCGTTGACGAATCCATTTTGTTTCGCAATCTGCCGTACCTCGGACTTTCGCAAAGAACCGAGTGGAAACTTTGTATGCGCAAGCTGCTCTTGCGTCATAGAATAGAGGACATAGCTCTGGTCTTTGGTTTCGTCCAAGGCTTTTTTGAGGAGGAACTTCCCGTCCTGCTCCTCGATTCTTGCATAGTGGCCCGTAACAAGATAATCGCAGCCCAGAATCCTCGCTCGTATATAGAGCTTGTCAAATTTCATGTAACGATTGCAGTCGATGCACGGATTGGGTGTGATCCCGTTTTGATAGCTTTCGACGAATTTGCGGATGACCAAATCATGAAAAGCATCCGTGAAATTAAACACATAATATGGGATTCCAAGTTTGCAGGCGACACTCCTGGCATCCTCGACATCCTCGAGAGAACAGCAGGTGCGTGAGCGGTCCATTCCTGCATCCTCATTGCGATAAAGCTTCATAGTGCAGCCGATACAGTCATAGCCTTGGTCAAGCATAAGTTTGGCTGCCAGAGCGGAATCCACGCCGCCGCTCATTGCGATCAGCGCTTTCATCCTTCGTGTCCGCAGCAATGGCCACAGCTTTCACAATCGGGAAACTGCGTATGGTCATACGCAATGCCGGCCTTTTCATAGTAGTCCTGCAGCGCCTTTTTTATGGCCTCCTCCGCAAGGACAGAGCAGTGAATTTTGTGGGCGGGCAGACCGTCCAGGGCTTCAACGACTGCTTTGTTCGTCAGCGTCAACGCTTCGGACACAGGCTTACCTTTGATCAGCTCCGTTGCCATTGAACTGGACGCAATGGCGCTGCCGCAGCCGAAGGTCTCGAACTTTGCATCCGCGATCACACCGTTTTCGATCTTCAGATATATCTTCATAATATCGCCGCATTTGGCGTTGCCTACCTCACCCACGCCGTCGGCGTTCTCGATCACACCCACATTGCGGGGATTGCGGAAATGATCCATTACCTTTTCGCTGTATAATGCCATAACGATACCTCACTTGATGACAAATTCTTTTCTGCCGCTGACAAGATCGCGCCAGATAGGGGACATACTGCGCAGATATTCCACCACTTCAGTGACTGATTGGATGGTATACTTAATTTCTTCCTCGCTGGTTTCCTCCGACAAGGAAAGTCGGAGTGAACCGTGGGCAATATCGTGTACCCTGCCAATTGCCAGCAGTACATGGCTTGGATCCAGCGAACCGGAGGTACAGGCGGAACCGGAGGAGGCACATATACCCTTGTCGTCAAGCAAAAGCAACAGAGACTCTCCTTCAATTCCCTCAAAGCAGAAATTTACATTGCCGGGAAGACGGCGTTGAGCGTCGCCGTTGAGAATGCTGTGGGGAATTTTGGACAGCCCCTTTATCAGTTTGTCCCGCAGCGCAGTCATTTTCTCTGCATTTTCATCAATATGGGCGCAGGCTTCTTCCAAGGCTGCTGCCATGCCCATGATGGCCGGGATATTTTCCGTTCCGGCCCGCTTGCCTCGCTCCTGCGCGCCGCCCTCGATGATGCCGGTCAGGGGAATGCCTTTGCGGGCATAAAGGACACCTATGCCTTTGGGTCCGTGGAATTTGTGGGCGGATAGGGAGAGCATGTCAATGTTCTGTTCCTGCACATCAATGTGCAGATGGCCTGCCGCTTGTACTGCGTCAGTGTGAAACAGTATGCCTTTCTCCCGGCAGACCGCACCAATCTCCTTGATTGGCTGAATTGTGCCGATCTCATTGTTGGCATACATCACCGTCACGAGACAGGTATCGTCACGAATGGCCTCTGCCACCTGCTGCGGCAGGACGATGCCGTTTTCGTGCACATCCAAAAGTGTGATTTCAAAGCCCTCTTTTTCCAGCATCTTCAGCGTGTGCAGAACCGCATGGTGCTCAAAGGCGGTGGAAATGATGTGCTTCTTGCCCCTTCTCTCTCCCAGCCTCGCAGCAGACAGGATCGCCTGATTGTCCGACTCACTGCCGCCGGAGGTGAAGGTGATTTCTTTCGAGGAAGCGCCTATGCATGCTGCGATTCGCTGCCTCGCGTCTGTCAGTGCTTCAGCGGCCACTTGTCCGGCAGAATGGAGGCTTGATGGATTCCCATAAACGGTATCCATATACGGGAGCATGGCCTCGATTGCGGTTTTGCTCATTTTTGTTGTCGCGGCGTTGTCAAGATATATTTGCATGGTTACCTCCTTGGCTCATATTACACGGTCCACAGCCATGTAACCTCTTTATGTCGGTTAGCTTTTTTCGAAAAGTTTCTTGTTGAAGAGCTCCACCAGTCTGCACTTCCAGCACAGGATCATTCCCACCACAGCGCCGACAACTGCCTGCAAAATCTGATAAGGCAGCTTGATGAGAGCATATTCCGGGGTGCTGTAAAGATACGCACGGCCAAGGGAGTAGCCGACGACCATGATAACGGCACCAATCGTCACACCGAGCCCCGAGGAAAGTACAGGATGCTTTTTCAGTACATAACGAGAAAACACAGAGATGACGACCGCCTGTAAGCCGTGTGTTACCAGTGATACGAACATAGGTGCCGGGTAGAAAAAGAAATCTCCTAAAAATGCTCCGACACCGCCCACCATAAAGGCGGCAAGAGGGTCTAAAAGAATGGCAGCAGTGCAGATCACAATGTCATTCATGTATAGATGACCGCCGGGAACCGGGAGTCCGAAGGAGCTTAGGGCAATATTCATCGCCATAAACAGAGCGGTCACACAAAGCCAGTATGTTGTATACTTGGCACTTGGTTTGCTTGGATTTTGCATATTTATCACGATCCTTTCCGGAGTGGGGGCAGCTGCTTATGGCAGTTGCCCCCACTCATAATCAGTCTTCAAACAGAGGCGTGGACAGGTAACGGTCGCCAGTGTCGGGCAGCAGTACAACGATGGTCTTGCCCTCATTTTCCGGGCGCTTCGCCAGCTCAATGGCGGCGTGGGCGGCGGCACCTGAGGAAATCCCCACCAGAACGCCCTCGCTCCTGCCGATAAGCTTGCCTGTGGCAAATGCGTCTTCATTGGACACGGGAATGATCTCGTCATAAATTCCGGTGTTCAGCACATCGGGAACAAAGC
>JAGAMN010000005.1 GCA_017624715.1 Oscillospiraceae bacterium
GTATACTCCTGAGGTCGGGTATCCAGTGAAAAATCCCGCTGTGTATGCATCTGTCCGGGGTTTGGAGAAAAGCCGCAGTCGGAATAGTATTCCGTATAGCGCATATCGAAGCTGCCAATGCTTCTGCCGTAATACAGATGGCGTACGAAGCCGTTGTCATCGGCAAAAAGCTGGTAGGTGGTATGGGCAGTATTCAGGGAAAACAATCGGTTTTCTTTGTCAATTGCGATGCTCATGGGAAATGCTCCTTCCAAGGAAATCAGGCGTCCAGCCCGGCAAGCCGGGCCGGACGCCAACATTCTTAGATATTTTTTTTGATATTATTTGCCGCCGGTCATGGCGATGCCTTCGATGAACTGCTTCTGGAACAGCAGATACAGAATCACCATGGGAACCATGGCCAGCAGGCTTCCGGCCATCAGCACCGGGAAGTTGGTTGTATACTGTCCGTTTAGGGTGGAAAGACCCGCGGACAGCGTCATCATGTTCAAATCTGTGTTACAGATCAGCGGCCACATCAGGTCGGCGTATGCAAACACCGCGGTAAAGATAGCCAGAGCCGCCAGACTGGATTTTGTCAGAGGCAGCAACACCTTGGTGAAGGTCTGCCATTTGGTGCAGCCATCCAGATAGGCTGCCTCGGCAATTTCATTGGGAATTCCCATATAGGCCTGCCGCAGGAAAAAGGTGCCGAAGGCACTGACAAGACCCGGGAATACCAGCGCGAAAATCGTGTTGGTAAGCCCCATTTTTGCCAGCATCTGATACTGGGGGATAATGAAAATCTGGCTGGGCAGCATCATCTGCATCAGCACCAGGCCGAACAGCAGATTTTTGCAGGGGAATTCCAGCTTGGCGAAGGCATAACCAGCCATGGAGCTGAACACCACCGCGCAGATTACCCGGAAGAAAATCAGCAGGAAGGTGTTTATGTAAAGGTTCCAGAAGGGCAGGCTTTCCAGAGCCTTGGTGAAGTTGTCGAAATTCCACTGAGCCGGGAAAATCTGGGGCGGAATGGCCATAGACTCCGCCTGGGTCTTGAAGCTGGTCAGCAGCATCCAGACAAAGGGGAAGATCATGGTAATGCTTCCCGCAATCAGCGCCGCGTAGACCAGCGCTGTGGAGACCTTTCGAGAGGAACTTAAATTGTTTTTCATGGCTTACACCTCATAGTTGACCCACTTTTTCTGCCCAATGAACTGTACGATGGTAACGAGACCGATCAGCAGCACCGTCCAGATGACGATGGCGGATGCGTAGCCCTTGTTGCCGGCGATGAAGCTCTCCCGGTAGAACAGGTACATCAGGCTCTGGGCGCTGGTGAGGGCAGGGTTGGTCTGCTCCACCATCATGTAGATCAGGTCGTATACCTTTAACGATGCCATCAGGCGCATAATCAGCACCACAAACAGGGTAGGCGAGACCATGGGCAGGGTGATCGTAAAGAACTGACGAACCTTTGACGCACCGTCCATCCCCGCCGCCTCATACAGAGACTTGGAAATGTTCTGAATGCCGGACAGCAGCAGAACTGCGTCGTAACCAATGGCGCTCCAGATAGCGACAATCGCGCAGGTAATCATGACCACATTGGGATCTGTCAGCCACCGGACATTGGCACCAAACAGGGTGTTGATGATGCCGTATTCGGTGTTGAAAATCCACTTCCAGACCATAGCCACCGCAGCCGGGGCAACAACCATCGGCAGGAAGTAAATAGCGCGGAACACCGTTTTGCCCTTGATCTTGGCGTTGAGCAGCACCGCCACCAGCAAAGACAGGAACACACCAATGGGCACTGTCAGAATACAGAAGTAGACGGAGTTCCATGTTGCCTTCCAGAATTCCGGGGTCTGGAACATTTCGATATAGTTCGCAAACCCGCAGAATTCATAGGCGCCAAAGGCCTTGGTTTTGGAAAAGCTCATATAGATGGTCTGGAAGAAGGGGACGATGTTCAGAATCAGAAGGCCAATAATGGTGGGCGCCACCATGGCAAGACCCCAGGTACTGCCGTTGCGGGCAAGCTTTGATGGTTTTTTCATTCTGTAACCTCCCTATGACAGTAGGTTTTATTTCGCGCTGGCAGCATCGACGATGGACTGCATATTGGCAAGGCCGGCTTCCAGCTCCACCTGACCGGAATAAATCTTCAGCAGCTCGTCGCTGACCTTGCTCTTCCACTCGGGGCGGGAGGCGTTGTTCACGCTCTGGATGCTGTAGTCAAACATATCGATGAAGCACTGTACATCAATGGGATAGTCCTTGAAGCATCCAACCCAAGTCTGCTCCAAGCCCTGATAGGCGGGAATCGCAGCGCCGCTCTCGCCCTGAATCCGCTGGCCTTCCTCGCTGCCGAAGAACTTCAGCACATCCTTGACGGTCTCCAGATTCTTGTTGTTGGCGGCAGTGGCGTAGCACAAGCCGTTGGAGATGGTGGCACGGCCATCACCGCTGGCGGGGTTGGGGCACTTGGGAAGTACGGCCACATCCCACTTACCTACCATGTCGGGGTAGTTCTGCAGCTCGGGCAGGATATTCCAGTTGCCCTCCAGGAACATGGCGCCCTTCTCGGAGAAGAAGGCAGTACCGGGAGCGGTTTCGGCGAAGTAGTTCTGGTCGGGGCACCAGGGGTTCTTCTGCAGCTCAATGTAGAACTTCATGGCATCGGCGGTAGCAGGCAGGGTGTAGCCGGCCTGAGTCTTGTCCTCGTTCAGAATGTAGCCGCCAGCCTGATAGACGAAGTTCCAGTAGCCCAGCTGCTCATCGGCATAGGCCATGTAACCGTACTTGCCGGTGGCGTTGTAAATCTTCTCGGAGGCGGACACCAGATCATCCCAGGTCCAGTCGGCGGTGGGGTAGGCAACCCCGGCGGCATCAAACATTTCCTTGTTGTAAACCAGACCCACGGTGTCCTTGTCCTTGGGAACGCCGTAGTAGGTGCCGTTGGAGCCGCTGACATTGGACAGGGAAACCTCAGAGAACTTGTCCGTCTCGATGATGTCGGTGCAGTCTGCCAGAATACCGTTGTCGGCATATTTCAGCAGCTCGTTGGTGTGCATCCAGAAGATGTCGGGCATCTTGCCGCTGGTTGCAGCAGCTTCCAGCTTGGTCCAGTATTCGTTCCAGCTGGTGACTTGCACTTCGATGGTTACGTTGGGGTTCTTTTCGGAGTAGGCGGCACACATGGCCTCCATACCGGCCTTCTGGGCAACGTCCCAGATCTGGAAGGTCAGGTTAATTTTTCCGTTGGAGGAACCACCGGAGCTGCCACATCCGGCAAGGCCGAGGGCCAGTGCGATCACGAGGATCATCGCAATGATTTTGGTACGCATTCTCATGGTCATTCTCCTTTTTTGTTATAGAGTAGTGGGATTTAGGGGGAACGCGGCCGTGTTTTTGGGGTTACGATACACGTTTCAGCATTTTGCACGAAATCTTGCTGTTTGAATTGTGCATAGTGCACATCGCACAATTCAATCGCCTGTTTTCTGCCATTATTATACATTTTGACCACGGATTTGGGAATGCCAAAAAGCGTTTTTTTATATTCCAATTTGTAGGTTTTGGCTTGATTTTTGTAAGGTCATAATGCATAATGGTATATATTACATAAGGAGGGAGCACGATGACCAGTTCTGTCATTACGCCCAATAAGCTGAAGTTCCATGTTTTCCGGGATGAGCGTTTTATTGACCTGAACCTATACCAGTTCGGGTGGGAGCGAACCGAACCGCTCCATTCCTACGGCCCCCATGCCAGAAATCACTATCTGTTCCACTATGTGATTTCCGGGAAGGGCACGCTGTTTGCCAATGAGCAGGTTTATGAAATTACCGGGGGACATGGATTCCTGATCGTTCCTGGGCAGATCACCACCTACCGTGCAGATGAACAGGAGCCTTGGGAATATACCTGGATTGAGTTTGACGGGCTGCGGGCACAGGAAAGCCTGCGGTTGGCTGGTATCAGTGGGGCAGAGCCGATCTATACACCTGCCAATCAGGAGACAGGAGATAAACTGCTGCAACAAATGCTCTATATTGTCAATAACGGAAATGCCGACCCCATACGTCTAATTGGTCATGCTTTTTTGTTCCTCGCCCAACTGGTTGAATCCTCTGCCTACCGGAGTTACCAAAACGTCCGCCGCCTCCGGGACTTCTATATTAAGGAAGCGCTGTCATTTATTGAGTCTAATTTCCAACGGGATATTACCATTGAAGAAATAGCCGCCTTCTGTGGTCTGAACCGGAGCTACTTTGGAAAAGTGTTCCGGGAAACCATGGGAGAAAGCCCGCAGGCATTCCTTCTACATTACCGGATGGCCCGAGCTGCTCAACTTTTGAAGGAAACCAGGCTGTCTGTAGGCGAAATTGCCCAGCAGGTCAGCTACGACAACCAACTGCATTTCTCCAGAGCATTTAAGAATGTCCACGGTGTCTCTCCCCGAGAGTACCGGCAAACGCATTTTGTTGCGTTTGCCCCTACGGATAACGGATAGATTTCTGCTTATCTGCCGACTAGCCAAAGTCTTGAATCATATGTATTTGCGAAAAACATACCCCGGCTCTCCCGTGTGAGCCGGGGCATCGTGTATATAGCTGTCATTCGTCATTCTTTCCTTCCTGTGCCAATCGCACACCCACCAGAACCCCATGCACAAATCCATTCCGTTCATGGTCCCGGCAGAGGGTGCAAACGGGGTTGATAATCCAGTCCATTTCCTGTAGTGGCATTCCGTTCAATGCATGATACAGTTCTGCAAAATCAGCTTTGATTTGATCATCATACATCGGGTTGATATCACCGTATGCCTCATAGAGCAGCGACAGGACAGATTCGCCATCCCCCAGATTCAGTCTGCGGGAAGCCACATAGGTTTCCAGTGCCCGGATATATTCTTCCATGTTCATACATAGATCAGCTCCTCTCGGACAATTTCTTCTACTCTGGCACGGATATTGTTCATGCGCTGCACCCATGCCATTGGGTCACTGGCTTTCAGAGCTTCTGTGATTCCCTCGGCAATCTTCAACTGGTCGCTTATCCGTTCCAGCCTGTCCTGCGCCTGTTGATTCAGGTCAGCAAGGTATGTCCATAGTTCGCCGGACAGCAGCAGACAATTGTATTGAATTGGCTTGTGTTCTCTCAGATACTCCCGGTGCATTCGCCCCCACTTGCCAATGGGGCGATTCTCCTCCAGCAGCGTCAGGTCTGGAATATAGTAATCTCCCGCGCGGATATATTGGATGTTCATGCTCAGTCCTCCTTTATTTTGGTACGGTCATTGTATTAGAGAATAACAACAATGTCGATTGTACCGCAAAGCACAAAATGAAGGCTATATATACCGTAAAAAGCAAAAAAGCCCTGAGAAATCCGAACTTCTCAGGGTTATAAAAATGTGGTTCTCATCTATTGGCTCACACATGGGCCAGCAGGCCCGTACAAAGAGGCCGCTTCGTATTCTGTTGTTCAGGCACGGTACAAGCCCCCTCCCATGGATAATTTCGACCATTATACCATGGCAGAGGGTTTTCGTCGATAGAAAAACCGATGTTTTTCTAAAAAGTGTGGTATTGTCCGCCTGTTGGAGAATACCTGTGAAGGGATTTCTCATTTTGAAAAGTATGATATATCCCAGCTTGCAATAGGGCAGACAGTTTGCTATAATTAAAAAAACGGAGGCAAACCATGGCAAACTACGAACTGATTATTGAACAGCGGCAGCCCACCTGTGGTGGCAGAGCACCTACCAAAAGCGAGATCCGCATGGTAACCGCAGACGATCCCGTGGCTTATGTACAGTCATTGGAACCCGGCTGTGAACTGGAAGTGACTCACAACGACGATGGTTCCATCGTGATCAAACTGGATCACAACGGACTGTGGGTCAAATACGAATTTACCGAAGATTGAGAAAACCCGGAATTGGAATGTGACATATCTCACGTTTCCAATTCCGGGTATTTCGTTTTTCTTCTACTTAGGAAGGTTGGGAGATATATTTACGGTCAGCTTATCATCCTGAGAGCGGTACACGGTAGCTCTTCTCGTTATCCGCGTCCTGCTGGCGAAGAAGGTCTGCTTCCGCGGTCTGGAGCTGGGCGAGTTGTCCTCGGATGGCTTCCAGCCACTGTTGCATGGCATCCCGGATGCTGTTTTCTACTATTGTTTTTGCAAGACGGTTTCCGCATATATGTTAAGGTAATGGGCTTCTCGGTAGTTTTCTAAGTCATTGATGACCTCTTCGAGGTTGGGTATCTCTTTTCTACCGTAGGCATCCACTTTGAAATGTTTTCTTATTACAGGAACCAGTGCATCCAGCAAGTCCTGCTGCAGGAGATACCGTGTCTCAAAATCCATGTCTTCAAACTGCGAGAAAGAGATTTCGAATAGTGCCAGCATTTGTTCCAATAGATCCTCAATAGGCTGCTTGTTCAGTTCGGATTGTCTCTTCCTGAAATAAGGGCACTGTGATGTCTTGAAATTGATACACACGACGGCGGGGAAGAAGGAGTAAAGGTATTCTTTCGCCTCCATTGGAAACCCAGAAGCAAAGGAACCTGCACTCCCTTTATAATCCCAGCCGTTTTGAAATCTGTATCCGCAAACTGCAAAAGTAAGTTTGCGCCTACACATTCCAAAACATTACCCCCCAAGAGAGCATCTTCTTGTCAGATGATCTCTTGGGGGTGTCATACTTATAAAAAGCGACATTTTTTCGGGATACCGCCACTATTTCCAGGCTGTAACGGAACTGAGGCGGCGGAAGGTAAATCCTTCCGCCGCCCTGTGTAAAATTATGATAAGAAGCTTACTTCAGCAGTTCCAGACGGCCGGGATCGTTGGCAAATACTTCCTTAGCATTGTCCTTGGTGACCACGACAGGAGGCAGCTCATAGACGAGAACATCGATCTTGCCGTTGTTCACAAGAACATCAGTAGCGGGCATGCCGTTGCCTGCCTGCAGGGACTTGATAATCTCAATAGTCTGGGCGACCAGAGCATCGGTGGGCTTTGCAACTGTGGAGTACTGGCGACCGGACCAGACCCACTCAACGGACTCGTTCTCAGCGTCCAGACCGGAGACAACAGGAATCTCCTGGCCTGCCTGCTCACAGGAGGTGATGATAGCACGAGCGATACCGTCGTTGGGAGACAGGACACCGTGGATTTCCTTGTCTGCGTAGAAGCCGGACAGCAGGGAGTCCATTCTGGCCTGTGCCTTGGCGTTGTCCCAATCCATGGTAGCGCACTGGGTGAAATCAGTCTGGCCGGAGACAAC
>JAGAMN010000039.1 GCA_017624715.1 Oscillospiraceae bacterium
ACCAGGTCGCAGGCGATCTTCAGAGCAGCGGGAGCGGTACGCTTGCCGTTACGGGTCTGCAGCATGTAGAGCTTGCCGTTCTCAACGGTAAACTCCATGTCCTGCATGTCGTGGTAGTGGTTCTCCAGAATCTGGCAAACCTTCTCGAACTGAGCGAATGCCTCGGGGAACTTGTCAGCCATCTCGGAGATGGGCATAGGAGTACGAACACCGGCAACCACGTCTTCGCCCTGAGCGTTGGTCAGGAACTCGCCAAACAGCTTCTTCTCGCCGGTGGCGGGGTTACGGGTGAAAGCAACACCGGTACCGCAGTCGTCACCCATGTTGCCGAAGGCCATGGACTGAACGTTAACAGCGGTGCCCCAGGAGTAGGGAATGTCGTTCTCGCGGCGGTAGATATTGGCGCGAGGGTTGTCCCAGGAACGGAAAACAGCCTTAACAGCGCCCATCAGCTGCTCAACGGGATCGGTGGGGAAGTCGGTGCCGATCTTGGCCTTGTACTCAGCCTTGAACTGGCCGGCCAGCTCCTTCAGATCCTCAGCAGTCAGCTCAACGTCCTGCACGACACCCTTCTTTTCCTTCATCTCGTCGATGAGAGCCTCGAAGTACTTCTTGCCGACTTCCATAACCACGTCGGAGTACATCTGGATAAAGCGGCGGTAGCAGTCCCATGCCCAGCGGGGATTGCCGGACTTGGTAGCCAGAACATTAACAACATCTTCGTTCAGACCCAGGTTCAGGATGGTGTCCATCATGCCGGGCATGGAGGCCCGAGCGCCGGAACGGACAGAAACCAGCAGAGGATTCTCCTTGTCACCGAACTTCTTGCCGGTGATGGATTCCAGTTTGGCCACGTGCTCCATGATCTGAGCCTGAATGTCGGCGTTGATCTGGCGGCCGTCTTCGTAGTACTGGGTGCAGGCCTCGGTGGAGATGGTGAAACCCTGGGGAACAGGCAGACCGATGTTGGTCATTTCGGCCAGGTTGGCGCCCTTACCGCCCAGCAGCTCACGCATTTTACCGTTGCCTTCGGTGAACAGGTAAACATACTTGTGCATTGGAATTACCCCTTTCTTTAGTGAGGACGGTCCTTTTGCCGTCCATTTTTTGACATTTTTATAAGATTGCATAATAACGCGCATACAGTATACCACGCACATTGGAAAAAAGCAAATATTTTTCCTACTTTTTCTTATGTTTTTTATAAATATTTTTGAAATGAGCCTCCCTCGCCTAGAGGGAGGGGGACCGCGCAAGCGGTGGAGGGATAATCGCCCAATAGGGCGATATGCCGCAAAGCGGCATGGATATCCCCCAGTCTTTTGCCTGTGGCAAAAGCCAGCCCCCTTTAGGCAAGGGGGCCGTTATGTATATCCTGGAAAAATTGTTCAAAAATAATTTATAATTCTGCCTCTTGACATTTTTAGCACTCTGCGGTATAGTGTGCTTAGCACTCGAAGACAATGAGTGCTAAGAAAGGAAAGCAGCTATGGAAATGACCGATCGGAAAAAGAAGGTCCTGCGTTCTATCGTGGATCTGTATATCCGCACAGCCGAGCCTGTAGGCTCCAAGGCCATTGCCGAGCTGCCGGATATGAACTACTCCTCCGCCACCATCCGCAACGAAATGGCAGACTTAACTGCCATGGGCTATCTGGAGCAGCCCCACACCAGCGCCGGACGGATTCCTTCCGCCGCAGGCTACCGGCTGTATGTGGATGAGCTGATGGCGGAATACCGCCTGAGCATGGATGAAGCCCACTCCATCAACATGGCCATCGAAGAAAAGATGCAGCGTGTGGATAAAATGGTGGAAAAGGTTGCAAAGCTTGTTTCCCAGGCGACAGACCTGCCTGCCATCTCCGTGGCCTCCCGGCAGGGTGGCGCCAAGGTCAAGCGCTATGAGCTGATCCTGGCCGGAAGCGGCAGCTTTATCCTGGTGCTGATGCTCAGCAATGAGGAAGTGGTCAATAAGCTGATCAAGCTGCCCCTGAATGTGGGCGAAAACGATCTGAAGCTTCTGTGTGCATTGCTCAATGCCACCATGATCGACATTTACCCTGAGGAATTTACCGCCGCTCTGATGGAGCGGGTCATGGCCTCTGCCGGTGCCGCTGCCAGCTTGGTTCCGGTGATCGTGGAATTTGCCGTGGAGACCCTGCAGCGCAGTGCCAGCACCAACATGGCCGTGGCCGGCCAGGCAAGGCTGCTGCACCACCCCGAGTACCGGGATATCGACAAGGCCCAGCGGATGATGACTACCCTGGATGAGGACGCTCTGGTCAACCTGCCTGCTGTCATGCAGAATGCCAACGGCACCCGGGTTTTGGTAGGCCCTGAAAATGTGGCCGAAGAGCTGAAGGATACATCCGTGGTTATGACGAAATTCGACATTGGCGACGGCCTGCAGGGCATGATCGGTGTGGTCGGCCCCACACGTATGGATTACGCAAAGGTCACTGCTCGCTTGAGCTACTTCGCGGAAAGCCTGTCTAAAATGTTTGCCAAGCCCGAGCAGCCCCAGCTGCCGGAGAGCATGAAAGAAAACTAATATATACGGTGTCATTCCGAGCCAGTCCTCAGACTGGCGTGGGAATCCTCCCGGTGGAGATTGCCACACCAGCGTGTGCGCTGGTTCGTAATGACAGTTGATTTGGAGGAAAGATCGTGGCAAAGAAGGAAAAGCAAAAGAAAGATACTGTAGCCGAAGAGGTTGTGGAGGAAGTGGTTGCGCAAACCCCTGAAGTCAACCCCTTTGAGGAGAAATACAATGCGGAGCATGATGCCCACCTGCGCTTAGCTGCGGAATATGACAATTTCCGCAAGCGTACCACCAAGGAAAAGGAACAGTCCTACCTGAACGGTCGGGCCGATGCTGTGGAAAAGCTGCTGCCGGTATATGATAATCTGTCCCGGGCGTTGCAGCAGGAGACCCAGGATGCCGCCTACAAAAAGGGCGTGGAGATGACCATGACCGAGCTGGTCAAGATTTTGAACAGCCTGGGCGTGGAGATCTTCGGTGCGGAGGGGGACCAATTTGACCCCAATTTGCACAATGCCATCATGCATGTTGATGACGAATCCATTCCTGAAAATACCATCACCCAGGTGTTCCAGCAGGGCTTTAAGATGGGTGAAAAGATCGTGCGCTTTGCCATGGTGCAAGTTGCGAACTAAAGATAAATTCAGTGTCATTGCGAGGCCCAACGGGCCGTGGCAATCCCCTCCAGATGAGCGAAAATCTTCGGAGATTGCCACAGTCGCTTCGCTCCTTCGCAATGACAATAGATCAATCTGTTAATAATTTATAGTTTATATAGGAGGAAAACATTATGAGTAAGATTATCGGTATTGACCTTGGTACCACCAATTCCTGCGTGGCAGTTCTGGAAGGCGGCGAGCCTGTTGTCATCGCCAACGCCGAGGGCGCCCGCACCACCCCGTCCGTTGTGGCATTTTCCAAGACCGGCGAACGCATGGTCGGCCAGGTTGCAAAACGCCAGGCTGTGACCAACGCAACCCGTACCATCTCTTCCATCAAGCGTCACATGGGCGAGAACTACCATGTGGACATTGACGACAAGAAGTTCACCCCCCAGGAGATCAGCGCTATGATCCTGCAGAAGCTGAAGGCTGATGCCGAGGCTTACCTGGGCACTACCGTCACCGAGGCAGTTATCACCGTTCCTGCCTACTTCTCCGACTCTCAGCGCCAGGCCACCAAGGATGCCGGTAAGATCGCCGGCCTGGAGGTCAAGCGTATCGTCAACGAGCCCACCGCAGCTGCTCTGGCCTACGGCCTGGACAAGGAAAACGAGCAGAAGATCATGGTCTACGACCTGGGCGGCGGTACTTTCGACGTGTCCATTCTGGAAATCGGCGACGGTCTGGTAGAGGTTAAGGCTACCGCCGGCGACACCCGTCTGGGCGGAGACGACTTCGACCAGAGAATCATGGATTACCTGGTTGCCGAGTTCAAGAAGGCTGAGGGCATCAACCTGGCCAACGACAAGGCTGCCATGCAGCGCCTGAAGGAAGCTGCCGAGAAGGCCAAGATCGAGCTGTCCGGTGTGACTTCCACTCAGATCAACCTGCCCTATATCACCGCCGATGCCACCGGCCCCAAGCATTTGGATGTTTCCCTGACCCGGGCAAAGTTCAACGAGCTGACTGCCGATCTGGTTGAGCGGACTCTGAAGCCTGTCAACCAGGCTCTGAAGGATGCCGGCATGAAGCCCAGCGACCTGGATAAGGTCCTGCTGGTTGGTGGTTCTACCCGTATTCCTGCTGTCCAGGATGCCGTTAAGGGCATCACCGGCAAGGAAGGCTTCAAGGGCATCAACCCCGACGAGTGTGTGGCTCTGGGCGCTGCCATCCAGGGCGGCGTGCTGACCGGCGATGTGCAGGATATTCTGCTGCTGGATGTCACTCCCCTGTCTCTGGGTATTGAGACCATGGGCGGCGTGTCCACCCGTCTGATCGACCGCAATACCACTATCCCCACTCGCAAGAGCCAGATCTTCTCCACCGCTGCTGACGGCCAGACCTCCGTTGAGGTTCACGTGCTCCAGGGCGAGCGTGAGATGGCTGCCTACAATAAGACCCTGGGCAAGTTCCAGCTGGGCGGTATTGCTCCGGCTCCCCGTGGCGTGCCTCAGATTGAAGTCACCTTCGACATCGACGCCAACGGCATCGTGAAGGTCAGTGCCAAGGATCTGGGCACTGGCAAGGAAGCTAACATCTCCATCACCGCATCCACCAACCTGAGCCAGGAAGAGATCGACAAGGCTGTGAAGGAAGCCGAGCAGTTCGCTGCCGAGGATAAGGCCAAGAAGGAAGAAGTGGACACCCACAACATGGCCGACCAGACCGTCTACCAGACCGAAAAGACCCTGGCAGACCTGGGCGACAAGATCAGCGAGGACGAGAAGGCTTCCATCCAGACTGCTGTGGATAAGCTGAAGGAAGTCAACAAGGGTAGCGATCTAGCCGCCATCAAGGCTGCTACCGAGGAAGTCCAGAAGGCCTTCTACGCAGTTTCCGAGAAGCTGTACCAGCAGGCAAATCCCCAGGGTCAGCCCGGTCAGCAGCCCGGCGATGACAATGTGGTGGATGCAGACTACGAGACCGTTGACTAAATGATCCCAAAGGGGCGGTTTTGCCGCCCCTTTTCGGTGTATTTCTTTGTCATTGCGAACCAATGACCGATGTCACTGGTGTGGCAATCCCCTTCGACGGGGAGATTCCCACGCCAGTGTGCGCACTGGCTCGGAATGACACGAACGAGGTGAAATCCTATGGCAGAAAACAAGCGTGACTATTACGAGGTGCTGGGCCTCCAGAAGGGTGCCAGCGCCGAGGACATAAAGAAAGCCTACCGGAAGCTGGCGCTGAAGTACCATCCCGACCGGAATCCGGACAACAAAGAGGCAGAAGAGAAATTTAAAGAAGCGGCAGAGGCTTATGAAGTCCTGTCCGATGACGATAAGCGTGCCCGTTACGATCAGTTCGGCTTTGCCGGTGTTGACCCCAACTATGGCGCAGGACAGGGCGGCTACGGCGGCGGTTTCGGTGGTTTTGGCGATTTCGGTGACCTGGGCGATCTGTTTGGTTCTTTCTTCGGCGGCGGTGCCGGCAGAAGAAACAATGCCAATGCCCCCCGTCGGGGCGAAAATGTAGGCGCCCGGCTGGAGCTGACCTTTGAGGAAGCCGCCTTCGGCTGTGAAAAGCAGGTGTCCGCCCAACGGATCGAAAACTGCTCCGCCTGTTCCGGCTCCGGTTCTTCCGACGGCGCGGTGGAGACTTGTTCTTACTGCCGTGGCGCAGGCCAGGTGCGGACAACGCAGAATTTCATGGGTATGCAGATGCAGTCTACTTCCGTGTGTCCCCAGTGTAACGGCCGGGGCAAGATCGTGAAGAATCCCTGCACCACCTGCCGTGGCAAGGGCAAAGTCCGCCGCACCCAAAAGGTGAAGATCAAGATCCCTGCCGGTGTGGATCACGGTCAGACTGTCCGGGTAGCCGGCGAAGGCTGCGTGGGTACAAATGGCGGTCCTAACGGCGATCTGCTGGTGGATATTCTGATCAAGCGGCATCCCATTTTCAGTCGGCAGGATTACACGGTGTACTGCGAAGTGCCCATTTCCTTTGCTCAGGCTGCCTTGGGCGGAGAGATCCAAGTGCCCACTTTGGACGGCAAGGTGCCCTATGATCTGCCTGAAGGCACCCAGACCGGCGCTGTATTTACCCTGGGCGGCAAGGGCATTCCCATGGGCAGTAGCGGCCGCCGGGGCAATCAGCGGTTTACCGTGGTAGTGGAAACCCCCACCAAGCTGACCAAGGAGCAGAAAGAGCTGCTGCGGCAGCTGGAGGGCGGCATCAACCAAACCCCCAAGCGGAAGAAGTTTTTTGAAACCTTGAAGGACTTTTTTGACTAAAAGTTACCTGTCATTGTGAGCCAGTTCGCAAACTGGCGTGACAATCCCCCGGTTAGGAGAAAACTTAGGAGATTGCCGCGGTCGTGCTTCGCATTTCTATTGTAATTGCTTAACGCAATTGTTGATTTAGAATCGCTTCGCTACTCCCTCGCAATGACACCAATATTCGAAAAATCGCACGCACCTTACTTGGTGCGTGCTTTTTGTTGACATCCATCCGGGGGTTTGGTATGCTAAACAAAAACCAACCGGAGGTATCTTTATGAAACGCACCGATTACATCAGCTGGGACGAATATTTTATGGGCATCGCCATGCTGGCCGCCAAGCGCAGCAAGGACCCCAACACCCAGGTGGGCGCCTGCATCGTTTCCCAGGATAATATTATCATCTCCACCGGCTATAACGGCATGCCCAAGGGCTGCTCCGATGACGAATTCCCCTGGGATCGGGAGGGCGAGCAGACCAAGTATCCTTATGTTGTCCATGCGGAGCTGAACGCCATCCTCAATGCCAACGGCCGTGACCTTCGGGGCAGCCGGATCTATGTGGCGCTGTTTCCCTGCAACGAGTGCGCCAAGGCAATCATTCAGAGCGGCGTGAAGGAAGTGCTGTACCTGTCCGACAAGTATAAGGACACCATGGGCAACCTGGCTTCCAAGCGGATGCTCAGCGCCGCCGGTGTGAAGTTCACCCAGCTGAAGACCAGTGTGGATACCATCACTTTGGATTTTATCCCGGAGGAAAACCGATAAATGACCCGGAAATTATTCTATGAAGACCCTAATTTGGCAGAATTTTCCGCCAAAGTGGTGTCTTGTGAGAAAGAAAACGACCGTTGGGCTATCGTTTTGGGTGCCACCGCATTCTATCCCGAGGGTGGCGGACAGGCTGCGGATGTGGGCACTTTGGGTGTTATTAAAGTGCTTGATACCCGGGAACGGGGAGAAGAGGTGGTCCATTTCTGCGACGCACCCCTGGATGTGGGTACGGAGGTTTGCGGCAGGATCGATTGGGCGCACCGCTTTGATCTGATGCAACAGCACACCGGTGAGCACATTCTTTCAGGCATTCTGCATGCCCGGTTTGGGTATCAGAATGTGGGCTTCCATGTGGGTGCGGATGTGATGGAAGTGGACTTTGACGGTCCGCTGACTCCGGAAGATATTGCCTGGGCAGAGCTGGAAGCAAACAAGGCCATCTGGGAGGATATCCCGGTCAAGTGCTGGTTTCCCACCCAGGAAGAACTGCCCAATGTGACGTATCGCAGCAAACGGGCGCTGCCCTGGCCGGTGCGGATCGTCCAGGTGCCCGGCTTCGATAGCTGCGCCTGCTGCGGCATTCATGTGAAAACCACCGGACAGGTGGGCCTCATTAAAATTTTGTCCTGCGTGAAATTCCACCAGGGTGTCCGGCTGGAAATGGTCTGCGGCCAGCGGGCTTACCGGTATATATCCGGGGTTTTCGACCAAAATAAGCAGATTTCTCAGATGTTTTCTGCCAAAATTCTGGAAACAGCGGCAGCTGCCCGAAAGGTCAGTGATGCCTTGGCGGCGGAAAAAATGCGCAGCGCCACCCTGGAAAAGCAGGTGCTAAGTCAGATTGCAGAAAGTTATGCAAACTGCGACAATGTGCTGCATTTTGAAAATGATTTATCCGGCGCGGCTCTGAGGGAGCTGGCAGAGCAAATCAGCCACCGGTGCAGCGGCGTTGCGGCGGTGTTTACCGGGGAAGATGGGCGGTATAGCTACTGCCTGGCTTCCAAAAATCAGGATCTTCGCATCCTGGGCAAGGAAATGACCGCAGCGCTGAATGGCCGCGGCGGCGGCAAGGCCGAGTTCCAGCAGGGCACGGTTGCCGCAATGCGTGGCCAAATCGAGGAATTCTTTGACAAATAACAACAATCCCCGCCGATTTCGGCGGGGATGATTCCTTGTGCTGATCTTTCGCAGAACCCTTGCCTCTCCCTCCGGGAGAGGTGGCAGCACCTGTGGTGCTGACGGAGAGGGCGACCTGCACATAATGCCCTCTCAGTCACGGCTTGCCGTGCCAGCTCCCCCAGAGGGGGAGCCAAGGGTACTCCTTCGTATTACAAAAAATGCCCTCCCGGTGTGGGAGGGCATTTTATTATCCTTCAATCGGCAAGGGGCGCAGAACGCCGTAGCTGTCGAATCGGGTGTCCATCAGGTCTGTCAGGAAAACCAGCTTTACTGCCGGGTCAGCCAGGCCCGTCTGGGCTGCCAGGGACGCAGCGTCCGCTGCGGCAGCATTCTGGAAATACAACCGTGTCCGGCCTTCGGGCAGGGGAAACGCCGGATCAGTACCTACAAAGGACACCGCAAAATTTTCCGTTGTGCAGGTTTTGACCAGCACGGAGGCGATCTTTTGGATGGTTGCAGCCTTGTCGTCGGTAAAGTAGATTTTGTCGGTATCCGGGAACCGGAAATCGTAGAACACCACTTCGGCAAAGCCCAGACTCTTCAGCTCCGCCACGATCTGCAGCAAATAGGCCAAAGTGCCGTCGGAGGCCGGGTTCAGCCAGTAACACCGGTCTTCGTCCATCCACAGCGACCACCGATCCAGGTTAAACAGGCCATCGTTAACATTGGCCAGACCGTAGCGGTAATCCCGGAAAGCAGGCAGCCGGGCGATGAGGTAATAGCCTTTGCTGTGCAAGGTGGCGACCATGGATTGCAAAGCGTCCCGATCCACCTTTTCCGACAGGTAGCCCAGGCTGGTGTTGTACAAAAAATCGCCCCGGATATTCTTGACATCCAGCATAATGGGCGTGCCGGTGGGCAGCTGCTGGATCTGACGGCTGATGGCGGCAATGTCGCCCTGAAGCATGGCTTCGGTGACATGGTAGCCGGTCAGCTGTTTTAACTCGGAAGTGATGGGGGTGATGGCGTTGTCGCCTTCATTGTAGTAAATGTCCACCGTTGGGGTGGGGGCAGGGGGGTCAGCAGGCTCTGCTTCCGGGAAGTTCAGATCAATGCCGAAATCCAGCACCGCGCCGCCCCGGGTATAGACGATATAACGGTTGAGCCACAGCGCCCAGCAAACAATGGCGATGGCCAAAACCAGAACGATCACCAATAAAGTCGAGAGCAGATGCGATGTTGCCTGTCGGGTACGGAAGGGAATCATAAGCCAGCCCCCTTCGCTACCACGCAGCGCCAGTCTTCCTGGCTGCGGATCTGCTGGATGGAAAGCCCGGCTTTTTCCAAAGCGGCGATGACTTCCGGCAGCCGGACATCCAAAATACCGGAGCAGATTAGCACGCTCTTATCCGTCAAAAATTGGGGCAGCACCGGGGCTAAACCGATGATCACATCGGCTACAATATTTACCAGCACCACATCCCATTCCTGTTGGGAAAGTCGCTGCATGAGGGGCTTGTCTGTGGTCACATTACCGGTCAGGGCGGTGAATACCGGTGCGGAAAAACCGTTGTAGCCGGCATTTTCCGCAGCGATGGTTTCCGCCTTGGGATCAATGTCCACACCCACCGCGACCCTTGCACCCAACCGCAAAGCGGCAATGGACAAAATGCCGCTGCCGCTGCCCAAGTCCAGGCAACGACTGCCGGGCTTGACGGCCTTTGTCATGGCATCCATGACCATTTGGGTAGAGGGGTGAGCACCGGTGCCAAAGGTCAGACCCGGATCCAAAATCACCGGCAGGCGATGGCCGTAATCGCCCTCTGCCAGCCAGTAGGGCAGCACCACAAACCGGTCGCCAACTTCCACCGGGGGATAGTTGTCCTTCCAGCTTTCGGACCAGTCCGTGTCTGCCATAGCATTGGCAGTAAAGGTTAGTCCCAGCTTTTCTGTCAGGCTTTTCAACCGGGCAAGACCCTGGGTGTCCGTGTCCTCCAGGTACAGCTTGACCTGGGAAAGACCCTCCAGCTTTTCTTGGAGTTCTTCGTCAATATAGTCCCAGTAAGCCTTGTTTTGATCCAAAAATGTTTCAAATTCTGCCTGGTCTTCAATGACCAAGTCGGAAAAACCCCCGGCAGTGAGCTGGGCGGCAATGTCCTCGGCAGTGCCGGGGGCGGTGTTGACGGTAATTTCAAGCCATGCCATATCGGCACCTCCTCAGAACGTATTTTCCCTATTGTACCGCATTCCGGGGGAAATGGCAACCGGAAAAGATGTTAAATTTCATTGTCCCTCTTCCTATTTTGGAAAAAGTGGTATATAATAAGAAAGATTTGTAGCGAGGAGCTTTCAAAATGATCGAAACGACAGAACTTTTACCCGGAGTAACCCTCCGGTGCTATACGGACAGCCGGTTCAAGCAAGGGTGTCTGAGTTTTCAGTTGGTGCGGCCAATGCGGGCGGAGGAGGCAGCGCTGAACGCTTTGCTGCCTGCTGTGCTTTTGCGGGGCTGCCGCCAGCATCCGGATATGCGGGCCATTACCGCCCGATTGGATGAACTTTACGGAGCCTCCGTAGGTGCGTTGGTGCGCCGGGTGGGCGATTACCAGACCACGGGAGTGCATTGTGGCTTTATGGAAGACCGGTTTGCCCTGGAGGGCGATGCCATTTTTGCACCGATGATGGACCTGCTGCGGCAGCTGCTTACCGAGCCCATCCTGGAAGGAGAGGGTTTCAACCGGGAGTTTGTGGAAAGTGAGAAGAAAAACCTCATTGCCACCATCGAAGCCGAGCGCAACGACAAGCGTGCCTATGCCGCGGCCCAGCTGATGAAATTGATGTGCAAGTCTGACTCCTTTGGTATTCCCCGGTTGGGCGAAAAGGAGCAGGTGGCGGCCATTACGCCCGAGGGACTGTATACCCATTATCAGAAAATTCTCCACAGCAGCGTGGTGGAGCTGTTCTATGTGGGAAGTTTCCATGCCGCTCAGGTGTCGGAACGGATCAGACCTTTGCTTGCAGGTCTGCAGCGGAATCCGGAGAAATTGCCGGCACAGACACCGTTCCATGCCTGTCCGGCCAACGAAAATGAAGAGGAAATGGATATCGCTCAGGCCAAGCTGTGCATGGGCTTCGTGACCCCGGTAAACAACCAAAGCCCGGATTTTGCCGCCATGCAGGTGCTGAATATGATCTTTGGCGGAGGTATGACCTCCAAGCTGTTTATGAACGTCCGGGAGAAGCTTTCCCTGTGCTATAGCATCGGCTCCGGTTACCACGGCAGCAAGGGAATCCTCACCGTGTCCGCCGGTATCGATACAGAGCAATATGACAAGGTCCGGCAGGAGATCTTTGCCCAGCTGGATGCGTGCTGCCAGGGCGATATTACAGCGGATGAGCTGCTTTCTGCCAAGGAAGGAATTTTGTCCAGCCTCCGGGGTGTGACGGATTCTCCCGGCGCTATTGAAAATTACTGCATCACATCCACCTTAAGCGGCCTGCCCCTGTCCATCCCCGAATACATGACCGCCGTGGCGGCGGTAACCGCAGAACAGGTGGCGGCTGTAGCCAAAACCTTACAGCTGCACACAACCTTTTTCCTGAAGGGGGTGGGCAAATGAACAAGACCGTTTACCCCAAGTTGGATGAAACCATCTACCGCAGCCAATTGCCCTGTGGCTTGACGGTGGCGGTGGTGCCCAAGCCGGGCTTTACCCGGAAACTGGCTTATTTCGTCACGGATTTTGGCTCTATCCATACGGATTTCCTGCTGGATGGCCAGGAATATCATGTACCTGCCGGTGTGGCACATTATTTGGAACATAAGCTCTTTGAACTGCCCGGACGGGATGTATCCGCGGAATTTGCGGCCCTGGGTGCCAATGTCAATGCCTTTACCGGCTATGATATGACCGCCTATTACTTTTCCTGCACGGAGAATTTTGACAAAAGTCTGGAGCTTTTGCTGGAATTTGTTTCCACACCCTATTTCCCGGAAGAAAGTGTGGTAAGGGAACAAGGTATCATCGATCAGGAGATCGGTATGTTTCTGGACAGCCCGGAAGCCCGGGTCTTCGACCGGCTGATGGAGGCTATGTACCGCCGGCATCCCATCCGGGTGCCGATTTTGGGAAGCTCGGAATCCATTCGGGAGATCACCCCGGAGATTCTTACCCTGTGCCATAGGGGCTTTTATGCCCCGGGGAACATGATCCTCTGCGTGGTGGGCGATGTGGACTCGGAATTTGTAGTCCAAACTGCCGTAAAAATTCTAGGAACTGACCCCCGGCCCGTAGCAGAAAAATTGCGGAATTGGCAGGAGGAAATGAACTGTCCCGAACCAATCACCCATCAGCAAATGGAAGTGGCTATGCCCACTTTCCAGCTGGGCTTTAAGTGCGAGGCTATCCCCTCCGGGGAAGCCGCTATCCGCGCTGAGGTGGTGGGTGACCTGGCAGCGGAGGCACTGTTTGGTGAATCCTCTGCCCTGTACCTGCAGATGTACGAAACCGGACTCATCGACGCCAGCTTCGGCGGCGGACTTGAAACGGTGGACGGCTGCGCCATGATCACCTGCGGCGGCGACAGCCCGGAGCCGGACAAGGTGCGGGATGCGATTTTGGCAGGGGTGAAGACACTGCTGGAAACCGGTGTTGACCAAGAAAGCTTCCTGCGGATGAAGCGCAGCGCCCTTGGTCGGCGGATCCGGGATTTAGACAGCTTCGATTCCACCTGTTTCCGGGTCTGCGCGTACCATTTTGCCCATTTTGACTACTTCTGTTTCCCTACGGTTTATGCAGAAGTCACCTGGGAAGAAGTTCATGAATTTTTGACACAGGTCGTCACCGAGGAACGCTGCGCCCTGTCTGTCATTACACCAATGTAATTATAGGAGGCAACTGAACATGGAATGGATCAAAGGTATTTCCCCCATTGAGTTCCCCGGCCTGGGTCTGAATATTGACCCTGCAGCAGGTATTCGGATCGGCAATTTCAGCCTGCATTTTTACGGCCTGATCATCGCCGTGGGATTGATTCTGGCGGTGCTTTACGGTTGGAAACGGAGCAAGGAATTTGGCATCAAGGGCGATGACATCACCGACGGCGTGCTGTGGATCGTGCCCTTTGCCATTCTCTGCGCCCGTCTGTACTACTGCGTCTTCCGCTGGACGGAAGACGGCTACGCCGAAGATCCCTTAAGCATCCTGTACATCTGGAAGGGCGGTTTGGCCATTTATGGCGGTGTCATCGGCGCAGTAATCGGTGTGACCGTTTTCTGCATTTATAAGAAGATCAAACTGCCGGCTCTGCTGGATCTGGTGGCCCTGGGCTTCCTGATCGGTCAGGCCATCGGCCGCTGGGGCAACTTCTTCAACCGGGAAGCCTACGGCAAGGAGACAGAGTTCTTTCTACGGATGGGTCTGATGCTGACTCCGGACAGAATGTCCATCGGCACAACGCTGTACTATCATCCCACTTTCCTGTATGAATCCCTGTGGAATGTGGTTGGCTTTGTAGGTCTGCACTTCCTGTCCAAGCGCCGCAAGTACGACGGCCAGATCGCTCTGGGTTACGCCGCCTGGTACGGCCTGGGCAGAGCCCTCATCGAGGGCCTGCGGACCGACAGTCTGTACTGGGGTCCTTTCCGTGTCAGCCAGTTGCTGGCGGCGGTGAGCTGCGTCGCAGCGCTGGTGGTGCTGACGATTATGTCCTTCAAGTATCACGCTCCCGAAAAGCTCTTCGTCAACCAGGTCGCTGCCCTGGAAGAGGCGTCTGAGGAGGAAGAAGAGGAAACTGAAGAAGAACCTGCAGAAGAAACCGAAGAAACAACCGAAGAATAAGCAAAAAGGGTGCGTTGCAAAACGCACCCTTTTGTTATGTGTGTCATTGCGAGCCAGTGGGCACACTGGCGTGGCAATCTCCAAAAGGCTTTTCCTAACCGGGGGATTGCCACGTCGCCTACGGCTCCTCGCAATGACCATAAGTTTTTATCCCAACAGCACATCCAGCAGCATCATGACGGAAAAACCAGCGGTAAAATACAGCGCCCCGGCGGGGAAATGCCCATCCTCCTGCATATCGGGGATCAATTCCTGCACTACCACATACAGCATCGCCCCGGCGGCCAGGCTGAGCATGAAGGGCAGAATGGGCACTACCAGGGTCGCCAGCAGCAGGGTCAGACCGCTGCCGATGGGCTCTACAACACCGGATAATACGCCCACAGCACAGGCCTTGTGCTTTGTGGAGCCGGCCTCCTGCAGGGGCAGGGAAATGATCGCCCCTTCCGGCAGATTTTGCAGGGCGATTCCCAAGGCCAAGGTCAAAAAAGCGGAAAAATGGATACTCCCGGCCAAAAATCCCGCCGCCGCCACCCCAACGGCCATGCCCTCGGGCAGATTGTGCAAGGTCACTGCCAGGGTCAGCATCCCCCTGCGGCGGCTGCCAGGAGCCGTGGGCTCGGTGTGGCCCCGGTGAAGCCAGGGAATCAGCCGGTCCAGGATCCGCAGCAGCCAAACGCCGCACCAAAGTCCCGCCAAAACCGGAAGGCAGGCCAGCTTTCCCAAATGTGCTGAGCCATCCAGGGCAGGCAGGAGCAAGCTCCATATGGACGCGGCTACCATCACGCCGGCGGCCAGGCCGGACAGTCCCTGCCGGGAAAAGGCCCCGGATGGTTTCTTCAAAAAATATACACACCCAGCCCCCAGGGCAGTGCCCAGAAAGGGCAGTAAAATCACACCAATCACACCGGCCATCGCAAGGCTCCTTTCAGAATCGTTCTTCGCCTCAGCCTATGCCAACTCTGCCAAAAAGGTGCAAAATCCGCCTGGTTTGTGTAATGTTTACAATTTATTTATTGAATTTGATATAAGCTGTAGTTATTATGTAAGTGAAAAAGAACAATCGGCACATTAGAAAAATGAGGTGATCCTGTGATAGTGCTAAAACGGAAAGTCACGGTGAGCAAGGAAGCGGTAGATGTGCGCTCTATTTTGAAGTCTTGTGCGTACTATATTCCCAAAGCAATTGTTGAAGAAACGGACTTTTCTTTCTATTATCCCAAGCGGCCCACCCGACAGGGCATGACCCTGGTGCCGGTGAAAGGCATGATCGAAAGGGATGCCGATGGCACAACAATTTCCCTGGAGATCCACGCAAATCCCCTTTTCCACGTGGGCTGTGCCGTGGCGGTGTTTGGCGTTTGCTGCCTAGTGTATAGCCTTTTGATGCAAACAGAAGGCTGGTTTGGTAGTCTGTTATTTATGCTGATGGGTGGCATTTTCAGCGGCGCGTACCTGTGTACCGGCATAGAAGTATTGGATCTGATTTCTCATAAACTGAAGCGTTGATCGCATATAAGTATTTTCGCTGCAATTTCAAAAAGGAGGATACATCATGAGAAAAAACGTTAGTTTATTGAGTGCACTGGTTTTGTTAATCGCGCTTCTTCTGGGCGGTTGTAAGGCACAGGAGGAGACCGCTTTGCCCGATGGGGAAATTGTTTTATCTAATGATGTCTATACGATTGTGAAGCAAGGCGATCAGTTTGCAATGAGAGTGACGAATGAGTCCGTATTGAAATTGGCAGAGGATCTGCAGGTATATTACGCGCCGACTTATAGGACGCTAGAAGCAATGCGGACGGCGATTCGTGAATGCAAATTTACTGAGAGTGATTACAAAGCAATCAGTTGCTATGCGCGCAAGTATGATGGGGAAATCCCCCTCTTTGATTTGGATAGACTCTATCAACCTGCATTTGATACCCGGCAGAAATATCGTAGTGTCTCATGGGACGGTGCAACGTATTACTTTGAATATGAAAACGAGTACTTCACAGGCGTGTTTCGGGTGTTCGACAAGGAAGGTTTTGAAAGGAGCTTGAAAGATAACTTTTATGACTTTATAAATGACGAAGACCGCGAATGGGTGAAAACTGAAGAGGACACCAAGCGCGGTGGAACGATGTACTATTATCAGACAAGAGCATTAAATAAAACATATATACTTACACTTACCCAAGACTCCAAAACAGTATATGTCAAAGAATCCTATGCTAGCGTGTATGATGATGAACCGTATTGGATCCATATTTGGGGCACGGATGGAGAAAATTACTTTTATGTGCTCATTGGTGACTACCAATATCTACCTACCGTGAGCTGGTATCTGTCTTTTGGACTTACACCTTATGAGGGAGAAACCAGCAATCCCTGAATGGATTCGTTTTATATGTGATTGAGAGGAATATACACAACTGCCGGTGGGCGTTTCGCCCAACGGGCATTAGGAAAAGGTAAGCCGAACGATCGTATATAAGTACACCCGTTGCACTTTCAAAAAGGAGGATACATCATGAGAAAAAACGTTAGTTTATTGAGTGCACTGGTTTTGCTGGTCACGCTGCTTTTGTCCGCCTGTGTTACATCAGAAGACATAGATGCTGGTGATATTACAATGCCTAACAATGGTGACGAATATAACATGCCATCTAAGGATTTTATGCTGATAGCCGATTCCTATGAAGAATATCAAGCGCTCATTCTGCAGCATCAACTGCCAGAGGGATTTGATCACTTCAATAATTTTGCATATCTCGGCGAGTTTAAGGAGTACCGTGGTTACGTTCCGCTTGTCTGTGGTTATTATTATTATAAAATAGTGGATCAAGCCCAAATTGAACTAAAGCTGTATATCGCAAAAGAAGATCAGTGGTCAAAATCGGAAACACTCAGCGACACGGATATTAATCCTGTGGATATGCGGACTTTGCCGTCGAAACAACGGGGGGAGTATGAGGTCAATGGCCTTACATACCATTATGCTATGGGAGAGCTCCTGTATATTTCATGGTGGAGAGACGGAAAGTACTATGAGTTATCTCCTGAAATTAAAGGGGACTACCCAATTGAGGCATCCACAGTGTTCGCAAAACTGCTCAATATTCAAGGAGAGGACTATCCGTTGATGTGTTGGTTGTTGGCAGGAAACAAAGCGTCTTGAGTTGACACAGCGGACAAACGATCGATATAGATGGTCAGGCGTTTGCTGAGCAAACTGTAATTAAACAGTAATGTATACCCGGGCCGGTGGGCGTTTCGCCCACCGGCAGTTGCTTTTTATATTTGCGTATACAGCATAAAAAATGCGGCCTTACATTGCTGTAAGGCCGCACAGGGGAAGCGATTACATTACGGTATCATCCTGCGTATCTGCAGCGCTGGATACCTGAGGAACAACTACAACAGGGGGCTGATTGTCAGCAGCCAGCTTGCCGCCCAGGGCGCCCATCAGCAGGCTCTTCAGATCAATGCCCATACCGGCAGAGATGCCTTCGGTGATCTGGGTGGTGGAGTTGACGATGTCGCCCACCAGCTTGGCGGAGTTGCCCTCGCCATACATGGTGATCTTGTCGACCTTGCTCAGAGGCTCGGCAACATTCCGGGCGATCTCGGGCAGGGCAGCCATGATCATTTCGACCACTGCGGCTTCGCCGTACTTCTTCATAGCCTCGGCCTTCTTGTCGATACCTTCGGCTTCAGCCAGTGCCTTGGCACGGATGGCTTCGGCTTCTGCTTTACCCACAGCGGCAATACCTTCTGCCTCCTGCTCCTTGGCGAAGCGCTGAGCCTCGGCCAGCTTCATCTCGGCGGCAGCGGCCTGTTCCTGCTCGTAACGGCGGGCTTCCGCATCCTTCTGGCGCTTAAAGAGATCTGCCTGAGCTTCCTGCTCCTGGCGGTAGCGCTCTGCATCGGCCTTTGCGCGGATCTCAGCGTCCAGGGTCTGCTTCTTGACTTCGACTTCCCGAGCCTTCAGCTCAGCTTCCCGCTCGGCTTTTGCAATATTGGCGTTGGCGGAGGTGACCTCAATGGTCTTTCTCTGCTCCTGCTCCTGGATGGAGTAGGCGGCATCGGCTTCTGCCTTCTTCACATCAGACTGCTGCTTCAGCTCTGCTTGACGGATGGCCAGGGAAGTCTGCTTTTCGGCGATCTCCATGTCAGCCTGGACCTTGGCATCGTTGGCTTCCTTGGAGGCCTGGGCCTGGGCGATGGCGATGTCACGGTCGGCCTGGGCCTTAGCCACAGCCGCACCCTTCTTGATCTGGGAGATATTGTCAATACCCAGGTCTTCGATCACATTGTTCTGGTCGGCAAAGGACTGGACGTTGAAGGAGATCATTTCCAGGCCCATCTTCAGCAGGTCGGGAATGGCGTTCTCCTGCACCCGCTCACCGAAGGCCTTGCGGTCGGTGACCATTTCTTCCAGACGCATCTGACCCACGATCTCACGCATGTTACCTTCCAGGGTGTCCTGGACACGGCGGATGATCATGTCCTCGCCTTCGTTCAGGAAGAACTTGGAGGCCAGGGTCATCATTTCATTGCTCTGGCCGATGCGAATCTTCACGGTTGCGTCGACCTTAACGTTGATGTACTCGGCATTGGGGACGTAATCCGTTGTCTTAACGTCCACGGAGAACATCTTCAGGGAGAGCTTATCCAGCCGCTCCAGGAAGGGAATACGGACGCCGGCTTTACCGATGAGGATACGGGGCTTACGGAAACCGGAGATAATGAATGCGGTGTCCGGGGGTGCCTTTACATATCCGGCAATCAGCAGCAGGACGATGGCGGCAACGACAATGCCAAGAATAACAAAAATTTCCATAGGGGGTCTCCTTTCTTTATTCAGGGTTTACTTACGACGATTTAACAGCAGAATCAGAAGCGGTCTGAGGCGTGGGCTCGGCCCGTCCGTTCCGGACGACAATGCCCAACGCTTCTGCATATGCGGGATTTGCGTTCACCTTTTCCATCAATCGAATGGAAAGGATCCGTTCTTTTGCACTCAATGACATCACTTCCTTTCCGGATGCTGGGAATCTTGTCGTTCCTGCTATATCCATATTGTATGAGAAGTGATGCCGGAAATAAAGGAACAGTTCCGCAAAATAGGGGGTACATTTTCTCCAATAAAAGAGAATTAGCGGTTTTTGAAGGCTTCGTACTGTGTTCTGTCGATTGCGCCGGTGTCCAGCATACGCTCACACCACAGCTGCAGAGTCTCCACAGAAACAGAGATCTTTTCAAGTTCTTCCTGTATGTATACAAAGTCTTTCAGCTCATCACCGGAGATGTGGCCGTCCACAGTGATCTCAATCAGTCGCTCTTTCTTTTTCTGCATGGCATTTAAAGAAGCGATGGTCTCCAGCACGATCTGAGACAGATCCTTCACTTTGATCTCCGGTACATACTGCTGACCGATGGGACACTGGTTGGCACAGTAGTAATTGCACAGAGAGGGCTGTTTGTATTGGTCAGACATCAGCAGCACTTCATCCGGGTGCGGCATAGAGCGTTCACTTTCGATCTTTTCGATCCGCTCCGGGGACATGGTAACCAGCAGGCCAGAAGCCTCCTCACGGGTCAGATCCAGTGCTTCCCGGGTGCGCTGATAGATATTCTTATTCTCCTTGGTGGACCGTCTTGCCATTTCCCTTCTCCAATCCATGAAAGCTATATAATAATTATAGCATCTTGGGCTGCTTATGTCAATTTTTATACCGCTGTAAATAAGCACATAGAGCGCATATTTGTGTGAAGTTGTGTTTTCTTTCCTGCGGTTATTTTTCCAAATATTGTGTCGATTTCCGAAAAGAAGCAGACATATTTGATGCAGGCGGGGTAAAAATATGTTTGCGGAAAGAAAATGCTTTCTTCGGAAAGTGTTTTCCTCCGAAGAAAGCGAAAAGGAGAGAGATTACTATGAAGAACAACAATCAGATCAACATCCCCGAAGCTCGTCAGGCTATGGACAACTTCAAAATGCAGGCTGCCCAGGAAGTGGGCGTTAACCTGACCAACGGTTACAACGGTCACCTGACCTCCCGCGAGGCCGGCTCCGTCGGCGGCCAGATGGTCAAGAACAATTGTCCCATACGAACCATGAAATTTGAGCGCCATAATCGTATTGCAATGGGTCATATCCAAACTGTGCAATACATAGCAGCAATCACAACCTGAATAAATAGCGGCGGTGCCTGGTTTAGGCTCCGCCGCAAAAATTATTTTGTCTCAAATTTTTCCTAAAAGTCCACTATCTACTAGCTTAGCACGCGGATTGTACTTTTCAATCAAGGTTTCGAGCATTACTCTATTCCCAGCGGTCATCTTGGGACTACATGTAATCTCCATTTCAGCAAAGCAGGCGAGATCTAGTTGCAGATCAACATGTTGAGGGAAAGGAAGTGTTTGATCATCTTGTAAAGGTGCACATGGATATACCGACAATAAATATCGCCACTCTTTTTGAAAATCCCAATGTGTGTTTTTGTGTTTGCCAAGCACATTGCAGAGGAAATAGAGTTGGCCGTTCTTTCGACTTGTAACACTAGGTTCCAACTCTTGCTTATTATCGGTATATTCAACCCTGTAAAGAATGTCATCTCCGAGAGCATGTGGAGTTATGACTCCGTTGCTAAGCATCCAATTTGCATCGATGCATGTAGTAAAATGAGTATTATCCTCGGATACAGTTAGCCCACTGATTTTGTGCGCCCATTCTCGCAGTTGCTTAACAGGGACATTGTCGTATTGGACAAAAGGTCTTGTTCTCATTTTAATCCTCACACCAGAAGTCAGCGGTGTATACATGTTCCACATGGGAATGCTTTCTTTTTCGTCTGAAGTCCAACAACTCACAAATGTGAACCTACCGAAATTCTTTATCTCCGCAGATCTCTGCTCCTGTAAATCGTCCATTTTATCCAGAGAGTTTAGACGGATTGTTTTGTTCTTGAGAATTAAAGCGAGATTCTCTATCGATGTGTAATGGTACAAGTATTCGACTTCTTCCATCTGCTGTATCACCTCACGTTAACAGAATCAGAATGTGCGCCAACAAAGGGTACGCATAAATTCTGTAATCTCACCGTTATCACGATCCTCATAATAAGTAACCAGCAGGCGCTTAAAATCCGGGACATGTTCCTGTGGAATTACTAGGAGGCCTTGTCCTTTCGTGATCATATAATGATTAGCAAAAATCACGGCAGCGCGCTTATTGCCATCGTTGAAGATCTGTGTCTTCATACAGTACAGGCACAACTTGATGGCTGTATTCACCGCATCGGTACTCTCGTGGATAATTGCGTCGATATTTTCCTTGACGATGCTCTCGATGGGCAGTGGCGGGATATAGCTGGTGCCGCCAATGGTAACTGGCACACCACGAATGCGACCTCCGTCAGAGTAAAAGCCTTCGTTGACCAGCTTGGCAATGTGGCAAAGAATATGGTAGTCCGTCCCGTAGCTCAAAACATCCTTGTCCAGAATTAACTCCCAGGCGTGCTTCAAGTTCAAGATCTTTTGCACATCCGTGGGCTTCATGCCGGACACAATGCCATTCTCAATAATATCCTCGGTTTGGGGGAATGTAGTAGCGACACCCTCCAAGACTGCCTGATCGTAGATGTTAGCTTTCATATTTGCCCGGGCAAAATCCAAATTCAGCATTACCCGAGGGGACAGCTCCGTTTCCTCATAGCCCAGCGCAGCCAATTCTCGTTCTACCCTCCGGATCTGTTTGCGTAGTTCCCGGGCTTCCCGGGAATTACGAAGCAGAAGTTGATACAGTTCATCAGAATAGGCATCCACATAGGTAGAGGTCAACCGACTGCCCAGCCGCTTGCGCATATAGAGATATTTCTGCCCATCCCGATCCTTGATCTCCGGCGTGCCGTCATAGGGGATCAAGTTCAACCGAGCCTGATAATCTGCTTTTTGGTGCAGCAATTCTTGAATTATGGAGTAAGTGTTTTCCATAGCAAAACCTCCTTGGGGAACTTTCTTTTCTATACTATATCAAAATGTTCCCCAAAATGCAAGAGCGTTATACATTTCTTGGGGAAATTTAAATGGGGAAAATGCAAACAATATTCCTCAAAAGGAGAGTGGCGTTTTTCTGTATAGGACAGACTTCATCAAACTTTGCGATCAGCGAATGAAGGGATAAGCAAAACGTACATTGGTAGGTGTTTCCTATTCATCCTTATGTGCCTGGATGTGAAGCTGGCTAGCGTAGACGCTGGCTCCGGCAGCAAGGATGCCCTGAGTTAGGGCGGTAAAAAGCGCCGCGGCAACTTCCTGTGCTGTTATTACGGGACTGGTAGTAAACACCCAAATGGCGGAAAGGGAGATGCCTGTAATGCCCAGCGTTAGCGGAATCCACTTGTCCGGCAGTTTGCTTTTCTTCAGACCTAAGCCAATCAGGTACAACACCGGCACCAAAATCAGCAGTTCTGATTTGATGTATTTTATGTAATCCATGTTGTTCTCCTTTCTTAGCGCAGTAGCATACTCAGCAGCATAGAGATCAGGCCGCCTGCCAGAGCAGAGATAACGGCGGTGCTAACCTGCTGTAGGCGCTGACTGGGAATGCTTTTCATCTCATCGATTTTCTGCTCATGTCGGGCCAGATGCTCGTTTGCATGTTTTAGTTCTGTGGTGAGGGTCACAAGAGTATCGTTCATAGAGCGGATCTCCGCCTGGACGGTTTTCATTTCTGCCATTTCTCGCTCCAAGGTCTTGATACGCTGCTCGTGGCGTTCCAGCATAACTTCGATTTCTTCCATATAGTCTGTTCACTCCTTTCTTTGGTGTAAACAGACTATAACAAATAATGCGGACAGTTAATGTCCGCATTTGATATAAAAGTTTTGTTGCCTGGCTATACTCCCAGGCCGGTTTCTTCGTCATAGTAGTAGCCACGATAGCGAATGGGATTGGCTTTTGCTACGGTAGTATTGCCAGAGATGGTGCAATTGTCCCGCACTTATATTCTACTATGATTTGCGCCAGCAGTCAAGAAAAAGCCACCCAGGCCGATACGGTCTGGGTGGCCCAAAATAAATGAGCAATTATCTGATTCGATGATTTGTGAAAGAGACATTTTCCCAAACATCCCGAATGCGCTTACCATTGATTCTGAAATTGTCCAACAAATCAATTACAGAAACAAACGGTTCGTTAATCACAGGAGAATCATTTGGATCGTCAATCCTTGTTGCACACATAGATACCAAATCGGGACCTGTGTGTTCAATGAAATACTCAAGGTCGTTATACATAAACCACAGTTCATCGTTCGTAGAAAGCATAAGGACAAATTCTTCGTAAGTCATATGCTGTCCATTAATGAACTTTTCGTATGCAGCATTAAGGATTGGACTACCATAATTAGCTGCACTTTTTCTTTTGGCGATAAATTTCACTTACATGCCCCCAAACATCCACCAGATCAGCTGCCAATAGCTCCAATGGTCACCACTTGTCCTGTTTGTCAATCCCGGACCATTCCATCCGTGCCAATGCCTATAATTTATATTTCCATGACCAAAGTCCAAATCAAAAAAAGGATCTCCGCTTCCATTAAAATATCTGTATCGTCGTGGTGCTCCGTCAATGTTGTACCAACTTTGCTTTGTCGCATGCAAGCGATACATACTTCCGACAGATTGTCCGATACTGGAAGCAATATTCAATCCCAAGTATGCCCAAGAGTAAACCTCGTCACTCATCCCGGTCCACCGTTGGATAAAATTAGTGCCGGATAGTGCGGCAACCATTTCGTTGGTACCAAACACCATAGTGCCAACACCGACCAGTGCTAGACCGACACCTGCAACAGCAGCCCAACCGCCTAAGCCAATTAAACTACAACCGGCGTTAATGGCACCATAACCATTTGCTACAGAACCAACTGCGCCAAGTATTTGCGCAAGCTGCGGCTCTACTGCGTTCATAACAAGCCCCACAGCTCCGCCTGCTGCCATAGACACGCCAAGTCCTTGCATACCAGGAATGAAACACATAGCTACACCTGCTACAAATTGCAAACCAGAAAGAGCCCAACTCCACCAAGGTGCGCGGCCGCTAGGGTCGGCGTAGTTGATGGGATCATTACCGCAGTAGCAATACTGGTTTAGGCCGTTGACGGAATAGGGGTCGAGGTAGGCGGTGTCATCGGGGGAGATGAAGCGGCACCACTTGGGGCTGTAATACCGGGCGTTGCAGTAGTACAGGCCGGTTTCATCGTCGTAGTAATAGCCACGATAACGAATAGGGTTGGCTTTTGCAATAGCGGTATTGCCAGAGATGGTGCAATTGCCCCACGCGTCGTAGATATACTTAGCGACCATGGTGCCGCTGGTATTGTAGATGCCGACGACGTCA
>JAGAMN010000040.1 GCA_017624715.1 Oscillospiraceae bacterium
GCATTTTCCAAATTGAGAAATTCTGTGGTATAATCTGTCATGAGCATAGAGACCTCCTTTGAGATAGTTGTAGGGTTACATTTATTTTAAGGGATTTTGCCTCTATGCTCAACTATTTAATTATGACTTTGGGGTCAGGCTTATCGCCTGACCCAACATTTATTATAGAACTATCAAAAAAGTCACAACGGCTGTTGGCACCACCCATTAAGTTTGCTTAGGTAATTTCTTCGTTTACTGTGATAATCGAGTTGTCGTCGATGACGCCGCAGGAGAGTCGCATGGCATTGATGACGATATTGCTGCCAGCGTCGGGGACTACATAAGTATACACGCCGTTGCTATCTGCAGTTCCGAGCACATCAATACCAAAAGCATCGTTTAGACTGCCGGTGTGCGTATAGAGCAGCAGATAGCTGGTTGCGGAGCCATTCAATGTGATGTTACTGAAGCGGAGCACATCGCCTTTGTTGACAGGAATGAAACCGGTACAACACATTCCGGAAACGGCGGATTCTACGTTGCTGGAATTGATGCGGTAGCCGGTTTTGTAGCCACAGCCGTTGTAGACATCGCTTCCTCCAAAGGTAGATGTGGAGCAGGGAATCAGGTTCGTGTAGTTGCCGGAAGGAATTTCGGGCTCTATAACGGTGGGGGCTTCTGTAAGATTGACAATCCGATCTACGCCGGCGCCATAGTGATCGGCGTAAAGTGTTCGATTTTCCAGATCGATGGTTACAACACAGAATGCGGTATCCTCTGCGGTATTCGGCATTTTCTGATACGGTGCGGTGCTGATTTCGTTGCCTGCGCTGTCCTTAGTTCGATAAGGACAGATGGCCGGAATGGCGATCTGGGGAATATCGGTATCTGCAATCACACTGACCTGGTAATTATGGGTGTGACCGTGGATGTTTGCGATAATGTTATCCTTGTTGCTGAGAAGGGCGTTTTTAAAAGCGCTATGCCAGGTATATTCGGCAACAGCGGTGTGGGACAGGATCAGGCACTTCCAATCAGCACCATTACCGGACACATCCAGGGCGTTAGCCATCCAGCTGGCCTGCTGATCGCTGATGTTGTAGCCTTTGCCATCAATGGGAAGTGCCATGCAGATCACGCGGATCTTATGGGACGCAAAGTCCCGGTAGCAGTAACCACCGGCTTTGTAGGCACTGTCAAGAATTGCCCCGGTGTTATGGATAGAAATTCCGGCGAAAACCTGATCGTCGGTTAGCTTCAACGCGTCGGTCAGATAATCATGGTTGCCCTTGAGCCAGAACTGGGGTAAACCCTGAAAAGCAGGGTCAAAACAATCCTGCATCAGGCGATAAAGCTCCATTGCTTGACTTTGGGTTTCACCGGAGTCCCACAGGGTGTCACCCAAAATTGCGCAGAAATCCAGATGCACCTGCTTGCGGATGATCTCCATCGCTTGGGCGGCGTGCTGGGCGCTGGTCAGCATTTGACCGTAATAGTTGCCTTCGCCCAGTCTGGCGTGGATGTCAGAACCCGCCAGAAAGGAGAAGGTGTTAGCATTCTGCCGGCTTTGTACCAGTTCGGCAACTCTGTTGGCTTCGGCTTTGACATACTCTGGGACAGGAGATCCGTCAACATTGGCTAATCTGGCGGCAAACTCCGACTCGGTACCGGAAAAACCGCCGTCCTTTGCGGTTTGATAAGCGGATTTGGGAGCGTCAATTGCCTTGACGGTACAAACTTTTCCGTCGGTCGTGATCTCGTCGACGACGAGCATCTGCCCGGAAACTGCCACATCGGGAATCGGAAGCATCCCGGTGATACTGGAATAGTTTCCGTCCAGTGCCGCGCCGGAGGACAGATTGGGCTGCACCTCGATCTGCACCTCAAAGGTGGATAGTTCCCGTTCTCGATTAGACAAGGAAACCACCAGGGATACAGTTCCGGGGATCGCCAAGGCTTCCGGCGTCACGGTGATAGACAGAGCATTGCCTCCGGTTATAGTGTAGGCGCTGGTTCCGTCAGGTAGTGTGTTGTATATGCCCACAGATTTGTCGGGCCGGCGGTAGCGAACCATCACCAAGGCGTTTTCGGGAATCGACCAGGGAGTGTTGTTGGAAAATAAGCGGATTTCGATCTGCCGAGCGCAATAGTCACCTTGCACCATGTCAAATTTTGGTGCAATGCCTTTGCTGACAAGATCCATGTTGATTTTGTGTGTAATTGTCATATAGCATCCCTCCGTAACTAGCGTATAATTTCCGGATAGTTGCACGCATGTGTGCAACAAGGTGCAAAAGAATTGGACAATCCATATCAAAAGCCCCAAAAATGGGAATATACTTGTCTAGAATACTGGATGGAGCGTGATTGTGTGAAAGAGTCAATTTCTTTCTGGCAGATGGCAGGGTTTATGTTCGCAGGTGTAGTAGGGACTTTGTTGCATTTTTTATTTGATTGGACGGAGGGCAATATATGTGTGGCACTGTTTTCTGCTGTGAATGAATCAATTTGGGAGCATCTGAAACTGCTGTTTTATCCAATGGTTGTCTTTTCACTGATCGAATTCTGCTTTTGGGGAAGGAGCATGAAATCTTTTTGGTGCATTAAGCTCATCGGGATCATCATTGGACTGGTTCTGATACCTGTTACCTATTACACATATATCGGTGCGCTGGGGATAAATGCGGATTGGCTTAATATATCCATATTTTTCCTGGTTACCGCATTTGTATATTGGACAGAAACAAAGCTGTTTAAAAGCGGACATTTTTGCTGTATACATCCCAAGTTGCCGGTTATCCTGATCGTGTTGCTTGCAGCACTATTTACTGCTTTTACATTCTTGCCGCCCCATGTTCCACTTTTTCGAGATCCCGTTACCGGAACCTATGGAATGTGCGTATAAGGACGAGCTGTGGCGAATAGAGTAGAGAGGAGGTGACGGCAAATGCTTGCGGTCGTATGGCTGATGATCAGCAGCCTGATGTACTCTCTACAACTCAACAGCGGTAGCTTTCCCCAACCACTGACAGCTCAGGAGGAGCAGTATTATTTAAAACTTGCCGCCCAGGGGGATCTGGAGGCACGGAATGTACTGGTAGAACGGAATCTGCGCCTGGTGGCCCACATTATGAAAAAGTACTATGCACAGACTTCCGATCAGGAGGATTTAATCTCAATTGGTACTATTGGATTGATCAAAGGGATTAGTACCTTTGACCAATCCAAAGGCGCCCGACTGGCTACCTATGCTGCCCGATGTGTAGAAAATGAGATTTTGATGCACTTTCGGGCGCAGCGGAAATCCAGCCAGGATGTGTCGCTGTCGGATTACATCGAAACCGGAAATGATGGAACAGCGCTGTCGCTTATGGATGTGGTCAGCGAAGATGAAGATTTACTGGAAACGGTCAGCATGCGGGAAAGGGTGGCACAAGTCCGTCGGGCGGTGGAAGACTGCTTGGCAGACCAGGAACGGCAGGTGATCCTTATGCGCTACGGTTTAAGCGGACTAAAAGCTTGCCGCCAGAGAGAGGTGGCGCAAATGTTGGGCATCAGCCGCAGTTATGTGTCCAGAATTGAAAAACGGGCTTTAACGAAATTACGTAAGGCTCTGGAGGAAGGTACATAAAAACCCGGCTCATACCGAGCCGGGTGTGTTATTTGGTCAGCTGCTCCAAGGTGCTGCGGAGAATGGTCGGTGCCAATGCGGGGTCTTCGGTTTCCCAAACGGCAGTCTCCATCGGACAAAAACCGGTATTGGTGCGATTGCGAATGGCAGGAACCTTAATATCATAAAAAACAGAAATACCGCCCGCTTCCAAAACCCGAATGGCAGGTTCACTGATTACGCCTGCATAGAGTTCTGCAATGCCTATCAGCCGATAGAGCAATGCTGCGGCTTTTCCGACTACCTTGTCGGCGGCGCTGAATCCTGTGAGATCTTGCTCCAAAAGATCCAGCAGCGGTTTTACACCTCGACGGTTATCGGTTAGGACTTTGCTGTGCTTGCAAAGAACGCATGTGTGCTGCCCGGAAATCAAAAGTTCCCGGGCTTGAATTGTGTCATTTCGCATAATATCACCCATCAAAAGAATACCATATCTCCGGAAAATTTGCAACCGCAGTATATTTTGGAAAACTTCAGGCAATACTGCCACCAAAAGGAGGGGATAGTATGAAAATTCGAGAAGTCATGACAAATCAGGTGATCCGCATCCATCCCGAGGAGTCTGTGGCAGTGGCTGCAAGAACCTTAACACATTATAATATAGGCGCTCTGCCTGTATGCGGAAATGACGGTCAGCTTTGCGGCGTGGTAACGGACCGGGATATCGTAACCAGATGCTTGGCGTCAGACAGAAAACCGGAAAATACGCGGGTTCGGGACGTGATGACCGGCTGGGTGGTTTCTGCGACGCCGGATATGGATACGGCCGTTGCTGCCCACTTAATGGGTCGCCAACAGGTGCGCCGACTGCCGGTGGTGGACAACGGAAAACTCTGCGGCATGGTCAGCCTGGGGGATTTGGCGGTCCGTGAACAGAGTAATCCGGACGCTGCGGATGCCCTTGGAGATATCAGCGCAAATATATCAAAAAGGTGAAAAAATATGCTTGACAAACCCCAAATGCTATGCTAATATAGGCGGGCTGTCTGATGAACGGCCCGCCGGGAGGATAGCAAATAGCACAAAAATATTTTTGAAAATTTGTGAAAAACATCTTGACAAAAAGGAAATGCTGTGCTATCATATAAAAGTTGCGAGGCGAAAGTTGAGCGACCGAATCTGTACCTTGTAAATTGAATAATGTGAGACAAACTAGACACCTTGGACAATTATAAATGGAATTGTTTAAGCGTTAAAAAGTGACGAAAAACAGCCAACGAAATTCTTGAGTAAAATTTGCTAGACAAATTTATTCAAAA
>JAGAMN010000041.1 GCA_017624715.1 Oscillospiraceae bacterium
TCCGCAGAGGAATTACCATGCCGCAGCTCCAGTGCAGCGGTAAGGTAGGCATTGCGCCAGGGGCCGGACTCTGCCTGATACCCAAGCTGCTCCAGCGCATCGGCGCACAGCAGACGGGCTGCTTCGTTTTCAGGATCCGCAAACACGATGGTGTTGGTCACTTCTGCTACCCACTGATATTCACCCTTGTCAAAGTCGGCCTTGGCCATGCGCATCACCTGATCCGTATCACCCAGGTATTCCACCCATTTTTTCGCGCTGTCGCTGGGTGTCAGGGGATTCAGATTGACAGGATTGGCGTCATACCACCCCATATACTTCTGATAGACCGCCTTGGAGTTGTGAGGGAGAGTGCCGTAATACTGGCGGGTGTACCAAACTTTTTCCAGAGCCTCCGGCAGTTGAATCATATTGGAGATCTCGTCAGAGGTATAACCCTGATTGATATAGGCCAGGGTCTGGTCGTTGATGAACTGATAGATCGCGGCGTTGTTTTCCAGATACTCGACCACTGCATCGTTTCCCCAGTGGGGCCAGTTGTGGGACTGGAACGTAACCTCCGCCTCGCTGCCGTAACGGGTGATGGCCTCAGTGATATATCTGGCCCAGGCAGCGCCGTCACGAACCTGCGCACCCCGCAGGGTATACATATTATGAAGGGTACCGGTGCAGTTTTCTGCGACCCAGAGTGCTTTGTGTTCCGGGAGCCAGGTGTTCATCTCAGCAGGGGCCTCCGTGCCGGGTGTCAGCTGGAATTCCAGTTCCACACCGTCGATCACATAAGTCTCGCCGGTCTCCTTGATCTCATAGGTGGGCATAATGAAGCTGACGGTGCCGGTGGACTGGCCGATGCCGATGCCCATGGCCAGTTTTCCGGTCACACCGGCCTCAAGCAGAACACCATACTGATAGTTGGCCCGCCGACCCATAGCTTTGCCCGCGTAGACATTTTCTGCTACCGCGTGTTCCGCAAAACCCTCAGGCACGATGATGGGGATCTTGCCGCTGGCCAGCTGCTCTGCGAGAGGCAGGCTGCTGTCAGCAGCTTCTTCGCTGCTCATAAGTCCCTTGATACCGCCATAGTGGTCCACATGGCAGTGGGAGATAATGACCGCTTTCACAGGGCGCTGGCCCAAATTTTTCTCCACCAGCTGCATGGCGGCCTGGGTACACTCCACGCTCATCAGCGGGTCAAACACGATCCAGCCAGTATCACTCTCAATTAGGGTCAGGTTCGCCATATCGTAGCCGCGGACCTGATAAATACCGTCCTGAACCTCAAACAGGCCGTAGGCGTGGTTGTTGCGGGTGTTCTCCCACAGGCTGGGATTCACTGTATCCGGGGCCTTTTCATAGTCATCCAGAAAACCATATGCCTTCTGACTCCAGATCACATTGCCATTGGCGTCCTTCAGTTCCAACATTTCCGGAGCATCGATCAGTCCGCGGATGGCATTTTCATATTCGCTGGTATCTTCAAAGTCCAGCAGGGAGTACATGGCAGAGTTGACTTCGATAGTCTTGCCTGTGGCAGCCTTCGGCTCAGAATTCAGATTCAATTCCCGGATCAGATCAACGGGTTCCTCCTGCATTTGCGTGGATTGTTTTAAGTCGTCCTTTATATCCGATTTCTGACTGCAGCCAGGACAGACCGTTATGATCGTGAGGACCACCAACAGTGCCAGGCACGCTTTCTTGTTCATAATGTTTCCTCCATTGTTTTAACACAAGTTATAGCTTTTAGTTAGACCATTCTGCCAAAGCAAAGTAATTGGTACCGGTTACACTCATGGCACAAAGCTGCTCTGTGGGCATCTGTTCACCGACCAAAACCGGGTTTTTCAGCAGGGTATATCCGCTGTAATAGACAGACTCATAGGGGAAGCACAAAATCCCTTCCTCTTCCACCAGCTCCTCGTTGAGGAATGTGGAATCCGCCTGGTAAAGGGTCCAGCCCAGGAACTCCGCGCCTTCTTTTTCGATTCCAATTAGAGAATCAATGGATTCCGTTCCCATGATCTCATTCAGAGCCTGTCCGTCTTCCAGCCAATAGCCGTACTCTGCCCATTCGTACTCCGTACCGTCCGGGTTCAGGAACTTCATAGTACCGCCGTTGGCAGAGAAGGAGAAACTGCCGCTGGTCATCACATCATCCGTTTCCCAGGCATCCACCGGCTCGAAATAGCTTTCGGCAGGGACACTTTCCCATTTGGCCACATAGGTCACCGCGTGATTGGGAACCGTCAGCCCCAGCAATTCTTCGGTGGTGTATATTTTTTCCGGCAGGACTTTACGGATGGTTTCCTCAAAGCCGAATTCGTCCAGCACGACTTCTTCGGCAACCTCCATCCAGCCTTCAAAAACATCGCCCTCTAAAACCGGCTGCAGATCAAAATAACCTGCGTGATCCAGCGCACTGCCGATGGTCTCGCCCTCTGCGGCCAGGATCCCGATGCCGTCGTACGTGCTTTCCACAGGATTGCCGTCCAGATCCAGTTCCGTCATGCTGATCACGCCGCCGACCTGGTCGTATCCTTCCAGGTTAACATCGATCTCGCGGTCAAGTTCCTCTTCCATTTCAGGCGCTGCAGCGTTTTCCTGTTCTGTTCCCTCCGCCGCACTGGCTTCCGGTTGGTTCGGTGCGCCGCAGCCAGCCATTGTCAACAGCACCGCGAGCAGCAGAGCAAAGATTCGGGTCAGTTTTTTCATGAGGGTTTCCTCCTTGTTTTTGTATCAAAGTCAAATGGTTTCTTGATGTACCCGGTCAAAGCTCAGACCGAAGCGGCTGTATCTGATTCATCACGGGTTGGAGTACTTGGGTAATAGTCTCCAGAATTTTCAATCTGGTCTCAAGAGGTATGTCCGGGTTGCTCATACTGGCATTGAAGGCGCCATGAATACAATAGGACAGCACAAAATTCATCTCCACGTTGTTCTTCAAATGAGGGTGCTTGGTAAAAATGACGGTCTTCATTACCTGCTCCAGGTATGCCCCCAGATGACTCACGTCTCTATCCCGGAACAGGATCGTTAACTCCTCCCTGTGCCGTTCAAACGCCCGTGTGATCTCAAGGGTATAGCTTGCCGTATTCTCGAAGGTATAGTCCTGATTGCGGGGAATGTCGCTGATGACCTGATAAAGCAAATGCTTTTCCACATCTTCAGACAGTTCGTAGATATTTTGATAATGGGCGTAAAAGGTGGTCTTGTTGACCTCCGCTGCCTGACACAGCTCACTAATCTTAATGTCCTGGAGGGATTTCTTCGCTCGCAGCTGCCAAAACGCAGCCCGTAATGCCTTTTTTGATTTTTCAATCCGTCGGCCCATGGCCATACCTCCATCTAACTAGACGTTTTTACGTTATAATTTAAGAAGCTGTTTTTCGTTGAATTTCATGATTGAAATTTTGTATGAAATCTTATATCATCATTATACGAACAAAAGTTGGAAAGTCAACTTTTGTTTATTATCCTAAGGCTATAGTTGCAAGGGCCATTTCCAACACCCCAAGGAGGAGCGCGTATGAAAAAACGACTTTTGAGCATTGTTACTACGTTGGCCCTGTGCCTGAGTCTGCTTCCCGCGACGGTGCTGGCGGAGGAACATACCTGCGCCGATGGTGATGTCACCGACCACTATTGCGACACCTGCTGGGAGCATATTCCCACCCTGTGCACTGACGAGGACAGCGACCATCTGTGCGATGTATGTTCCGATACGTTAAGCGAGTGTGTGGACGACGTTGACCATGACCACTGGTGCGACACCTGCGGCGACGTTACTTATCGGACGGACCCGCTGGACTCCGGCTATTATTCCTGCGAAGCGGGATGCGGTGCGGTGATGGTCAGTGTGACCGGCGATTACACTGAACTGAACTACCACGGCTTCGAGGAGGGCACGCTGGTGGACGGAACGGCGGAGATTTCCGTGTATGTTCCCAACTATCATAACGCTTATGACGGCATCGATTTTGAACTCGCCGAAAACGGTGTCGTGACCGTGTTCTGGACGGACGAGGAAGGCGAGATTTTTGAAAATCACACCGTGGAAGACGTAAAACTGGTGGATGGAAAAGCAGTCATCTCCTTTACCGGTTTGCCCATCGAGATTCTGCATCACGGCAACCTGCTCTACAAGCCCGCAGACCCCACCATGTATCTGCCTGAGCGCAACGGCATGGTTCTGGAGTATCAGGACAATGCGTATCGGCTGTCTGTGGACTCCAATGTGGACTGCACCATCAACGGTTTGTACGAAGACAACCTGTATCTTTTCGCAGGTACGGAGGTTTCCGTCATCCCTCTGGGTGATTTTTGGGGTGAGCTGACATGGAGCTATGAGGAAGACAGTGCCAAGCCGGAACATGAGGTTGTGGGTTCCATTGTCAACTTCACCATGCCCGAGGGCGATGTGGAAGCCATTCTGGAATACATCTGCGTAACCTGCATCGACGAGAACGGCGACCACTGGTGCGATTTCTGCGAAA
>JAGAMN010000006.1 GCA_017624715.1 Oscillospiraceae bacterium
CAGAACAATGCAAATGCCGGTAATGATACCGTCCATATACTTTTCTTCCCATGTGGAGGTGGGTTCTTCGATGACGGGCTGCTGCTCCAAGATTTCTTCTGCTTCCTCATAGGGGATTCTGGTTCCACGAACCAACAGACGGTGGGTATTCACTCCAAAGGGAGTGCAGGTCACAAGGGTACAGTAGTCCTTGCCGGTGACGATCTGAAGCTGCTCCGTTTCATGGGGAAGCACGGTAAAGATGGCATCCACCTGATATGCCAGCCGTTCATTCAGCACATCCAGATAGAACACATCGCCTATCTTCATAAGGTCAAGGTCAGAGAACATCTTTTGAGATGCCATACCGGAATGGGCGGTAAGAATCGCATGGGTGCTTTTACCGCCCACGGGTAGAGAGCTGCCCAGCAGATGGCCGATGCCGATTTCCAAAGTATCCGCATCGGTGCCGTGGTAAATGGGCAAGGTTACGGAAATGCCGGGAATCTCTACATACCCCATGATGCCGTTTCCGGTCAGATTGAGCTGGCTTTCATAATCTTCGGATGCCCACAGCAGGGCTTCGTTGCTGAATGCATCTGCCATCTGCACACCGGGGACAATGGATTCGTTATAGGCAATGGCAAGTTCTCTTGCTTCGGTGATCTCGGCTGCTTCTGCCTGCGCCACCTGCTCCTGATATGCGGTGTGTATCTCGGACTGGTGTTTCTCGTTGTAGTTGTTGGAAATAAGGGGATATAAGGTCAGTCCCAGCGCCAGCAGGAACATGACCGCGGCAAGGGATATGGTGATCATTTTCTGTTTCATAGTTCCTCCCGGTATAGAGATGCCCCGGAGGTTTGCACCCCCGGGGCGGGAATCAATTACTGATGGGACTTCTTCTTGCGGCAGGCAAAGAGGATGATAATGGCAGCACCTGCCATCAGCAGGATACCGGTAACGGCAAAAATGGCAGTACCCATATCGCCAGTCTGGGGCAAATCGAAACCGGAGGTATTAACCACGGTCAGAGGTGCTTCTGCATTTGCAGAACCGTTGTCCTCCAGCATGGTGACGGAATTGCTGTCCACAGTTGCAGAAGCGGTCATATAGTTGTGGGCAAGCTGGGTCTGGGGGATGTTTGCCAGAGTCAGATCCAGACCGCCATTAAAGGCATAGCGGGGATCATTCTGCAGAACACCCAGAATGTCCTCAGAGTAAATGTTGCAGGGACGGGTTGCGTCATCGGTAGCAACGATTTCTACATAGATGCTTTCTTTCAGCAGGGTGTAACCATCCATGGTTTCCACTTCCGTAATGCGGAAACGATCCGGCTCAGTTCCCTTGATCATGACATGACCAAAGCCTGCATCGGTGGTGACAGGGTAGAAAATGGTAGCATCAGCTTCCTCGGTCACATGGCCGGTGACATAGTACACATTTTCTTCTTCATTCCGGGAAGCGGTGACCCAGTAGCCGTCAGTTTCATTGTAGATCTTGAATTTGACGTGCTTGAACATACCGGTTTCCTCGGCAGTTTCGGAGTCCTTATCGCTGAACAGCTTGGTAATGTCGATGCCGAAGCTATATACATGGCAGTCGTCGATCAGAGTGTCGTAGTAGTCGGAACTGGTGCGCTTCCAAGTCAGAACAACCTTGTTGTCATTACCTTCCTGTCCGTAGACAAAGGTAGCATCGGAATTGATGGTAGCGGAATAGGTGACACGGGCGGTGTAATTGGAATAACCGGCATAGAGCTTGCCGTTGGTGTTGGCAGAATTGCCGTTGATTTCTGCCAGACCTGCGGCAGTAATATCGATGGTCATGTGCCGGTCATCGCTGGAATAGGTGACATTAAACTTGCCGTCACCCTGCACCCAAGTGGCAACCTTGTCGGTGCAGCCCTTGTCGGTAAAGAACTCGATCTTTACATCCTTGAGGTTCTTGTTGTAGGACAGACCGGGGTCCATGCTGTCATAAAACTGGTAGGTGCAGATTGCGGTGGCCTGAGAAGTGATACTGGGGAGGGTGGACAGAATCTGGAACTCCATCACATCACCGGCAGAACCGGTGGCATTGTGATCGAAACCGTCATCGATGGAATCGGTGCCGTTATTCTTGCCGGTAGACTTGGATGCGGACTCACGAACTTCCTTGGTGAGTGTGGGAATACCGGTGTCCTGTTTCGGGTAGACCACGACATCATAGTTCCAGATGTGACCACCTTCGGGGGAAGAAGAATGCTCATTACCCGTGACTGTGGTGCTGGGCAGGCTTACGAAGAAAGCAGGGGTCGTGGAAGTGACCATTTCGGGTACAGCGGTCTCCACGCACAGCCACAGGCCGGTACGCAGGCCACGCTCGATGGTCTTGCCGTTTTCATTGGTCTTATCCATGACGATGGCATCGTTTCTGGATGCCACATAGGTTTCCAGAGCGTTCTTGACGGTGGTGGAGTTCTCAGCCATGGCATCGGACAGGGCCTTGTTCAGAGTGTCGGAGGTGTAGTAGTAATTTGCGCTGTCCAGCTTGTCGGTGTTGTCCGCATTTTCATAGTGGCCTGCACCGTTTGCCAGACCGATAGCAGCCAGCAGGTTGGCGGATGCTTCCTTATTGAAGCCATACAGAACCTGTGTCAGATTGTAGTCAGGATGCTGGTCGTTGGCGGATTCGGTGAATGTCACCACATCTGCAACCCGGACGATAGTAAACTCAGCACCTTTGATGGCATAGCCGTTGGAGTTCTGGCCGTTGCCCAGAGTATTGTCGGGATCGCCGTTGGAATCGCCCTTGCGGATGGTGTTGCCCAGAACTTCCTCAACATAGCTCTCCCGCCAGCCGGTGCTGACGAAAGAATCCTCATTCCAGACGCCATCCTTCACGGCATTGGTCCAGTCGAACTTCCAGATAGTCAGAGAACACTCTGCATCCACATTGATGGTTGCATCCTTATATTCAGCGGCAGAAGCAGGAACGGCGCAGGTCACGCACATGAGAAGGGCCAGACACAGGGTGATGGCCTTGATAAACTTGGTTTTCATTTCAGTTTTTCCTTTCAAGAATTGTTATTGTTTTTCGGAATAGCCTTTGGAAATGAAAAAAGCCAGGGAACATCCCTGGCATGGTAAAAGATCGTATTCATTTGTTATGCCCTCCGCTTTTTCCGGCAGGAAGCAATCAGCATGGTGCCGCAAATGGCAGCGCACAGAAACTGAGAGATGCGGAAGAACAGGTCAGCGCTGGAGCCTGTTTTCGGGAGGGTAAATGCTTCGCAGTTGATGACCCGCAGCACAACATCCACATCATCGGCAGGCAGTTTGTCCTCATAGGCGGGTTCTGTCAGCAACACATAACCCTCCGGGGCTTCCAATTCCACGATTCTGTAATATAGGCCGGGATGGAGGTTGCCCCACTCAATGATACCAGATTCGGTAGTTGTCAGAGTACCGTCTACCACATTGGGATTAGTACAGCCGCCCTTAACTACATCCTTAGAATCGGAATAAACGATGGGATACCACATAGAACCGTCCTCGCTCCATTCAAGCAGAAACTTGGCACCCGCCAAATGTTCGCCATTCAAATCCAGCTTCTCAATGGTGAGCTTGCCGGGCCGCAGCGCATTGGTGAAGGACACCTCTGTGGTTTCGCCCTGCTTTACGGTGACAGTCTGGGGATTCTCGCTCTTACAGTAGTACAGAGAATCTTCGGGGATCAGTTCTTCGATTTTGTACACACCGGGCAGGATGTTTCCAACGTGGATCTCACCATTCTTGTCAGAGGTAAAGGGAGAACCGGTGATCTCCTTGCCGCTGGAATCAGTCACACGGAACTGCCAGCCATCCAGAGGGCCGTCTGTGTCCATGGTCTTACGGATATTTAATTTGCCGTAGTGGGTGTTGGAGAAAGTAACTGTGGTATCTTCGTGGGGCTTGATCTCAAACCGATAGACAGTCTTATCAATGAGCCAGTATTCATCGTTGAATCTGCCCAGAGTATCCCCGGTTTCTTTTGCGTAATAGATGCCCGGATCGAGGTAACGGCCAATCTTGCCGTTTTCCCCGGTGGTAACAGTACAGACCACATCGGTGCAGGCTTCATCTCTGTAAACGGTGATCTCCCAACCAGCCAGATTCTCGCCAGTGTTGGTAGACTTGCAGAACCAACCCAGACCCTGCTCCACATTGTGCCAGGGGTCAACGACGGTTTCGCCAGCCTTGACGGTCACATCATGGAAGGTTAGCTCTACCTGCCAGTAATCATCATCTACGGGAAGTTCCTGCACGGTATAGCGGCCAATGGGTAGATTTTCGGTATATGCGGTGCCTGTTTCATCCGTAGTATAGTCACCCACATGGTTTCCGTTGGCATCCGTCACCCGGAAAGTCCAACCGCCCAGATGATTGCCGGTGTTGGTGGTTTTCTGGAACTGGATGCGTCCGTAATGCGTGTTGGTAAAGGTGACTGTGGCAGTTTGATTTGCCACGATCTTGACTTCCTTTACGGACGTATCGAACTCCCAGTAAGGGTCATCTGTGGGAATCTCCTTTGCGTACAGAGTTCCGGGCTTCAAACCGCTGACGGTGATGGTGCCATCAGTACCCGTGGTAAAGGGAGAACCGGATACCGCATTGGTACAAGCTGCATCGTAGTAAAGGCCAATCAGCCAACCACTCAGATTTTTGCCTGTGTTGGTTTGCTTCACCAACTTCACATCACCGGTATTCAGCCTGTTATGAAAGCTGACCTTTGCGGTCTCACCGGCAGTCAGCACCACCTTTTGGGGATTCGTGCTGTCGCAGGAATAAAGGGCATTGATGGTGCTGTCGGTGTGTCCCAACTCCTTGACATATACCGTTCCGGCAGTCAGATCCGCTACGGATATTTTACCGTTGGCATCCGTAGTGTGGGGGCCGGAAATGAGGTTAGAGCAGCCCCTGTCGGAGTAAATGCCAAATTTCCAGCCAGACAGGTTTTTTCCATCTTCGGTTGTTTTCGTGAGGTCAAGGGATGCTGTCTGATCCGGTGCTTTGACATAGAAGTATGCAGGCATCGGACTGTTTGCAGGCTCCGTTTTACAGGACATCAGCTTCTGCTGTTCCTTGTATTCCCAGACATAGAACACCTGACTGTCCAGATCGGGAACCTGCTTGGTGGGCGCAACCAGCGTATCAGAAATAGGACCGTTGGCTGTGACGGTCAGCTTATTTCCGCTGACGGAGAAAGTCAGATCGGAAGTGTTGGTGAAGGTGTACTGGCTGAGGATATTGTTAGTATCCGTTAAGGTGATGCTGTACTTGCCGTTGCCGTCTGCAATCAACTCGTAGCTGGGAGCGGTGGATTTGCTGCTGGCTGTAAAACTGGGAATCTTGTAATGCCGCTCCATCTGGGCAACGATTTCGTTGTAAGCATCATCGATGCCATCCAGATAGAACTTGGTTCCCCAGACTTGCACAGCGCATTCCAATTCGGGAACGATTGCATCATAGAATGTGGAATCATACCGGGTATAGGGAGGGGTTGCGCTGCGCCATCCGGATGCGATTTCCCAGATAAGAACCTGCGTTGCAGCATGACGGGCGAGCTTTTGCAGCCGCACGGATTCATCATCTGCACGTCTGGCGATTTCCCGCTGACCATACAGCAGCACAATGCCCATTGCTTCAACCTGTTCTCTGGAGAGCCATTCCAGCGCACCGGAACCGTCGGTCATACCGCCGACTGTGGTGGAGGAACCGCTGTGGCCACCGGATTCGCCCAGTTCAACACCGGGTTCAATGCAGTAAGCAACATAGTAATTGTTTTCATATCCGGGCTGATCTTTCAGATAGACAGAGTAAAGGGGAAGATGTTCCTTGTGCTGCACATGATCGAAGCTGGGAATGTCGATGCCGCCGTTCAGCAGGAACACATTAGCAAATGCGTTGGGTGCGCCTACAATTTCTGTATCAGCGATGGTAGCAACACCGTCATCCAGGGACATGAGGGAAAGGGACAGTTCTTCCTCCGGGGTGGTTTCCTCCTGTGTTTCCTCTGTGGGGGATTCTTCCACAGGTTCGGTTTCAGTCGGGGCCGTTTCCGAGGGAGTGGTTTCCGGCTGTGTGGTTTCGGGCGGCGAGATTGGCTCCGGCTGGGTCGTTTCAGTAGGGATGGTCTCCACCGCCTGCATTTCTTCTGTGACCGGGGTGGTAGTTTCTGCCGGTTCTGTGCCGGGTTCGGTGGTAATTTCCGCAGCGGATACGCTGGGAATCATACTGAACACCAGCACCAGAACCAGCAAAAGCGAGATACCTCGTTTCTGCATAGATGCCATGGCTTTGTCCTTTCATAAAAATAACCCCTGCCGAATATCAGCAGAGGTTGCGAAGTGTTTGAAGTTGTGGAAATACGGTATGGAACCATATCTCATTTTCGGAAGGTACAGCTAGTTTGGAGGGGGTGAGGTGTGGAGAGGGGGAACCGCAGATCACCCCGATTTCAGCTATCCGAAAAAAGACAGACTGCCCCCTTGAAAGTAAGCTGTTACCGCTGCATACTGCGCTGCCGTTTTTGATACAGTTCCAATGCTTTTACAATCGTATCTTCAATTTTCTGCGCAGGCGTCCCCGGCGCAAAATACTTGCTGATACGCTCTCTGGGAATCTTAAATTGTTCCTTTTGGTTGGGCTTTTCTTCCTGCATGATGGAGAAGATAACATCCATGTTCAGTCTGCCCTCCTGCGAGAACTTCCGCATCTTGATGGCTTGGGCATGGGATGGGGTGCGATCTTCCGTCATCATGGTTTCGTTGAGGTCATGCTGCTCCTGATGGGTCAGATAGGACAGCTCCACCGCAGGCCGCAGGGCAATTTGCAGCTTGTCTTTTTCTTTCAGAACGGAGTTGTCCACCATTTCCAGAATTTCCGGGATAAGGTACGTCAATCGAATCAGCTTCCGAATTTGCTCATGGCTTTCACCGGCTTGCTCTGCCAAAATCTCCCGACTTTTCTTGCCAGATAAATGGGGCAACACCGTTGCACCATTTTCTTTGCTAGGTCTACCAGACTGCCGTTTCATGGCATCCAGCTTCATCTTATAGGCAAAAGCCTTTTCTGAAGGCAGGGTTTCTTCACGGTGCAGATTGGAGTCCACCATGATAATGATAGCCTGATCGTCGGTCATTTCCTGCACAATGCAGCGAATAGATGGACGGTCAGCCATAATGCAGGCTTCTTTTCGCCTGTGGCCTGCTATCATTTCATATCTGCCATCCGGTTTTGGACGGATAAGGCAGGGTTCCAGCACACCATACTGACCTACACTCTCCACAAGGCGCACCATGGCACCATCCATACGGATTTTGAAAGGATGGTTGGGAAAATCGTCTATAAGGTCAATAGGAATGTCCTCAACCCTCGGCTGGGCAGCAATTTCCCGTTCCTCCTGCGTGGTAAACAGGTCATCTAGTGACGTTAGCAGACCTGCTGCGCTGTTTTTCACCAATGTCCATTACCTCCTGTACAAGAGTGCGGTAGGCATCTGCGGCCTTGCCTTTGGGTTCGTGCTTGAATATGCTACGATCCGCTGTACTGATCTCTGCGAGGCGAACTGTGTCCGGGATGACCGCCTGCATGATGGGAAGATACTTGCCGTAGGTTGCCTTTACGGACGCAATAATGTCTTTGCGAAAATTGGTGTCGTTGGCCATGGTCATAAAGACACCGCCGACTTTCAGCTTTGGGTGAATCTGTCGCTTGATGCTCTGCACGGTGCCAATCAGTTCCGTCATATCTTCGGCGGCAAAATACTCCGCCTGCACGGGAATCAGCACGTAGTCCGATGCAGACAATGCATTGATGACCAGCATACCCAGCGCAGGACGGCAATCCAGCAGTACATAATCATAATCGTTTTTGACGGTGTTAATGTACTGCCGCAGTACCGTTTCCCGGCTCATGGCATTGACCAGACTGACCTCCACCGCCGACAGGCTGCGGTTTCCGGGAACAAAGTCGAATCCCTCATGGTGTTGCATAATCTCTGGATGCTCATTGCCGCTGACACCTGCTACGATATTGCTCATAACATTGCCCAGTGTCAGCGGCAAATCATTCGGCTTTCTCAGCCCCAGCATTTTCGTAAGGTCTCCCTGCGGATCTACGTCCACAAGGAGTACCTTTTTGCCGTTTGCCGCCAAACCAGCGCCCAGGTTGAACACCGTGGTGCTTTTACCGACACCGCCCTTTTGGTTCGCAACGGCAATCACTTTTGATTTTGCCAATGGGTTTTCCTCCTTGGATAGATTTAGCCGCCTGTGATAAAACAGTCGGCTATGTACTTCAAACAAGAAAAGCCGCTTATTCAAGAAGATGTTGAATAAGCGGCTATACGATATGTAATTAAGCAGTCATATATATGGTGGGGCAGTTCGTTACTTTCAGAATCAATTCGTCAACGCAGTCGGTGTATCGGCCCTGCTGGATGAGTGAGTTTTTCAGCCGGATCAGACTGCGAAGCAGGATGCCCAATTCCTCGTTGCTGAGATACAAATATCGTTTCTTGCTGAACATGATAATCACTCCTCCTTTGCATTTATAGTAACCGATATGCTATGCAGCAGGCAAATGTGTGAATAGGGCTTATGGAATCTGAGCTTTCAATTTCAGACGGTATTTGGCATAGTGGGTGCCGAGTACATAATCAATGACATTGGCCTTGGGAATGAGGTATGTACCACGAATAAAGAAATGCTTGACGTGATTTTGCTGCATCAGCTTCCGGGCTTGGACTTCTCCCAGACCGCCGAGCATTTTCCGAAACTGATCCAGCGATACAAGGTCTGGGTAACTGGCAAAGTAGTTCTCATAGAATTTTCTGTTTTTCATATAGCGATCAGCCTTTCAAAAAATCTTGTCATTGAGGATGCAGCCTGCTATAATGATTTTATATTCTGGCTGAAGTCGAGGGGGTATGGGCGTACATCCCTTCCAGCATCCCTCATGAGCCGCATTTTTGGACGCAAATTGGTTTGAACCGTGGCTTATGCAAAGCTGGTGGATTTTGTTCGGTTATTCTTCTTATTTGAACTTTTTGAGCATTTTTCAGTTTTGGAACGTTTTGATTACGGGTCAATATGTTCTTCCAAAATCCAGTATGTTCCAGAGGGTTCCAAATGGGAAAAATAACTTAAAATCCCCCGGTAGCGATACTGTACGGGTTCGAGTCCCGTCAGCGGCACCA
>JAGAMN010000042.1 GCA_017624715.1 Oscillospiraceae bacterium
ATGGAGAACATGACCTATGCTCAGGCTCTGCCTCTGTACGGTCTGCGTCAGAACATCTACACCGATCCTCAGAAGCCCATGAAGGTGGAAGCCAAGATCTACCCCCTGAACGGCGCTGACGAGAACAGCCCCTGCGCTCTGACTGTTGACTTCGCTCTGACCTACTTCCTGGTCTCCGGCGAACTGGAGCGCTCCAACCAGCCTGTGAATCTGATCATCACCGATGCTTCCGGTATGTCTGTTCTGACTGCTTGGGCTGCCGGTAAGTTCTCCTCCTCCACCGTCAAGAAGACCTTCGAGGAGCTGGACATCGCAAACAAGATCAAGAACCGTACCCTGATCATCCCCGGCAAGGTTGCCGTTATGAAGGGCGAAATTCAGGAGAAGCTGCCTGAGTGGAACGTGGTTGTCGGTCCTCTGGAGGCCGTTCAGCTGCCCAAGTACATGAAGGACAAGGAGTACGAGGCCGCCGCTGCTGCCGCTGCTGCTGAGAATGCTGCCAAGGCTGCTGCCGGTGCTGCTACCGAGGTCAAGGAGCTGTCCTTCGAGGAACTGCTGGAGACCAAGGTTCCCAAGATCGAAGTCGTCGACATGGGCGTTTCCTACAAGGGCCACAACCCCGAAAGCAAGACTTTCGTCACCATCGGTGAGAGAATCCACTGCATCGCTCCTTCCATCCGCAAGGCTATGGACGAGCGCGATCCCAAGCCCATCCTGGAGCGTGCCGCTCAGCAGATCGCTGCTGGCGCTACCTACCTGGATGTCAACATCGGACCTGCTGAGAAGGACGGTCCCGAGCGTATGATGTGGGCTGTCAAGCTGCTGCAGGAGAACTTCAATAATGTTCCTCTGGCTCTGGATACTGCCAACATGAAGGCTATCGAAGCCGGTATCAAGGTCTACAACCGCACCAACGGCAAGCCCATCGTCAACTCTGCTGACGCCGGCTCCCGTATCGGCTACATCGACCTGGCTGCTGCCAACGATGCTATCTGTATCGCTCTGTGCTCCGCTGACGGTATCGCCAAGGATAACGAAGAGCGTATGGTCCACTGCGACAACATGCTGGAGCGTGGCCTGGGTCTGGGCATGAGCTCCGACGACCTGTGGTTCGACCCCCTGTTCCTGGTTGTCAAGGGCATGCAGGACAAGCAGATGGAAGTCCTGGAGGCCATCAAGATGTTCTCCGACAAGGGCCTGAAGTCCACCGGCGGTCTGTCCAACAACTCCAACGGCGCACCCAAGGATGTCCGTCCCATCATGGACTCCGCTCTGGTTGCAATGTGCATGATGCAGGGTCTGACCTCCGCGATCGTCAACCCCAACGACCGCAGACTGATGGAGACCATCAAGTCCTGCGACATCTTCAAGAACCACGTCCTGTACTCCGACTCCTACCTGGATCTGTAATTCGGACGTAAATTCCCTGCGTATTTTGGCTGGGAGGGTAACTCCCTCCCAGCCACTTTGCTTTTTTCGGTTGGGAGACCCCTAATAAAGTCGGGCCCCCCTGTTGCGGTGCCCGGCATCTGCCTGCGGTGACAAAGCACCTTGGCATCTGCCGACCGCTGCCACTCGCTCAGCTCGCTTGACTCCGCCACCGGCGGTGCTCGCATCGCTCCCCCTCCCAGCCACTTTGCATTTTTAGAGGTATTGATATGAGCAACACATCTTTGCCCGGATGCACCTTCGGCATCCTGGGAGACAGCTACTCTACCTTCCGTGGCTATATCCCCCAGGGCAATTCCGGCTACTACCCTTCTAAAGAAGTAGACGATGTTCTGGAGGTTGCGCATACCTGGTGGCATCAGCTGATGACCAAGCACAATATGAAGCTGCTGGTCAACGACAGCTACTCCGGCGCCACCGTCTGCACCAATATCCGGGACGGCCAGCCCTTTTCTTCCGCATTTACCGAGCGTGCCAAGCGCTCTTTTTCCGGTGATATCAAGCCGGACTACATTTTCCTGTTTGGCTGCACGAACGACAGCTGGCTGGACCGCACCGTTGGCGAACCCAAATTCGTCGACCGTAGGGAAGAGGATCTTTTTAATGTCCTGCCGGCCTATTGCTTCTGTTTGGAGTATTTGACCGAGCACAATCCCCAGACCAAGGTCGTCGCCATGATCAACACCGGCCTGAAGCCGGAGATCGCTGCTGGTATGCTGGCAGCAGCGAACCACTACGGCGCAACCGTCGTCGCCCTGGAAGACATCGACAAGCAGCATGGCCACCCCAGCGCCCTGGGCATGCGCCAAATCGCTGCGCAGCTAGAAGCTGCCTTACTGTAAAATCGTATATCCAGCCATTTTGGCTCTATATAAACCATTAAAAACCGGGAGGAAATCATCATGAGCGTATTAACTGATCTCATTTATGGCGGCAGTAATGCCGTTGCCGGCTTGACCGAAGGCGCAGTCAACGATGCCATCGCTAAGTACGGTGCAGACCATCCCATCGCATTCCCCGATACTGCATATTGCTTCCCCACCATTTATGCCGCAACCGGCGTAAAGGTTAAGACTTTGGGAGATCTGCCCGCCTGCGTAGGCGTGCTGAAGAGCCTCATTACCAACCAGGAGGACCTGGGCCAGGCTCTGAACGCAGGTCTTGCCACCGCCGTTGGCGCAGAAATCCTGGAAGGCCTGAAGTGGGTAGAGGGCGGCGACCCCTATGCCAATGAATCCGGCATCGGCTTTGTTCCCGATCCCATCATCCGCAGCCTGGGTGTGCCCCTGGTCACCGGTGATATCCCCGGCGTTGCCGTAGTTCTGGGCAAGGCTGAGGACCCTGCTGACGTGGTCAAGGTGGTCAAGGACTACCAGTCCAAGGGCATCATGACCTTCATGGTGGGCGATGTCATCGAGCAGTGCATTGAGGGCGGCGTAAAGATGGGTCTGGAGTTCCGTGTCATCCCCCTGGGCCATGATGTGACTTCCGTTATCCATGTTGTTACCGTTGCCATCCGTGCAGCACTGATCTTCGGTAATGTTCAGCCCGGCGATCTGGGCGGCCTGCTGGAGTACACCAAGAACCGCGTGCCCGCTTTTGTCAACACCTTCGGTGCTATTGATGCCGTTGTGGTTTCTGCCGGTGCCGGCGCTATCGCCCTGGGCTTCCCCGTGGTGGTGGACATTGACCTGGGCGAGAACCAGGTTCCCGGCGCTCTGGAATCCGTTTGCGACCACAACGAGACTGTCAAGAAGTCTCTGGAGCTGCGCAACATTAAGATCAAGATTACCGAGCTGCCCATTCCCGTGGCATTTGCTGCCGCCTTTGAGGGTGAGATCATCCGTAAGGCCGATATGCACAACGAGTGCTGGTCCAGTAAGAACCCCACCGCTGAGCTTGTGGTCATGAAGGAACTGAACGAAGTCGAGGATCATAAGATCACCGTCATCGGCCCCGATCTGGATGCCGAGAAGGACCTGGCTCTTGCTACCTTTGTGGAAGTCGCCGGCAAGAAGATGCAGGTGGACTTCGAGTCCGTTATCGAGCGTAAGTTCCACGCTTGGTTCAACTACATGGAAGGTGTCATGCACACCGGTCAGCGCAATCAGGTTCGTGTCCGTGTTTCCAACGCCGCTTTCGAGGCTGGTCTGCGGATCAAGGACTTCGCCGAAGTGCTGTATGTCATGATCATGAACGAGTTTGACGCGGTTGTGGACAAGTGCCAGGTCACCATCATCACCGATGCTGCCGAGGCTGCCAAGTTCCGCGATGAGATCGCCATGCCTCGTTACGCCCAGCGCGATGACCGTCTGGCTTCCATGACCGACGAGTCCGTGGACCGTTACTACACCTGCATCCTGTGCCAGTCCTTCGCACCTGCTCACTGCTGCGTGGTCACGCCCGAGCGTCTGGGTCTGTGCGGTGCTGTGTCCTGGCTGGATGCTAAGGCTACCAACGAGCTGGATCCCAACGGTCCTTGCCAGCCCATCTTCAAGGAAGGCTGCACCGACGAGCGCACCGGCCGTTTCGAAAGCGTTGACAAGGCCATCCACGATGCCACCCACGGTGCTGTGGAAACCGTTACTCTGTACTCTATTCTGGAAGATCCCATGACTTCCTGCGGCTGCTTCGAATGCATCTGCGGCATTGAGCCCGTTTCCAACGGTGTCATCGTTGTCAACCGTGAGTTCAAGGGCATGACCCCTGCCGGCATGACCTTTGGCGAGCTGGCCAGCTGCACCGGCGGCGGTGTCCAGACTCCCGGCTACATGGGCCATGGCCGTCACTTCATCGCTTCCAAGAAGTTCGTTTCCGCTGAGGGCGGCATCAAGCGTATCGTTTGGATGCCCAAGGAGCTGAAGGACGATGTGGCAGAGCGGCTGAACAAGACTGCTTCTGAGCTGTACGGCATCGAGAACTTCACCGATCTCATCGCTGATGAGACCATTACCACCGATTGCGAGGAGCTGTTCAGCTGGCTCACTGAGAAGAACCACCCCGTTCTGGAACTGGAACCTCTGATGTAATCTACTTATGCCAAAGGCCCCCTTGTGTAAAGGGGGCTGGCAAAAATCTTTGATTTTTGACTGGGGGATTGTAAGGAATTAAAGCCTTACAACCCCTCCGTCTTTTGCGCTACACACAAAAGCCACCTCCCCTTACACAGGGGAGGCTTATCCCACCTGAAAGGACTTCCAAAGATGAAAGTAACCTTCCAAATTGAGGGGGCAACCCCTGTTCAAATCGAATGTAACGCCGGTGATAACCTGCTGGAGCTGGCCCGCCGGGCCAATGTGGCCATCGATGCCCCCTGCTCCGGCAACGGCTCCTGCGGCAAGTGCCGCGTGAAGTTGGTGGAGGGTGTTTTAGACACCATTCCCTCCCGCCATATCACCGACGAGGAATATGAAGCCGGCTGGCGCTTGAGCTGCAACAGCAAGGTGCTGTCCGATTGCACCGTCTTTGTGCCGGACATCGCCAGCGCTTACCAGAGCCGCATGAAAACTGCCGATCTGTCCTCTCCCGAGGAAGTGGCGATTTTCGACAGCTGCCAGAACGATTTGAAAGCCAGCGGCCTGACCTTTGCCAACAATTATCGGGCCTTGAACCTTACCATGTCCGCACCTTCTGAGGATGACACCATGCCCGACAACGAGCGCTTGACCTGGGCTGTCCAGGAAGCTGCCGGGGTAGAGAAGGTGAAGATCCCCTATGCCGTCATGACCAAGCTGGCAGCCACCCTCAGGGAAAATAACTTCTCCGTTACCGTCAAGGGCCTGCTGGAGGACGATACCTTTATCTGCATGGAGATTTGCGCACCTGAGGATACCGTCATTGCCGGCTGCGCTATCGACATCGGTACGACTACCGTTTCCATGGTGCTGGTGGATCTGGAGTCCGGCAAAATTCTGGCCAAGGGCTCTTCCGGCAACGGACAGATCCGCTATGGCGCGGATGTTATCAACCGCATCATCGAATCCACCCGTCCCGGCGGCAGAAAGAAGCTCCAGGATGCCATTATTAAGGAGACCCTGGCGCCCATTATCGCAAATCTGTGCCGCAGCGCCGGAATTTCCGCCAAGAGTATCCTCCGGCTGTGCATCGGTGCCAATACCACCATGAACCACCTGCTGGTGGGCGTGGATGCAGACCCAGTGCGGATGGATCCCTATATCCCCAGCTTCTTCGGCTGGGAGGATCTGACCGCCGGGGATCTGAAGCTGCCGGCCAACCCCTTGGCACCTGTCATCATTGCTCCGAACATCGGTTCTTATGTTGGCGGCGATATCACCGCCGGTACGCTGGCATCCATGATTTGGGACAAGGACGAAATGAGCCTGTTTATCGACCTGGGCACCAACGGCGAGCTGGTCTTCGGCAACCGGGATTTTCTCATGAGCTGTGCTTGCTCTGCAGGTCCTGCCTTTGAAGGCGGCGATATTTCCTGTGGCATGCGCGCCACCGACGGTGCTGTGGAAGCCTGTGTCATTGACAAAACTACCATGGAGCCCACATTGACCATCGTGGGCGATGCTGACCAGAAATGTGTCGGTATCTGCGGCAGCGGCATTATCGATATCATTTCCGAGCTGTACCGCTGCGGGATTATCAATGCCAAGGGCCTGTTCGTCCGGGAAGGTGACCGGGTCAAGCGTGACCAGCACGGCATGGGCCGCTATGTCATCGCATCTGCTGCCGAATCCGAAACCGGCAGGGAAGTGTCCATCAACGAGGTGGATATCGACAACTTTATCCGTGCCAAGGGCGCGATTTTCTCCGCCATTGACACCCTGCTGCAGAGCGTGGATATGACCGTGGACATGATCGACCATGTGTATGTGGCCGGTGGTATCGGCAGCGGCATCAACATGAAAAATGCGGTAAATATCGGCATGCTGCCGGATGTGGAACTGGAGAAGTTCAGCTACATCGGCAACTCCAGCCTCACCGGCGCTTACGCCATGGTCATCAGCGACGAGGCCAACGCCAAATGTGCCGAGGTGGCCGCCAACATGACTTACCTGGAACTGAGCACATACCCCGGTTATATGGATTCCTTTGTGGCCGCTTGCTTCATTCCTCACACCGATTCCCGCCTGTTCCCCAGCAGCGTGCAGGAATGATAAACTCGTATTTATGATAGGTAGGGGAGGGTCTTGTCCCTCCCTAAACCGAGTTAAGATCAATGCTGAAGGGAGAGTCAAGACCCTCCCCTACGAATCATTATCAACAAGGGAACAACTCAGCAAAAGAAATTTGCACAGGAGAACCGATATGCAAATCGAAAACAACAAAGAAGAAGTGCCCTTTTCCTACTATGAAAACCTCTTTAAGGACTTAGATCCCGAGGAGGCAGCTGCCCGCACCGGCGCGAAATGGGACGGGAAAGAGTTTTATGTAAACCTAATGGGCCGGGAATACGCCATTTCCCATCCCAATTATGCCATTCGGGCTTTAGATGGCGGTAAATTGCCGCCGCTGCCCGTACAGACCTTTCTGCTGCGTTACTTGCTGGAAAGCAAGGCTGTGGCTTGGGCAGGGCAGTGGAAGACCTTCCGGGAGATGCCCTGGGGTGAGATGTACATCAAACCCTACACCGGCCGTGTGCTAACCCGGGCGGCGTTTACCTTTGGTACGCGGGTGGCTGCTTTCCAAGCTGCCTGTGAGAAAATGGGCGGTATGAAATTGCCCCACGGCGATGCCGGTTATCAGTTCAATCTCATTGGCGATTTCCAAATTCAGATTTTGGTTTGGGAGGGTGACGAAGAATTCCCGCCCAATGCCCAGGTGATCTACTCGGATAATTTTGCTGACGGCTTTGCCGCCGAGGACCGTGTGGTGGCTGGCGATATTCTGATCTCCACCATCAAAAGCTATATGTAAATAAATAATCGGGTGGTCCGAAGACCACCCGATTGTTTTATGTTGGAGAATTAGTTTTCCTTCTTCTTCAGAACAACTGCGATAGCAGCGCCGGACAGAACCAGCAGAGCTACGGGCAGAGCGGTGAAGACATCACCAGTGGGAGCGGGAGGAGTAACGGGGGTGCTGCCATCGGTGGGCAGGTTGTACAGGGTAGCTTCGCCCCATACGCACTCGGTGCCGCCGTTGGACTGGGTCTTAGTACCAACAACCTTGGTGACCAGCTTCAGGGTCTTGTAAGCGGAAACGTCCACGTTGAACTCACCGGCATTGTTGGCACCAATCTCGCCGGAGGCGATCTTCACGAAGCTGGCGTCATTCGCCTTGCTCTCGGTGTCGGTGTCAGCGATGGCCTTGGTGCTGCCCCAGATCTCGTAGATAACGGTGTTGGCAGCGGTATTCTTGTCGGGACCGCTGGTGCCGGAGCCGCCGTGCTCGGTGGGAAGGTTGGTCATGTTCTGGTTAGCAGCGCTGCCGGTGATACCGGTGATGGCATAGAAGTGGTTGTAGCCGTCAACATTGACCAGAACGTAGTTTTCCTGAGGATTGTCGATCTTGGAGGGCTTGACGCCGATGCCGTGCTCCAGAGGAACGGAGTGGCCATTGACACTACTGCTCAAACCAACGTGGATCAGGTGGCTGTAGAACTTAAAGCCGTCCTTATCACGATAGGAACCCTTTTCGTCCTTGCCGCCGCCGGACTGAGTCTCGCACTTTGCGCCGGCGTTGACGCCCCACCAGTTGCTGATGGACTTGACCATAACCTGGCTGCCATAGAAGGTGTCCCAAGCGGGAGTCTTACGGCCTGCGAAGGTCAGATCGTCGGAGTTGTAGATGTACCAACCCTTGACCAGATCGGGGATCTCGTCAGCGTCGTCGCCATCGGCGGAAACCAGGACCTTGTCGGTAGCGTTGGCGGGAACACCAACGAACTGGCCGTTCTCCACGATTGCGTAATCGGCGGCCATAGCGGTAGTGGAAATACCAACGACCATGACCAGAGCGAGCAGAATGCTCAAAATTCTTGCGGTAGTTTTCATTTTGTTTCCTCCTAATAATGTTTGCGTAAAACCGTTTGTGTCAAAAGGCACATTGGATTACACATTTAAATGATAACATAACGGTTGGATGATGTCTACTAAAATACAGGAATTTGTTACCAATTTGAAAATAACTGTCAAAGCGCACAAAATGAATCTGTAAATTTTGGCAAAAAGAACTATCCTTCTGAGGCGAAAAAACAATCAGATTCTAGCGTAAAGAAAGAAAAATGGAAAAAAACAGATATTTACAAAATAGTTGCAATTTGTAACCATCTGTGATATAATCCTACCATATTATGGAAATTATGGGCTTTTATCCTACATATGGAAAGGACGAAAAACAGTGAAGCTTCGTGTGATTTCGCTACTGCTTGTCATAGCAATGACACTCTTGCTGATCCCTGCCCCTGTGACCACCGCGGCCACAACGCCTACTGAAATCCAACAACAAATTCGCAATGCATACAAAACTGCCCTCCGGGGAAGCGGCTATTCTTCCTTTTACGGTCACTGCGGCGGCTTGGTCAGCTGGCAGGCGTATGCTCTTGGCATCGACAAGAAGGTCTATGCCTGTAACGGCAACGACCAGTTTGATCTGTACAGCGCCATGGATAAGACTACTGGCGGATACAGTATCAAAACCTACCCGGCAAGCAAATTTACTCTGCTGGATGCCTTGAAAGCCATTTCTCACAACGGCACTCAGGATGTGTACAATATGATCGTGGGCTTCCAGAAGACCAATACGGAAGCCGGTCAGCGCTACGGTCATGCCTTGTTTGTCCACGCGATCATTGATGGCATTGTGTACTTTGTGGAATGCTACGATGCCAATGTGGGTGGCAAGTACTATGCCGAGGGTCAGCCTATCAGCTGCACAATTGAGCAATTTGCCTCCTATTATAACCGCTGGACGGTCTTCGAGGGCGTCGTCTATTTCGGCCTGAAGACTTACGCCGATGCCTGTACGCGGTATTCTTGTACCATGAAGGCCATGGCTGTGGCAGACGGCTATCTTTATGAAGAACCTGGCGACCCGGGCATCCACGAACCCAAAGCTGTGGACAACCTGGTGTCCGGCCAGTGGCATACTGTTACCGGATTGCTGAGGACTCCCAACGGTAAATATTGGTATGAGGTCCAGGTAAACAACCGCTATCGGTATGTGGAAGCTGAACTGCTGACCATGGGCAGTTTGGACGCCTCCGGCCTGGCTTTATCCGGCTTGAAAGCCCCGGGCGCTCTGCGTAAGGGCTATGGCTTTACCATGGGCGGCTCCGTTCAGTCGGAAAATGCCAAGATTCGAGATGTTCGCGTCAGCGTATATGCCGCAAATGATTTGGCTACACCGCTGTGCAGCGCGGCCATGGATGTAAACGGCAAGAGCGCCTCCTTAAGCAAGTCTCAACTAAACAACAAATTGACCTTCCGCAAGCTGCCGGTGGGCACGTATGAACTGCGCCTTGGCGTAGAATTGGAAATTCATCTGTTAGAGAACGGTCAGGTTACCACTCGGGTCGAGCAAATTGACTTGTGGGACGGTCAATTCCAGGTGGTAAGCGACTGGAGTACATATCCCACTGTAAAATTTGACGGCAATGGCGGCACAGCCAAGCTGGACCAGACGGTGGTAGCGAAAAATACAACCATCGGCAGCCTGCCCACTGCAGAGCGCAGCGGCTATGCCTTTGCCGGCTGGACTTTGGACAACGCCGGCACCAAGCCGGTGACTCCGGAAACGGCCATTCAGAAAAACACCACCCTCTACGCCCAGTGGACCCCCGGCCACTCCGGTAACGGCGGTTGGCAGGAGACAGAGGAAGGCTGGCACTACTGCGCTGGCAATTCTCCGGTAGAAGGCTGGATCCAATTCGGCGACCTGCAGTTCTATCAGTACAGCGACGGTACGCTTGCCAAGGGTTGGGCGCAAATCGAGGGAAAGCTGCGGTATTTCAATGCCGCCGGCGCGCTTATCACGCGATTGGACAGCCCCTCCGGCATGGAATTTGAGGTAGACACGGATGGCAATGGTGCCCTCGGTTGGCTGTCCACCGGTAGCCAACCCACCGGCTCTCTTGACATCTCCACAGAAGAAGCCCAGCAGCGGCTTGAGCAGATCGAGAAAATGCCTGCCGCAGGCCGGGCTATGCAGAAGCTCAGTGCCGGCATTTACTATCTGGCGGTGAAGATCACCTCCGGTCAACTGCCCCAGCAGATTCAGGAAGCCATGGAACAACAATAAAACAAAGGGTGCGCTCAAAGCGCACCCTTTTTGTTATGTGGCGCAGCTGCGCTCAAAGGCTCCCTTGTGTAAAGGGAGCTGTCAGCGAAGCTGACTGAGGGATTGTCAAAAAAACAATCAACTGCGCATCAGAAAATAAGTGGAAAACAATCCCTCCGACCTCGCTAACGCTCGGCCACCTCCCTTTGCACAAGGGAGGCTTTTTGCTGTAACCATCGCAATACAAAATCGGCAGAAGGACAAGCCTTCTGCCGAACTTTACTATTTTCTTTACACCGAAACCGGGGACCTACGCACCTTTTTCAGCTTGTACAGCTCCTCGGCGGCCAGACGGGTCTTGGCCACGGGGGTCCTGCCCTTGGGGAAGCAGTAGTACAGCGCATCCTTGTTGCCGATGCAGATCACATCGCCGATCTCGTACCAGTAGTAGTCCGAGTACAGACCGTAGCAGGCCAGCGGCGGCTGATTGTAGCTTAGCTTGCCGTCGCAGCCGGTGAGGACAAAACCGTCGCCACTGTGGTGCAGATGACCCTGGCCCACCATGTAAATGGACTTGAAATCCACCAGCATGCCGATGTCCACATCGGTATCCAGCTGGTAAGTACCTGCTTCCAGTTCCTTGCGGACTTCCTGCCGCTCCCAGGCATACCAGTCGGGAATGTGGGGGTACTCAGTGTCACCCTCGGCAGCCTTCAGCTGACCCAGGGTGTCCAGCTCCCAGGTTTTGCCGCAGTGGTGGCAGGTAAGGGAAATGCCCTTGCCTTCCATTTCATCCTCTGCACCGCAGGCAGGGCACTTATAAAGGATCCGTTCCAGGCCGTCTGCCCGGAAGGACTCCGTAATTTCAATGTTGTTTTCCTTCTGCCAGGTGAAATTGTCGAAGGAAAATGCTTCGTCCAGGATCGCATCCAGTTCCTTTACGGTTTTGGATTTGATATCCTCTGCAGTCAGCAGGCACTTAACCTTGGCGCTGACCTTGACCTTGCGTTTTTGCAGGCAGTTGTACAGGGGGTCCCGGGCAAATGCACCCTCGGTGATGACAGTCACCACCGGCACATTCAGCTTCTTCAGCAGAACGCCCATTTTCCGGGGCAGGGGGGTGGCGGTGCCGTCAAAGGAGTAGCTGGCCTCCGGGTACATCAGCACGCTGGTCTTCTTTTTCTTCAGCATGTACTCCATGTCCTGGATCAGGGTCATGTCGCTGACGAATTTCTGGGTAGGAATACAGCCCAAAAACCGCATCAGCCATTCTTTGCCCACAAAACCGTCGCTGGTGCAGACGATACCGAAGCGCTTGGGGTAGAAAATCTTGGAAACGATCTTCAGATCGATGAAGCTGGAGTGGTTCATCAGAATCAGCACCGGCTCTTTGCCGAGCTTGTCCATACCCTCGGTGGTGTAGCGGAAGTGGGTGGGCACCAGATCAAAAATGGATAAGATTCGCACCACAGAGCTCAGCAGAAAATTGGGCCGCAGGGGCAGGCGGTGCTTGCCCTTGGGCAGGGCCATAACTTTTTCGTAGGGCAATTTGCGGGTTTTGATCTTCATAGGCTCACATCCTGTCTATGTTTTCGGCAAATTTCTTGCACCCAGTTTACCATAGTTAGGGACAAAAAGCAACATGTGAATAATTTTTGAATAAAAACCGCCCGGCGCTCTTGGCGTCGGGCGGTAATATTTACTTAACCAGCAGCTCTGCGATCTGGATAGCATTGGTGGCAGCGCCCTTGCGGACCTGGTCGCCGCAGCACCAGAGGCAAACGCCATTGTCGTCGGTCAGGTCGGGACGGATACGACCGACAAATACGATGTCCTGGTCGGAGGTGTCCAGGGGCATGGGATACTGCTTTGCGCCCAGATCATCCACCAGCTTCACACCGGGGGCCTTGGCGATGACCTGGCGAACCTGCTCCACGGTCACGGGCACATCAAAGTGGCAGCTGACGGAAATGGAGTGGCTGCGGACAACGGGCACACGGACGCAGGTGCAGGAAACCTTCAGCTCCGGCAGATGCATGATCTTCCGGCCTTCGTTTTGCATCTTCATCTCCTCGCTGGTGTAGCCCTCAAAGGATTCGCCACCGATCTGGGGAATCAGATTGAAAGCAATCTGGTAGGGGAAGATCTTGGGCTCGTAGGTCTCACCCTTAGCCAGGGCCTCTACCTCACCCATCAGCTCAATGGGGCCGCCTGCACCGGCACCAGAAACGGCCTGGTAAGTAGAGGCGGTCATGGTGCGGATGGGGGCGATGGAATTCAGCGCATTGACAGCGGTGAGGGTGATGATGGTGGAGCAGTTGGGGTTGGAGATAATGCCGTTGTGCCAAGCTACATCCTCGGGGTTGACCTCGGGAATGATCAGCGGCACTTTGGGATCCATCCGGAAAGCGGAGGAATTATCCACAAACACCGCACCGGCGGCCACGATGGCGGGAGCAAACTGCTTGGCAATGTCGTTTTCGGCAGCGCCCAGTACGATGTCTACGCCTTCAAATGCGGTGTCGCAGGCTTCCTGGATAGTGATGTCCTCACCCCGGAATTTCAGCGTCTTGCCGGCACTGCGCTTGCTTGCCAGGGGAATCAGCTTACCCACGGGGAAGTTCCGCTCCTGCAGAACACGGATCATTTCCTGGCCTACCGCACCGGTAGCGCCCAAAATAGCAACGGTATAAGTTTTCATATAGCTACCTCGCAAGAAAAGAGATTATTTTACAAAGCTGTTGTACAGCACCCGGATGGCTTCGGCAAAGTCCTTGTTGTCAACGCCGAAGATAATGTTCAGCTCATCGGGACCCTGGTTGATCATACGAATGTTGATGCCTGCCTGGCCCAGTGCTGCAAAGATCTGACCGGAAATACCGGGACGGAATGCCATACGGCGGCCGACGGCGGCAACCACAGCGATCTGATCGTGGACATGCAGAGAGTCCGGCTTGACTTCCTGCTGGATCTCAGCCAGGATGTTGTACAGGTTGTGAGAAACGGCTTCGGTGGGCACTACAACGGAGACATTGTCTATGCCGTTGGGGGTGAAGTCCACGGAGATACCGTGGCGCTCGAAAACAGTCAGCATGCTCCGCAGAACGCCAACCTCGTTGCCCATGCCCCGCTTGGACATGGAAATGATGGAAAAGTCCTTCTTGCCGGTGATACCGGTGATGGGACGCTGGTCATCCTGGTTGGAGGTGAAGCTCTCTTGGATCATGGTGCCGGGGTCGTTGGGGGCGTTGGTGTTGCGAATGTTCAGGGGGATACCCTTTTCCCGGACAGGAAAGATAGTGCCTTCGTGGAGCACCTGAGCACCGGAGTAGCTCAGCTCACGAAGCTCGTCGTATGTAACCTCGGGGATGGGCTGGGGGTTTTCTACGATCCGGGGATCAGCCATCAGAATACCGGAAACATCCGTCCAGTTTTCGTAAACGTCGGCGTCCAGCGCAGCGGCAGCCAGAGCACCGGTAATGTCGCTGCCACCGCGGGTGAAGGTGTGAATCCGGCCGTCGGGCATAACGCCGTAGAAGCCGGGGATAACAACGCCGTTACCGCGAACCAGGCGCTTCAGGGCCTTGTAGGAAGCCTCCTGATCCACTGTGCCGTCCATTTTGAACTGGATCCACAGTGCGGCATCCACAAACTGGAAGCCCAGGTAAGCGGCCATCAGCTTGGCGGAGAAATACTCGCCGCGGCTGGCCAGTTCGTCCTGAGAGATGGCCTTGTGATCCAGGCGATCCTTCAGCGCGGCAAATTCGCTTTCCAGATCCAGCTTCACACCCAGTTCATCCCGGATCTGCAGATAGCGATCCCGGATCATTTCAAAGATCTGGTTGCAATCCACACCGTACTGAATGTGAGCGTAGCACAGGTACAGCAGATCGGTGATCTTGTGATCGGAAGAGTCCCGCTTGCCGGCGGCGGATACGATAACCACCCGGCGATGGGGGTCGGAGCTGACAATTTCCCGGACTTTGCGGTACTGGCCGGCATCGGCCATGGAAGAACCGCCAAATTTCGTAACTTTCAACATATCTTTATCCTTCTTTCAAGGTGTGTTGTTTAGATTGCGTCTGCGATGGCTGCGATGAAAGCACCGGGGTGCTCGGCCAGCCAGGCATGCATGACAGATACGGAAACAGGTTTGGTAATTACCGCATCGCCCCAGGTTTCTGCTACTTCACCGTCCCAACCGCCCCGGACATAGTAGGAAAGGCAGATGTCGTTGGTGGCTGCGGTCTTGGGGCCGTATTCGCAGTAGAAGCCCTTGCCATTCAAGAACTCCATACAGTCCTGCACTACATTGTATGCGGTGGGGTAGCGGCCTGCGCCCTGGCCGAAGAAGCTCATCCGGGCGGAGGTGTCGCCGATCAGGGTGATCAGGTTGTAGTTCATGGGCACAGCAGCCTCAGGGCTGCCCTGGGGGCAGAGAGTGGGCTGTACAAACACACTGAAGCCCTTTTCGGTGCGCTTGCCGGTGGAGATCAGCTTGCAGACATAGCCGTGGGCGGTGAAATTCGCCACATCCTCGCCGGTGATTTTGGAAATGCCGGCAACGGGAACAGTGGCGCTGTCCAGGCTGATGCCAAAGGCAATGTTGCTGGACAGGATCACCTTGTGCCAGGTGTCGATACCCTCCACATCGGTGGTGGGGTTGGCTTCGGCATAGCCCAGGCCCTGTGCCTGCTTCAGCGCCTCGTCATAGCCAAGACCCAGCCGGGTCATGGAGTCGAGAATGTAGTTGCAGGTGCCGTTCATAATGCCGCCGACCTGCTCAATGATCTGCACCCGGTTGGCGCGCTCCAGCTCGCTGAGCCAGCCAATGCCGCCGCCCACTGCAGCGGTGCAGCGGAACTTGACACCCTTGGCCTTGGCCAGAGGGATCAGATCGTCATAGAAATTGGCCACCAGAGCCTTGTTGGAAGTGACGATGTTCTTGCCGGCTTCGATGGCACCCCGGACGAATTCATAAGCCGGATGCAGGCCACCCATGGCTTCGATGACGGTATCAATCGTTTCATCCTCCCAAATGGCGTGGATGTCACCCACTACCTCTGCATCAGGCAGGGAGATATCCTCCAGGCACAGAACCTTTGCTACTTGCAGTTCGGGCATTTTGGCGCAAATATCATATACGCCTTTGCCAACTACACCAAAACCAAGCAGACCAATTCTCATTTTTTTGTCCTCCAGGTACAATCTTCCGTATTTCCTGTGGAAACACTTGCATTTTCGTAAGGTACAGTATATCATATACCTATCCAAAAACCAAGTATTTTCGGTAAAAAGTTCTTATTTTGTGCAGATAGTGTAAAATGGACCGTTTTACCAGGAGGCAATTATGCAATATCATTCTACCCGAGGCAGCGCCCCTGCGGTCGACAGCGCCCAGGCGGTGCTTACCGGCCTGGCATCCGATGGCGGACTGTACCTGCCGGAGCAGATCCCTACTTTTGATTGGAAAAAATGTGTGTCCTCGGACACCTTCTCCATGGCTACCCAGATTCTGTCCGCCTTCCTGCCGGACATTCCAAATATGGAAGAATTGGTGCGCCTTGCTTATACCGGGAAATTCGAGACCGAGGAACTGACCCCCACGGTGGCGGCTGGCCCCTTTACGGTGCTGGAGCTGTTCCGTGGCCCTACCTCTGCTTTTAAGGATGTGGCTCTGTCCATGCTGCCCCGGCTCATGACCGCAGCAAAGACAGTCAAGGGCGCGCAGAAGGATATCCTCATCCTCACCGCCACCTCCGGTGATACCGGAAAGGCAGCCCTGGTGGGCTTCCAGGATGTGCCCGGTATCAAAATATGCGTGTTCTACCCCGATGGTGGTGTGTCCGATGTCCAACGGCGGCAGATGGTCAGCCAGGAGGGCGGGAATGTGACGGTTTGTGCTGTCCGAGGCAATTTCGACGATGCCCAGACCGGCGTGAAGGAGATCTTTACCGCCTGCCGCGGAAAGGAATTGCCTTTCGAGCTGTCATCCGCCAACTCCATCAACATCGGCCGTCTGGCACCCCAGATCACCTATTATTTCAAGGCCTATAAGGATCTGCTGGATGCAGGCAAGATCCAGCTGGGGGATAAGGTCAACTTCTCCGTTCCCACCGGCAATTTCGGCGATATCCTGGCCGGTTGGCTGGCAGGTGCTTTGGGCCTTCCCGTGGGTACGCTGATCTGTGCGTCCAACGCCAACAATGTGCTCACCGATTTTATCCGCACCGGCACATACGACCGCCGCAGACCGCTGTACAAGACCCAATCTCCTTCCATGGATATCCTGGTGTCTTCCAACCTGGAGCGGCTGCTGTACCTGCTCAGCGGTGACACAGCCCTAGTGGCGGAGTTGATGCGGAAGCTGCAGACTGAGGGTAGCTATACCGTTCCTGCACAGCTGCAGGAGAAGATCGGCAATCAGTTCTGGGCCGGCTGCTGCGATGACGATGGCGCATCCGAGGTCATCGGTCGGGTATTTCGGGAGTACGGTTATCTCTGCGATACGCATACTGCCGCAGGCTGGAAAGTTGCGGAAGATTATGTAAACCAAACCGGCGACCATCGCCCCATGGTGGTGCTGTCCACCGCCTCGCCCTACAAGTTCCCGGCGGCGGTGCTTGCTGCCATTGGCGGAAGCTGCGACGGTGACGAATTTGCCCAGATGGAAGCGCTGGAGCAGGTTTCCGGTGTAGCCATCCCCGGCAATCTTGCCGGCCTGCGGCAAAAGCCTGAGCGCCACACCGGCGTTATCAATAAGGAAGAGATGCCGGAGTTTGTCCTGGCGCTTTGATCCCTTGCCTCCCTCTTTGAGGGAGGTGGCACAGCGTTAGCTGTGACGGAGGGAGTGAACTCCCCCAGTCAAAAATCTGCGATTTTTGCCAGCCCCCTCAATGAAGGGGCCAAGGCGGAAAACGAACGAAGGAGACTTTACTATGAAACGAGTAACCATTCGGGTGCCGGCTACCACGGCCAACCTGGGTCCTGGCTTTGATGCCTTTGGCTGTGCCCTGAGTCTGTATACCGATGTCACTTTTGAGGAAACCGAATCTGGCCTGGAGATCACCGGTTGTGATGAAGCCTACGCCGGCCCGGACAATATGGCCTATACTTCTTACTGCGCGGTTTTGGAATCCCTTAGCGAGGAGATCCGGGGCGTTAAGATCCATATTGAAGCACAGATCCCCATTTGCCGCGGCCTGGGTTCTTCCGCCGCGCTGCTGGTGGCAGGCGCAATGGGTGCCAATGTGCTCCGTGGCAATAAGCTGTCCACCCAGGGTTTGTTGAACATCACCAACGCCATGGAAGGCCACCCGGATAATCTGGCACCTGCTTTCTTCGGCGGCCTCACCGCTTCTATGGTGGATAACGGCTTGCCGGTAACGGTAAACTTCCCCCTGCACCCGGATTGGGAATTCCTGGCTTTGGTGCCGGACTTTGACCTGCCCACTACGGTGGCCCGTGAAGCTTTGCCCACAGAGTATAACCGTGCTGATGCGGTCTATAATATCTCCCACGGTGCCATGGTGCTGAAGGCTCTGGAGCTGGGCGACGAAAAGCTGCTGCGTAATGCCATGCAGGATCGGATCCACCAGCCCTACCGCAAGAGCATGATCGCAGACTATGAGAAGATTGAAGGCTTGATCCGCACCACCGGCGCAGCCTTCTGCCTCAGTGGCGCAGGCCCCACCTTGCTGTGCATTACCCGTAACCCCGGCCTGGAGGAGAAACTCAACAAGAAGATCCACGACATCACCGAGGCAAACTGGGAGCTGATTCCGCTACACGTGGAATTCCAAGGCGCTCGCGTCATTTCCGAGGAGTAATTTTGTAGTGACCGGCATCCCCGACGGTCTTTTTGGGCAAGCGTTGCTCGTCCGCAAAATCTTGGTTCTCCCTTTGGGAGAGTTGGCACGCGAACAGCGTGACCGAGAGGGCGATTATCAAAACGCTCTCCGGCAGCAACATATATGCAAAAAACGGCACCCGTAATGGGTGCCGATTCTTTTGCCCATAAAATGCAAAAACCGCAGGCCATACCTGCAGCTTTTGCAAACAAGAAAAGAGGAGAGAAAAATGAAAAAGATAAAATCCATCGTTTGATATCATTGTAATCTTTAATTGTGAATAAAAAAAGCGTATAATTATTAAAAGAGTTTTAAGTTACAAAAATATTCAAAGAAATTGCCCTTTACATACCGGCGCTTTTGGGGTAGAATAGTAAAAAAGGAGGCTATGTCCATGGATAAGGATACGCAAGCAGAACTGGATCGTCTGGAACGGGAGATCTGGCGTGAGGATAAAGATTTGTCGGATATTCTGGCCGACGATGTACTGAAGGACTTGGATGACATTCTGGAGCAGGAAGCTGCGGAAAAGGCAGCTAATCAGCCTGCAGCTCCGGAGTATATCGATGATGAAGAAGATAGCGATGATTACGAAGATGAGGAAGATTATCCTGATGAAAAGAAGGATGGACTGACCATCGGTTTGCTGATCACCGCCAGCGCCCTGTGTGTGGGCATTATCGGCGTGATGATCTATTGGCTGGAAAACTTCCTGTAATCATGGAAGCGGTTAAAAAACCGGTAGGGCGCTTTGCGCCCACTCCATCCGGCAGAATGCACCTGGGAAATGTTTTTGCCGCCCTCATTGCGTGGGCGTCCATCCGCTGCCGGGATGGCGAACTGGTTCTGCGGATGGAAGATCTGGACACCCAGCGTACCAGCGCGGAGTTCGCCCAAACATTGCGTGAGGATCTTCTATGGCTGGGCCTTGACTGGGATCGGGAAACCCCGGCCCAAAGCCAGCGCAGCGCGGTTTATGACGGCTATTTTCAGCATCTGGCGGATATGGGGCTGCTGTACCCCTGCTACTGCACCCGCAGCCAACTGCATAATGTAAATGCACCCCATCTTTCTGATGGTACTTATGTCTATCCCGGCACCTGCCGGGATCTTTCACCTGAGGCACAAACGGCCTTTGGCCGAGCCCCGGCCTGGCGGCTCCGCGTGCCGGACAGGCTTTGGCAGCTTGATGATATGGCTCAGGGCCATTTTGAACAGAATCTGGCCGTCGATTGCGGCGATTTTGTAGTTCGCCGGGCAGACGGGGTGTATGTGTACCAACTGGCGGTTACCGTGGACGACGGTGAAGCCGGTGTTACCGAAGTGGTAAGGGGTATGGATCTGCTGGGCTCTGCGCCCCGGCAAATGTACTTGCAGGAATTGCTGGGCTTTGCCCATCCGACCTACGGCCATGTGCCCATGCTGCTCTCTTCCGACGGCCGCCGCTTGAGCAAGCGGGATAAAGACCTGGACCTGGGCGTGCTGCGGCGGACCCGGAAACCGGAAGCGCTGATCGGTTTTTTGGCCCACGCGGCCGGAATCATCGATCAACCGGCCTGCCTGTCAGCCAAAGAATTGGCCGGCGAGTTTTCCTGGGAAAAATTGCGAAAAACCGATATTTATCTGGATATCAATCATATTTAGGAGGAACTGTCATGGCAAAGAAACCGATTCTGGTGGTGATGGCCGCCGGCATGGGCAGCCGTTACGGCGGCCTGAAGCAGATCGATCCTGTGGGAAGCAAGGGCGAAGCAATTTTGGATTTCTCTCTGTTCGATGCCCACGAGGCAGGCTTTGAAACCGCGGTGATCATCATCAAGGATGCCATCCGCAAAGACTTCATGGATACCGTTGGCAAGCGGCTGGAAAGCTGCCCAATGGAGATCCGCTACGCATTCCAGGAGCTGGACAAGATCCCGGAAGGCTATACCGTTCCCGAGAACCGCAAGAAGCCCTGGGGCACCTGCCACGCGGTACTGTGCGCTGCAGAAGAGATCGGCGATGCACCTTTTGCGGTCATTAATGCCGACGATTACTACGGCAAATCCGCCTTCCGCGTCATTTATGATGCGTTGCAGGGCATGGAAACCGATACATACGACTATTGCATGGTGGGCTACCGCCTGGGCAATACCGTAACCGAAAACGGCCATGTGGCCCGGGGCATTTGCTGCACCGATGACAGCGGCTATCTGACCACCATTGCCGAGCGTACCCGGATCGAGGTCTACGAAGGTGGCATCCACTTCACCGAGGATGAAGGCAAAACCTGGACAGATGTGCCGGCAGACACCCCCGTTTCCATGAATATGTGGGGCTATGCCCCCAGCTTCCTCCGGGAGCTGCAGGCTAGATTCCCAGCATTTTTGGATGAAGCTTTGGGCAAGAATCCGGAAAAGGCTGAGTTCTACCTGCCTCTGGCAGTGGAGCAGCTGCTCAGTGAGGGCAAAGCCCGGGTCAAGGTACTTTCCTCTCCTGATAAGTGGTACGGCGTGACCTACGCCGCGGACAAGCCCCAGGTAGTGGCGGCATTGAAGGAGAAGACCCAGCAGGGCCTGTATCCCGACGGTTTGTGGGGTTAAAACAATAAAAAAACCAGCGTGCTAAAAGTGAAGTGATAAAATAATGGTAGACACGAAAGTGCCTACCATTATTTTTATGCTATTATGGAATTGGGGGTGTTATTATGTCGAGAAAATATACACTGCGCAGTAAAGAAGAGAAACTAGAAATCGTAAAGCAAGTACTTGC
>JAGAMN010000043.1 GCA_017624715.1 Oscillospiraceae bacterium
AGTGCGGCATCGGCGATACCGTTGAGGTCATGGAGACCCGTCCCCTGTCCAAGGATAAGCGCTGGAGACTGGTCAACATCATTGAAAAGGCTAAGTAAGGAGGTCGGCGAGCTATGATTCAGATGGAAAGCTACCTGAAGGTTGCCGACAATACCGGCGCCAAGGAAATTCACTGCATCCGCGTTCTGGGCGGCTCCCGCCGGAAGTACGGCAACATCGGCGATGTGATCGTTGCTTCCGTTCGTAAGGCTGCTCCCGGCGGTACCGTGAAGAAGGGCGATGTGGTCAAGGCTGTCATCGTCCGCACCAAGCGGGGCGTCCGCCGTGAGAACGGTATCTATGTCCGCTTTGATGAGAACGCTGCCGTTATCATCAAGGAAGACAAGAACCCCAAGGGCACCCGTATCTTTGGACCCGTTGCTCGTGAGCTGCGTGACAAGGACTTCATGAAGATCCTGTCCCTGGCTCCCGAGGTCATCTAATGGAGGACCCGAGGAATGAACATTAAGAAGAATGATACCGTTATCGTCCTGTCCGGTAAGGACAAGGGCGTCAAGGGCAAGGTCCTGGTGGCCATGCCTGCTGAAAACAAGGTCATCGTGGAGAAGGTCAACGTTGCTACCTGCCACACCAAGCCCCGTAAGCAGGGCGACGTGGGCGGCATCGTCAAGCGTGAGACCCCTATCCGTGCCTGCAAGGTCGCACTGTTCTGCGACAAGTGCGGCAAGGGTGTCCGTGTCGGCTACAAGGTCGCCGACGGCAAGAAGACCCGTATCTGCCGCAAGTGCGGCGCCGAAATCTAACACAGGATGAGTTAAATCATGGCTAACAGAATGAAAGAACAGTATGTTAACGAGATCGCTCCTGCCCTGAACAAGAAGTTCGGCTACAAGAGCGTTATGCAGATCCCCAAGCTGGACAAGGTCATCGTCAACGTTGCTTGCGGCGAAAGCAAGAACAACGCCAAGGAGATCGAGGCCATCTGCAAGGATATCGCAGCGATCACCGGCCAGAAGCCCGTGACCTGCAAGGCCCGCAAGTCTGTCGCTAACTTCAAGCTCCGTGAGGGCGAAACCGTTGGCGTCAAGGTCACCCTGCGCGGCGACAAGATGTATGAGTTCCTGGATCGTCTGTTCAGCGTGGCTCTGCCCCGCGTTCGTGACTTCCGTGGTATCAACCCCAACTCCTTTGACGGCCGCGGCAACTATGCCATGGGCCTGAAGGAGCAGCTGATCTTCCCTGAGATCGAGTACGACAAGGTGGACAAGATCCGTGGTATGGACATCTGCATCTGCACCACCGCTACCACCGACGAGGAAGCCAAAGAGCTGCTGACGCTCCTGGGCGCCCCCTTCACCGCTTGATTAGGAGGATAGAAAATGGCTAAGAAGTCTATGATCCTGAAGCAGCAGGCTGAGCCCAAGTTCTCCAGCCGCCGCTACAATCGCTGCAAGATCTGCGGCAGACCCCACGCCTACCTGCGCAACTACGGCATCTGCCGTATCTGCTTCCGTGAGCTGGCTTATAAGGGCCAGATCCCCGGTGTGCGCAAGGCCAGCTGGTAAGTCACAATAAATTGTAACAAAGATTCGAAGAGTCCCGGGAAGATGGCCCCATGCGTGGGGCGCATTCCCCGGATACCTTCGGGTCTCAACGGGTAACACCGTAACTTCATTAAGGAGGATAAACAAAATGCAAATCACCGATCCCGTAGCAGATATGCTGACCCGTATCCGGAATGCCAACTCTGCTAAGCACGACACTGTGGACGTCCCTGCTTCCAACCTGAAGAAGGCCATTGCTCAGATCCTGCTGGACGAGGGCTACATCAAGTCCTTCGAGGTTGTTGACAACGGCAATCAGGGCGTCATCCGCATCACCCTGAAGTATCTGGCTAAAAAGGCACCCGTGCTGTCTGGCCTGAAGCGTGTTTCCAAGCCCGGTCTGCGTATCTACGCCGGCGCTGAGGAGCTGCCCCGCGTCCTGAAGGGCCTGGGCATCGCCATCGTTTCCACTTCCAAGGGCGTTATGACCGACAAGAAGGCCCGCGAGCTGCATATCGGCGGCGAAGTTCTGGCCTTCGTGTGGTAAGGAGGGTTACGGAATGTCTAGAATTGGTAAGAAGCCGGTTATGATTCCGGCAAATGTCACTGTCAATGTTGCTGAAGGCAATGTTGTCACCGTGAAGGGCCCTCTGGGCGAACTGACCTACACCTTCCACGCTGATATGATCTTCAATATTGAGGGCAATGTCCTGACCGTTTCTCGTCCTAGCGACGAGGCTCAGCACAGAGCGCTGCACGGTCTGACTCGTACTCTGGTCAACAATATGGTTGAGGGCGTCAGCAAGGGTTACTCCAAGACTCTGGATGTCAACGGCGTTGGTTACCGTTGCGAGAAGAAGGGCACCCAGCTGGTCATGCGTTTGGGCTTCTCCCACGAAGTGTTCGTGAACGAGATCCCTGGCATCACCATCGAAGTTCCCACCCCCAACCAGATCATCATCAAGGGCATCGACAAGCAGGTCGTCGGCCAGTTTGCCGCTGAAGTCCGTGGTAAGCGTCCCCCCGAGCCTTACAAGGGCAAGGGTATCAAGTACTCCACCGAAGTCATCCGCCGCAAGGTTGGTAAGACCGGTGGTAAGAAGTAATGGAGGTGTGCCGAAATGGTCAGCAAGGTTAATAAGAATGCAAAGCGCCTGCACCGTCATGTTCGTGTGCGTGGCAAGATCTCCGGCACCACTGAGCGTCCCCGTCTGAATGTGTTCCGTTCCAATGCGAACATCTATGCTCAGATCATCGACGACGTCAACGGCGTAACTCTGGTTTCCGCCAATACGCTGGAGAAGGAATTTGAGGGCGCTACCGGCAACGTTGAGGCTGCCAAGAAGGTTGGCGCTGTCCTGGCAGAGCGTGCCAAGGCAAAGGGCATCGAAGAGGTCGTTTTCGACCGCGGCGGCTATGTTTACCACGGCCGTGTCGCTGCTCTGGCCGAGGGTGCTCGTGAAGCCGGCCTCAAGTTCTAAGTGTTAGGAGGAATAAGAAATGGCTTATAATAAGACTCCTGTCAATGAAGCTCCTGAGCTCATTGAGAAGGTCGTTTACCTGAACCGCGTCTCCAAGACCGTTAAGGGCGGCCGCGTCATGAAGTTCTCCGCTCTGGTTGTCGTTGGTGACGGCAAGGGCACTGTGGGCTATGGCCTGGGCAAGGCTGCCGAAGTTTCCGAGGCTATTCTGAAGGGCATCGCTGATGCCAAGAAGAACATGGTCAAGGTTTCCCTGGCTGGCAACACCATTCCCCACGATGTGATCGGCATCTTCGGTGCCGGCACCGTTCTGCTGAAGCCCGCTCCCGAAGGTACCGGCGTTATCGCCGGCGGCGCTGTCCGTGCCGTTATGGAAGCTGTCGGTATCAAGAACATCTGCGCTAAGTGCCTGCGTTCCAACAACCCTCAGAACGTTGTTAAGGCCACCATGGCTGGCCTGACTTCTCTGCGTTCTCCTGAGCAGGTTGCTGCTGTCCGTGGCAAGAGCGTAGAGGAAATCATCTAACAAGGAGGGCAATTAACATGGCAAACCTGAAAATTACGCTTGTTAAGAGCCTGAACGGCCGTCTGGAAAAGCACATCGCTACTGCTGAGAGCTTGGGTCTGCGCAAGATCGGCCAGACCACTATCCAGCCGGACAACACCCAGACTCGCGGTAAGATCGCCAAGATCGGCTATCTGCTGCAGGTCACTGAAGTAGAATAAGGAGGAGACAAGATATGAATCTGCATGAACTCTCTCCTGTCGCGGGTTCCACCCAGGTAGGTAAGCGGAAGGGTCGCGGTCACGGTTCCGGCAACGGCAAGACCGGTGGTCGTGGTCACAAGGGTCAGAAGGCCCGTTCCGGCGGCAAGGTCCGCGTTGGTTTCGAAGGCGGCCAGATGCCTCTGGTTCGCCGCGTTCCCAAGCGTGGCTTCAACAACATCTTCGCAAAGCCCCTGACTGCAATCAACGTTGCTGCTCTGAACTGCTTTGAGGATGGCGCTGTGGTCGATGCTGCCGCTCTGATCGAGAAGGGCATCCTGTCCGATTGCCCCTATGGTCTGAAGGTTCTGTCCAACGGAACTGTCACTAAGAAACTCACCGTTAAGGCAGCGGCTTTCTCTGAGTCTGCAAAGGAAAAAATCGAGCAGGCAGGCGGAAAGACCGAGGTGGTTTAAGTGTTTAAGACACTCAAAAACGCATGGGCTATTGCTGATCTGCGTAAAAAGCTGATCTTCACCGCTCTGATTATGCTGTTGTTCCGTTTGGGCAGCGTCGTTCCTGTTCCCTTCATCAATGTTGATGTTTTGTCCCAGTACTACAACTCTGTGTTGTCCAACACCATCCTGGGTCTGTACAACGCAATGTCCGGTTCCGCCTTCTCCCAGGCAACGGTACTGGCTCTGGGCATTCAGCCCTACATCAACTCTTCCATCATCATCCAGCTGCTGACCATTGCCATTCCCGCCCTGGAGCGGCTGAGCAAGGAAGGCGGCGAGGAAGGCAAGAAGAAGATCGAGCGGATCACACGGTTCACCACTGTGGGCCTGGGCCTGCTGATGGGTTGGGCATACTACATGATGCTCCTGAACTATCAGAAGAGTGGTTATCCCATCCTGCAGGACACTTCCGTCCTGCCCGCAATTGTCATCATCCTGGCTTTTGCCGCAGGCTCCACTGTGGTTATGTGGCTGGGTGAGCAGATCACCGAGCATGGTATCGGCAACGGCATTTCTATGATCCTGTTTGCTAACATCATCTCCCGTCTGCCTGAGATGACCGGCACCACCATCAACATGGGCTGGTGGGGCATCCTGGTCGCTGTTGGCGTCCTGGCACTGATCGTCCTGATCGTGTTCGTCAATGATGCCGAGCGCCGTATCCCCATTCAGTATGCTAAGCGCGTGGTTGGCCGTAAAGTCTACGGCGGTCAGAACACTGACCTGCCCATCAAGGTGAGCATGACCGGCGTTATGCCCATCATCTTTGCTCAGTCCATCGCTTCTCTGCCCGCTACCATTTGCGCCTTCATTCCTGGCGGCGTGAACAGCTGGGTTAACAAGAACCTGTTTGATTCCACCACTTGGGTCTACGCAGTTTGCTACTTCCTGCTGATCTTCTTCTTCGGCTGGTTCTATGCATCCATTCAGTACGATCCTGTGGAGATCTCCAACAATCTGAAGAAGAACGGTGGCTTCATCCCCGGCTTCCGTCCCGGCAAGCCCACTGCTGACTTCATTAAGAAGGTCATCAACAAAATCGTGGTCTTCGGCTCCCTGTATCTGGGCGTTGTTGCTCTGCTGCCTATTATTGCAGGTAACGCATTCCCTAGTGTTAAGGAGCTGGCTATCGGCGGTACTTCCATCATCATCGTTGTCAGCGTTGCGCTGGAAACTGTGAAGGCTCTGGAAGCACAGATGCTGATGCGCCACTACAAGGGCTTCCTCGACTAATTTAGGAGGCATGGCAGGATGAACCTAATCCTACTAGGCGCACCCGGCGCCGGTAAGGGGACACAAGCAGAGCTACTTAGCGAGAAGCTCTCCATCCCCGCCATTTCTACCGGGAATATGCTCCGAGAGGCCATTGCCAACGGTAGTGCCTTGGGGCAGAAAGTAAAGAAACTCATGGACGAAGGTTGCCTCGTTCCCGACGATGTTGTGATCGACATCGTCGCGGAGCGGGTCTCCCGCCCGGATTGCAGCAACGGCTTTATTCTGGACGGCGTGCCCCGCACGCTGCCCCAGGCAGAAGCACTGCAGGAACGGGGGATCCTGATCGACCATGTGATTTCCATTGAGATTGCCGATGCTGTGATCGAGGGCCGGATGACCGGCCGCCGGGTCTGCGGAAAATGCGGAGCCAGTTATCACATCATCGCCAATCCTCCGAAGACCGATGGCGTTTGCGATCAGTGCGGCGAGCAGCTGACCATCCGCAAGGATGATGCTCCGGAGACGGTGCGTCACCGCTTGGGGGTGTATCACCAGCTGACCGAGGTGCTGAAGGACCACTATGCTGCCTGCGGCCAGCTTCGGCTGATCGACGGCAACAAGCCCATTGCAGATGTGAATCGGGACATTATGGAGGCAATAGGGGCGCAAGTATGATCGCAATCAAGAATGAAAAAGAACTGCAGTCCATGCGACAGGCCTGTAAGATTACCGCGGCAGCCCGTGCTTTGGCAGGGGAAATGGTAAGACCTGGCGTAACGACTAAGCAGATCGATGAGGCTGTTTACGATTATATTGTAAGCCAGGGCGCGAAACCGTCGTTCCTGAATTACAATGGCTTCCCTGCAAGCACTTGCATATCCGTCAACAATACGGTGATCCACGGAATTCCGGGCGGCTACGTCTTGAAAGAAGGGGATATCGTATCTGTGGATGTGGGTGCGTACTACCAGGGATTCCACGGAGACTGCGCAGCTACCTTTGCCTGCGGTGCTATCAGCGCCGAAGCCCAAAAGCTGATCGATGTTACGAAGCAGAGCTTCTTTGAGGGGATCCGCTTCGCGACCCGCGGACACCGTGTGTCCGATATCTCCCACGCCATCCAGACGTATGTGGAGTCTAACGGTTTTTCAGTTGTACGCGCTTTCGTAGGTCACGGCGTAGGCGCGCAGCTGCATGAGGAGCCGGAAGTGCCGAACTACGGCGCACCCGGCCGTGGACCCAGATTAGTCCCCGGCATGACATTGGCCATCGAGCCTATGGTGAATACTGGCACATATGATGTCAGAATTCTCAAGGACGGATGGACGACCGTAACTGCCGATGGAAAACTCTCGGCCCATTATGAAAATACTGTACTCATCACCGACGGCGAGCCGGAAATACTCACCGTCACTGAAGGACTTTAACTATGGACCCAGAACGAATATCGGATTTTAACATTGCGGATGTGGTATTATCCACCGCCGGCCGGGATCAGGGCAAACTGTTCTACGTAGTTGGAACGGACCCGGTTTACCTGATGCTGGCAAATGGAAAGGACCGAACACTGGATAAGCCCAAGCGTAAAAAGCGTAAGCACATACAAAAGGTCCTTCGCTCTGAGACCAGAGTCGCCGAGAAGTTACGTGAAGGCGACAAAGTGCTCAACAGCGAATTACGAGAAGATCTGGCCGAATTGAGCCAGAATATGCAAAGTCACAACCAGGGAGGTTTCTAACTTGGCAAAAGACGACGTAATCGAGATTGAGGGCATCGTAACCGATGCACTGCCGAATGCAATGTTCAATGTTGACATTGGCAACGGACACACCATTCTGGCACACATTTCCGGCAAGCTCAGAATGAATTTCATCAAGATCTTGCCCGGTGACAAGGTAACCGTTCAAATGTCTCCTTATGATCTGACTCAGGGTCGGATCACTTGGAGAAGCAAGTAAAGACACTATATGGAGGTTAAACAGTATGAAAGTAAGACCGTCCGTTAAACCCATGTGCGAAAAGTGTAAGATCATCAAGCGCAAGGGTCGCGTAATGGTAATTTGCGAAAACCCCAAACACAAGCAGAGACAAGGCTAATAGGAGGTGCTGAAAGAATATGGCACGTATTTCTGGTATTGATCTTCCCCGCGACAAGCGGATCGAAGTTGCACTGACTTATATTTACGGCATCGGCCCCGCCCGTGCCGCCAAGGTTTTGGAGACCACCGGTATTGATCCTGACATCCGTGTTAAGGATCTGACCGAGGAGCAGGAAGCTCAGCTGCGTGACACCATCGAGCATAACTATATCATCGAAGGTGACCTGCGCCGTGAGACCGCTATGAACATCAAGCGCCTGAACGAGATCGGCTGCTACCGCGGCCTGCGTCATCGCCGTGGCCTGCCCGTTCATGGTCAGCGCACCAAGACCAACGCTCGTACTCGCAAGGGTCCCAAGAAGACCATTGCTAACAAGAAGAAGTAAGGAGGGATATGTAAATGGCTGCAAAAGCTGCTAAGAAGATTGTTAAGCGCCGTCGCGAGCGCAAGAACGTAGAAAAGGGTGCGGCACATATCCGTTCCTCTTTCAACAACACCATGGTTACCATCACTGACCTGGAAGGCAACGCCCTGAGTTGGGCTTCCTCCGGCGGTCTGGGCTTCCGTGGTTCCCGTAAGTCCACTCCCTTTGCTGCTCAGACTGCTGCCGAGACTGCTGCTAAGGCTGCTATCGACAACTGCGGTCTGAAGTCCGTCGAGGTCTATGTTAAGGGCCCCGGTCAGGGACGTGAGGCTGCTATCCGTGCTCTGCAGTCCGCAGGCCTGGAAGTCGTTATGATTAAGGACGTCACCCCCATTCCCCACAATGGCTGCCGTCCCCCCAAGAGACGTCGCGTCTAATTAGGAATAGGAGGAATTTGCGTTATGGCTAAGAATATGCAGCCCGTGCTGAAGCGTTGCAGAACGCTGGGCGTTTCTCCTGCCGCAATGGGTTATTCTAAGACTTCCAACAAGAACCCCGGCGGTCAGAGAAGAGCTAAGAAGTCTGAGTATGCTACTCAGCTGACCGAGAAGCAGAAGGTCAAGTTTGTTTATGGTATCCAGGAAAAGCAGTTCCGGAATTACTACGAGAAGGCTGCTCGCGCTGAAGGCAACACCGGTGAAGTGCTGCTGAGCTATGTCGAGCGCCGTCTGGACAATGTTGTGTATCGTCTGGGCTTTGCCAACTCCCGCCGTCAGGCTCGTCAGCTGGTCAACCACGGTCACTTCACTGTCAATGGCAGCCGCGTGAACATCCCCAGCTACCTGATCAAGGTTGGCGATGTCATCGCTGTTTCCGAGAAGAGCAACTCCAACAACTTCTTTAAGAAGCTGCGGGAAGACGATGCTTTCGTTGCTGCTCCCAAGTGGCTGGATCGTGACAAGAATACCCTCCAGGGTAAGGTCGTTGCTATGCCCACTCAGGCTGATATCGACTTCGATATCGCAGTGCACCTGATCGTCGAGTTGTACTCCAAGTAATCGACCCCCTGTTTGTTCGTATTGTCAATTGTGGGGTGCATTCTACACCCCATACTCTTGAGAAGGAGGGTTTATACTCATGGTAGAAATTGAAAAGCCTCGCATCACCTGCCTGGACTCCGTGGAGGATGTTTCCTACGGCAAGTATGTGGTGGAGCCTCTGGAGAGAGGCTACGGCATGACTCTGGGCAACTCTTTGCGCCGGATCCTGCTGAGCAGCTTGCCCGGCTACGCTGCGACTTCTGTAAAGATCGCCGGCGTGCAGCATGAGTTCTCCACCATCCCCGGTGTTAAGGAAGATGTTACTGAGATCGTTCTGAATGTTAAGAGAATGATCGTCAAGCTCCACACCCAGGGCGTAAAGACCGTGTATATCGACGCAGTTGGCCCCTGTGAGGTTACTGCGGGCGATATCAAGGCCGACGGTGAGGTCGAGATCCTGAACCCCGAGCTGCACATCTGCACTCTGGGCGAAGATGCCACATTTAATATGGAGATCACCCTTTCCCAGGGCCGCGGCTATGTTTCCTCTGATCGGAACAAGACCGCTCAGACCGTGATCGGTGTGATTCCCATCGACTCCATCTATTCTCCTGTCAAAAAGGTGAATTACGCGGTGGAGCCCACCCGTGTCGGCGACAAGACCGACTTTGATAAGCTGACCCTTGAGGTCTGGACAGATTCCACCATCTCTGCAAAGGATGCTGTCTCTCTTGGCGCCAAGATCCTGTCTGATCACCTGACCGTGTTCACCAGCCTGTCCGATGCTGTCGGCAGCGGCTCCACTGTCGTTGAGAAGACTTCTGATCGCCCCGACGCCAAGCTTGCCATGACCATCGATGAGCTGGATCTGTCTGTCCGGAGCTTCAACTGCCTGAAGCGCGCCAACATCAACACCGTTGCCGATCTGATTAGCAAGACCGACGAGGATATGATGAAGGTTCGTAACATGGGTAAGAAGTCCCTGGACGAGGTTCAGAAGAAGCTGGAAATGATGGGCTTGTCCCTGGCCAGCGCTGATTCTGGCAGCAGCAATTAACTAAGTGTTAACCTTTCAAAAAGGAGGAAATGTTCATGTTCGGAACTCGTAAACTGGGCAAGACCAGCGATCAGAGAAAGGCTCTGCTGCGGCAGCTGGTTACCGACCTGCTGGACAACGGCAAGATCGAGACCACTTTCTATCGCGCCAAAGAGGTTCAGCCTGTTGTTGAGAAGATGATCACCCTGGGCAAGAAGGGCGGCCTGGCTAATTACCGCCGCGCTCTGTCCTTCATTACCAAGGAAGACGTCGCTAACAAGCTGTTCAAGGAGATCGCTCCCAAGTACGCTGAGCGCAACGGTGGTTACACCCGCGTGACCCGTACCGGTGCTCGCCGCGGTGACGCTGCCGAGATGGCCGTCATCGAGCTGGTTTGATCCAACAATTATAAGAATAGAGCGTGCTGATTTCAGCACGCTCTTTTTCTATATAAACCGCTGACGCAGCCAGCATCGGCGGTTTGTGATATGTATTTAGCCAACCCGAAAAGTCAGCAGGTGTTGGCCGGTTTCGCCCACTTCCACACGGCGGATGCCGGGCTTGGTTTCCCAGACATGGTCGGTGTCAGTGCGGTCAGAGGTACCGCACCAGGGCTCAATGCAAATCACGGACATTTTGCCCGGAGCGCCCCACAGGCACAGATTATCAAAACCAGAGATACCCAGTTCCATAAATCTGCCGGAGCGGTTGGAACGCAAGGTGATGGTTTCAGCGTCCATGTTGCTGTAAAGGCGCGGGCCGTTGTCGAAGAAATGTTCATCCAGGGGAATATCCGTTTCATTGATAAGACAGGGCGTGTAGTTGCCGGTGAGCAGGCGGGTGTGGTTCTCCAACTCCATATGATTCAGCATTTGGGGACGGTTAAAGATCAGGCTGTAATCATCACCGCTTTCACCCAGCTCAATGGGGCAGTAGAAGCCGGGGTGCGCGCCCAGGCAGTAGTAAACAGGCTTGCTGTCGTCGTTGATCACATAGAAATTCTGAAGCACCTTATCGCCGTCCAGGGTAAATTCCACCTGAAAACGGAACTCGTAGGGGAAATAGCGACGTGTATAATCGGTGGCCGCCAGTTCCAGCAGGACCTTGGTTTCTGTGTGTTCAACCAGACGGAATTCCATATCGTTGGCAAAGCCATGCATCATGGCAGGATACACCTTTCCGCCGACGATGATCCGGTCATGGGCGATGCGACCGGGGTTAGGGAAGAGCAGCATGGTGTGGTGGGCAAAGGTTTCTGTGCCGGGCTGCCAGATGTACTCCATATCCAATTCCTTGGAATATATGCTCTGTAGCTCAGCGCCCAGAGAGCAAACGCGAATATGTAGCTTTTCGTTTTCCAGTTCAAAGTATGCCATAATGATCAACCTTTCGTTGTTATTTTTATTGCGAGCAGAAGCCCCAAAAGCATTTCAGAGCCGGAACTACTGCCAATTTCCAAAATAGGTTCGATGTTGATTGGAGTGCTAGAGGAAAGATTCTTTAGAATGTCGTCCAATCGCTGGAAGCATCCGCCACAGGCCACAGCGTCCAGATAGGCGGCGCTAATGGCGTTGGTTCGGGTTGGCGCATTAGCTTTAATTGCGTCGCCTAGAATGGCAGCAGTGCCCTCCTGAGCGGCCAGTCGCAACAAGCCGTAAAGCATACCTAAAAGGATGTCGTCCAGGGAAGGGGTAAGACCAATTCCAAATCCTAATAACTGACTGACGGCCTCGTTGATATTGCTCGAATTCTGGTTTTTCATTGCATCCAGGAGCTGTTCCAAAATGGGCAATGCATGGGTGCAATAGGGGTTATTGTGTGCGGCAGATGATAAGGGCTGATTCAGCAGTAAAGGTGCAGCCAGTGCAGCCAGACTGCGTTGACTGCATCGGGAAACAAGCAGCTTAGCGCAACGGTCAACCTGCTGTTGGAGAGGTGTTGCGAAGAAAATTTCGGTATCGACTACATCCCATAGGGGATTTAGTGTACCACCGGGAAAGTGAATACAGCCATCGAATACGGATACGTGTTGCCCAGCTTTTGGAGCTATCGCTGTCGCAAAATCCACAAATCGACTTAAACCAATTCCGATGGGAGTTAGACCATAGGAACGATCCATCAGCAAAAAAATGCTGGAAGAAAACTGCAAATAAATGCCTTTTGAGGTGGTTAAGAGAACTTCTCCAGATGAGTTTTTTTGCAAAAATGAGAAAATATCCGAAGGAAGACGGATATTGTCTTGAAATACTGTCATAAAACCCACCTCCTGCCCTTGTATTTCCAAGTGGCCTTTGATAAAATAGTGTCAGAAACAGACGAAGGGAGATGCACCTAATGGAATTGATCCATGCGAATCCGTTTGTTCGCTTTGCTGACAGGCTTCGCTTTTCGTTTCAGCGCGGCCCATCCAAGACTTATGATTGCCGGCTGCTCTATTGTCTGGATGGCAAAGTTGCTGTGGAAATCGGGGGAGAATCCTATACCATGCGCCATGGTAGCCTGATTATTTTTCAGCCTGGCATCGAATATACGATCTGTCCGGAAAAAGCGCCGGAGCTCATCGTATTTGATTTCGATTTCACCCAAGATTACAGCAATGTGGCAACCAGCATGATTCCGTGCCCGGCCAATACCTTTGTGCCGGAGCAAGCGCATCCCAGGATATCCTTTTCTGATACGGAACTGTTTGATGAACCGGTCTTCTTTGATAATGTGACCTTCATTGAGCCCATGCTCCGTGAAATTGTATCGGAATTCCAGGAAAAACGGTTGTACTATACAGGTAAAACCTCTACATTACTGAAGTCGGTTTTGTTTGAATTGGCCCGGTACAACAAGCTGGACAGCAAGAGCAATATGCTGGTGACGCAGATTATGCAGTACATTGACGCGAATATCTCCGGGCAGATCACCAACGGCGATTTGGGCGTGTATTTTAATTATAATCCCAATTACCTAAACCGGCTGATGCTACGCCATACAGGAAAGACCCTGCATAAATATGTACTGCAGCAGCGGATCGCTCTGTCACTCAAGCTGATCCAAACCACTAATATGACCATTGCGGAAATTGCTATGCATTTGGGATTTAACAGCCCGTCGCATTTCTCCTATTGTTTTAAGAAGGAAATGGGTTTCTCACCCATGCAGTTCCGCAGCGAATAAAGTAGATAGCGAAAAGGGAGCTGGCACGTTTGTGCCAGCTCCTTCTTGCTTATTGCAGCATTTGGCACACATTTTGCGCTACGATGCTCTCTTCATCGGTCTTCAGCCGCCAGACAGAAACCTTGCTGTCCGGGGTGCTGATGCAACCGTCTGTTCTGCCACTGTTGGCAGCGGCATCCAGGGAAAGACCCATGTAAGCCAGCTTTTCGCAAACGCGGCTGCGAACCACATCGCTGTTCAAGCCGATGCCGCCAGTGAATACCAGTGCATCCAGACCGCCCAGGTATGCGGTGTACATACCGATGTAACCCAGAATGTTGTCGATCAGTGTATCGACAGCCAGCTGAGCGTGCTCGTTACCGGCATCGGCAGCCTCCAGCACCAGGCGGAGGTCGTTGCTGACACCGCTCAGGCCCAACAGGCCACTTTTCTTGGATAGAATGTTTAGAACTTCTTCCAGGTCACAGTCCAGCTTTTCCATCAGCATGGGCAGGCAGAAGGGTTCAAAATCGCCAACGCGGTTGTTGTGGAACAGACCGGATTGCACAGTTGCGCCCAAGGTGGTAGCAATGCTCTTACCGTCCAGAATAGCGCAGATAGAGGAAGAACCGCCCAGATGACAGGTAATCACCCGTCTGGCCTCGGGCTGCAGCTTCTTCATCGCACCGGCAATGTACTCATGGCTGGAGCCATGGAAGCCGTACTTGCGGATGCCGAATTTTTCCCGCCATTCATAGGGTACACCGTAAGTGGTACGGTAGTCGGGAATGGTGGCATGGAAGCTGGTCTCAAACCGGGCGATCTGCACCAGGTCGGGATAATTCTCCCGAATATCCTTCATAGCAGACAGATAGATGGGGTTGTGGGCGGGTGCCAGAGGCGTGACTCGCTCCATTTCCGCAATCAATTCGTCATCTACAATTCGGGTACCGGACAAGCTGCCACCGTGAACGGCCTTGTAACCAACGGCGTTCAGATCCTGCAGACTGGTCAGCAGACCATCCTTTTGCAGAATTTCCAGGAACAGGGTGAAGCCTGCACCGTGGTTGGGAACAGGACAAGCACCGGTCGCATTCTTACCATCACAGTTTGTATACTGCCAGCGGCTTTCTGCAGCGCCAACGGATTCAATCTCACCGCTGGCACGGACATCCATATTCTCGCCCTGCACATGATAGAGCTTAAATTTGAAACTGGTAGTACCCAGATTCATAATAAAGATCTTTTTCATACTGCTTCCTTTTCGTACTTGGCAACGAATGCAGCCATGGCTTTTTCAAAGCACTCCATGGGGATCCGGGCCATGCCGGCGCCGATGAGGCCGCCTTCCTTATTAAACATACCGCCGTGAATTACGGGGCTGATACCGGTCTGCAGGACCTTGCGGATGTCGATGCCCACAGGCAGGAAATCGAAGTCCATGTTGGGGATGGGGTAGTTGTAGTTTTTCTTGACGCAGATCTTTTCCATCTCCCGGGTCTGTGCAATGGCATCCTTCAGCTTCATGCCACGCAGGTTGCAGACGATGGGGGATGCAGCGGCAGCCAGGCCACCCAGACCTGCACATTCCACGACACAGCTATCGCCGCACCAGGGAATCTGGTCGTCGATGGTGTACTTGCTGGAGGTGTAGCGGCCTTCCATCATGGGAGCGGGAGCGGTGAACCACTGATCGCCCATAGCAGCGATCTTAATGCCGAATTCCACACCGTTGCCGCAAACTGCGGTAACCACGGTGGAGTACTCTCTGCCCACGTTGCCCAGCATGGCAGCGCGGCTTGCACCCTGGCCGAAGCAGTGGAAGAAACGGGGCGTTTCAACGATGTACTGCATGGAAGCCATGACCTGATCTCTGGGCATATCCAGCTTCATCATGTCCATGGTGATCTGATGCTCAAACAGCAGGTCGGCAGCGGACTGACGGGTGTGGTTCTCGTCGCCCATGACCATGCTCTCTGCCAGGATGGGCTTGATGGGAAGGCCACCCTTGGCTTTCGCAACCTCTGCCATGGGAGGCAGCAGATATTCCTTCATGTGCCGCAGGTTCTCGGCAATGCCTTCGGAGTACAGACCCCAACCGCAGAAGCCGCCCTGATAGACAATGCCTTCAGCAGGGAAGGTGGCAGCGATCTTGCCGTTGTTGCGGTCCTTGATGATGATCATGGCAACGCTCTTGGTGATAATGCCGGTACCGGCACCGACAGTGTTGGTGTCCAGGGCGGAGATCATCTTGATCTTGCCGCTGTGGATCAGCTCCAGAGCTTCCTCCTCGGTCTTGGCCCAGCCTTCAAACAGGCAGGCAGAGACCATGCCGCGCTGATGCAGCATGACCATGTCCTCGAAGGAGATGGGAGGACCGGAGTGGGTGACGGTGTAGTCGTCCAAACCTTCGATAACCTCACCGGCGGGCTTAACATCGATCCACACAGGGTCAGCCTGAATGACCATATCGGCAGCAGCCTCGTTGGCTTCGTCGATCTTGGCAGCCAAAGCGCCGGTGGTAACCTTCAGCAGCTGCTCCTGCAGCTCTTCGCTGAGCTTGACGGGAGGATGCCAGTCGATCTGTGCGACCTTGCAATCCTGATTGACAAGGGCATCATAGAAAGAAGAAATGCCCAGATTTACGATTCTCAATTTTTCAGCCATTTTTCTTACCTCCGATCCAGCTCGTTCATCATAGCGCTGGCCAGCTTTGCGCTCTGGTAGTTGCTCTTAACAACAATTACGCCGGCCTCAATCAGCAATTTTTCCTTCTCAGCAACATTCTGGGGATCCTCCTGGGAGCCGCAGATGCTGGAAATAAACACGATTTCAGGGTGCTTTGCGCATTCCTTAGCGAATGCGGTGATGGGGTCAGCGGCGACGCCGGGGCCGGTGATGAAGTCTACCAGAACAACGCCCACTTCCTCGTCAGCCAGTTCCTGACGCAGTCTTGCCAGACGCAGGCTGGGATCAAAAACGGGGTGGGGAGCCTTGGCGGTAAAGTCCTCAGCGCCCAGGTCCAGAATGGCGTGGCCCTCACTCTTCTCGGAGTCAGCCAGTTTGGTGCAGAAGCGGTTAGACAGGTTGGAATTCAGCTGAACGCCCTGATTGTGGGCACTGAAGTACTGCAGAGCCTCTTCGGTGAAGGTACCGCCACAGTACAGGCCGCGGAAGTACTTGCGACCGGCATCCAGCTTGGCAACGGATTCCTTGGCAAGTGCTGCGATCTGCTCGTCGTTCATGCCAAAGTTGCTGACATTGCCGCCGGCCAGCTCCACAGCCTTCAGAGCACAGGCTTCCAGGCTGAAGGTGGCGTGAACCTTGTGGCCCTCGAACAGCTTTTCGTTGCTGCCCAGGAACACGACGACAACGGGCTTGGTGCAGTTATCAGCCACATCCAGAACCTTATCCATAACACCCAGGTCAGCAAGCTTGGAAACCAGAACGATAACCTTGGTGTTGGGGTCAGCTTCCATGCGCTTGATGCCCTCGATCATGGTAATACCGCCGATCTGGGGATACAGGTCACGTCCGCCGGTACCAATCAAGTTGCTGACACCCAGGCCGCACTTTTCGATGATGCAGCCCACTTCCTGTGCACCGCTGCCGGAGGCGGCGACGATGCCGATGGGGCCGTCCTTAATGATAGAGCCGGCAGCCAGGGCAACACCGTTGAGCAGGGCAACGCCTGCGTCGGGACCCATGACCAGCTTGCCCAGTGACTTACCCAGCTGCTTCAGCTCCAGCTCTTCTTCAATGGTCACATTGTCGCTGAAGATGAACAGATCCATGCCCATGTGCAGAGCCTTCTTGGCTTCTGCGGCGGCATATTCGCCGGGCAGGGAGATCTGGCACAGGTCGTAGGGATCTTCCTGGAGGTTGATCTCGGTCAGGTTGTTGTAGCTGGTATAATCATCGACATCCTTGCGGTCAATGATATTCTTGACCATCTCGATGGCAGCACCGCAGATTTCCTCGGTATCGGCGGTGACGGCGATGACCAGGTCATTGCTGGTCACGTCCTCAGGCAGGGTGTAGCTCAGCTCCTTCAGCAGAGCCTGGTTGGCGGGGGTAGCCATCATGGCTTCCACGTTGGACACACCGGCCAGGGTCAAAACCTTATCGGAAATGCCCATCAGGCTGACGGAGTCCACATATCTTTTCTTTTCTACAATTACTTTTTGCATATTGTTCACCTCAAACTGACTCTTTGGACAAAGCACATTGGCCGTCCTTGTTTTGAATGATGATACGGTAGGGGAGTTCTTCTTTTTGGGAATCTTCCCGGTAGTGGCAGCCTACACTCTCTTTCCGCTCCAGAGCGCTCAGCAACGCGATCTTTGCGGTCAGCAGATCATTGTACAATCGGTGTTTTTCAAAACAGCCCTTGTGATCACCTAAGAAAGAGAGAAGCACATCTGTTTGCTCAATGCCACCCTTTAACAATTTCTCATTACGGATAACACCCAGGTTTCTTCGCAGCAGAAATTGCAGTGCCATGCGCAAATCTGCAATATCTTCCTCTGATGCCCGGTTGGGCTCGTCTGTGGCCGTTGCAGGCCGTGCGGAAGGGTCAAAATCTTTCAGAGCGGTCTGACCGGCGACACGGCCGAAGACCATGGTTTCCAGACCGGCATTACCGCCCAAACGGTTGGCACCGTGCAGACCGCCGGTGACTTCGCCACAGGCAAGCAAACCGGGGATGCCGGTACGGCAGTTTTCATCGATCAGTGCGCCACCGCAGGTGGTGTGAGCCGCCGGAGCGATCTCCACAGGCTCTTTGCACATATCGATGCCGTAGGCTAAGTAGCGGTTGCGGTAGAGCTTGTACACACCCTCCCACAGTGCCTGGGGGACAGCGGTGGCATCAAACCAAACACCGCCGTGCTCCGTTGCGCCGTTACGGCGAATCTCGTCGCAAATGCACTTGGATTGCATGTCCTTGGAAACCCGTTCGCCGTCTTCGCTGTAGCGGAGCATAAACCGGTTGCCGTCTTTGCCCCGGAGGACAGCGCCCTCATAGAACATGGTGGTGATGATACTCTTGCCCACCAGTTCCGGAGGCCATACGGCAGCGCTGGGCTCGAACTGGATAAACTCCATGTCCGTCATTTTTGCGCCAGCAAGATATGCCATAGCGCAGCCGTCGCCGCCGATGTCCGCAGAGTTGGTGGACTCGGGAAACAGCTTGCCGAAACCGCCGGTAGCCAGGATCACCAGCTTTGCGCCGATGGTGCAGAAACGGTCGGTGTCCTTGTCGTAGCAGTATGCACCACAGACCCGGTCACCGTCTTTTACCAACTCAAGTGCCCGGAAATTACCGTATTCCCGGTAATTCTTCGAACTGTTCAACCGCTTTCTCAGCCTGCTCATCATGGCCGGGCCGGTATGATTCTCAATACCTGCAATTCTTGCCACGGAAGAACCCAGGGATTTAATCAGCCGATAGCCGTTTTCGTCAGCATCAACAGATAGCCCCAGTTCTGCAAAATAATCTTGCAGAGTTAGACTGTCGTGACACAGCCGCTTCACAAGGGATGCTCTGCTTTGCTGATAGCCCGATGCCATGGAGTCGGCATAGAACAGCTCCTCGCTGTCGCCTTCGCCTACCGGCAGGCAAAAGCCGTGAATGTAGGGGGAAGCACCGCCGCCGCACTGCAGCAGCGTGACTTCCAGATCGCTGTCTTTGATGATCTCATAGGCGGCGGCAATGCCGGTTAGACCGCCGCCGATGATCAAAATATCGGTGGTCATAGATTATTCCCAAATGCCGCCCTTGGCCATAGAACCAACATTCTTGACAAACAACCGCAGGAAGCGGGGATACTTCTCAGCAGGGAACTCCCAATGGAAGGCGGCCTTGCGCTTTGCCAGCTCCTCATCGCTGAGCTCCACATTCATGGTGCGCTTTGCTACATCGATTTCGATGATGTCACCCTCTTCGATCAGGCCCAGCGGACCGCCCAGGGCAGCTTCGGGAGAGACATAGCCAACACTCAGGCCGGAAGTGCCGCCGGAGAATCGGCCGTCGGTGATAACGGCGCAGGACTTATACAGGTTGGGGTCGCCCTTCAGCTCCTCCTGGAAGGTAAAGGCGGTAGTGCCGAACCGGGCCTTTAGACCCAGGAAGCGGAGCACGCAGGCGTCGCCGGGCTTCACTTCGCCGTTACGCAGAGCGGTCAAGCCCTCCTCCAGGGAGTTGAAGATCCGAGCTCTGCCACGGAAATGGGTCAGCTCCTGGGGAACAGCGGCGATCTTCAGAATGGAGCCCTCGGGGGCCAGGTTGCCGTACAACACGCCCAGGCCGGGCTCATGGGATACAGGATTCTCCAGGGTGCGGATCACATCGGGATGATAGATCTTGGCATTCTTGCAATTTTCTGCCAGAGTGTTGCCGGTAACCGTGATGCAGCTGCCGTCCAGCTTGGGCATCAGCTCCTTCAGCAGAGCGGGCAGACCGCCAGCCAGATCCAGATCCTTGACGGAGTAAGGACCGCCGGGAGCCAGGTGGCTCATCAGAGGAATCTCGTTGGAGGCCTCGTCGAAATACTGCCACCAGGGCAGGTCGTAACCGGCCTCGTTGGCGATGGCGGGAATGTGCAGGATCAGGTTGGAAGAACCGGCGATGGCCATATCGGTTTTGATGGCATTCTTGATGGCGCTGACAGTCATAACGTCCCGGGCCTTGATGTCGTTGCGAACCAGCTCCATGATCTGCAGACCTGCCATGTAGGCCAGCTTGTAGATGGCAGAACCGGTGGCATCCATGGTGGAGTTGCCAGGCAGGGTCATACCCATGGCCTCGGCGATCATGCACATGGAGTTGGCAGTGGTCATGGAAGTACATGCACCGCAGGTACCCCAGGAGTTCTCAATCAAATCGTTGTAAAGGTCCATGTCCATAGCGCCCTTGTGAGCGGTGCCGACCTTATCCTGTGCGTGGATGTGCAGAACTTCCTTGCCACGGCAGTGACCCAGGGGCATGTAACCACCGGTGACCAGAATGGTGGGGATGTTCACACGGGCAGCACCCATCAGGTGGCCGGGGACGATGGAGTCGCAGGTGGACAGCATAACCATGCCGTCGAACATATTGCTTTCGCTGGTCAGCTCTACCTGATCGGCGATGCAGTTGCGGCTGGGCACTTCGATGTAACGGGGATCCTTCATAACCATGCCGTCGCAGACAGCGGTGGTCATGACCTCCACCGGCAGACCGCCGGCTTCCCGGATACCCTGCTTGACACGCTCAGCCAGCTTGTCCAAGTGGACGTGGCCGGGGTTGTACTCATTCCAGGAGTTGACAACACCGATCAGGGGGCGCTTCTGCTCCTCGGGGGTGTAGCCCATGCCGCACATCAGACCCTTGCGGCACTCAGAGGCTTCGCCGAATTCCCAGCAGCTGCGCATATCTTCGTATTTTTTCATGATGATACCTCCTTAGAAGTTCTCTTTCATGCATTCAATGTTGCCGGTGACGGTCTGACCGCCGTCAACGCGGAGGATCTGACCGGTGATGTAGCGGGTGTTTTCTTCATCGGACATAAACAGAATCGCAGGAACAATGTGTTCGGTCTGGCCCAGGAAGCCAACGGGGATGCGGTTCATGAAGCCCTCCAGATCCTCGGGCTTATAGCGGTCGCTGAGCTTGGTCATGATGAAGCCGGGGGCGATGCAGTTGACCCGGATGCCGTACTTGGCAACCTCGACAGCCAGAGCCTTGGTCATCATTTCCAGACCGCCCTTAGCGGCGCAGTAGGGCAGGAACTTACGCTTGACCCAGGAGATAGTGCCGTGGACGGAGCTGATATTGACGATTCGGCCGGGGATGTTGTGTTCTTTCATGTTGCGGATGGCGGCCTGAGCGCAGTAAGCAGCGCTGCTCAGGTTCAGGGTGATCTGACGGTCCCAGTAATCCAGGGGCAGATCTTCAAATTCGCCCTGGGGGATCTGCAGGGCACCACCAGCATTGTTGACCAGCACATCGATGGTGCCAAAGTCGGCCAGGAACTCCTGCATCAGCTTCTCACAGTCCTCACGGAACTGGAAGTCGGCCTTATAGATCTTTGCGTCGATGCCGTATTTCAGACATTCCTTCTGGACCTTTTCAGCGCCCTCGGGATTCTTGCAGTAGGTGATACCTACGTTGTAGCCCTTCTGTGCAAAGGCGATGGCGGAAGCTGCGCCGATGCCGTTGGAAGAACCGGTGACCAGTACATTCTTGCTCATGATTAATTACCTCTTTGTCATTAGAATTGGTTGATGTGTTCGGTGACGGTATACAGTGCCATGAACAGCCGCTCGGGCATGCCACAGCCTTTTTCATGAATCAGTTTTTCTGCGATCTCAGCAGGCTCTTTGCAGCCGGACTCCCAACAGCTGCGGATGAAGCAGTCATATTGGGCCACATAGTCCTTGCAAATGGAAAGGGTATTCTTTACATTGTCCTTTCCGGTGACCAGGTAACCGATACCCTTGTAATCATGGCCGCAGAGGATATTCTCAATATCCATATCCCACAGCCGGTTCAGAGTGTAACGATAATCAGAAAGGCTTTTGTAGAAGCCTACGCCCTGGCAGATGGTGCCGTTGGCCTGGAGGCTGTCGCCGGTGATGATGGTCTTGGTAGGAATATCGTACCAGCAGACACAGTCGTTATCATGGCCGGGAGTGTGGATGACCTGCAGACGGTCAGCAAGCACATCACCGTCAGCCAAAACCAGATCCACACCGATGCCCTTCAAAAAGCTCTGGGGGGCAGGGGAGTATGCCGGGAATTTGGTCCGGGTCTGAATCGCATAGGGCACAGGGTCTTGAATCTTGGGGGCAGCCAGTTCGTAGGCGGCCACCTGGAAATCGCCCAGTTGACGCAGACGGTAATTGCCGCCGATATGGTCGCCGTGGCAGTGGGTGTTGACCAAATAATCGATGTCGCCTACGGTTAGGTTCATCTCTGCCAAAGCGGGAACAATGTAATTGTCTACATCATCGTCGGTGGCTGCGGTGTCGATGAGAATGTTTTTCTCACCAGTAAGCAGAATCACACCTGTCCATACAGGGCCAAAGGGAACCTTCAGCAGGTGGATACCCGGAAGAATTTGGGTGAAACTTTCCATTGAAAAGACTCCTTTCAATTGTATATTTTCAGTATAGAACATCACTCCTGTCCCTTCAATGTAGGAAAAATGCAATTACTTACAAAAAATACACTAATATGAAAGAACCTGTTACGCGTAAATCACAATATAAAAAAACGGGCATATCCTTACAAAATTTCGTATATTTACAAACAGCGCATTGACAGAAGCATACGGGTAATTTATAATGAAACAGGAAAATCATCACAAGGAGAATGACTATGAGAGACATTATCATTCAAAAGGTTTTAGAAAAGAAAATTGTGGCAATTGTCCGAGGCGTATATGGTGAGGACTGCGTCAATTTGGCAAAAGCGCTGTATGCCGGCGGCATTGAAATGATGGAGGTTACCTTCGATCAGAGTAAGCCCGAGGCCTATAGCCGCACTTCCGACACCATCCGTCAGCTGGTGGAAGCCATGGGCGACAAGATGATCTTTGGTGCAGGTACAGTCACTTCTCTGGAAACTCTGGAGCTGGCAAGACAGGCCGGTGCAAAGTTCATTGTATCCCCCGATACCAACGAGGCTGTCATAAAAGCGACCATTCAGGCCGGCATGGTGTCCATGCCCGGTGCTTTGACTCCCACAGAAATCGTCACTGCCCACTCCTACGGTGCTGACTTTGTTAAGGTGTTCCCCACCTCCGGCCTGGGCTCCGGCTATATCAAGGCTGTTTGCGCGCCTCTGAATCATATCCGGCTGCTGGCTGTTGGCGGTGTCAGTGAAAAGAATGTGGGCGAATTCCTGAAGGCAGGCTGTGTTGGCGCCGGCGTTGGCGGTAACCTGGTCAACAAGGAATGGATCAAGAACGGCGAATTTGACAAGATTACAGCATTGGCCCAGGAACTGATGGCCAACGCTGCAGTTTAATTAGGAGGATAAACCAATGAAAAGAGTTATTACTTTTGGCGAAATTATGCTGCGTCTGAACCCCGAGGCAAATCTGCGCTTTGTTCAGGCGGAAAAGTTCGAGGCAAGCTACGCCGGCGGTGAGGCTAACGTGGCTGTTTCTCTGGCAAACTACGGCATGGATGCTGCTTTCGTTTCCAAGGTTCCTGCCCATGCGATCGGCCAGTGTGCCGTCAATGCCCTGCGTCATTTTGGCGTAGATACCAAGTATATGGTGCGCGGCGGCGACCGTCTGGGCGCTTACTATGTGGAGAAGGGTGCTTCTCAGCGTCCTTCTAAGGTCATTTATGACCGTGCTTACTCTGCCATTTCTCTGGCCGAGCCTTCCGATTTCGATTGGGATGCCATTTTTGAGGGCGCTGATTGGTTCCACTGGACCGGCATTACCCCCGCTCTGGGCGGCAATCTGCCCCAGATCTGCCTGGAGGCCTGTAAGGCTGCCAAGGCTCGCGGCGTGAAGATCTCCTGCGACCTGAACTACCGCAACAAGCTGTGGAGCCGGGAAAAGGCCTGCGAAGTTATGAGCCAGCTGGTTCCTTATGTGGACGTGCTGATCGCCAACGAAGAGGATGCCAAGGATGTCTTCGGCATCGAAGCTGCCAACACCGATATCAACTCCGGCAAGCTGGATCACAAGGGCTACATCTCCGTGGCTGAGCAGATCGTGGAGCGCTTCGGTTGCAACAGCGTGGCCATCACCCTGCGCAGCAGCATTTCCGCTGATGATAACGACTGGGCAGCAATGCTGTACCAGAACGGCGAGGCTTACTTCTCTCCCAGCTACCGCATCCACATCGTTGACCGCGTTGGCGGCGGCGACAGCTTCGGCGGCGGTTTGATCTACAGCCAGCTGGTTGGCAAGGATCCCCAGCAGTCCATCAATTTCGCTGTGGCAGCATCCTGCCTGAAGCACACCATTTCCCATGACTTCAATCTGGTTACTGTGGAAGAGGTCGAGTCCTTGGCAAAGGGCAATGCCTCCGGCCGTGTCCAGAGATAATTAAGTTTCATAAACGCCCATTGCCGATTTGGCAATGGGCGTTTTTTTAGGGCATCAAATAATCTGTAGGCATTACAAAAAACACATAATATATATTTACGCACAAAAAAAGCTTGCAATCCGCAGATGTTTGTTGTAGAATATCACTAGATTTTGGTGAATCCAAAATACTAAATTTAGGGAGGATACACTATGCGCAAGACATTAAAGAGAATTGTGGCAATGACTCTGATGGCTATGTTGCTGATTGGCTGCCTTGCCGGTTGCAACACTGAGAATGAAAGACCGGAAGTCACTTTGGCAACCAAGAATGAAGATGGCCTGTACACCACTGAACCAGTTACTTTGAAAGTCGCCGTTGGCCGCCACCCCGAGGCACTGACCAAGGCAAACGAAATCTGGTATTTCAAATATATGGAGTGGTGGTTTGCGCAGAAGGGTTATGATGTTACGATCGAGGTGCAGGATAGCAACAGGGAACAGATCAACCTGATGCTCAATACGGATACTATGCCGGATATCGTTTGGGCAATAAGTATGAGTACCACCGATACTGTCAAATATGGTGTGGAAGAGCATATGTTGCTGGACTGGACACCCTATCTGACAGAGGATCTGATGCCCAACCTCCTGAAACAATATGAGAAGAATCCTTCCATGAAGGCTGCCCAGACTGCTCCCGATGGTGGTATGTACGGCCTGCCTTATATCACCCCCTACCCCTATTCCACCATCCCCGGCATGACAAACCGCATGTTTGTCCGCCAGAGCTGGCTGAAAGAGGTGGGCTTGGATATGCCCAAAACCGAGAAGGAATTCCTGGATATGCTCCGGGCCTTTAAGAATGTTAAGAGAGAAGGCAAAACCACCTATCCTCTGATCAGTGATGCTAGCTTCCTGGAGAAGTATCTGTGGACCTGCCTGGGCTTCTACGGCAATGATGGCACTCGCTTTGGTACGGAGTTCATGATCAAGGATGAGCAGGTTGTGCTGCCTGCCTATTCCGAGGGATACAGAGAGTTCGTAACTCTGATGAATACCATGTATACCGAGGGCTTGATTCCGCGTGACTACTTCTCCACAAGCAGTGGTTCTGCCATTGCTATGATCAGCGATGCTGCTACCGGCGTTCACGGTTGGTGGACTCTGCAGTATGTCGGCGATGACTGGGCTGACCAGAAGCTGTTGGGACCCATTCCCATGGGCAGTAACGATGATGTGTATGTCAGCCGCCTGAGCGACTATACTCTGAGCACCGTTTATGTGTCTTCAAAGACCAAGCATCCCGAAGTCGTGGCAATGATGATGGACTTCATGTACAGCGAAGAAGGCGCCATGATGTATATGTACGGTCCCAAGAAGGGTGAAGATCCGCTGAACCTGGTGGAAGGCTGGGAACTGAATCCCGATGGCACTTACACTACGGAACAGGTTAAGAATGGTACTTATCCTGCGATGGAACTGTATGCCCGTGACTACATTCGTCCCCATGACTATGCAGGCCTGCGTGTGGATCCCATTACCAGTGGTACCGGCGAAATGGTTACCTACATTGATGCAGTTACCGGTAAGGAATTTAAGATTATCCATGACCGGACTATGACCCGCGCCAGCAACGACGAGCAGTGGCGTCTGGAAACCATTGAAACATGGTCTCCCGTCGCAACTTCCATTCGTCTGCCCTCTGCCTATCTGGATGCGGAGATCATGGCCGACATGACCGATATCGGTACTGCAGTCAAGCAGTGGATCAACCAGGAAACCGCAAAGTTTATCACTGGTATTCGTCCTTTGAGCGATATCGATACATTCTTTAATGAGCTGAAGGGCTTCGGCGTGGAAGAGTATATCGAAACCTACCGCGAAGCTTACAAGACCTTCATGGAAAGTACCTACGGCAAATAAGACATAACAAGCAAAGGAGATATACGCAAGTATATCTCCTTTGCTACAAAAGAAGGAATGAAACATGATTATTGATGCGCATGCCCATGTTTATGAGATCCTGGCAGGTTACGGCGCCAGAGGTGAATACCGTCCCTTGGGCAAGGGCAGGGGAATCTGGGCAACCGGTGAGATCGAGCAGTTCTTCCCCGAAGAATACGGCGACCTGGGCTTCCATACGGAAACGCTGCTCAGGCTGATGGAGGAAAACGGCGTGGATCACGCTGTGCTGCTCCAGGGTGGAAATTACGGCTTCCATAATGACTATGCTGCCGAAGCAGCACGGAAATATCCGGACAAATTTACCGCTGTGGGTACTTTGGATCCTTATGGTTGCAAGGCCGAAAAAATCCTGGATCGGTTTATAACTGAGCACGGCTTTAAAGCATTAAAATTTGAACTCTCCCAATCCTGGGGCTTAACCGGCTATCATCCCGGTCTGCGGCTGACAGATCCCTGCTTCGCACCTATCCTGGAGCGGGCAAATCAATTGGGAATGACCGTTACCATCGACATGGGCCCCATGAGCAACTCCAGCTTTGATACAGATCAGCTGATGACCATTCGAAATCAGTACCCCAATGTGATGTTTGTCATGACCCATTGTTTCTTCCCCGGCAAGGATGGCAAGAATGACTACCGATTGCAGAAAATGAAGGAACTGGCGGCGGACAATTTCGTATTCGATATTGCCAATCTGCCGCTGTTTGTCTATCCAGAGCCCTGTCCGTTCCCAAGCCAACAGGAATTTGTTCGAAAGGCGAAGGATTTGGTAGGCGCAAACCGGCTTATTTGGGGTACGGACCTGCCGTGCACATTCTTGAAGTTTACCTACAAGGAAATGATCGAATTCGTCACCCGGGGAAATGTCTTCACCGATGACGAGATCGACCTCATCATGGCAGAGAATGCCAAAGTAGCCTACCACATTGATCCATAAAGGCCTCCCCAAAAGGGAAGGCCTTGATACTGTTGATAAAAAGGGCGTGTTGCTACTGCAACACGCCCTTTTTGTATGAAAATTTCTTAGCGCAGAACATCCCAGTTGTCCATTTCCTGCTGGACAACATGGCGGAAGGTGCCCTGCCATACAGTGCACCACTCGCAGGGAGTGTACATCACATTGTCGGTGCGGCACCAACGGGTGTGGCGGAAGGATTCGTCCTGAGAACCGGCAGGACGGACACGGCCGCGAACCACCAGAGTGCCGTCGGAGATCATCTGAATACCGTTGTACCAGATTGCCCGGGCGCGCTGACGCCAAATGTCGTTTCCGGTGAGCTCAGCCAGCTTTAGATACTCGGGAATGTAGTAAATGCCGTAGTGATCCAGTGCGTTGTGGGCAGCGGAAACGGAGGTAGAGCCGTAGGTATCCACTTTGTGCTGACCCAGCAGGGAATCGGCAGGGAAGTCGATGGAGTAGTGCCACTGCCAGGTTGCCAGGTAGTAACCCAGCTCGATGGCGGCATCCAGATACTTCTGTTCTTTGGTGACCTCGTAGGCACGCATGGTTGCACGGATCAGAGGAGCACCGGATTCTTTGTCAATGCAGTTGGAGTCCAGAGCGCCGGCGGTGGTGCAGCCACCCTTGGCAAACTCACCCAGGTAGAAGTCAAGACCCTTGATGGCGCAATCTAAGTACTTCTTGTCGCCACTGAGCTCGTAAGCATCGAACAGGGGAGGAATCACGAAGGAAGCCACGCTGCCGTGGGGGGAGTCGATGGTGCCGTCCAGGAAGTAGGTCTTGGCAAACTCGCCGCTTTCCTGCTGTGCCTTTACGAAGAAGTCACACAGACCGAAGGCACGCTTTTCGTAATTGGGACGGTCGATGCCGGCTTGCTTGCAGAGTTTTGCGGCCCGGAAGAAATAGGTGGCGCCGGTGCCCAGGTTGCAGGTGTCCAGGTTGGTGGGGATCGTGCCGTTCATGACGGAATCCAGGTGATCCGGGGGGCACAGCAGCTTGGTGTACATCAAACCGCAGGGCAGGAAGGCATGCTTGTCCCAGCTGTCCAGCACGGTGATGGCCTTGTGCTTAGCATCTTCGTCGCCGGTCTCCAGATACAGATCCAGCATTGCGCAGGCCTGAGCGGCGTTCTGACCGCACCAGCCAATTTCAAAGGCGATGGGATACTTCTTCCAGCCGTTCATTTCCTCATCCCAGTTCACACCGTTGAGGAAGCCGGTCAGGCCGTTGGCTCTCTGATGCCACATGGAGCGGATGTACAGCAGGTCCAGCTGCTTGACGCGCTCGGGAGTGTAGCACATTTCTACCTCGCGGTAGTTGAGCTTCCAAGCAAAGTCCAGCAAGTCATTCATCCGCTCACGGGGCTTGCCTGCGTGAGAGAGCATAACGATGCCGGTGAAGCTGTCAGTGGGTTCCATAGTGCCCTGGTAGGGGTCTTTCCACAGACGTTTAAACAGAACCTTGGGGCCTTCTACCTCGGGCCAGATCAGCTCCTGAACGATCTGATCGCCTTCAGGATAGACGGAGCAGCTCATGCCGCCCTTTTCTTCGCCGAAGAGTGCCACAGCGTACTTGTCGGACTCAGTGTAAGTACAGGCAGGGATTGCAACACGGTGCCAAGCGTAGGTCCAGGGCTGGTTGCCGTCGCCATAGCCGAAATACTGCGCACCGCTGCCCCAGCCGTTGCCGTTGTAGTTAACGCTGGGAACCTGGAAGTACCGGGGAATGTAATTGGCCTTCATGGTCAGTCGCATCTGGGTAACGGGCTTGTCGGTCTTCCGATGCCAGTAGAAGGCGTTGTCACCGATGGGCTCAAAGCTGTCGGTGCAGCCGGCAGGAACGTCGATGGTCAAAACCTGCTCGCCATCCAGCAGCACATGCCATACGGAATCAGTTTGCTTAAATTGAATGCTCATATTTGGAAACCCTCCTCGTGATATGTAGGTATAAATGTATTCCTTGGATTTATTTTAACGCAAAACATCCCAATTGTCCAGCATGTTCAGCGTTTGATGACGGAAAGCACCCTGCCACACGGTGCACCACTCGCTGGGAATAAAGATCCTCCGATCGATCCGCCCCCAACGGGTGTGGCGGAAAGATTCGTCCTGGGAGCCGGCAGGTCTTACGCGACCGCGGATAACCAAAGTTCCGTCGGAAAGAAGCTGCTGCCCGTTGTACCAAAGAGCCCGGGCTCGCTGCCGCCACATATCGTTACCGGTCAGCTCGGCCAGCTTCAGATATTCGGGAACCCAGTAAACACCGTAGTGATCCAGGGCATTATGGGCAGCAGATACGGCGGTAGAGCCGAAGGTGTCTACATCCAGCTTTTTCAGAAGAGAATCTTCCGGGAATTGGGTGCTGTAATGCCACTGCCAGGTGGCAAGATAGTAGCCCAAATCGATGGCGCTGTCCAGGTACTTTTGCGCACCGGTGCGTTCGTAAGCCATCAGAGCAGAACGCAGGATGGGCGCGCCGGATTCCTTGTCAATGCAGTTGGAGTCCAAAGCACCGGCGGTGGTGCAGCCGCCCTTATTAAATTCGCTCAAGTAGAAATCCAAGCCCTTCAGGGCGGAGATCAGATATTTTTCGTCGCGGCAGTAATCATAGGCTGCGAACAGACCCAGCAGAATGAACGCACCAACGCTGCCGTGGGGAGATTCAATAGAACCGTCCATGAAGTAGGACTTGGCAAATTCGCCGCTTTCTTGCTGGGCGCTGACAAAAAAGTCGCACAGACCCAAAGCTCGCTTTTCGTAGCTGGGGCGGTCAATGCCTGCTTGTTTGCAAAGCTCAGCGGCACGGAAGAAATAGGCGGCAGATACGCCAAGCTGACAGCTGTCGAAGATCATGCGAATGTCGCCGTTGAGGATAGAATCCAAGTCGCCCGGCTTTGCTTCCAGGTAGGTCAGCATCAGCCCGTTTTCTACGAAGGCGTATTGATCCCAGCTGTCCAGCACGGCGATGGCCTTGTCGCGGGCGTCTTCGTCGCCGTTTGCCAGGTATTCCTCCAGCAGCGCACAGGAAACCGCAATGTTCTGACCGGTCCAGGCGGCTTCAAACTTGTCGGTCATGGGTTTATAGTAGCTCTGTTCTTCGTTCCAGTTGATACCGGTGCGAATGCCGCACAGGCCGTTGTACTTGCGCCACCACACGGACCGCATGAACAGAAGATCCAGCTGCTTGATCTTTTCCGGGGGATAAGCCATCTGCACTTCCCGGTAATTCAGCTTCCAGGCAAGGTCCAAAAGATCGTGGACCTTTTCTCTGGGCTTGCCGGCAGGGGAGAGCATCACAATGCCAGTAAAACTGTCGGTGGGTTCCATGGTTCCCTGATAGGGTTCTGCCCAACAGCGCTTATACAGCACCTTGGGGCCTTCCACTTCGGGCCAGATCAGTTCATGAACAATTCTCTCTTCTTCGGGATAGACAGAGCAGCTCATGCCACCTTTTTCCTCGCCGAAGAGTGCAACAGCATATTTGTCGGACTCGGTGTAGGTACATGCAGGAATTGCCACACGGTGCCAGGCATAGGTCCAAGGCTGATCCTTATCGCCGTAGCCGTAGTACTGGGCACCGCTGCCCCAGCCGTTGCCGTTGTAGTTAACGCTGGGAACCTGGAAATACCGGGGGATGTAGTTGGCCTTCATGGTCAACCGCATTTGGGTGACGGGCTTGTCGGTCTTCCGATGCCAGTAGAAGGCATTGTCGCCGATGGGCTCGAAGCTGTCGGTGCAGCCGGCAGGAACATCGATGGTCAGAACGGGCTTCCCATCCAGCGAGATGTGCCAAACGGAATTGGTTTGCTTGAACTGAATACCCATATGTATGACCTCCGTAGGAAGTGTCATTAGAATAGTGTTAGTATAAAATTATTTTCGCATTTATGCAAGATGAAAAGTTGTCGTTAAGGCAGTAAATGTAGGGAATATGCAAGAAAATATTTGTTTTTTGCAAGATTGAAAGGATAAAGAATAGCCGGGCGACGCCAGAGGCATCACCCGGCTAAACCTATGAGGAGAAAACAATCGAGATTAGTTTTCCTTCTTCTTCAGAACAACTGCGATAGCAGCGCCGGACAGAACCAGCAGAGCCACGGGCAGAGCGGTGAAGACATCACCGGTGCTGGGGTTGGAAGGAGTGGAGGGGGTGCTGGGTGTGCTGGGAGTGCTGGGAGCAGCAACGCCGGTCACCAGACCCTTGAAGTACTTAACATTCTTGATCTTGGCGTGGGTGGAAGCGCTCTGAGCGTATGCGGAGAAAGCCATGCTGCTGTTAGCTTCGATGTTGTAGGCAGCGTCAATCACCTTGGTCCAGTCGGAATCGTTAGCACCGGTGCCCTTGGTCAGAATGTAAGTAGTGACGGTAGCGGTGGCGCCGTCGAAGGTCATACGGACAGTGTAGAAGCCTTCGTTATCCTTAACGGGGGTCAGAGCTGCGTCGAACACACCGGACTTCTCGTTTTCAGTGCCCTTTTCCAGAACGCCACTGTTTCTTCTCAGGGAGAAAGCTCTGTTCTCAGCAGTAGCGGTGAAGTAGTTGCTGGTGAAGTTGATCCACTTCTTGGAAGTGCCTTCGTACATGCCGCCGATGCCGATGTAGCAGTTCTTGCCGCCGTGCTGGTTAGCACCGCCGTTATCGTTGTCCATCCAAATCTGGTAGGTCATGGTGTACTTGGTAGTAGCATCAGCAGTCAGGCCAGCGATGGCGCCGCCCCAAATACTACCCTGGTTCTTGCCGTCGCCGGTGACATAGTTGCTGCCATCGACATCGTAGAAGCTGTTGCCCTTGAACTCGATAGCAGAGCCATCGGTGCTGGGGGTGATATCAAAGTACTTGAAGCCAGTGACTGTTTTGGGGGTGAAAGCCTCGTCACCGTTGAAGTTCACGGTGTACAGCAGGTCGCCGTCCTTAGCGGAGGCATAGTCCTTAACGGGGGAAGCGGCCAGAGCGGGAACTGCCAGAGTAAACAGAACTGCCAGAGCCAGAAGGGAAACAATTAGCTTTTTCATAGTTTTTTGCGCATCCTTTCATTTCTTGCATTTAATGGGCGTGCAAGGAGGGGGGGTGGACATATTTACCAACCGAGAGCTCCCATACAACACACATTCTAGTTGCATTATATAAGAAAGGGACTTGAAATTACAGGATAAGCATGGTAGTATAATAGACAAAAATAGCTTTTTCAAAAGGAGCACGTTATGTTTTATCAGCAACAGCCATATCGGGATAATTATCTCAGAATACAGGAGGCCGGAGATTGGAGCATCCAAACCCATATGCACACATTTTACGAACTGCTTTGGTGTGAGTATGGTCAGCTGCAGATCGTCATTGCAGACGAGCATCATGTCCTTCACCCTGGTGAGGCGGTACTGCTGTTTCCTTATCAGCCCCACAGTTATCCAACGGAACAGAAAGGGCAGGGGTGGTGCTGCACGTTTGGAACGGAATTGATTGGTAGCTTTGCTTCCCAATACGCAAACTATATGCCCAAAAGCAATAAGTTTCGTTTTTCCACCCGTGGCCTGCGAGTCGTTAACGACAGCGATATTTTTGCCAAAAAGGCGTTTTTGTACAATGTCTGCAGCCAGGCTGCTACGCAACTGGAATTTGAGTATGCATCCGCCGAGGGGCGCTTGCTGCTGGAAAAGATTTTCCTGCTGACAGAGGCGCATTACCGAGAATCGGAGTTTACCCTGCAGGCCCTGGCAGAACTACTGAAATATGACTATGGCTACATATCGAAATATTTTCTGCAGAAGACCGGCATGAAATACAATTACTATCTGAACCTGCGGCGTATCACCCAGGCTGGCCGAATGTTCCGGGACCGTCAGGCGGAAAGCATCGCTGAGGTTGCCTATGCCTGCGGATATAGCAGTGTCAGAAGCTTTAATCGGAATTTTAAAATCATCTGTGATAAAACGCCTCAGGAATACATTCGGGATCATGTTCAGAATAAATAAGGAAAGAGCGTGCCGCGGGGCACGCTCTTGTTTACGAAAGGACCCTTGGCCCCTTCGCTGAGGGGGCTGTCTTTTGCCACAGGCAAAAGACAGGGGGAGTTTTGAGTAAGGACACTCCTTCAGACACAAATCGGTCCGCAAACCGATTTGCACCAGCTCCCTCAGAGAGGGAGCCAAGGGGTTTATTTAGCATAGAAAAAGGGCGCGGTGTGAGCCGCGCCCTTTGAGGCTATTTATGGAATTAGTTTTCCTTCTTCTTGATGATCACTGCAACAGCAGCGCCAGCCAGCAGCATCAGAGCTACGGGCAGAGCGGTGAAGGTGTCGCCGGTGGGGGAGGGCTCGCCGGTGTAGATAACGGTATCGACCCAAGCGGAAGCGGAGCTGGAGTGGTCGTTCTGAGCGGTGTCAACTTCCAGCTTCAGGTACTTGTAGCCGTCAACCCAAACGTCGAACTCGCCAACGGTATCGCCATACAGAGCGCCGGAGGAAGCCAGCAGGGTGAACTCGCCGTCCTTGGAGTAACCGCCGTAAACACGGAAGATAACGCCTACGCCGTTGCCGTTGGTGGCAGCGTTGCCGGTGATACCGACCTTGGAGTAGAAGCGGTTACCCTCAATGTTGCTAATGTCCAGCGTCACGAAAGCATCGATGGGGTTGCTGCCTGCAGAGGGGTGCAGGCCGAAGCCCTGGGTGTAGGTGTTGCCGCCGATGATCAAAGGAGAGCCCTTAAAGGCGGTGTCAACATTGACGGGGCGGGGGTTAGTCTGACCGGAAGCGGGATAGACATAAGAATCAACAATCAGACTCTCCAGGGAGATGTCGTTGCCGGCAACGCTGTTGCCAGCGGTGGGCTTATAGTTGGCAGTGGCCTTGTTGGGATCCTTGGTGGGAGCCTCGGTGGGGGCCTCAGTGGGCTCTTCGGAAGGAGCGGTGGTGGGCTCTTCGGAAGGAGCGACAGAGGGCTCGGCGGAAGGCTCAGTGCTGGGCTCGGGAGCAGGCAGACCGTAAACACAAGCACCAGCCCATGCAACAGCACAGGACTGGTTGTCGACAGAAGCGGAATCCATCTTCACAACCAGCTTGATGAAGTTGTAGCCAGTGATGTCCAGGTCGAACTCACCGACCAAATAAGCACGGATGCTGTTAGTGTAAGCCAGCTGTTCAAATTCAGCCTCTTCGGAGTAGGCCTCAGCCTTGCTGCCCCATACCTCGAAGTTGACCTTACGGGTGGTGGCATTAGGATCGGTGATGTTGCCACCGGTAGCACCGGCAACAGCGTAGAAATGGTTACCCAGCCCCTGAACATTGTAAACAATGTAACGGTCAGCTGCGCCAACACCGTTAGGGTGAACGCCCAGACCCTTTTCGTAGATGGTGCCGCAGACTCCGACAGCAATGTCGGCCTTGTTGTAGGTGACACCGTTATCCAGGGTGCGGTTACCCTGACCATCGTGCTTGCCCTTGGCGTTGATCTGATAACGCTTGGCGGCTGTACTGGTGAAGGCAAACAGATCGCTGTTGTAGTTTACGTCCAGAGCGATCTTGTTGTTGACCTGCGCAACAACGCGGTCATTCAGTGCCAAAGCGTCGTCTGCGTTGTGCAGATCGGACAGGTAGGTGATGTCGGTAGCATCAGTGGGCATGCCGACGGGGTAAGTACCTGCGAGCTGGGGGGCTTTGCCGGTGTTGGGTACAACGACGGGATCAGCGGAAACGCCAACGACCATCAGGCTGCAGACCATAACCAGTGCCAGCACCAGGCTCAGGATCTTGCGAATAGTCATGTGTATTTTTCCTCCTCATATTTTCGACCGAAACGGTCATTTCCGGATTGTGTAGCCAATTTGACCATAATCCTGAGTGAAATATAACATACGTATTTCCTAAAAGCAACCCTTTTTTGTTTATTCTGTAAAACAGCGGACAGAGAGTGCGTAAGTGCCACGCGTTATATATTACATATTTAATGTATACGCCGCCGGCAAACATCGTAAGAATTTTTTAAAGAAAGATTTTGACATTTTTACCATACTGTGCTATAATTGCAGCAGAGCATTTGTTAAAGTCCGCCGAAAGCAAAGAACATTTTGACTAGTTGTGCAACTTGCATAAATACAAATATTGACAATTGGTCAAAGTGGCTAATGAGGCGTAAAATCTTAAATTTTGCGTGTAATAAATCTTTGAAAAGGTACGGTGAACTTTGAATTTGCATCTTGAAAATAGATGTAAGAGGTCATATAATAAATATGTAATCTCGAGCTATCTATCTCGTGAGCAAGCAGACTAACATCCGGGAGGTTATTGAATGTTAAAGAGCAAACAAGCGCCCGCCAGACTGACACCCATCAAGCCTGGTACCTGGGCCTACACCGCCAAGCGGTTGAAGGAAAGCTGGCCTTGGTATCTGATGATGCTGCCGGCACTGATCTATTTGATCATCTTTGAGTACGGCCCCATGTACGGCCTGCTGATGGCGTTCCAGCGCTACAGCCCCACCAAGGGCATCTTGGGCAGTAAGTGGGTGGGTTTGAAGCACTTCATCCGTTTTCTGAAGTATCCCTTCTTCGGCAAGATGATCCGCAACACGCTGAACATTACACTGCTCAGCCTGTGTACCTTCCCCTGCTCCATCATCTTCGCGCTTTTCCTGAACGAAATCACCCAGACCAAGTTCAAGAAGTTCGCACAGATGATCAGCTACATGCCTCACTTCCTGTCCGAAGTCGTTGTCGTCTCCCTGGTTCTGCTGCTGCTGGACCTGCACCACGGTCCTGTTAACAACATGATCGAAGCCTTCGGTGGTGAGCGTTACTACTTCATGGGCGATCCTGAGATCTTCCCGACGATCTATGTTCTGCAAGGTCTGTGGCAAGGCTTGGGCTGGGGCGCAATCTTGTACATATCTGCGTTGTCCGCTGTTCCCACGGAGCAGATCGAGGCCGCCCGTATCGACGGCGCCAGCCGTTTCCAGGTCATGTGGCATATTAACCTGCCCACCATTCTGCCTACCATTATGATCACCTTCATCATGCGTATCGGCAGCCTGCTGAGCTTGGGCTACACCAAACTGCTGCTGTTCCAGAACCCCTTGAACCATGAAGTTATCCAGACCATTTCCATGTATGTGTACCAGACCGGTCTTGGTGGCGGCGGTGACTTCAGCTACGCAACCGCAATTGGCCTGTTCAACAGCGTGATCAACCTGACCCTGCTGTTGACCTTCAACTGGCTGTCCAAGAAGCTCACCGAAGTCAGTTTGTTCTGATAAGTGTGGAGAAAGGATGTACCATGAGTAACAATACCTTAGTAAAAAAGAAGAAAAAGCACGGCATGTGGCATGGCACCACTCCCGGTGACAAGGTCTTCCTGTGCATCGTCTACGGCACGATCATTTTAATCTGCCTCGCCTGTATCTATCCGCTGTATCTGACCATCATCGCATCTGTGTCTGAGCCTAATGATGTGTTCAACGGCAAGGTTAACATTCTGCCCAGTGGTTTCACCTTGGAAGCATATACCCATGTTTTCCAAAACCAAAGAATCTGGATGGGTTACGGCAATTCTCTGTTCTACACCATTGTGGGTACTATGTTCAACCTGTTCCTGACCATTCCCACTGCATATGCATTAAGTAAGAAGAGAATGTACGGCCGCTCCTTCCTGACCACCTTGTTCCTGATCACTATGTACTTCGGTGGCGGCTTGATCCCCACTTACATTCTGTTTAGAAATATGGGCTTGATCGACACCCGTTGGATCTTGATCATCAACGGCGGTATGAGTGTTTACAACATTGTCGTTACCCGTACATATTTCCAGAACAACATTCCCGAAACCCTCTTTGAGGCTGCCAGAATCGACGGCGCCGGTGAATTCCTGGTGTTCTTCAAGCTGGTTCTGCCTTTGAGCGCCCCCATCATTGCGGTTATGACCCTTTATTATGCTGTCGGTCACTGGGGCAGCTGGTTCTCCGCTAGTATCTATACGTTCGACCCTGACCTGCAGCCTCTGCAGCTGGTTCTTCGTGGTATCCTGCTGAAGAGTGAGGATATGACAGATTTGACCGATCCTGAATTGCTTGCAGAAGCACAGAGACAGGCACGTCGGGCTCTGGTTATGAAGTATTCCGTCGTATTTATCGCCTCTGCCCCCATGCTGATCGCTTATCCCTTCGTCCAGAAGCACTTTGTTAAGGGTGTTATGGTCGGTTCTCTGAAGGGCTAATCAATCCCATGTATTTTGCATTGCCGTAAGGTTCTTGCGGCAATGAAAATAATAAAAAATAGGAGGAACAAAAATGAAAAAAACCCTGAGCAAAATCCTGGTTCTGCTGATGCTGGCTGCTATCATGGTTGGCTGCTTCGCAGGCTGCGTCTCTGAGGACGACAACGAGTACACGCCGATCGAGAGCCAGGATCCCGTCGTGGAAATGCCCCCCAAGGACAAAGAGTACACCATTAGCATCATGACCGCTCGCCACACCGGCTACGACAATGATGCATCCGAGCTGTGGTTCTTCAAGTACATGGAGTACTGGTTCGCACAGCAGGGCTACACTGTCAACATCGAAGTTCAGCAGAGCAACGATATGAACCAGACCAAGGCTCTGGCCCTGAACACTGACACCCTGCCCGACATTATGTGGTCTCCCGAGCTGAAGAACGAAGAAATCGTTCGTTATGCTATCGAAGAAGGCATGATCCTGGAGTGGACTCCCTTCCTGAACGATACCCTGATGCCCAATATTTGTGAGCGTTTCGAAGAAATGCCCGATACTAAGCTGGGCTCCACCGCCCCCAACGGCGGTATCTATGGCCTGCCTTACTTCACTCCCCGTCAGTATGCTTCCGGTTCCTACGGCACCTCCGAGCGTCTGTACTTCCGTCAGAGCTGGCTGGATAAGGCTGGCGTTACCAACCCCACCACCAAGGATGAGCTGCTGAACGTTCTGCGCGCATTCAAAACCAAGATCACTGACGTGACTCCCGAGAAGGACGATGTGCCTCTGGTTTCTTCTTCCTCCTTCCTGGAGAAGTACCTGTGGACCTGCCTGGGCTTCTACGGCACCGAACCCGGCAAATACGGCACCAACATCATGATCAAGGACGAAAAGCTGGTTCTGCCTGCTTACACCGAGTCCTACAAGGAATTCGTTTCCATTATGAAGACCATGTATGACGAAGGCCTGATCGCTCAGGACTTCTTCTCCTACAGCGATGCTTCCTGCGGCGCTCTGATCAGCGCTGAGAAGTCCGGCGCCCTGTGCTGGTGGACTCTGGAGCACGTTGGCGACAAGTTCTCCGACATCGTCTGCGCTAACCCCATCCCCCTGGGCGATGTTACCGACGTCAAGGACATTCACGTTTCCAACCTGAACCCCGTTAACTACAACCGTATTTGGGCTAGCTCCAAGTACGAGGAGCCCCGCATCCTGGCTATGCTGATCGACTTCGTTTACAGCAATGAAGGTGCTATGGTCTACCGTTACGGCATCAGCAAGGAAGCTGGCGGCGACCCCCTGAATCTGGTTGAAGGCTGGTACTTCGATGCAAAGGGCCAGATCACCAACGATAAGGTTGAGGACAAGACCCGTTCCTCCATGTCTGACTATGGCCGTTACTTCCTGTTCCCCAATGACTATGCTGGCCTGCGCCCCGTCATCTATGCTGAGGGCTTCTCCGGCGTTAAGGAGTACACTGACTCCGTCACTGGTGAAAAGTACACCGTTGCTAACAACCAGCCTCTGTCCAAGGACAACAATGATGGTCACTGGCGTCTGATCACCATTGAGACCTGGTCTGATCGTGCAACCTGCATCCGCATTCCCAACATGTTCCTGGGCTCTGCTGATATGGAAGAGTTCACCGACCTGAAGACCGCTGTCAATAACTGGATCAATTCCGAGACTGTTAAGTTCATCACCGGCATCCGTCCCATGAGCGAAATCGAAACCTTCTGGGATGAGCTGGAAGCTCTGGAAGTCGAGAGATATATGGAACTGATCAACAAGGGCTACGAGTCCTGGATGGACGCTACTTTCGGCGAGTAATTCCAATAAACTTTTAACAATCACTAACTAGTGCGAAGGGAGGTATACATATTTGTATACCTCCCTTTTGTTCTCATCTTTTGCTTGGCCTTTATTTAGGCCACTTATGGAGGAAAAATGAACATTAGACGTATCATAGCATTACTTCTGGCAATTACCTGCATGGCATCTGTTTTTGTTGGATGTCAGGAAAATGGTGAGCCTACGGAAACCACCCCGAAGGTGGAGTATCTGCACATTGCAGAAAATAAAACGACTGAATATCAGATCGTCTCTATGATCAGCGATAAATCTCTGGTTACTGATCTGGCCACAAAGCTGATGATCAAGACCGGCGCACAATTCAAGATCGTGAACGAGAAGGATGCCGGCGAAAAGGCGATTTACATCGGCACTGCGGAGCAGCTGGCCGGCAAGGGTGGCGTCAGTACTGAACTGATCTACACAACTTACGAAATTAAAGTGGATAACGGCAACATCTATGTAGCAATCGGTATGGATGCCATTGCGGAGGATGTTATCGAGGCATTGAAGAAATCCATTGTTAAAATTGAAGAGGGCGTTTTCGGCATCGATAAGAATACCTCTGGTGTGAAAAACATTGCTGAAATCTCGCATATCATTCCTGAATTTACTACTGACAGCGGTAAAATGCGTGAGCTGTACGACTGCAGCCAGGGCAATTACCAGATCACCTATCAGGGCTTGAACCTGAAGAATGCAGACGCTGAAGTCGCAGCATATCAGAAGTCTCTGGAGGATGCTGGCTATACTCTGCATCAGAAAAATGAGATCAACGGATCTCAGTTCTTCACCTACACCCAGGGCGATACCCAGGTTCACTGCAATTACTTTAAGAATATGCGTGAATTCCGTATTGTCTATGGTCCCAAGACTTACTTGGGTAGCCGGGAGCCCATCACCAACTATGAAAAGAAGGTAACGCCTTCCATTTCCATCGTTGGCATGACTGACAACGTACTGTGCATGGTCTATCAGGCTCCCGATGGCAGCTTCGTCATTATTGACGGTGGCTGGGGTTCCGACAGCGTTGAGAATAAGACGCTTAACAAGGGTACCAGCGACGAAAAGCTGATTACTTACAAGCGCGAAGTTAAGGTTGATATGGCAAATCTTTGGGCACTTCTGGAGAAGCTGGCTCCCGCTGGCGAAAAGCCTCAGGTTACCTGGATGATCACCCATGCTGACCCGGACCATATCTGCTTGCCTCCTGTGTTCATGAAGGAGTACAAGGATCGGTTTGACCTGAACCTGGTCTGCTACAACTTCCCGGATCCGGAAACTGTTGGTGTTGTCAACGGCGGCGGTGCTGCAAAGTTTAAGGGCTATATGGATGCATTCATCAATGCAGTTAACAACAACTTCCCCAATGCTGAACACATGATCTTCCACACCGGCGAAAAGCTTTACCTGCCTGGTGCTGAGATCGAGTTCCTGTTCACTCCTGAGGATTACTGGCCCAACAATATGCCCTGGATGAACCATACATCCTGTGCATGGCGGATCATCTCCGAGGGTAAGAGCATCATGATCACCGGCGACTGTGAAGTCGGTCTGAACAATCAGATGGTCACTGTCTTCGGTAACTATCTGAAGAGCGATATCCTGCAGCTGAACCACCACGGCGCCAACGGTGCTACCCTGGGCTTCTACAAGAAGATTCAGCCAGAGGTTGCCTTCTGGGCAAGCCAGCAGTATCACTTTGACTATGACCGCCGTCATAAGGGTATCCAGGCTGGTTACGAGTTCAATAAGTATATCCGTGAGACCGCTAAGGACCACTATACCAACACTGAGACCCATACGGTTCTGCTGCCCTCTCTGGAAGAGAAGAAGTAAGCTTATCTCCTGAATTTTGGGAGCAGCGTGGCATTTGCTACGCTGCTCTCAACAAGAAAAGAGAGTTCAAAAATGAAAAATTCTGTGCTTTTTAAAGTGCTGGCACTACTCTTTGGCATTATGCTGCTGGCTGGTTGTCAGGAGAATGTGCCCGAAGAAGTGATTCCTTCGGAGAAGTACATCCGCATCACGGAGAACAAGAATACGGAGTATAAGATCGTTTCCTATATACAGGATAAAACCCTTGTCAGTAACCTGGCAACGGAGTTGCTCATCAAAACCGGTGCAAAGTTTGAGATTGTCGACGAAGCAGATGCCGGTCAAAAGGCTATCTATATTGGAACAGCCCAGCAGCTTGCGAATAAGGGTGTCATTAGTTCCGAACTAGCCTATACAACTTACGAAATCAAAGTGGATAACGGAAACATATATGTTGCAATGGGCATGGATGCCGTTGCGAAAGAGGTGTTTACGCGTTTGAATGAATCCATTATTAAGATAGAAGATGGCGTTTACGGCATCGATAAGAATGTTTCCGGTATCAAAAATGTTGCCGAAATCTCCAGTATAGTTCCTGAATTTAAAACAAACAGCGGCAAAATGTTGGAACTTTATGAAAGCGGCAGCGGTAATTATGAGATCGTCTATCAGGCAATGAACCTGACCTATGCGGATCAGGAAGTTGCGGCATACGAGAAAGCTTTGCAGGATGCCGGCTATACCTTGTTTCAAGAAAATGAGGTCAACCGTAATCGCTTTGTAACCTACACAAATGGCGATACCATGGTTCACTGCAACTATTTCAGGAACATGCGTGAATTCCGCATTATCTATGGACCCAAGTCCTATCTGGGCAGTGCCACACCAATCAATGATTATGAGAAGAAGGTAACACCTTCCATTTCCATTGTCGGCGCCACGGACAGTGTGTTGTGCATGGTCTATCAGGCTCCCGATGGCAGCTTCGTCATTATCGATGGCGGTTACGGTACGGATAGGACATATAGCTGGACCATGAACGATGGCTACGACGATAAGATGACCTATACCATCAAGCGGGACATTGACAAGGATATGGAAAGCTTGTGGTCCTTGCTGGAAAGCAGAGCTCCTGCAGGTCAGAAACCTCAGGTTACCTGGATGATGACCCACGGAGATCCGGATCATATCTGCCTGCCGCCGCTGTTTATGAAAAAGTATCAGGACAGATTTGATTTAAATCTGGTGGTCTACAATTTCCCGATTATTGAAAATGTGGGCTTAAAAAATGGTGAAGGCGCTGCGACATACCAAGCCTATATCGATACATTCATCAACAGCGCGAAAAAGTATTTCCCCAATGCGCCCCATATGGTATTCCACACCGGTCAAAAGCTGTATTTGCCCGGCACGGAAATTGAATTCCTAATTGCGGCTGAGGACTATTGGCCCCACACCATGCCATGGATGAATGATACCTGCGCCGCATGGCGCATCACTTCTGCAGGCAAGACCATATTTATTACCGGCGACTGCACCGTAAGCTTGAACAATCAGATGGTGGGATTGTATGGTGATTATCTGAAGAGCGATATCCTGCAGCTCAATCACCATGGCTCCAACGGCGGAACGCTGTCGTTCTACAAATTGATCCGGCCGGAGGTTGCATTCTGGGCCTGTGAGGATAACCGGTTCCTGTACGACCGTCAGCGACTTGGTACCAAGCCCGGTTTTGAATTCAATAAGTACATCCGGGAAACGGTAGAGCATCATTATTCCGGTTCATATACCCATACCGTTTTGCTGCCCTCTTTGGAAGAGGAAAAGTAATACCGACTACGGGAGCAGCGCGAAAATTGCGCTGCTCCTACCGAAGATTTTTACTGCATTTTTAGATGAGGTGTTTCTATGTTTGTTACGGAAAGCGGAAAAAAATTGCCCATTCACGACTGTGGCTGCGGCTGTTATCAGATCACCTATCAAGACCTGGATCCGATTCAGGCGCCCAATGAGATCGCTGCTTATGAGGCAGTGCTGGTAAGCGCAGGCTATGTGCTTTTCCAGGAAAATGAAATCGAAAACAACCGCTTTTTTACCTATGTAAAAGGCGAAAATATAATCCATGGCAATTATTTTGCCAACATGAATGAATTCCGGATTGTTCACGGTCCCAAGACGGCCCTGGGCAGCGCTGTGCCCATTACGGAGTATACACGCAAAGTAACGCCGTCTGTATCCATCATCGGTATGACGGATGATGTGTTGTGCTTGGTCATTCAACTGCCTGATGGCAGCTATATCATCATCGACGGTGGATGGAGTTATTCTAAAGATTGGTCCAAAACTTTGAACAAGGGCCTGGAAAATGAAAGAGTGGTCAATTACAACCGTGACGTCTTTGTGGATATGGGCAACCTGCTCACTTTCCTGCAGGAAAATACACCGGCAGGGGAGAAGCCCCGGGTGACCTGGATGATTACCCACGCAGACCCCGACCATATTACGCTGCCCATCCGGTTTATCCGGGATTATGCGGATCAATTTGAATTGCAGATGGCTTGCTACAATTTCCCCAATATGTTTAATATTGGTTTGGGTGAAAGCTGTGGCTCCACCAATGTCCCGGCCAATTTTGCTGCCCATGCTGCAGGCTTTATCAATGCAGTACGGGTACGATTCCCGGAGGCAGGACACTATGTCTATCACACCGGTCAAAAATTGTATCTTCCCGGTGCTGAGGTAGAATTCCTGTTCTCTCCGGAGGACTACTGGCCCAATCCCATGCCTTGGATGAATCACACCTCCGGTGTGTGGCGTATCACCATCGACGGCAAGACCATTATGATCCCCGGCGATGCGGAAGCGGGTCTGAACAACCAGATGGTCAATGTGTTTGGCGATTACCTCAAGAGCGATATTTTTCAGCCCAACCACCATGGCTGCAACTGCGGCACCCTGGAGTTTTATGAAAAAGTCAGTCCTTCCGTGTGTTTCTGGGCGTGCCAGCAGCACCATCTGGACTACGATAACCGGCACAGAGGCATTCGCCCCGGCTATGAGTTTAACGGCTATTTGTTGAAAACCGCAAAGCTGCATTTTTCCAATACCGAAACCCATACGGTGCTGATTCCTACGCTGGAAGAAAAACAATAATCAGCTATAGAAAAAGGTAAAAGGAGGCTGTGCAAATGGGAAGAAAAATAAAGTCGATTGCGCAGCTGGCCGTACCATATGTACTGATCGCAATTTTGCCGATTCTGTCTATTCTTGCCCTGTGTGGCTATATTGTTGGGAGCTATACCCAAACCATTCTGGAAGAACAGAACGCAAGCCTTGCTGTGGCGGTAGACCGCGTTGACGAGAAGCTGAGCCTTTTGGAAAGTGAAGCCTTCCTTTTAACTGTCAGGGACGAGTTCCAAGAGTATTGTCATAGGCAGTATGTTGGTGAACCCAACGAGATTTTGGCTTGCAATGATGTGCAAAAGCTGTTTCACAGCTATGCCCGGAATACCGAAGTAGCAGAGATTTATTTTTACGATAGCCAGTGCGGTCGGATTATTTCGTCGAACACAACCATGAATAATGGAGAAATGTTCTTTGAATATCTGTATCGGCCGAACGAAAAGACACCGAAGGAATGTATTTCAGCGTTGTATAATGCCGGCGATGGGTTCGCTTATTCCCAGGTGCAGCAGGTTCAGCTTGGTTCCATTAAAAGAAATGTGATTGAAATCCGTTGGACAATTAATGTGGGAGGCGTTGCCAAGGTTCCTTCTCAGTTGGTAATGGCCATTGATACGGACAAGCTGTTCGCGGATTTCTATAGTGTAGTTAGTAAAGGCGGCACATTCCGCATCTACTACGGTGATCAATTACTTCTGAGCAGCGGAGCGCGGAATGCTCACGATTTCGGGGAACTTCCGACGGAGAAACTCGCACAGCTGTCGCAGGAAAAAGGAGCGCCCTACGGAGCGCAGTATAAGCTGAACAAGCATTTGCGTGCGGAATTTTTTTACCCGAATTTGCCTCAGGCTGGAGAAAACAAAGCTTTGGTGGAGTATCTTCTGGTGGCCATTGGTATCCCGGCGCTGGTGTGCGTCGGCATGTGCATCCTGTTTACCCACAAAAACCACCGCAGAATTTCGGAAATCCTGGGATTGCTGCGCGGTGAAGATCCTGCAGACGAATTGCTGAAAACGTCCCGGTCCGTCAACTATAAGCTGATCAGTCAGTACGCCCGACATGTGGTGGCAAAGAACAGTGACTACCGGACGGAACTGCATGAGATCCACGCCACCCACAAGGTCAGCGTTTTGACCCGGTTGATACAGAATGCCTACCGCAGCCAGGAAGAAATGCGCAAAGCACTGGATAAAGAACAGCTTCTGATCCGGGAGGAAAACTGTGTGGCGTTTTGCGTACAGTTTGACGAAATCTGCAACGAATTGTTTACAGCCGGAAATGTGTCGGTTCGGGACATGATAGCCAGTCTGCTGCGTACCCAAACGGTTGCAAAGGTGGAAGTGCTGAATAATCTTCCCAACCAAATTGTGGCGATTATGGCAGTGGATGAAGCCCCGGATGCAATGGTGGAGGATGTGATTTCCCTGCTTAATGTCCGGGTAGCATATCAGTATGGTACGACATTGCTTATCGGCGTAGGTGAAGTAGTGCCCAGCATTTATGAGATCGCCCACTCCTATGAACAGGCCAGGGAAGTGATTCGCTACAACGAAAGTACCGGAAAAAATATCCGACGTTTTGCGCAGATAGAAGCATCGGAAGTGGTTGCCTTCTATCCGGTGAGCGCTGACGAAAAAATTGCAAATTATATGACCGCTGGGCGGGCAGAGGACGCCAAAAATGTGATCCGAAGCATCTATCTGGAGAATTTCCACGACCACGCAAAGCTGCTGTCCCTGGATGCGATTCAGAGCATCCGTTACCGGGTGGCAAGCGCTGTTACCAGCACGGCGGAAAAGCAGGGCGTGCCTGTCCCGGAGAAAGCAAGCACCCTGCATAATGAGAATAATATCAAGCAGTTCTTTGTGGCGCTGACGGAGATCGTAGATCAGATCACAGCAGCCATCGCATCCAAAAAGAATAATTCTCAGAATATTTTGGCAGTACGGGTTCGGGAATATATCCAGGAGCGTTACGCCGACAGCGCCTTGTCCATTCGACAGATCGCTGGGGAATTCGGGTTCCATGAGAACTATGTTTCCAACCTCTACAAGGAAGAATACGGCGAAAATCTTTCGGCGGCGATTGAGAAATTGCGTATCAATAAAGCAAGCCTTTTGCTGGAAACCACCGATCTGCGCATCGGCGAGGTGGCCGAAGCGGTGGGTTATTCGTCCGATTCCAGTTTTCGGCGTGCATTTAAGAAAATATCTGGCATTTCCCCTGTTGACTACCGCAACTGTCATTGATACAATATAGGGTGAAATAAGATTCATTTCATCAAACGGATATTGGCAAGGAGGTTATTATGGCAAGTATGTTTATGCGCTTCCCCGGCGGCAAAGTAAAGGTCGTGACCTTGAGCTACGACGACAATGTTGAGGCGGATGTAAGACTTGTGCAAACCATGAAGAAGTACGGTCTGAAAGGCACCTTCAACATCAACAGCGGACAGTTTCCCCCCGAAGGCTCCGTGGGCTCTATGGGCTGCGGCCATCGCCGCTTGACGGTAAAGCAATCCACCGAGCTGCACAAAGACAGCGGAATGGAGATCGCCTGCCACGGCGTGACCCACCCGTTCCTGGATCACCTGCCTGCCAGCGTCTGTGTCCAGGAAGTCCTGGAGGACAGAAAACGTCTGGAAGAGATTTACGGCGGCATTGTAAGAGGCCTGGCATATCCCTTCGGTACATACAATGACGATGTGGTGGCAGCGCTGAAGGCTTGCGGCATTGCCTATGCAAGAGCGGTCGTTTCCACCGAGAAGTTCGATCTTCCTTCTGACTGGCTGCGTTGGGCAGGCACTTGCCATCACGGCAATCCCAAGCTCATGAAGCTGGCACAGCGTTTTGTGGAAGACAAGCGGAACTGGACACCCATGGTGTTCTATCTGTGGGGCCACAGCTACGAATTTGACGATAACGATAACTGGAACATCATCGAGGAATTCGGTGAGTATATCGGTGGCCGTGAGGATATCTGGTATGCCACCAACATTGAAATCTACGACTATGTTACCGCCTGGAAGCAGATGATCTACAGCGCTGACGGTAGCGTCGCCTATAACCCCACCAACACAGAACTCTTTATCAAGACTGCAGCCGGCGTGTTTAGCCTGTTGCCCGGAGAAACCAAGAAAATTTTATAAGAAATGGAGTTAAGAACCATGAACAAGTACGAAAGACTGGCCGCCAAGCTGGCCAACAGAGAAAAAGTAGTCGGCACCACCATGTCCATGCTCAACAGCCCCTTGCTGCTGGAGCAGATGAACCGTGATGATCTGGACTTTGTGCTGCTGGATGGTGAGCACGGCGTGTTTAACACCGAAAACTCCATCCCCATGTTCCAGATTGCCCGTTTGATGGGTCTGCCCATTTTCTATCGCGTGCAGGATACCAAGTACCACCTGATCGCCAAGACCATTGACATGGGCGCTGACGGTGTCATGATCCCCAGAACTGAGAGCCTGGAGCAGCTGAAGGACGCGATCGATGCGCTGCTGTTTTATCCCGCAGGCCGTAAGGGCTGCGGCGGTCACGGCCAGTGGCGTGCCGGTGAAGCCTTCGACGACTTCGGTAAGACCCGCTTCCTGATGCCCCAGATCGAGTCCCAGGAGGGTATCGACCTGCTGCCTAAGATGCTGGAAACCTATGGCGAGTACATCAGCGCTGTTATGATCGGACCTTACGATCTGTCTGTTATGCTGGGCACTCCCAAGCAGATCGGCACTCCCGTCATGATGGAGGCTATCCAGAAGATCTTTGACATCAGCAACAGCTACGGTAAGTCCTGCGGCATCTTCTGCGACAACGAAGTGCTGGCACAGAAGTATCGCGACATGGGCTGCAATGTGCTGTGGACCGCTACCGACAAGGACTTCTTCCTGAAGGGCTATCGGGAAGAGATGGATGTCCTGGCAAATATCAAGTAATAGGGGAGGATATATCAATGAAAATTGTAATTTTGGATCACCCCCGGGAGAATCCCGGCGAAATCGACTGGAGCGAATTTGAAAAATACGGCGAAGTGACCCGTTACGCAAGAACCATGCCTGAGCAGGTTGTCGAGCGCATCGGTGATGCTGAAGTCGTGTTCCTGAACAAGACCGTGGTCACCAAGGAAGACCTGGAAAAGTGCCCCAATGTGAAGTTTATCAGCGTTATCGCTACCGGTTACAACACTGTGGACTTCAAGGCCGCTGCCCAGATGGGCATTCCCGTTGCCAACGTACCTTCCTACGGCACTGAGGGCATCGGCCAGCACGCCATTGCTCTGCTGCTGGAGATCACCAACCATGTTGCCCACCACGATGCAGAAGTCCGCAAGGGCAGAAAGAACGGCCCCGGCGACTGGTGCTTCTGGGATTACCCCAGCATCGAACTGGAGAACAAGGTCATGGGTATCATCGGTCTGGGCCGTATCGGTCAGATCACTTCCCGTGTTGCTCAGGCTTTCGGTATGAAGGTCCTGGCTTATGACCAGTATCAGAACCCCAACTTGATCAACGAGAACTGTCAGTATGCTGACCTGGATACCGTTCTGTCGAATGCTGATGTGATCGCTCTGCACTGCCCCCTGTTCGCTGAGACTGAGAATATGATCAACAAGGACACCATCGCAAAAATGAAGGACGGCGTTATCATTATCAACAACAGCCGTGGCGCACTGGTGGTGGAAGAGGATCTGGCCGACGCTCTGAAGTCCGGCAAGGTCTATGCCGCAGGCCTGGATGCAGTCCGTGACGAGCCCATCGCAATGGACAATCCTCTCTTAAGCTGCCCCAACGTGTTCTTCACCCCCCACATCAGCTGGTCCGCCCTGGAGGGCAGACAGCGCCTGGTGTCCTACTCCCTGGATAATCTGAAGGCCTACCTGTCCGGCAACCCCACCAATGTTGTGAATATGTAAGGAGAAACGATTATGAAGTACGGTAAGATCGAAGGACTGAATAAGAAGGTTTCCAAGCTGGTATTTGGTACCGCCACCCCCAAGCTGTTCGCTGCTGTTGCTCCCGGTGCCGGCGATGCTGAAAAGCAGGCTGCATTTGAGTTGCTGGATCAGATCTATGCTGCCGGCATCAATACCTTTGACTGCGCCCACCACTACGGTGAAGAAATCACCGGTATGTGGATGGATGAGCGTGGCATTCGTGACGAGTGCGTCATCATTACCAAGTGCGCCCACCCCAACCAGTGGAGAGCCCGCGTCACCGACTATGATATGCTTTCCGATGCCCATGACTCCCTGGCTAAGCTGAACACCGACTGCATCGACATTTACATGCTGCACCGCGACGATCAGAATGCCGACATCGGCATGATCGTGGAAACCATGAACCGCCTGTACAATGAAGGCAAGGTCAAGGTCTTCGGTGGCTCCAACTGGACCCATCAGCGCATCGAGCAGGCCAATGCGTATGCTGCCAAGCACGGCCTGGAGCCTTTCCGTGTTTCCAGCCCCAACTTTGGTCTGGCCGAGCAGGTTACTGACCCCTGGCGCTGCGATGCTAAGTTCAGCGACCCCTGCGTCACCATTTCCGGTCCCGAGAATGAGGACGCAAGAGCCTGGTATGCCAAGAACAATATGCCTGTGTTTGCTTACTCCAGCCTGGCAAGAGGCTTCTTCTCCGGTGCATTCAAGAGCAGTAACCCCGAGGATGCCAAGAAGATCATGGACGAGCCCGGTATCATCGGCTACTACTGCGACAGCAACCTGGAGCGTCTGAGAAGATGTGAAGAACTGGCTGAGAAGAAGGGCATTACTGTCGCCCAGGCAGCTATGGCTTGGATCTACAACCAGAAGTTCGACGTGTTCGCACTGTCCAGCCCTGTAACCCAGGGCCAGATCGACCAGAACATCGCTGCTATCGAGATCGAACTGACCGACGAAGAAGTTGCTTGGCTGAACCTGCAGTAAGGAGAAAACACTATGGCTGTGAAACCCTGGGTTGGCGCATTTCCGCCCTTCCGTATCTTTGGTAATCTGTATTTCGTGGGCACGGAGCCGGCTTCTACCCATATCGTGGACACCGGTGACGGCCTGATTATGTTCGACAGTGGCTATCAGCATTCGCTGTACCTGGTTATTGACGGCATGCACCGGCTGGGCTTGGATCCCAAGAATCTAAAGTATATTTTCCACACCCACGGTCATATTGATCACTTGGGTGCTACCAGAGCATTGGTAGAGCTGACCGGCGCAAAGACCGTATTGGGTCTTGCAGACCGGCAGTACGCCAATGGCGAGCTGGATCTGACTTACGCCAAGGAATTGAAGATGGAATATACCGAGGTCTTTGAGCCGGACATCCTGTGGACTGACGGCGACAGCATGACCATCGGTAATACCACCGTTACCTGTGTTGCCACCCCTGGTCATACCCCCGGTGCGCTTTCCTATTTCTTCAATGTGACCGATGGCGAGAAGACCTATCGCGCAGGCCTCCACGGCGGTATGGGTATCAATACCATGTGCCGCAGCTTCCTGGAAAAGTATGATCTGCCTTTCTCCCTCCGGGAGGATTTCAAGAAGGCCATGGATCGTCTTTGCGAAGAAAAGGTGGATATCTTCCTGGGTAACCACATGCAGCATAACCACACCTCCGAGCGCTACAAGCTGGTGGCGGCAGGGGATAAAGAAGCATTTGTCCATCCGGAAGAATGGGCAGAGTATGCCATTTGGGCTAAGAACAATCTGATCCAAATGGAGCAGAAAGAAAATAATCAGTAATTGTAACGGAACGGTGAAGGCCGGTATTTGACCGGCTTTCGCCTGTTCCGCGTAAGCATTTTTACACAAAGAGGGATTTTATGGAGTTTTTCAGCGGTCGTGGTGCCAAATTTTATGAGTTTTCCGTCAAATTGATGGAACTGATGTGGTTAAATTTTCTGGTATTTATCACCAGTTTGCCGATCTTTACCATCGGTGCATCTTTCTCTGCCATGCACAAGGTTCTGGTGCAGATCTACCGGGATGAGGAGGAGCAGATCACCAGGACGTTTTTCTCCGCATTTAAAGAGAATTTCAAGCAGGCCACGCTGATTTGGCTGATGTACCTGGGTGTTTTTGCAATTCTGACCCTGGACTATTGGGCGTTGAACTCGCTGAACAATGACAGCCTGAAGTATCTGAATCTATTGGTACCGGTGCTGGCTTTTATCGCCATTTTGAGCCTGTGCTGGGTGTTCGTGCTCCAGTCCCGGTATAAACTGACCATCAAGGATACCATCGTATTTTCCTTTACCCGGATCATTGCGTTCCCGATCCGTACCTTAGGTATGGCGTTGACCCTCATTTTGCCGTTGTTGCTTGCCTACTATATGGCAACTCTGACGATCCTGGTTTTCCTTTTGGGTATTACGGTTCCTGGCATTTTGGGCACCTGTTTTTATAACCATGCCTTAAATGTCATGGAGGACGATTCCGAAAAAGTGCAACCTGAGACAGAAGATGTCGAAGAGGAAGAAGACGACGAAGACTTCGATGAAGAGTACGAAGAGTACGAAGAGGAAGAAGATTTCTCCGAAGAAGATGACGAGGAATACATCGAAGAGGAAGAAAAATCCGAAGTGACTGAATAAGAGAATAATTGGTTTTGCCAAAGTATATAAAAAGGGGTAATAACAATGAACAATCAAAATGTATTGCTTCCCAGACCTGAACATCCCCGCCCGGATTTCATGAGAGATACCTTTTACAACCTGAACGGAACCTGGCAGTTTGCCTTTGACGATGCAGATGTAGGCCTGGCAGAGGGCTGGTATCGCACCGGTTATCCGCTGGATAAGAATATTGTGGTGCCTTTCTGCTATCAGTGTGAAGCCAGCGGCATCGGCCCCAACGATGAGATCCATCCTGTGATCTGGTACCGCCGGGGCTTTACCGTGCCTGCCGATATGCAGGGAAGACGAATTCTGCTGCGGTTCGGCGCCGTAGATTTCGAGGCTATGGTCTATGTGAACGGCCAGGCTGTGGGCGGTCATAAGGGCGGCTATACCCCCTTCGCCCTGGATATCACGCCCTTCCTGGTGGACGGTGAAAATGACCTGTGTGTCCGTGTTGTAGACCGTCCCGATCCTGTGCAGCCCCGTGGCAAGCAGAACTGGAACCGCGGCCTGATGGGCTGCTGGTATACCCCCACCAGCGGTATCTGGCAGACTGTGTACCTGGAAGCTGTCAGCGACCTGTATGTAGAGTATGTACATATTACCCCCGATATCGACAAGGGCTTTGCTTACGCAGAGATCATGCTTAACCGCAAGCCCGATGAGAAGGTGTATGTGTCCCTGGATGTAAGCCTGCGGGGCAATCAGATTCGGGAGGTCATCGCCTCCACCGTAAACCGCAGCGTTGTGGTCACCATCGACATGAACATCAATGTTACCCATATTCCTGTGGAGCTGTGGAGTATTCGCAACCCCGCCCTTTACGATGTGAAGGTCAAGGTCATCGGCGACGGTGAGCAGCTGGATATGGTGGATACCTACTTCGGTATGCGTAAGGTCGAGGTCCGTGACGGTGTTATTTATCTGAACAACAAGCGCCTGTATCAGCGTCTGATCCTGGACCAGGGCTACTGGCCGGATACGCTGATCACACCTCCCAGCGACGAAGCCATTCAGGAAGACCTGAAGTGGACCATCAACTTTGGCTACAACGGTGCCCGTAAGCACCAGAAGGTGGAAGATCCCCGTTACTACTACTGGGCTGATAAAATGGGCGTCCTGGTCTGGGGTGAGTTGCCCAGCCCCTACGCCTATACCGATGAAACGGTGGAAAACCTCTCCGCTACCATGCTGGAGTTCATCCGCCGGGACTTCAACCACCCCTGTATCATTACCTGGGTGCCCCTGAACGAAAGCTGGGGCGTGCCCAATATTCTGAACAATCCCCGTCAGCAGAATACCGCTTCCATGCTGTACTTTATGACCAAGGCAGCCGACGGCACCAGACTTTGCTCCGGCAACGATGGTTGGGAGCAGATGCATACCGATATCTGTGCCCTGCATGACTACGCAGCCGAGAAGCGGATCCTGGACGAGCATTTTGGCGACCGGGAGTATGTGGAGCGCAGCACCTGCGATGCTCTGCGCTGCTATGCCGACGGCCATAAGACCAGCGGACACGAAGCTTTCATGGTCACCGAATTCGGTGGCATCGCTTTTGAAAACATCGGACCTCAGGGCGAGATGGGCGGTATGAATACTTGGGGCTACCATGGCAAGGTTACCGACGAAGAGGCCTTCTTCGCCCGGTTCAAGGAAGCTATGGACGCAATGGTGGAGATTCCCTACAACCAGGGCTACTGCTACACCCAGTTGACGGATGTCATGCAGGAGATCAACGGCTTGTTGACCCCCGACCGCAAGCCGAAAATGGATGTGGAAAAGGTACGACAGCTGAACCGTAACCCCGACTGGCATGGCGACCGGGATATGAAGGACGCAGTTGCTTCTGCCTGGTGATTACTGAAACGGAGGAGAATCTGATGAATCGACTAGAAAAACTCCTGTCTCAGATGTCTATTCATGATAAGATCGGACAGCTGACACAGTATAACGCAGCCCTATATACCAAAACCACTGCGGAGATCACCGGTCCTAAGGCAAAATTAGGACTGACCGATGAAGATCTGGCAGCAGCAGGCAGCATCCTGAACTTTGCTTCCGTCCAGGAAATGAAGGACATTCAGGATAAGCATCTGCAGAACGATCCCAATAAGATCCCCATGTCCTTTATGATGGATGTGATCCATGGATATCGCACCATTTTCCCCATCCCCTTGGGCCTGGGATGTTCATTTGACCCTGAAATCGCTGAGGAATGTTCCCGGGTAGCAGCCCGGGAGGCCTCTGCCAGCGGCGTCCAGGTTACATTTACACCTATGGTTGATTATGTCCGGGATGCCCGTTGGGGCCGGGTCATGGAGACCTGCGGCGAAGAACCTCTGGTCACCGGCGCACTGGCAGCCGCCCAGATCCGTGGCTTCCACGGTGACGGCATGGAAAAGCCCGGCAATCTTGCCACCTGCGTGAAGCATTACGCAGGCTACGGCGGCGCAGAAGCCGGCAGAGACTATAACCTGGTGGAAGTTTCTGAAAGGGAACTGCGGGAGTATTACCTGCCTGGCTACAAGGCATGTCTGGATGCCGGCGCACCCATGGTTATGCCTTCTTTCAACTCCCTCAATGGCATTCCGTCCATCGCTAATCCCATGCTGATGCAGAAGATCCTGCGGCAGGAATGGGGCTTCGACGGTGTGGTCATCAGCGACTACAATGCCATCGGCGAACTGCTGCCCCACGGTGTGGCGGCAGATCAGAAGGAAGCTGCCAAGCTGGCATTTGAGAACACTTGCGATATTGAGATGTGCTCCAGCGGCTACTTCCATCATCTGGAAGCACTGATCAAAGAGGGTATCTTTACTGAGGAACAGCTGGATGCAGCTGTCATGCGTGTCCTCAAGTTCAAAGATCAGCTGGGTCTGTTTGATGATCCCTACCATGGTGCTGACGCAGAGCTGGCTGAGCGCCTGTTCCTCTGCGACGAGCACAGAGCCGTGGTCAAAAAGGCGGCTGCGGAGTCGGCGGTCTTGCTGAAAAATGACGGTTTGCTGCCCCTGAGCGAGAAGCTTAACAAGGTGGCGGTCATCGGTCCCTTTGCGGATAACCACGGCATCAACGGCTTCTGGAGCTGCAACGGCAAGGATGAGGATACCACCACCGTACTGCAGGGCGTAACCGCACTGCTGGGTGATGATAAGGTGGTCACAGCGGTGGGCTGTGGCAATCTGTGGGACGATAACGATACTGCCGGCTTTGCAGAAGCCGTAGCAGCAGCAAAGGAAGCCGACGCAGTGATCCTTTGCCTTGGTGAGCCTCAGAATTACAGCGGTGAAGGTAACTGCCGTACTGACCTGCGTCTGCCCGGCATGCAGGAAGAACTGGCAAAGCAGGTGATTGCTGCCAACCCCAATACTGCGGTCGTGCTGTTCAACGGACGGCCTCTGGATGTGTCCTTGCTGCATAAGATCGCCCCTGCGATTCTTACCATGTGGTTCCCCGGCACAGAAGGCGGCAACGCTGCTGCAGAGCTGATCTTCGGCAAGCGCAATCCCTGCGGTAAGCTGACCATGAGTTTCCCCCACAATGTGGGTCAGTGCCCCATTTACTACAACCACCCCAATACCGGCCGCCCCCGCTGGCGCAGCCAGCCGGATCACAGAGGCTACGCATCGGACTACATCGACTGCGCAACGCTTCCGCTGTATTCCTTCGGTTATGGCCTGAGTTATTCCAACTTCCAGTATAGTGACTTGATCCTTTCTTCCCGTGAGATGACCATGGATAGCAATATCCAGGTCAGCGTCAAGGTTCGCAACGACAGCGACAGAGCAGGCAAGGAGGTCGTGCAGCTGTACATGCGGGATTTGGTTGGCTCTGTGGTGCGCCCGGTGCAGCAGCTGATCGCCTTTGAGAAGATCAGCCTGGAGCCCGGCGAGGAAAAGACTGTTTCCTTTACGGTCACAGAAGAAATGCTGCGCTTCTACGATATGGAGGGCCGGCATATTTCCGAAAAGGGCGACTTTACTCTCATGATCGGTCATGCGGATCATTTCGTCCTGACCGAAAAATTCCAGCTGGTTTAAGGAGGCATATTATGGCGAAACCTGTAATTTCTGTTCTGGAAATGGGCGCAACGCCCAATAGCCCTGAGGTGCAGACCGCTGCTTTCCAGGCGGCCTTGGACAAGGCCTTTTTGCTGGGCGGTGCTACCGTGGAAGTACCTGCCGGCCGCTACTACATCGGCGGTGTCCGCCTACGTTCCAACACCACGCTGCTACTGCGCTCCGGTGCGGAAGTTTACGGTACCAGAGATCCGGAGGACTACTGCTTTATTCACAAGGATGAGCTGGAGCCTCTGCCTGCAGACCAGCTGACCGACAAGCCCTGGGAGCCCTTTGTCAAGGGTGTTCAGCGCTGCTATGACTTCATGGTCAAGGCCGGCGGCCGCTGGAATAACGGCATCATCCGTGCTTATGCTGCTGAAAATATTGCCATCATCGGCGAGCCCGGCTCTGTCATCGACGGCCAGGATTGCTACGATGAGATCGGCGAGGAGCGTTACAGAGGTCCTCACGGTATCAGCATGCACGATTGCCACGGCGTTACCTTCCGTGGTTACACCATTCGTAACACCGGCGACTGGGCGCACAGCGTCTTCTTCTCCACAGATATTGTAATGGACGGCGTTACGGTGCTGGCCGGTCACGACGGTATTCACTGCACCTGCTGCACCAATCTGCGGATTATGAACAGCGAATTCTACACCGGTGATGATTGCGTGGCCGGCTTCGGCAATGTCAACACCCTGGTTAGCAACTGTATCTGTAACACCGCTTGCTCCGGCTTGCGTTTCGGCGGCACCAATGCGCTAATCCGGGATTGCAAGTTCTTTGGCCCTGCCAAGTATTTTTTCCGTGGTAGCCTGAGTCTGGAAGAGAAGAAGAGCGGTGCCCAAGCACATATTCCTAAGCGTGTGAACATGCTCTCCGTCTTTACTTACTATGCCGACTTCTCCGTGGACATCCCCGAGCAGCCCGGCAACATCATCATTGAAAACTGCACGGTGGACAATGTAGACCGTTTCCTGCACTACAATTACTCCGGTAATGAGCGCTGGCAGGCCCACAGACCCCTGGAATCCGTGAAGTTCGAGAATATCCAGGCTACCGGCATTGGCATGCCCTTGACCGCTTACGGCTCCAAGGATGTGCCCATCACTCTGACCATGCGCAATATCGATGTGTCCTTCCGGGATGAGGTGGAAAATACCGCATTCCTGCACACTGCCCATGTGGATCGGATTCTGCTGGAAAATGTCAGCGTCAACAAGCGCACAGACGCACCGCTGATCAAGTGCTGGACAGAAGGCGGCGATTTCGTAATGCGCAATGTCCGCTATGATCTGCCTCAAGAGCAGTGGATCTGCCACACCGATGAGCCCTTCGTCTGCAAGGCGATTTAATTAACGCATCCCCAACAACAGAAAGGAAGTATGAATCATGAAAAAACGCGTAATTATGCTGCTGGTTCTGAGCCTGATGATCTCTTTGCTGGCTATGGGCTGTGCAGAAACTCCCGCAGGCTCCGGCGATGGCCAGGCGGCCGTCAAGCTGCCCAAGTATGTTTTCCTGTTTATCGGTGACGGCATGAGCTATCCCCAGATCCAGGTCACCAATTACTACCTGACCATTCAGGCGAATAACAACAAGTATCCTGCTGTTCTGAAGAGCCAGAACAACCTGAGCTTTATGGATTTCCCCGTGACCGGCTCCGCTCAGACCTATGACAGCACCTCCTTTGCTCCTGACTCTTCCTCTACTGCTACCTCCATTGCCACCGGTAATAAGACTTACAGTGGCCGACTGAATATTGATATCGGCGGTTTTACTAAGTTTGAGACTATTGCCGAGAAGCTGAAGGCACAGAAGGACTATAAGATCGGTGTGGTCACCAGTGTGAATATCAACCACGCCACCCCCGGTGCATTCTATGCCCACCAGACATCCAGAAACGAGTACTATGCCATCGGTCAGGAACTGATCGCCAGCGGCTTTGATTATTTTGCAGGCGGTGGCTTCCGCGAAGCTTCCAGTTCCATGAGTAGTAGCAAGGACCTGTATACCCAGGCTGCCGAGGCTGGTTATAAGGTCGTCAGAACCCAGGCTGAAGCTGAGGCTCTGAAGCCCGGCGATGGCAAGACTATCGTTATTTCTGAGCACCTGGTTGCTAAGGATATGGACTTCGTGGATGCTATGGACTACGAAATCGACCGTGAGGAAGGTGAGTGGGGTCTGGCGAACTATGTTGCCAAGGGCATCGAGATGCTGGACAATGAAAATGGCTTCTTCATGATGGTCGAAGGCGGCAAGATCGACTGGGCTTGCCACGCCAACGATGCAGCCACTGCTGTCAATGAAGTGATCGCTTTGGACAATGCTGTCCGTGAGGCTCTGAAGTTCTATGAGCAGCATCCCGACGATACTCTGATCATCGTTACCGGTGACCACGAGACCGGCGGCTTCTCCCTGGGTTACGCAGGTACTGACTACGATACCTTCCTGAACAACCTGGCCAGCCAGAAGGTTTCTTACTCCACCTTCAACTCTGACTATGTTGCCAAGTACAGAGAGAATAATACTGACCTCCAAACTGTTTTGGCTGACATTGAAGAGCTGTTCGGTCTGAAGGTTCCCAAGAACTTTGCAATGGCTAAGGAGGGCAGCCTGCAGCTGAATGAGTATGAGTACAATCTGCTGGTGGACGCATACAACAAGACCATGCAATTTGGTGCAGATAGAAATGCAAACGAGGAAGAAGAGCTGAAGTACGATAAGTACGAGCCTCTGACCGTTACCATTACGCATATTCTGGCCAACAAGTGCGGTCTGAACTTTGGTTCCTATGTCCACACTGGTCTGCCTACTGCCGTGTTCGCCATCGGCGCAGGCTCTGAATTGTTCGACGGTTACTATGACAATACCGACATCTTCTTCAAGATGGCCGAGCTGACCAACGTAAAATAAGGAAACAGCAGTAGCCACAGAATATTCTGTGGCTACTGTGTTATGGGGTCCAAGATGATACGAAAATTTTTCGATAAAACCACGCTGCAAATGCTCATTATCGGTGTGATACTGATCGCAATATTGCTGCTGATCCCCACAGGCTACGAAGATGCCATTATCTATCAGGAGGCCCAACGGGCTATAGTAGAGGTCGTTGCGGTGGATAATTCCATGGTCCATACCTCTGGCTTGATCCAATTTGGTGAGCAAACCTGCACCTTGCGGATCAAGGATGGCATTTTCAAAGGCTGTGAGATTGAAGGCGTGAATTTCCTCAGCGGTTCTATGGCTGAGGATAAGATCTATCAGGTAGGTGACGAAGCCTTCGTTCGGATCAGCTGTAAGAGCGTTGAGGACGTTCCGGATTTCGAAGGTGCTGTAATCAACGGCTATGCCATCGCATCCTGCGTCATGACAGACCATTACCGACTGGACAAAGAGGTAATTTTGCTGGCAGCATTCTTCCTGTTGCTGATCATCGTAGCGGGAAAGAACGGCCTGCAGGCGATTTTCTCCTTTGTCATCACCATACTGACGGTCTGGAAAATCCTGATCCCGGCATATCTGAAAGGGTACTCTCCGGTTTGGGTGGGTATCGGCATCACAGTGCTGCTGACGGGCGTGATCATTTTCTTCGTCTATGGCTTCGATAAGCGTACGGTGGTGGCTGCCCTGGGCTCCCTGCTGGGCATCCTGGCAACCTGTATTTTGGGCATTGTGTTTACCGATCTGTTCAAGATCCACGGCGCGGTAATGCCGGATTCGGAATCCCTGCTGTATAGTGGCTATGAGCACCTGGATCTGACGGCAATCTTTATGAGCAGCATATTCATTGGAGCTTCCGGTGCTATGATGGATTTGTCTGTGGATATTACCTCTGCAGTCCGGGAAGTTGTAGACAAGAAACCGGGAATGGATTGGAAAGAAGCCGCTCGTTCCGGTATGAATGTTGGCAGAGCCGCTATGGGCACTATGACCACCACGCTGCTGCTTGCCTATTCCGGCGGCTATATCACATCCTTGATGGTGTACATGGCTCAGGGAACCCCCATCGACCACATCCTCAATTATAAGTATGTGGCTTCTGAGATCATGGATACCGTGATTGGCAGCTTTGGCCTGGTAACCGTCGCCCCCTTTACCGCCTTGGTAGCCGGCCTGATGCTGACCAAACGTCCCCCAAAGGTAACACAAGAATAAAAAACACGGGTGCATCGCACCCGTGTTTTTGCGTATTACATTACTGATTGCCAAACAGATCGTAGTACAGCCACAGCACGGTGTAGCGGTCCTTCAGCTCCTTGGCATAAAGGATGGCATCGGCGATCTTTTCCTTGCTGTACAGCGCGTAGAATTCGGCCATATCCATACCCACGGCGTTCAGCATGGCTTCAATCTCGGAGGCCTTGGGGACTTCTGCCAAAACCGCGCGGATCTCGGCCTCCTTCGCTTTGTAGACGGAGATCATATCCTTGTTGTATAGACCAACCTTGTCCTGCAGGGCAATACAGCCCTCGGCAACAGGACCATAAATACGGCTAACCTCGGCCACATATTCTTCCCGGGTGGGGCGGAACTGAGTGTCGGGCCAGGGCTTGGCCAGAATTTCGTCTCGAAGGGCGGCGGTGACAACAGTGGAGTAGGCAACATCGATGCCGTGGCAGAAGTAATCCTCGTTCCGCACGATGCCCACGATCTCAAAGTAGTGAGACAAATGGTGCTCACTGCCGGAGGCAGGCCGGGAAGAACCCACAAATGCCATGGCAATGCCCACGATGACCAGAGCTTCCATCAAAACCCGAACACTTTCCTCGTCCCGGTTTACCAAGCCTTCCGCCAGAGAAAGGGTCTTCTTCAGCATCTGCTCGATGAGGTCATAATTCTCCTGGCAGAAGCTTTCACCCAGGACTATGTGGCTCAACTTCCAGTCATTTAAAGCGGAGAACTTGCCCACAATATCGCCGTAACCGGCCTGGATCATCTCCATGGGTGCATCCTTCAGAATTTCGGTGTCCGCCAAAATGACGCTGGGCACATGGGCAGGGTAGGTGACCTTCATGCCACCCATGATCATAGCAGCACCGGTGGATGCATAGCCGTCCATAGAGGGAGCGGTTGCGACGATGAAGTAGGGAACACCGCTGGTCTGGGACACATATTTGCACAGATCCTGAATAACGCCGGAGCCCAGACCAACGATCAGATCAATACCGTCCATTTCCTTGTCCACGGCGGCTACCGCATCTTCGTTGGGAATCAGAATAGTCTTGCCGCTAAAGATAACCTTTTTTGCCAATCTTTCGCCCAGGGCGGCTTCGGTCTTGGCACCGCCGACGCCGTAAGTGTTCTCGTCGGCCACCAGCAGAACGGACTTGTAGCCTTCGGTCAGATGAGTCAGGTGAGAAATTGCACCCTTTTCAATGGCGACAAACTTGATGTCGCAGGAGTGATGCTTGCCGCAAGAGCAATCTGTGCCCTGCAAAAGCTGCTGTATGTTCATGGGAATACCTCCAACATGTATGTTTTCTAAAAATTATTATAGTATTTTGTGACAGAATAATCAAGTCAAAAGGTAATCTTTTTTGGACAATATCGGTGCGAGAAATTTTTCGAAAAAAGGCTTGACAATCGAGAATATCTATTATATAATGGCAAAGCTGTCTGACAAATGCTGCTATAGCTCAGCCGGTAGAGCGCATCCTTGGTAAGGATGAGGTCGCCAGTTCAAATCTGGCTAGCAGCTCCACAAAAAACCGCTTAAATCGCAAGATTTAAGCGGTTTTTCTTTGCTTCTACGAACTTTTACGGGCAAAAACTTGAGGGCGAGATGACCTCGTTCCCAGATTTTGCGCCTTTTTCCAACTACCGCACCAACTTTTTGGTGCTTTGTAATGCCGAAAGCCCTTGTGCCGCAATAGGTTTTCGGCATTTCTGTTTACCAACTTTTATCCAACTTCTTTGGCTTTGGACGTATAACGGCGCTCGACAGCGTCTGTCGCCGCATGAATTGTCTGACGTCCTTTGATGTAGTGCTTGACGCTTGTCGACATCTGGGCATGTCCTCCGGCATCCATCACTGCTTTGAGGTCTTTGGTTACATCGTACATATCGGTCAATACAGTCGTCCGAAACCGGATCGGTGTGATATTTTCCTCAAAGCCAGTATCCTTCTGAATGCGTTGACACATTCTGCGCACAACGGTATAAGAAAGAGGTTTTTTTCCTCCAAAAACAAATTCGTCTGCCGGTGTCTCTGGAATATGCGCCAAGGCGATAGCGGCCAATCCGATAGTACGACGACTTACAGCATTCTTGGTATCCTTAATTTCCGGCTGATTGCGGTCAGGATGCGTCACCGCCCTGCGGATGGTGATTTCCTTATCAATGCGGTTAATATCTGCTCCCTTCAGACCCAATCCCTCTTCCAAACGCAACGGATGCAGAGCCATGACCGCGAGAAACGCCCGGTCACGGTTGTTTTTCACATCCTCCAGATGTTCGATCAAATACTCCATTTGCTCGACGCTGTAAGGCGGTGTGGCCTTGCTGGCGTCACCAACAACTTTGACCTTGCGGGATTTCACAGGATTCGCATCAATCAGCTTGTCTTCCAAAGCTGCCTCTAAAATTTGATTCAGGACCGTCCTGGTCTTATCTTTCGTGGCTTTGGCCACATGCATTTTATTGAACATCTGCTGCACATGGTCCGAGGTGATATCCTCCACGGCCAGTTCCCCAAAGGTGGGGATCAGATACTTTTCAATCTGGCGTCGATAAGTTACTGCTGTAACGGTGGCGATGTTGGGCAGGGAATAAGTGTTGAACCAATTCCACGCATACTCGGAAAAGGGATGCTTGCTTTTTTGCTGGACGCTGCCTGTCAAAAGATTTGCGACTTTATCCGCAAATTCCTGAGCAGTCTTGGCAGTTACCCAGCACTTTTTGCCGTTAATCATAACGGCTTGATTGATTCTGTTTGCCATATCAGATTCTCCTTCCGATAATGGCATAAGATCCGCTTCTGTTGAATTGTCAAGATGCATCTTCGTGGATGCATCATAACACAAGTGGGTTTGCTTTTCAACATAGTTTGTTAAATCTGATTTGCGTACGAGTTTGGTTTCTCCGATTGCCACATATGTAATTTCTCGATTTTTGATCAGTTCCTCCACGACAGAAGCGGATACTCGTAACGCTTCTGCGGCTTCCGGCACTGTCATCAGATCCGGGAAAGCCTCAAATTGTTTCATAGTATCCACCTCCTTGGTTGGATCGTTTGATGTGTTTACTTCCCACCGACTCCGCTGCGGCCACGAAGCAGGCTCACTTTTATTATGCGCACAACGGGAATTCACAACAAAAAACAAAGTAGAGGCTTTGGCAAAATAAAAGGCGACACCTTGGTGTCGCACCGCATTTGGTTGGTTTGAGTTAAATTGATTATGAAGGAAAACGAGGGAAAAACTAGGGTTCCCGAAAGAAAAAAGTTTGAAAACCCTAGCTGAATCAATAAAAGTACGAACATTTTTGCAGAATTTGATTTTTAGGAGGGGGGTTCCCGGGAACCCGGCCCCCTTTAAGAAGATAATTTGATAAGATATTCGGAACCTCCCGATATACTACCGCCGTTACCATGAAATTGGTTGCGGAACCCTATTTCATTTTTTCGGGAACCCTAAATGGGGGGTCGGAACCCTCTTTTTCAGCGGATTTTGCGAAAATTGTATTAACATAAATAAGAGAAAGCAAAAATACCGGATAAACATAAAATTAATTTACCTGTCATACAGGCTAAAAGAGCAAAACAATAGGTGCAGACTTTCATCTTTTTGAAAAGATATGAGAAAACAGGGCAACGCAAAACCTCTCATGATTGTTGATGATACAAGAAAAAAGATGAGAAAATATGAGATAAAGAAGCGAAGTCTTTTTCTCATCCTATCCACCACATTAGAAAGCAAAGAGTGTGGGCTTGCAATCGAGCAATATACGAATAGATGTGCTTGCTTTGCTTTGAGTTCAATGATGGAATACGAGAAAAAATGAAATGAAACATCTCGTCTTGATCTCGCTACATCATAGCAATGCCTTTACCTCTTTTTCGCCACTATACCGATTGTTTGTTTTGATCTTTGATCTGGCCTTTTCATCCGTTTTATCTTCTTAGTCTTAATATGAGATAAAGTACGAAGTTGGCCTTCCCATCACACTTTTCTGTCTTTTAATACGAACAGCGATCTGTTTACAATCGAGCAATGCACGAAAAGCGGTCTGTACATTGCTGGGTGAGTGAAAGATATACCAGACAGAATGCGAAACGGAATCTCTGATCATAAATATGAAAAAAGATAGAAAGATATAGGCGATTATTTGGTGCCGCGAAATTTGGGTCTTTAAAATCCACCAAAAAACAGAATCCAAAATCCCACAGACACTAAATAGGAGCGCAGAGACTCTAGGCAACCAAAAATCCAGTTATGTCCGTGAACGCCATTTTCGCCCCACGGATATGTTTCGCTAATCAACCAAAATGCAAGCCGCCTACAAAAACAGGCGGCTTGCTGTGCTATGATATTTGATTGAGTTCTAGACATTTGTTATCTCACGAAAATTTCCTGGCTAATTTTGTTGTAGTCAATGCTATAATCGCTCTGCATGGCATCCACGCCAGCTTGATAGGTGCTAAACTCATCCACCAGCATATACAGCCGTGAATGGATCTCGCCGTTTTCGGTCTTGTAAATCATACCAGGGACGCCTCCGTCGTCTACCTGGTAGTCTACCCAACCGTTATCGGAGTGAACACGGCAGAGGCCGCCAAATTGGTAGCGAGCAAAACGGAAAAAGCGGCCCCTATACAACAGCACCTGGTGCACATCTGCGGTATCAGCAGATGCCAGCATGGTGCAGCCGAATTTATCGGTATAGCTCCACTGGGCCTCATCCAGCAGATAGGCGGACCGGCACAGTTCCTTAGCCGGGATCAGCAAGGGTTCGACGTTGGCGCCCACATGATGCAGTGCCATTTTATCCCCCTCCTGCCAAGCCTCCCAGGCGGCGATGGTGCTTTCATAGTAGTGGCGGTTCCATTCATTCTGGTCCAGGCTGTTGATCAGCTTTCCGATCTCTTCCAACGTGCCACAGTAAGTGCGCACTACAAACTCTTCCTCAGGACGCATCATCAAGTCGAGCTTGATAATGTAATACTTGTCGATTATCAATTCGGGGGTGTCTTCAAATGCAAATTCGAAGACCTTGTGGTTTTTCTGTTCGGTCATTTTTTGTTCCTCCATGTAATAAATGTTTTGATTTTGGGTGTGGGGATTGCGATATTTGCTCCTTTCCTGGTATCAAAGCAAAACATCGTGCAGGTGGATACCTACACGATGTACATGGATGTTATGTACAACCGCCGGAAACATCCCCTTGAAAACCAATTGTAAAAAGGGTATAATATCCCCGACGGCGCGGCTATACCGCTATGTAGGTGCTCACTCACCTTCGTAGGTGTACAGAGGTTGCCCCCTCTGTACACTGCCGTTGTTTTGTTTTCTGTGGCTATTATAGCATATGTGCGGACACATATCAACCTGGCTTTTTCACTAAATTATCGTAGCTGTTTTTGTGCAATATATGGGGACACATATTGTTGATTTACTATTTGAGGTAATGTATACTAATATCATTAAAGGAGTGGATTACCTATGGCGCAAACCGAAGCACAATTGCGGGCATCAAAAAAATATCATCAAAAATTCGATGATCTTCGGATCCGTGTCCCGGCAGGCGAAAAAGCCGATATTGATTCGCATGCGCAAGCAATGGGTGAGTCAACCAATGCTTTTGTTTGTCGAGCCATTAGGGAAACCATTGCGAGAGATGATGCTACGGGCAAGGCAAGACCTGAACGCAACACAAAATGAACCGGAAGCTATCAGGCGCAATATTATATGCCGCCCAAAGTTTGCGGTAATTGACAAAAATTGTTTGTAGTGCATGATTATCCCATCATTTTTTAGAGAGGAGTGAACTTCATGCAGAATCAGATCAAGACCTGCTATTGTGTATATAGTGGAAGTTTCGCTCCTTGTATCATTGCCCGTTGATATTCGGGATAGGTGCATTAAGTTGGCGCAAGCTTCACGCTTGCGCCATTTTTGTATTTGGGAGAATTAATGTATGATCTGTTATTTGATAAGGCATGGGCAGGACGACGAGTCCCGGCGCGGCGAATGGAGCACACACCCACTTACAGAAGAGGGGCGCCATCAAGCAGAACTATTGGCGGCAGAAATGTCTCCCCTTGCTATTGGCACAATCTATTCCAGTGATTTGTGCCGAGCAATGCAGACAGCGCAGATATTGGGTGATAAGTTATTTTTATCTCCTATTCCTCTCCCCCAATTCAGGGAAGTCAACAATGGCGATCTCGCCGGAATGAAAAACGACCTTGCATTAGCGCAATATCCCGGATTGTTTTGGAATCAGTTGGAATGGGAAGAAAACTATCCAAATGGAGAAAGCCCCCGACAATTTTACGAGCGTATCCATACGGCCTGGTCTGCCTTTACAGAAGAAATCCTTTCTCATAATAAGGATGTAGCACTAGTCACGCATGGTGGAGTAATTCATGTCATCTGTGATATTCTTGAAAACAAACAATATAGTAATCGGAATAAACACAGGAAAGTAGATCACGCAGAAGTAATTACATTGCTCTATCAAAACGGTGTATGGAAAGAATCGGAATAATCTCTACTAGCACAAAAGGAGTACATAATGTCAGTTTACAAAACCATCGTTTCCCGCGGTTCAATCGATAAAGGTTGGTCGGGAGATCAGAAATACTGTGCCGTCACATCAGACGGGTCTAAGTATCTGCTTCGTATTTCGTCCATAGATCGTTTGGAGCGCAAGCGCCGGGAATATGAAAAGATGAGCAAAGTGGCACAGTTGGGGATCCCTATGTGTCTGCCAGTAGAATTTGGCACCTGCGACGAGGGTGCTTATTCTATCCAGAGCTGGATCGATGGTGAGGATGCAGAAGAAAAGATTATGGCTATGGATTCAGCAGAGCAGTATCGCTATGGTTTGGATGCAGGAAGAATCCTTGCGAAGATCCACACCATCCCGGCTCCGGAGAACGCACCGGACTGGGAAACTCGATTCAACGCCAAGATTGACCGCAAGATTGCCATGTATGAAAACTGCGAACTGAAGTATGAAAGCGGTAGCGATGCCTTCCTGAAATACATCGCGGAAAACCGCCATCTGTTGCATGGCAGACCCCAAAGCTATCAGCACGGCGATTATCACATCGGCAACATGATGATAGACCGTAACGGAGTACTGACCATCATCGACTTTGACCGGGATGATTTTGGCGATCCCTGGGAGGAATTTAACCGGATCGTTTGGTGCGCCCAAGCTGCCCCTGCCTTTGCATCCGGTATGGTGGATGGTTATTTTGGCGGCAAAATTCCTATGGATTTCTGGCGGTTGCTGGCACTGTATATCTGCTCTAACACCCTCAGCTCCCTTCCCTGGGCGATTCCATTTGGGGATAAAGAAATACAAGTGATGTGCCAGCAGGCCGCACAGGTGTTGCAGTGGTACGACGGAATGAAAAATGTGGTACCTAGTTGGTACCAACCTAAATAATGGAGAATCTATTATGAATACAGAAATGATTGCAAAAACAGAAGCCTTTTTGAAGGATACTTTCGCCGCAAGTACATATCTCCAGAGCCATCCCACAGACCGGGATTACCGTTTGGAGCATTCCTATCGGGTGGCGAATATCGCAAAGACCATCGCAGAAGCAGAGGGATTTAATGTGACCTATGCCGTGATAGCCGGTCTGCTTCACGATATTGCTTATTGTGAGGAAATGGTAACCCGTGAAGACCGGATGAATCATGGTCGCCGCAGCGCATCCATCGCCAGACCTTTTCTCGAAAGTCTGGGCCTGCCTGCTGATGCGGTGAATGAAATCTGCTATGGTATTGCCATCCATGTGGACGACGAAGCCGACTTTGAATGGGAGCGGACTCCTTTCTGCGAAACTGTCGGTGATGCAGATAATATTGACCGCTTCGATGTTTACCGTGTCTATGAATCGCTGCAATGGATGCAGTTCAGTGAAATGCCCCTTGAGAAGAAGCAGATCGAAGTGGACAGTATTATGGAAAAGCTGACCCGGTACAAGGAAATGAAGCTAGGAACCGAAACTGCAAAGAAGCTGTGGCTTCAGCGGCTGGACTATCAGCTCGGTTTTTATGCCAAGCTGAAAGCTCAGTTGGATAGCAGTACAACAATACGCTAAACGGAAGTGAGAATAATGGGTAACTATTGGAACGACAATTATTGGCGCAGACATTTGGCAGAACCGGAAAGAATGGACATCTTTGAGGAACTGTGGATCGGTAAGCACCAAGAATTGATTGATAAACTGAATAAGGGTCATGCACTGGACTTGGGTTGTGGCATTGGTCAGTTCACGGACTACTGGATCAATAATGGCTTCCAAGTCACTTCTGCCGATATTTCTGTAAACGCTTTGAACGCACTGAAAGAAAGAACACCGTCTGCAACCACAGTAGAACTCGACATGAGCAAGCAGTTGCCCTTTGAGGACGGCACTTTTGATGTGGTATTCGCCAATCTGTCAATCCATTATTTTGACGAGAAAACCACCCTTGCGCTGTCTGGGGAGATTCGCCGAGTTTTGAAGCCGGGAGGCCTGTTCATCGGTAGTGTTAATTCAAGCGTTGCTTATGAAATCGTCAAAGACAAGGCAAAAGTTCTGGAAGATAACTACTATCTGATCGGTGAGCGGTACATTCGCCTGTTCGACAGAGTGCAGTTCGACCAGTTCTTCGGCCAGTTCAAAACCATATTGCTAGAAGAAATCCATACTGTACGATTCAAGAACCAACGCGATCATTGGGAGTTTATCTTCCAAAAGGATGATGGAAAGGACTAATTATGGTCATCGGAATATTTGGTGAAAGTTGTACCGGTAAGTCTACTCTCGCTGAAAAGATTGCCGCCAGCTTTCCTTGTGAAGTATTTACCGGCAAGGATTATCTGCGCCTTGCTAAGAATGAGAATATCGCCAAGGTGATATTCCAAAAGAAACTGACCGCCGCAGTCACCGGCGAAAATATCATTTATGTGATCTCGGAGAAGGAACACCTTCCGCTACTGCCGGATGGAGCGTTTCGTATCCTTGTAACAGCAGATCTGGATTTGATCAAGTCTCGGTTCGCCCAACGGATGCGTGGAACTCTGCCTGCCCCTGTGGCCGTTATGTTGGAAAAGAAGCACGGCTCTTTCGACAATATTCGACACGATATTCACGTAATCTCCGGCGAAACGGATCTGGACGAGGTTTGCAAGAAGATTATAGCGAGACTATGATTTGTTGTGGCAAACAAGCTTGGCAAAGGTCGTGAAGCTTGAAATCTGCTCGGTTTAGTTGAGAATACGAAAACGGCTCAGCAAGGAGTAAAAGATATGATAAGAAAACTATGGAATAAAATATCCCCACCGAATCCTAATATTAAAAAGTAGCAGGACACTTTAGGAATTACAGTTAAAGAGGCAAAGGAAACAGATGCCTTGATTCGTTCAACAATAGGTCCTCTAGAGGATGATATCGCATCTACAACTAAGCGAATATCGAAACTCATTAAGAGCTACACAGAAAGACTACCTCAAGATGAATGTGCCCTAATATGCGACGAGCTCACTAGCTACTATATGAAACGATATAAGGATTGGAAGAATGGCGAAGATACATTTTGCGTCATAGCATATATCTTCACATTTTTTAGTTTAGTCATTGACAGCATCGACACTTTTGATTGGCTTAAGGGTATTCTGCACAATTTTTCAAATGAAACCCACGTGATCAGCAGCGCAATGCTTGTATTAGCAGTTCTTTCTGTTTTAGGCGGAATTGCAATTACTGCGAAGGTTCGAGGAACAGGGAGCTTGCCTGCGTGGTTTGCTATGGCGAACAAATCGCTCCCGACACTTACCATATTGGCATATTGGGGATACTATTGCCTAAAACATGGATATACATTGGATAACAGCAATGTTTATTACGTTCACTTTGCAGCCGTACCGTATCTATACTTAGCTATTAGCGCGTTGATTATCATTCCTAAACTTGTCAAATTCAAGCATGCAAAACGGATTATCGATGACGATGATTCGAAAATCGATTCAGGTGATATGGCGGCAGAGAATGTGTTTCATTCAGATAAACCCATTTCTTCGGTTTCGGACGATCTATTGAAGAGGGGCGGCTTTGCGAAACTCCTTGCTGAAACTGTCATGAGGCTTGATAAGTCGGACACTTTTACTGTTGGTGTTTTTGGAAAATGGGGTAGCGGTAAGACATCCATCGTGAAAATGATGCTTCAAGAACTAAGAAAGCAACAGTTATCGTTACCTGAAGAAGAGAAAACTATTGTTGTACATTTTGAACCATGGAATTTCACAGATACCAATCAGTTGCTAAACCAGTTTTTTTGCCAGATTGGCAAATGAGTTTCGGAGCAAAGGCGACAAGGGGCTAAAAACTATTGGCGATGCTTTAGAAAAATACTCTGACGCTTTTTCTCTTGCTGAACTAATTCCCGAAGTAGGCTTTGCAGGGAATGTCATTTCCTTCCTGGGTAAAAGCGGTGCAAAGGCAGCAGGAAAGTTTTTGAAGAAACGAGTAGATTCCAGTGATGTGCAACAACAAAAAGAATATGTAATTAGCCTGCTCAAAAAGCAACCGTGCAAAATCCTGGTTATTATCGATGATATTGATCGTTTAAGCAATGAACAAATCCGTCATGTTTTTCAGTTAGTTACATCGGTCGCCAAATTCCCTAATACAATCTATATGTTGGTTTTTGACAAGGATATTGTAGTTAGGGCACTGGAGCGAGTCCAAGAAGGTAGTGGCGAGGACTATCTAGAGAAAATCATCCAGATGCCAATCCAAATCCCCGATATTCAAAGATCTGCACTGAGGCAAGTGTTGTTCAACAGACTTGATGAGATAATAACACGTCACAGTGATGTCAATTGCGTAGACGCACATTGGCAGAACCTCTATAATTCGTGTGTGGATCCGTTCGTAAATCACATTCGTGATGTTAACCGCCTTTGTAACGCTATTGAGTTCAAACTCTCCGCAATTTCTGGCGAAGTTGATTTCGCCGACATGGTTGCGATTACTGCCTTGGAGATGGGGATTCCTCCTGTGTATGAATGGATTAAGGTAAACAAGACTGCTTTAACTGGAGAATTTGATTTTAGCGTAAGAGACCGAAAACCAGAGGAGTGGTGCAAATTTTACAAGGAGCAAATAGAGGCAATCTTAGCTGAGCGCCAAAGCGATGCACCTGTCTGCGGGAACGCAGAATTCGCGCTGAAGTGTTTGGCACAAATCTTCCCGCACTTCGGCAGAAAGATTGGAAAGTATTATGAGTCCTTCACACATCTATCCCTACGCAAAAATAACCAAGTTGCTCATCCAGATAAGTTTGATAGATACTTCCATTTAACCTTGGATTATATTGGTTTCAGAAGAATAGATGTAACGTCTGTTCTTCAAATAATGAACAGCGCAGAAGTCTGCGAATTCATATTGCAGAAAGACAAAGAGAATGCAAGCTACGAACTTTTGGAAGAAATAAGAGCGGAAGTACAAGAAATTCCTGCAGAACGAGCGAAAATTTTAATCGATGCGCTACTGAAAGCCGGAAGCCAGTTGGATGATAAATCAGGAAGAAGCCTGCTTTCTTTAAGATCTCAGGATATTGCAGAGTATATCATTTATGATTTGTTTGAGCGCATCCCTGTTCAAGAACGGCAACAATACATTATTGATATAGTTAACTTTGCCGATTGCGAATGTCTAGCAACGCTTTCTGGGATTATTAACATGCTTGAATTAGCATATGGTCGGCTGGCTGCAGAGGGGCAGGAACGCAGCGAGTTTACGAAATTTCTAAGCTTAGAGGGGTTGCTTGCACTTGAGACTGCTTTTGCTGACCGGGCGAAAGAGTTGATGAAAGGCCGAAGCTTGTTTGCTTTTCACAGATGGAGAATGATCTTGCATCTCTTAGAAAACTTTGATGCCAATTTTATATCAGAATATATGCCTCAGGAACTACTGCACGATGAGAGCATACTGAGATATATTGAAGGTTCCGTTTCGAAATGGATTGGTTCCGTGACATCCTATGAAGTAAGCAATGACTATGAGAAATATTTATCAAAGGATCGGGTGCTTAGCGCAATTAACAATCAGAGGCAGAATCGTAATCTATATTCACTGCCTCAGGAAGTGCAGGTAGCTAGTGTTGCATTCTATTTGCATGAAAACGAGGACTGTACACATCGTCATAGTTTGACCAGCAAAAGAATCACCGATACTCTAGAGCCTTGGAGTAATATTTGACCATACTTGGTTGACATACGCAAACTCCCCGGAGATGCGCTCCGGGGAGTTTGCTATCTTGCATACTTAGAACAATCACTATAGTCTAGGCGGACTCCTTCTGTGCCTAGGTTGTAACATAGGTAGTCGGAGCAAAATTATGCAAGAATCTTCGCGGTGGTTTCGTCTTCGTACTGGCGGGTGTACAGTTCGTAATAATAGCCGTAAAGCTTCAGCAGCTCAGAGTGGGTACCTTGCTCCACGATCCGGCCATTTTTGACTACCAAGATCATGTCGGCGTTCCGTACGGTAGAAAGTCGGTGGGCGATCATCAGGCAGGTTCGGCCTGCGGTAACACCTTCCAGTGCAGATTGGATCTTAGCCTCGGTAAGGGTGTCCACGGATGCAGTAGCCTCGTCCAGAATCAAGATCTTCGGGTCTGCCAAAATGGCCCGTGCAAAAGAAATCAGCTGCTTTTCACCGGTGGAGAGCAGGTCACCTCCCTCACCCACATCTGTATCCAAGCCCTTTTCCAGATGGGCGATGACATCCTCCGCGGAAACGGCGCGGATCGCCTGCCAAATTTGATACTCTGTTGCATTGGGATTGCCCATCAGCAGGTTTTCCCGTACCGTGCCTGAGAACAGATGAGGCGTTTGCAGCACATAGCCGATAGAAGAATGGAGCCAAAGCTGGCTGCGCTCCCGCGCATCAGCGCCGTCAATCAGCACCTGACCCTGGGTAGGCTCGTAGAACCGGCATACCAAGTTGACCAAGGTGGATTTGCCCGCACCGGTTTCACCGACAATAGCAAGATGAGAACCAAAGGGGACTTTCAAAGAGAAATGCTCCAAAACCGTTTCGTCACCATCGGGATACTGAAAAGTCACATCCTTGAATTCAATGTCACCTCGCAGTTCTTCCCAGTTCTCTTTTTTTGGATTGAGCATATCGCCGTACTTTTCCACCACCTCCGGCGTGTCCACCACATCGGATTTTACCGCCAGCAAATCTGTGAAACGCTCAATGTTGACTTGGGTGGTAATCAGATCGGAAATAATGTCCACCAGCCACCGCAGGGGCTCCATCATGCCCTGCGCGTAGGACATAAAGACAGAGAAAGTACCCAGTTCTTCTGTGGCGATATAGCCGCCCTTCCACAGCACTATGGCCAGGGCAACACTGGATGCCAGATTCATCGTACCGGCAAACAAGCCCCGAAGTCGGGAAGCCTGGACGCTCTTTTTGCGCATGTTCTGGGTTTCCTCTGTAAAACGGGACTCGATCTTCTCCTCAATGCCCAGAGATTTAATGGTTTTGGCGCCGGTGATGCCCTCGTTGAAATTGCTGGTGATTTGGGAGTTGATTTCCCGCACCTCTCGATTAACACCGATCAGCCGCTTCTGGAAAATGGCATAAAGCACCGTCAACAGCGGCAGGATGGACAGAACCATCGCCGCCAGCTTCGGATTCAAAACGATCATCACCACAATCGCGCCGATCAGGTAGCTCATACGCCATACGCAGTCTACCAGTGTCCAGGACACCAAACTGCCGATGCGGGAGGTGTCGCTCATCAGGCGGGCGTGGATGTAACCAACGCTGTTTTGGTTGAAATACGAGAAGGACAGGGTCTGCAGATGGTTGAAGCCCAGCTGCCGCAATTCCCGGTTGGTGCGCATTTCGATGATAATGGCCAAAGCGCAGGAAATGTAGTTGGATACGGCCGCAACCAAAATGGTCAGCAGGTAAAGCACCACGAAGACCGCAACGGTATCGAATACGCCCAGCCCTACATAATGATCCAGGGCGTACCTCTGGAACAGAGGCAGGATGATGTCCGTTAAGCTTCCTGTCAGGCCGAAGAAAACCATGGCGGTAATCGGCTTTTTCAGCTTGGAAAGGTAGGGAGTAATCCTGCCAATCCCAAAGAATTTTAGATGTTTGTTCTTTTGCTTTGGCATTACTCGGTCACCTCCTGAATGCCGCTTTGGGCTTCGTAGATTTTCTGATAGATACCTCTGGCGGTTTTCAGTTCGTCGTGGGTTCCTTCTTCTGCAATGCGTCCGCCATCCAGCACAATGATTTTGTCGGCGGCGGAAAGGGTAGTAATTCTGTGGGAAATCAGGATCACACTGGCTTTGCCGAAGCGCTGCTGAATAGACTTACGAATCTTGGCATCTGTTTGAGTATCCACGGCAGACAGAGAATCGTCAAAGATCAAAATGGGGGTATCATTGACCAGCATACGGGCAATGGCGGTGCGCTGCTTTTGTCCGCCGGAAAGGGTAACGCCTCGTTCACCTACCATAGTATCGTAACCGGCGGTGAAGGACGTAATGGATTCGTCCAAGGCGGCAGCCTGAGCCGCAGCACGGATCGCCTCCATATCCAGTTCGGGTGATGCGATACCGATGTTTTCTGCAATGGTGCGAGAGAACAGATAAGGCTCCTGCAGCACCATGCCGATATTGCGCCGCAGATGAGCGGTACGAATCTGGCGAATGTCTGTGCCGCCGATGGTAATTCTTCCGCAACCCTCCTCCAGAGGATACAGCTTATCCAGAAGCAGCATCAATGTGGATTTTCCGCTGCCAGTACCACCCAAAATGCCCAAGGTGGTTCCTGCTTGCATAGTGAAATGAATATCGTGGAGAATTTCGGGGCTGTTTTCATAGGCAAAGCTGACATGTTCAAAACAGATGTCGCCGTCCATAGGCGCATCCACGGCATCCGGTGCATCCTGCTCCACGGGAGAATTCATAATGTATGCCACCCGGTCGATGGATACGCCCGCTTTGCTCAGCTCGGAGATCATTCGACCCAGCTGGCGGATGGGCCACACCATCATGGAGTTGTAGGAAATAAAGGCAATGTATTCACCACTGCGCAGATTTCCACGGATGCAAAAGTACGCGCCGAAAATCACAACAAGCATGATCTGAACGCCGGAAAGAATATCCGAAATACTCCAAAACCGGGACAAGGTTTTGCCCATCTTCTCCCACAGAGAAGTATAGTGGTCGTTCTGTTTTCCAAACTTCTCGATCTCAGAGCGCTCCTGACCAAAGGCACGAACCACCCGAACACCGGTCAGATTTTCCTGCGCCATAGCAGAAAGCTTGCCCTCGCTTTCGTCGCAGGTTTCAAACCCGTCATGGACCTGATTGTGGAAGTGGAAGGAATACACGATGATGATCGGGGTGGGGATCAATGCAATCAGCGTCAGCAAAGGGTGCATAGAGAGCATAAAGGTGATGGATAGAATGAGCAATAACGCGATGCGGAATATGGCGGTCAGCTGCTCGGACAAAAAGTTTTTGGTGGTGTCAATATCCGAGGTGCAGCGCTGAATGATGTCGCCGGTGCGATTCTTCATATGCCAGGAGAAAGGCAAGTGCTGGATGTGGGAAAACAGCTGATCCCGCATGGTCTTTACCAGAGTTTCCGATGCTTTGGTATTGTACACACGGAAGGCATACTGAGATACCACCTGTACCAACGCAACTGCCAGTACAGCCAGAGCCATGATCCAAAGATGTTGACCCAGGTAGGCAAAACCGCCAATGCGGTCTACCAATTCCATTACAAAGGCCGGGAAGTCTCCTTCTTCGCCGCCCAGAGCACAGTCTACAGCGGCACGGATGATTTGGGGCTGCAGCATATCCGCCAGAGCGGTAATGCCGGCAGCTAAAATTGTAATTAGAAAATAACGCTTGGCACCTTTCAAGAAGCGCCACAGCAGGGAAATCGTTTGCTTTTTCTTCATTTTTGTTCTCCATTTCTTAATTTTGGGCATGAAAAAAGGGCGCAGGCGGAAGCCTGCACCCTTAAAAAACGCAGCAAAGCAAAAGCCTATACTGACAGCAAAGGAGCAACACTTCCGGTATGGATCATAGTAACATTCATCAACATATCTAATTGCTCCTTTCTTTCATAATTTACCAGTATCATAGCACCGCCTTACCGCGCTGTCAAGGGATTGTTTGTGACCGTTACGGTTCGTAACAGGATTGTTTATGGTATTTTATTGATTTTTTATAAAAAGTTCGGTAAGATGGAAAAAGTTGAGCCGAGAGGAGGTAGAGAAAATGACTCTGGGCGAAAAAATCAGAGAAGCCAGACGAAAATGCGGATTGTCCCAAGAGCAGCTGGCGGAAAAAATGTCTGTATCCCGATCTGCGATTGCCAAATGGGAAACGAATAAAGGCTTGCCGGATGTGGGGAACCTGAAGGTCTTGGCACGGCTTCTGAATGTCAGCGTAGACCATCTGTTGGATGAGGCGGAGACTGTAGACGAACTGGTCATTAGGGAACCGTATAACCTTTCTGCTTACGGCTATGGCTGTAATAAAGTCAAGAAAGACCGGGTTGTACGGGACAAATTCCCAGATGCAACAATCTATCCTTTGCTTGGACAGCAGGATGTCGCCAGTCTGGAACTACAGGTGGACAACACACCGGACTGTCGGTCAAATCCGTTGGATCGGGTGAAGAATACAGACAAAGCATTTTATTTGATAGAAAAGGACGATCAGAAATTACTTGTGATGGTGACCGACGTCTTCATAGAAATCCGTCCCCTGGAACAGTCTTTGGAAAGAAACAGTTTTCGTGTTGGTGGCTGGAACTTTATAAAATGCAATTACGAGATTGGAAAGTGATACAGCATACGGCGGAGAATTTCTCCGCCGTTTTAGTCTATAAAAGACTTAGCCAAAGCTGGGCTGTTTGATAGCATGAGCGCTGGGCACGGATTTCTATTGTTCCGCTAAATTACAGAATATTATTCCGTTAATGTTGCTATTATTCCGCAAATGTGGTATACTTCCATCAGAAGGAAGTGACAGCTATGTTTATTACGGTAAAACAAGCAGCAGAAAAATGGAATCTGTCTGACCGGCGTGTTCGGATTCTTTGCGCCGAAGGCAAAATTCCTGGGGCATTTCAGGAAGGCCGCGGCTGGAAAATCCCCGTAGATGCCGTGAAACCCGTAGATGGTCGTTTTAAGTCCACAGAAAGCTTGCTGGATATGATCGACCGCAAAAAAGCCGAGCTGGATACCCGCCGACCGTTGACGGAAGGCGAAGTGGCTCGCCTGACAGAAGAATTCATTGTGGAATACACTTATAATTCCAATGCCATCGAGGGAAACACCCTGACCCTCCGAGAAACTGATATGGTTTTGAGGGGTCTTACCATTGATCAGAAGCCTTTGAAGGATCACATGGAGGCCGTGGGCCACAAGGAAGCTTTTGAGTTCGTACGGGAGCTTGTACAGCGCAAGGAGCCCATGTCCGAGCGAATTATTCAGCAGATCCATTACCTTGTGTTAGCAGACAAGAAGGATGACCGGGGCGTATATCGCCGGGTTCCTGTCCGCATTATGGGTGCACATCATGAGCCGGTGCAGCCCTATCTGATCCAGCCGAAAATGGAGCAACTGATGGCCGCCTTTGCAGAAAGCACTGAGCATATCGTCACAAAGCTGGCCCGTTTTCACATTGAATTTGAGGGTATTCATCCCTTTATTGATGGCAATGGACGAACGGGACGGTTGCTTGTCAATTTGGAACTGATGAAATCAGGCTATCCGCCCATCGATATCAAGTTCACAGATCGACTGGCCTACTACAAGGCTTTTGACGAATACCATGTGAAGCACAATCTGTCTGCTATGGAGAAACTGTTTGCAGGATATATCAACGAACGCCTAGATATGTATTTGACCATTCTGAAGAACTGATTTGAATTACCTTTTTAGCATAGGCGTTTGAAAAGGTGTGCAGCTACTCGCTTAGCAAAAAACACAGCAACTGAGGTGTACAATGCAATTTCTTAACCATGCTCTTCTTGTTGAGTTTAGAGAAACCATTAACTCATCACAAATTTTTGAAAAATCAGATAGACTCAAAGAGAAATACAACCTAATTTGTGTTGTTATGGACCGTCTCGAAAGTGCCGTCAATTATCTTAATAATCATTCGGATCTGCCTCGAACAGAAGAAGATTTTGTGTGCTTCTTAGTGTATGCTTGTATGGTCCGAGATGCTGTGTTGAAATTATATGAAAATATATTTCAAAGAAAGCCGGATTTCATAGGAGAGAAAAAGTTTTTCAAAAAATGTGAAACAGTATTCCCAAAATGCATTTTCTGAAGAAAACTGTCCGACTGATGATGTGTTCTTTGAATACTTGCGATCAATGGCTTTTGCGCATCCTTTTGAAACCGGGCATAGACCTGGCAGGCTGTTTTTTGAAACACAAGAAAAGCAGTATTGCCCTTGGGTCATTGTGCAGGATGATCTTGTTGGTATCCGTGTGTATACCAGTAGTGATAAGTTCATTATCAATGATTTGACATTTCCTTTTGATAATCTAAAGGAATATGTCAAATCTATATATGTGCATCTGAGAGAGATTAACGAATGGGCAAAAGACGAAATCTATATCCAAGATGCAGAATGGAAACGACACAAGGTAGATCGTTCTGGTACTGTTGCCGATCTACTGATATTAATAAGAACCATCTATGCAGAAAGATTTTTAGTGCCTTATGACATAGACCGCATCAAATCTTACCTAAATTGCGAATGCTCTAACCCACGAAATAATGATATAGTCAAAGCATACCGTGAACTTTTAGTAGAAGCTCTTTACAAAATATCCGATGCGCTTGATGTAGGGGACTATGATGCACTGGATATGGCTACTAATAGTGTTTTTTTGCGCCCTAGAAAAACACATCAGATGATGTATTATCAGCTTGAGAAGATATACTGCTACTTAGATAATGATAATAACTGGATGGATGTCCAATGGGGATTAAAGCAAGCTACGCTTTTTTCACGTGAGTTTTCCAAAAATTGGGTCATCATTGATGTCAGCACCATGGGGTTTGATGAAATAAAACTATTGGTGACTATCGCCTGCTATTACGAGGCCAAAAAGCAAGAGGGCACCACCAAATGAGCGTTTAGGAAATGAGCAATTATTTGCTTTATAAAGAGCGAATGCAGAAGACGAGGTGTATAAGTTTGGAAGAAAACAATTACTTGGTTCAGTCATTTGCTGACTCAATCGGTTCCGACATTGTAGAGTTTGCGGGAGAGGCGGTAGAGTTCACTCTGGATACGTGTTCCGGCGAAGACAGTATTTTAAAAGAGATTCCTTTTGTTAGCACCGCAGTTAAGCTGTACAGTATTGGCAGCAAAGTACATTATAAACACAATTTCTATAAACTGAAATCTTTTATTACAGCCGTTAATACTGGCACTGGTAAACCCGGAGAATTGGAGGATCGAAAGGAAAAATTTCTGTCCACTGCAACATTCCGAAAGCATGAACTGGAGTATCTTTTAATTCTTATTGAAAGATATGTTGGTTTCGTGAAACCTGACATGTTAGGGAAACTGTATATCGCATACATTGATGGGATTATTGATTGGAATGAGCTAACTATGTATGCGGAGGTTATAGATCGTTTTCTTCCAGGAGACAGAGAATACTTTTTGGAAGAGAAAGCATTGTATCGCACGATTGCTACTCCAACACCGGAGGCATTTATAAGACTGTCTGCATTTGGTTTGTACGAGGAATATATGACTGACATAAGCGTACCTACAACGTTGGGAGAAATAACAATTCCCGCCAAACAAACAAAGACTTATAAACTAACTGGGTTTGGAGGAAAACTCCAAGATATTCTTAGCGATTGAGATTGTACGCTAATAAATGATAGGCGACGAAATTTGGGGAAATCAATGAATTCAGAATCCTGAAGATCCTGCGGATCTTATGCCTGATTTTTAAACCTTTTTTACAAAAATACACCTTTGGTAAGGATGAGGTCGCCAGTTCAAATCTGGCTAGCAGCTCCAAAAAATCAGTCATCCCAACCGGGATGGCTGATTTTTTATTTGTTGATACAGATTTAACTGGCGAAGCCAGTGAAAATCTGGGGAACGAGGGGAGCACCGCCGGGGGCGGGAGGAGCGACCCGAGTGAGTGGCAGCGGTCGGCGAGGGACGATGGCGTTCGTGCCGAGGACATTCGACGGGCACCGCAACAGGATAGCAGCATCCGGCTGCCGTAGGCAGCCACTATATGAATGTGTACTTTACGCAACTGACAAACCATTCGTTCCATCCGGGACGGCTGATTTTTGTTGTTAGAGAACTGTGGCGATGTTTGGAGAAATCCCAATTAATCATAGCGGATTCCCAACTGATGTAAAGATTTTTATTTATTGTATTGTTATACTAACTTCGTTGAAGGGGGAATCCGTATGCTTGAACGTATATATATGGTACAAAGAATAATTAGTTATATTGATGATCATATTTCAATTAATCCGTCCCTGGCTACACTAGCTACACTTGTTGGTTATTCACAGTACCATTGCTCAGAATTGTTCCATGACATTACAGGTATTACAATCCGAGAATATGTAGCAAAGAGGAGATTGTGTACTGCTGCACAAATGCTATGCGATACAGATATGAAAATAATAGATATAGCAATGGAATGTGGCTATTCTTCACAGCAGGCTCTATCGCGTGCTTTTAAATGTGCAAATGGGTGTAGTCCGGCGGCATATAGAAAGGATCCGGAACGTATGGGGCAATGGATTAGAAAAGAGGTTGAAGGCATTATGGAATTGAGAAAAGTATTTGATACGGTATCAGAACAGTTTGATAAATATCGTCCAAAGTATAGCGAAGAATTATTTAATGAGCTGATTGCCTATTCAAAAGTTAATAGAGAAAAGAAAGTTTTGGAGCTAGGTCCCGGAACCGGTCAAGCTACAGACCCTGTTTTGAATACGGGATGTGAGTATTACGGGATTGAATTGGGTAAGAATCTAGCAGCAAAAATGATAGAAAAATATGATCATAATGAGAATTTCCATCTTATACACGATGATTTTATTACTCACGATTTTGGAGAACAACGGTTTGATATGATTTATTCGGCTGCTACTATTCAGTGGCTTCCAGAAAACACGGCATTTTCAAAAACCTTTTCCTTGCTGAAGCCAGGTGGAGTGTTAGCAATGATGCTCATACATGGAGATTACAAAACCCCTAATGTTGAGCTATATGAAAGAATACAAAAAGTATACGCAGACTATTTTAAACCAATTGTTCAGTATAAGCATGGCAATTTTAATTACAATAATGCTGTAAATTACGGGTATTGCGAATTTGAAAGACGAGAATATTATGGCAAGAGAGAATTTAACGCGGACGAATATATTTCATATTTAGGAACACATTGCGACCATATTGTAATTCCAGAACCGTATAAAAGTAGGTTATTTGATGGCGTTAAAACGGCAATTCTGGAAGCAGGAAACAGAATTGTATTCCATGATACATGTATTTTGTATTTAGCAAAAAAACCATTGTAATGATATAAAAACAGGGAACCATTACGGTTCCCTGTTTATATATTAACTGCGCTTGATTCTGGGCTGTCCTTTATGTGATAGAAAAATTAGATCGTTGTGGTAGATACCCCTTCGCAGGCAATCAATAAAAGAAAAATCCCGGTGCTGTTTGACCGTACAGCACCGGGTTTTTCGTAAGGAAAAGAGGGAGAAAATGAAAAAGAAAATCGATATCTCAATTACAAAAATATAATATCATAAGAATATTACGGAAATAAGGTTTAAGTTTTTAAGAAAGTATGAAGCACGTAAAATCACGGGGTCTGAGATTGTGGAAACTGCACAAGAGGGGCACCTTCTGCCCATTCCGGCAGAGCTTCGTAGCAATGCACCTTGCCCCGGTAGGGGAAAGTGATCCGGCAGGAGAACAGCCTGGGCGCGGTATGTTCGTCTCGAGCACCGTACTTATGGTCACCCAGCAGAGGGAAACCCCTACTGGCAAACTGCACACGGATCTGGTGACTGCGGCCGGTGTGCAGCCGCACATGAACAAGCCCCAGGGCGATCAGCCGATACTCCAACCGGGCCTTTTTAACACCCTTACGCTCCCGTTTCACCACGAAAACCTTGTTTTTCGAGCTGTCCTTCCACAGCAGGTCCGTCCAATCACCGGATTCCGGGGGCTGACCATGAACCTGAGCCACATACTCCTTGACCATCGCGCCATCCTGAATGACTTTGGACAAAGCTGCAGCGGCTGCCTTGCTCCGGGCGTAGACCATCACGCCGCCCACATTTTTGTCCAGCCGGTGCAGGGTAAAGAATGTACCGCCCAGAGCCTCCGCCAGGGCCGACGGCACTTCTGTCTCCGAATCTAAGCCTGCCGGCTTGACACACACGGCAAGGTCGTTGTCGCTGTAAAGGATCTGCATAAATGCCTCCTAAGATGTTTCTTAACCACATTATAGCATAAAAATTTGAAAATTCAAAAAGTTTTCCTGGTTGCGGCGGCTCGTTTTTTGATATATAATATAGCCAATTAAGAAAAAGAGGTAAGTGCCATGACTACAAAAGACTTCCAGCGTAAATCGCCGCTGAGAATATTTGTAAGTTATTTCAGAAATCATATCGGCCTGTTTATACTGGACATTTCCTGCGCCGTAGGTATTGCGATCATCGACCTGGCGTTCCCCCTGATCACTCGCAGCGCCCTGTATGACCTATTGCCCAATCAGCTATATCAGACCTTCTTCGCCATAACTGCCACCATTGTGGTGTGCTATCTGTTGCGGTCGTACTTAAACTATGTGATCAGCTACCATGGCCACACCTTCGGTATCCGGGTGGAGGCAGATATCCGGTCGGATCTGTTCCACCATATGCAGAAGCTGAGCTTTGATTTTTATGACAAAAACCGTACCGGACAACTGATGAGCCGTCTGACCACCGACCTGTTCGAGATCACAGAATTTGCTCACCACGGCCCGGAGGATTTGCTGACCTCGGTGCTGACCATCCTGGGCGCGCTGATCGTCATGTTCGTCATTCAGTGGCGGTTGGCCCTGGTGGTCATGCTGATGATCCCGGTATTTCTCGTGGTGGTGGCCTCTATGCGCCACCGAATGTCCTGTGCCTCCAAAGAGGTCAAACAGAAGGTTGGTAATATCAATGCCGAGATCGAGAGCAGCCTGTCCGGCATCCGCACCGCCAAGGCATTTGCCAACGAGGAAGTAGAAAGCAAGCGGTTCACCGCTGCCAACGACCAGTTTAAAGGCTCGAAACGGAATTTTCACAAGGCCATGGGTGTGTTCCACAGCTCCATGGAGTTCTTCCTCTGCAGCTTGAATGTGGTTGTGCTGGCCATCGGTGGTTACTACATCATGCAGGGCGAAATGGACTACATTGACCTGCTGACGTTCAACCTGTATATTGCATCCTTTACCAGCCCCATGCGGAAGCTCTCCAGCTTCTCCGAAACCTTTGCCAGCAGCCTGGCAGGTCTGAATCGATTCGTGACCATCATGCGTACCGAGCCTACCGTGCAGGATGCCCCCGACGCCAAGCCCCTGGCAGATGTCCGGGGTGATATCCGGGTAGAGAATGTGACCTTCGCCTATGATGGCGACTTGGAGGTTCTGCAGGACGTAAGCCTGGAGGTGGCGGCAGGGGAGACCATCGCCATCGTGGGCCCCTCCGGTGGCGGCAAGACCACCCTCTGCCAGTTGATTCCCCGGTTCTACGATGTATCCGAGGGCGTGATTTCGATCGACGGCAAGGACATCCGTACCGTGACCCAGCAGTCCATCCATCAAAACATCGGCATCGTGCAGCAGGATGTGTTCCTGTTTGCAGATACCATTTTTGAAAACATTCGCTATGGCAAGCCCGATGCTACGGAAGAAGAGGTCATCGAGGCCGCAAAGCGGGCAGAGATCTACGAGGATATCCTGGCCATGCCGGAAGGCTTCCGGACCTATGTAGGCGAGCGGGGAACCCTGCTCTCCGGCGGACAGAAGCAGCGTGTGGCCATTGCCCGGGTATTCCTGAAAAACCCGCCCATCCTCATTTTGGACGAGGCTACCTCCGCTCTGGACTCCGTGACGGAAGCCAAGATCCAACGAGCCTTCGACAACCTGGCCAAGGGCAGAACCACCCTCATCATTGCCCACCGCTTGAGCACCATTCGCAATGCCAGCCGAATCATTTCCATCGCCGATGGCCGCATCACCGAATGCGGCACTCACGACGAATTGGTGAATAACGGCGGTATTTACGCCAGCCTGTATCACACACAGAACGGAATTTGATATTCCATATGACAAAAAATGCCCGGTCCAAAGACCGGGCTTTTTTTACATCTTTTCGGGGGCGGAGAAGCCCAGGATGTGGATACAGGTTTCTAAGATGTTCTTGGCCAGTCCAATCAGGGAGATGTAGCCTGCCTTCAATTCCTCGTTTTCCTCGCCCAGGATCCGAGTCTCGTGGTAGAACTTGTTGACACAGCCTGCCAGTTCGTAGATATACGCGCAAATCAGGTTGGGAGAAGAAGTCCGCAGCGCATTTTCCAGGGTGGGGGAGAACTTGGTGATGGCCAGCATCAGGTCCTTGGCATAGATGTTGGCAGGAGTGGAAATAGGCAGATGCTCCCAAGCGCCGTACTTAGCCAGGATGGACTTGATCCGGACGATGGTGTAGAGGATATAGGGGCCGGTGTTGCCTTCGAAAGCGGCAAAACGCTCCAGATCGAAGTTGTAGTCTTTGGTGGGCTGGTTGCTCAGGTCGCCGTATTTCAGGGCTGCCAGAGCAATCTTGGCGGTGGTGGCCTCCACCTCGTCGTCACCGACGATCTTGTTCTCTACAACCTTAGACCGGACGAAGTCGGTCATGTCCTTGATCAGCTGCTCCAACCGCAGAACGCCGCCGTCACGGGTCTTGAAAGGCTTGCCGTCAGCGCCGTTCATCGTGCCGTGGCCCACGTGCTCCAGTTCGGTCTCGGCATTTACGATGCCGCCCTTCTTGGCCGCGCGGAACACCTGCTCAAAGTGCAGGTTCTGCCGTTTGTCGGTGATGTAGAGCATCTTATCCGGCTGCCAGTCCTGCATACGCTGGACCATGGTGGCCAGGTCGGTAGTGGCATAAATGGAAGAACCGTCGGACTTAACCAGAATACAGGGGGGAATCTCCTGCTTGTCGGTTTCCTCGGCTACAGGAATGACCAGCGCACCGTTGCTTTCTACAGCCAAGCCCCGATCCTTCAGGTCAGCGACCATAGCAGGGATGTAGGAATCGGCATCGCTTTCGCCCAGCCACTTTTCGTAGTGGACATCCAGGCTGTCGTAAACACGGCGCAGGTCGGGTAGGGAAATGCTCATAATATGATTCCAGATAGCCCGGTAGCCGGGACGACCCTGCTGCAGCTCATAGGTCGCGGTGTGGGCCTTTTCTGCGAAGACCGGGTCGGTCTTTTTGGAAGAAGCGGTGGGATAGATCTCCTCCAGCTCACTCAGTGTAAAGGGAGATTCCTTAGGATACTCGCCGGTGAAATCCGGGTCGAAGTAGCAAAGCTCCGGCTGCCGTTCCTGCAATTCTGCGATGATCAGACCCATCTGCAGGCCCCAGTCACCCAGGTGAATGTCACCGATGGTGTTATAGCCCAGGAATTTGTACAGCCGCTTCAGGGCTTCGCCGATGATGGCAGGCCGCAGGTGACCGATGTGCAGGGGTTTTGCCACATTGGCTCCACCGTAGTCCACCACGCAGGTCTTACCGGCGCCGATCATCTCAGCACCGTAGGAAGGAGCGGTGCGCATGGCTTCCAGATACTTCTGCAGGAATGCACCGCTGAGCTTCAGATTGATGAAGCCGGGCATCACAGCCTCTACCAGGTCGTAGTCGCCGGCGTCCAGCTGAGCCACAACGGCGTTGGCGATCTGGATGGGCGCGCACTTATACTGCTTGGCAGCAGACAGAGCGCCGTTGCACTGATACTCGCACAGGTCGGGGCGGTTGGAAACCGTCACCCGGCCAAAGGAAGCATCATAGCCAGCATCCACAAAAGCCTGCTGCATTTTCTCAGTGATAATGTCTAAGATTCTTTTCATTATACATTTCCTTTCTGCTGGCTGGTCCAGTACAGGTACTCATCGTAGGTACCGTAACGGTCCACGATGGTGCCGTCGGGCTGGAAGGCAATGACACGGTTACAGGTAGAAGTCAGCAGCTCGTGGTCGTGGGAAGCTAGCAGCACAACGCCGTTGAAGGCCTCCAGACCCTTGTTCACTGCCTGGATGGATTCCATGTCCAGGTGGTTGGTGGGCTGGTCAAGCAGCACCACATTGGCACCGGAGAGCATCATTTTACTCAGCATGCAGCGAACCTTCTCACCACCGGAGAGGACGTTAACCTGCTTGAAAACATCTTCGTTGCTGAATAGCATACGGCCCAGGAAGCCGCGCAGATATACATCGTCTTTCTTTGTGGAATACTGCCGCAGCCAATCCACCAGCTCGGCAGTGTTGCCCTCAAAGTATTCGCTGTTGTCCTTAGGCAGATAGCTGCGAATGGTGGAAACGCCCCACTTAACGCTGCCTTCATCGGGTTCCAGCTCGCCCATCAGAATCTGCATGAGAGCAGTCTGTGCCTTCTCGTTTTCGCCGACAAAGGCGATCTTGTCATTACGGCCCACGGAGAAGTAGACCTTGTCCAGCAGCTTCTCGCCGTCAACCGTTACAGACACATCCTTGACGGTCAGAACATCCTTGCCCAGCTCTCGCTCGGGCATGAAGCCCACGAAGGGATACCGGCGGGTGGAGCAGGGCATTTCTTCCACGGTCAGCTTGTCCAGCAGCTTACGGCGGGCGGTAGCCTGCTTGGCCTTGGACTTATTGGCGGAGAACCGCTGAATGAACAGCTGCAGCTCTTCAATCTTTTCCTGATTCCGCTTATTCTTGTTGCGGATCATAGCCTGAACCATCTGAGAGGACTCATACCAGAAGTCGTAGTTACCCACATACATCTTGATCTTGCCGTAGTCGATATCCACGGTGTGGGTACAGACGGTGTTCAGGAAGTGGCGGTCGTGGGAAACGGCGATGACCATGCCGGGGAAGTCCAGCAAGAAGTCCTCCAGCCAGTTGATGGCTTCAATATCCAGGTTGTTGGTGGGCTCGTCCAGCATAACGATGTCGGGGTTGCCGAATAATGCCTGAGCCAGCAGCACCTTCACCTTCAGACGGGGGTCGACAGTGGCCATAATGTCATAGTGCATATCGGTTCCGATGCCCAGACCCTGCAGCAGACGGGATGCGTCGGATTCGGCTTCCCAGCCGCCCAGTTCTGCAAATTCTGCCTCCAGATCGGCAGCACGGATGCCATCTTCATCGGTAAAATCGGGCTTTTCGTAGATAGCGTCCTTTTCCTTCATCACATCGTAAAGATGCTGGTTGCCCATGATGACGGTGTCCATGACGGTGTATTCATCGTAAGCGTTCTGATTCTGCTTCAGAACGGAAACACGCTTGTCGGGGTCAATGGCAATATTGCCGGTGGTGGAATCCAGCTCGCCGGTGAGGATTCGCAGGAAGGTAGACTTGCCTGCACCGTTTGCACCGATAATGCCGTAGCAGTTGCCGGGGAGGAACTGCAGATCTACATGCTGGAACAGCCACTGGCCGCCGAATTGCATTCCAAGATTGCTGACAGTAATCATTTTGTACTCCTTTGCTTTTGCACATAATATTTCATGATAATTCTACCACAAAATCTGGAATAATCAAGGCTTTTTGGCAAAAAAGAAGCCTTCCCCCGACGGAGAAGGCTTGGTATTTACAGTTTTCCTTGCAGCACCAGCAGCAGGAGAATGCAAGTGATCAAAAGCACCGCACCGATCAGATATATTCCGATCTTGGATTTCTGCTTGGGTGTGGAAGAGGACACCAGGCCGGTACGCCGCAGAGCAGATACCAGGGGCTTGTAAAGCATCAGCGTCAAGGCAGTATTGAAGCCGGCCTTCAGCAGATTGAAGGGCAAAAAGGCGGGGATCAGCAATGCCTCCACAGCCTCCCGGGGCTGTCCCATATACCATGGGGTGATCAGCCAGTTCCACAGCAGCATGGCGGCGGTCATGACCACAGAACCTGCTACCAAACCCAGCACAGCGCCCATCAGATTGTGGCGTTTCTTGTAGATCACCGCGGCAACGCAGGCAAAACTGCAGGTGGAAAGCAGATTCATTACACAGCCGATAGGGCCTGTGGTGCTGATGGTAACCATCTCCACCAGAGAGACAACTGCCGAACACAGGAAAGCGGTCATGGGGCCCAGTAAAAATCCGCCCACGGTGATGATTACATCCTTGGGCTCGTAGCTTAAAAACAGAACCACCGGAATGCGGATAAAGCAAACCAGCAGATAAGCAACCGCTGCAAGCATAGCAGTCAGCACCATTTTTTTAACATTCATCTTCATATTGTAACCTCGCAAAAAAGCCCTGAGCATACACTCAGGGCGCAATTTATCTGTAAAGATATCTTCTTCCATCCAGACTTTACTGTCGGTACCGGAATCACACCGGTTCAGCACAACTGCTCGCGGACTCTACCGCCGGTCGGGAATCACACCCTGCCCTGAAGATCTATGAAGTTATCTAAAGCATAGCATGCAGTGCGATGCTTGTCAAGACTGGGAAATTGTGGTAAAATATGTTTACTCGTTGACGGTGGGGTTGGTTTCGGTGTCAGATGGCATCTTAAACCCCCGGATCACACCCTTGGCAGCAGTGTCCGTCACATCACCTCCGATGATCTGGTTTTTGTAGACCAACAGGGTGGCGTACACCGGCTCGGTGGCACCGGGATAGTTGTGTACCTGGTATACATAGCGCATCACGGTTTTTCCGGCGTACTGCGTCAGGTCATAGCCCTGGCTTTTCTGCAAGGCATTATAGCGATCGAAAACATCGCTGCTCTCGCTGGGGATCCGTACCTGGCTGGATTCGGTGGGGGATGTGCTTACCTCCCAGCCGAAGCTTTTCAGAAATGCCACCCGGGCATCATTATTAGATACGCTGGGTGCGGAAGTAGGAGCGGTATCATTACCCCCAAACAGTACGATCAAGCCCACGACCAATGCAACCACAGCGGCTGCGATCAAGGCGATTTTCTTCTTATTGACCTTTGCGGTCAGAACTAACATACCTATCCCTCCTGTTACAAATTCGCATTACAAACTATGCGACCGTGGACAGGGATAGAACGGAGGTACTATGGAACGGTTGGATAAATTCTTGTGCGACAGCGGTGTTGGTACCCGCAGTCAGGTGAAAGTGATCCTGAAATCCGGCAGAGTAACGGTGGATGGCCGTGCGGAAAAGGATGCTGCCCGAAAGATCGACCCCAATACCCAAACCGTATGCCTGGACGGGGAAGTGCTGGGCGGCTACCGGCGGATCGTCGCAATGATGAATAAACCGGCGGGATTCGTGACTGCCACGGAAGACCCGGTGGAAAAGACGGTGATGGAGCTGTTGCCACCGGAATATCGCAATCTGGATTTAAAGCCGGTAGGTCGGTTGGATAAAGCCACCGAAGGTCTGCTGCTGTTTACCAATGACGGCGATCTTTTGCACCGGCTCATCAGCCCAAAGAAGGAGATTCCAAAAGTTTACTACGCCCGGCATGAGGGCCAGGCGGGGGATGAGGATGTGGCTGCATTTTCCGCCGGACTTATCCTGCGTGATGAAACCCATTGCTTGCCAGCCAAGCTGGAGTCCCTGGGCCCCGGAGAAAGTCTGATCACCGTTTGCGAGGGCAAGTACCATCAGGTCCGGCGGATGATGGCCTCCCGGGGAATGCCGGTGACCTACCTGGAGCGCAGGGAAGAAGGCCCGCTGACCTTGGGAGATTTGCCCAGAGGACAGGTTCGGGAACTGACAGAGGCGGAAATCGCGATGCTGTGATTTGTGGTGATTTTGCTGCATCCTCGCCGAAAACCGGAAAGGAAAAGTATGGTAAATCCCCATCGGATATGACAATACATCCAAAAAAGAAGGGACATTTTGCAATAAAATGTCAAAAGGTACTTGCAAAATGCGCAAAAGCTATGTATAATGGTAGTGCAAATTTGGTGAAAGCGCATTTGTGCATAATTATTAGAGGAGGTCTGGAAAATGTCTAACAGTGTTTTTCAGAATGTAATCGTTCAACTCAGAGAAGTATCTGACCGGGTTTTTGGTGTCATTGATACCGATGGCTACGTTGTTTCCTGCACCGACCCTGCTTTGCTGGGCGAGCGTTGGACAGATGCAGCGCTGAAAGTTGCCAACACCAGCGAAAATGTTGTTACTTTTGGTCAGAAGACCTTTAAGGCCATTACCAGCAATACCAATTGCTTTGAATATGCTGTGTTCTGCACCGGTATCGACAAGGATGCCAAGAGTGCCTGTGTGATGGCGTACATTGCCCTGAACGATGCCAAGACCTTCTATGAAGAAAAGCATGACCGGGGCACTTTTGTAAAGAATATCATCATGGACAATATTCTGCCCGGTGATATTTACATCCGTGCCAAGGAGCTGCACTTCGCCACCGATGCACCCCGGGCTGTGTTCCTGGTTCGCCAACTGGGTCATGCGGATGTAGCAACTGTGGATGTACTGTCCGGCATGTTTCCGGACAAGACCCAGGACTTCGTGCTGAGCATCAACGAAACCGATATCGCTGTTGTCAAGCAGATTGCCCCCAGCACCACTGCAGAGGAACTGGAAAAGCTGGCACAGTCCATGGAGGACACCCTGAAGAACGAACTGTTCATTAAGTCCGTCATTGGTTTTGGTACAGTTGCAGAGCATCTGCGTTCTCTGGCTGATTCCTACAAGGAAGCCCAGACGGCTATCGATGTGGGTAAGGTCTTCGACACCGAGAAGAGCATCATCAACTACGAAAACCTGGGCATTGGCCGTCTGATCTATCAGCTGCCCACCACCCTGTGTGATATTTTCCTGTCAGAAGTGTTCAAGAAGAACTCCATCGACTCTCTGGATCAGGAAACTCTGTTTACTATCAATAAGTTCTTTGAGAACAATCTGAACGTTTCCGAAACCTCCCGGAAGCTCTTTGTCCACCGTAACACCCTGGTGTACCGCCTGGAGAAGATCAAGAAGCTCACCGGTCTGGACCTGCGGGAGTTCGATCACGCTATCGTGTTCAAGGTAGCACTGATGGTTCGCAAGTACCTGTCCTCCCGGGATCTGCACTAAAAATAATTGACAAGGGCACGGCTCAGCCGTGCCCGTTTTGTATCTGTACTGTTATTTCTTCTTTTTGACACCCACAATGATCGAAGTGATGATAGAACAAACACCTAAAAATGCCAGGGTAGAATACAGCCCCCGTTTCTCGTTGTAAAACACGAAACAGAAAGTGGGCCAGTCTGCACCGCCGATAATGTTCTTACTGCTTGCAGCGCTGATTGTAAAAACAATGGATGCCAACAATAGTACAATGCCAGCTGCAAGCAGTGAAACGACAAGAATTTTCTTTTTCACAGGACAATCCCTCCCTTAGCAAGTTTGCTATTCGCTATGAAAATATCATATCACAGGATGGCCTAAATGGCAATCAGTAAATATGGAACCTTTTTGGGAAGGAAATGGCTTGTTTCTTTGATTGACAACTTCTGCCAATTATCTGGAAAAGATGATTTTTTACAACCAACCACATTGACATAACATCGGCAATATGTTACAATTCGGTTACACTGATTTGGAGCAGGATAACTATGATTGAATTTTCTAAAGTAACAAAATCCTATTCCGTGGGCACCCGTGCCCTGAAGGGCGTTTCTATGCAGATCGAGGACGGCGAGTTTGCGTTCCTGGTCGGTCCTTCCGGCAGTGGCAAGTCCACGATTATTAAATTAATTACCGGTGAGCTGAAGCCTACATCCGGCACTGTCCATGTCAACGGCTACTCCCTGGAGCGGATCCGTAAGCGCGAGATTCCTTATCTGCGCCGCACTGTCGGTGTCGTGTTCCAGGACTTCCGGCTCATTGAAAATAAAACCGTATATGAAAATGTGGCTTTCGTTATGCGTGCCATCGGCGCAAGAGAACGGGAAATTCGGGAACGGGTACCTTATGTACTGAATCTGGTGGGACTGGACACCAAGAGCCGCCGTCACCCCGGTGAGCTGTCCGGCGGTGAGCAGCAGCGTCTGGCTATTGCCAGAGCGCTGGTGAATAACCCCTCCACCATCATCGCTGACGAGCCTACCGGTAACCTGGACCCCGCCCGGTCTTTGGAGATCATGAGCCTGCTGACCGAGATCAACAACCTGGGCACGACCATGCTGGTGGTTACCCATGAACGGGATCTGGTGGAACGCTTCCCCAGACGTGTTATCACCATTGACGACGGCTTGGTCGTTCACGACGGAATGGATGGGTATTATCAGTATGAAAATCAGTAACATCGGATATTTGATCAAAGAGGGCATCCGGGGCATTTTCCTCCACGGCTTCATGTCCTTTGCCGCTGTGTGCGTCACGGTGGCTTGCCTGCTGATCGTGGGCAGCTTTTCCTGCCTGACCTACAATGTCAGCCTGATGGTGGAGGACCTGAATAAAACCAATGAGATCACTGTCATCATTGATGAGAATCTTCCCTATGCCGAAGCACTGAGCGTAGGCACGGATATCAACCTGGTGGACAATGTTCTGAAGGCTACTTTTAAGTCCAGAGAAGAAGCCCTGGAAGAGTTTCTGAAAGAACACGAAGGTGACGAGGCTTTTGAAGGCGTTATGGCAGAGGACCTGCGCCATCGCTACATCGTGGTGCTGGAGGATAACAGCAAGCTGGAACAGACCGTGGAAGACATCGGTCAGATTCCCGGTGTTGCCAAGATCAGCGCGGATTATGAACTGGCAGAGGGCTTCTCGACCCTGGAAAATGTGCTGAGCATTGCCTCTGTCGCCGTGATCGTCGTGTTGCTTGTGGTGAGTCTGCTGATCATTTCCAATACGGTCAAGCTGGCCATGTATGACCGCCGTGACGAGATCGCGATCATGAAAATGGTGGGTGCGACCAACGGCTTTATCCGACTTCCTTATGTGGTGGAAGGCTTTATCCTGGGCATGCTGGGCGCAGCGGCAGCCTTCGGTTTGGAGTGGCTGCTGTACGACTGGATGCTCAGAGAACTGGACAAGGTCGATACCTTGAACATGTTCAACTTCGTACCTTTTGAACAGCTTTTGATCCCTATGGTGACCATTTTTGCAGGCGCAGGCCTGTTCGTCGGTGTCGTAGGTAGTTGGACTTCCATCCGGAAGTTTATGGATGTATAAACCCCGCGCTTTAAGGAGAATCTTTGTGAAGAATAAGAAAATTTGGATATCCCTGCTGGTGTTCGGCATGATCCTGGCCATGCTGCCCGGCTCTATTTTCGACCTGCAGCCTACCACGGTGGAAGCTGCGTCCTCCAGCCAGATTCAGAATCAGATCAATCAGCTGGAAAAGGAACAGAACGAACTGGAAAAGGAACTGGCTGACTTAAAAAAACAGCAGTCCGGCAACTTGTCCGATATTAAGCAGATCGCCAATCAGAAGTCTGTCATCGAGCAGCAGGTTGGTGTGCTGTATGCTCAGATCGATGTGATGAACGAGCAGATGGCTGCCTACGCTTTGCTGATTGCAGATAAGCAGCTGGAAGTGGATGCTGCCCAGCAGCGTCTGATCGAGCTGAATAAGAAGCATAAAGAGCGCATCCGTGCCATGGAAGAGGAGGGCGGCCTCTCTTACTGGTCTGTTCTGTTTAATGCAAACAGCTTCTCCGATTTCCTGGACCGGCTGAATATCATTGAAGAGATCGCCTCTGCCGACCGCCGCCGTTTGGAGGAAATGTCCAAGGCAAACGCTGAACTGGAAGCCGCACAGAAAGAACTGTTGGCAGAAAAGCAGGAACTGGAAAGCAGTAAAACCGCATTGGCTGCCAAGCAGACGGAAATGGAGGCCAAGCATGACGAGGCCGATGCCCTGCTGCAGGAGCTAATGGCCAAGGGCGAAGAATACGAAAAACTCATGCAGGAGCAAGAGGACGCCATGGCCCAGCTGGAAAACCGCATTGAAGATGCAAAGGCGGATCTGGATGAGGCCAAGCGGCTGGAATACCTGCAGTATATGTCCACTATGCCCACCGGTGGCGGCAAGGTTTCCTTTGACAAGAACGGTACAGCATGGGTCGTGCCCTGCTCCTACCGCCGCGTATCCAGTTCCTTCGGCGATCGGATCCACCCGGTGCACGGTGTCCCGCGGTTCCATACCGGTGTAGACCTGGCAACACCCTGCCCCAATAAGATCTATGCATCCCGCGCCGGCGTTGTTACTATTTCCAAGTACAGCTCTTCTGCCGGTTACTATGTAACGATCGACCATTTGGATGGCTATTACTCTTCCTATATGCATATGTGCAAGCGCCCGGATGTTAAGGTCGGCGATATCGTTTCCGCCGGTCAGGTGATCGGCTGTATCGGCACAACCGGAACATCTACCGGCAATCATCTGCACTTTGAGATATTCACCTTCAAAGCAAATGGAGAGAAGGTATATCTGAACCCTATGGATTACATAGGCAATTAAACAGTTCCCACAGCTCTCCAATGGAGCTGTGGGACTCGTTGTAAGAGGTGTTTTTCGTGAAAGATAAGATTAAAAACCTTGGCAAACAGGTTGTAACCTTTTTCAAGGACAGACCCGGCATTATCACATTTTTGAGCTACATTCTCGTGGCGGCCGCTGCATCTATGGTGACCATGGCGCTGATGCTGCCCAGTGTCACTGCGCCGTATGCCTCCGGCCAGAACAAACTGATGGCCTTGGAGCAACTCATCGATGAACGCTACATTGACGAAGTGGATATGTCCAAGCTGGAAGACATGGCAGCCAATGCGATGATCAGCTCCTTAGGCGATCGCTGGAGCTTTTACATTCCAAAGTCGGAGATGGAATCCTACGAGGAGCAGAAGAATAATGCCTATGTAGGCATCGGTGTTACCATTATTCAGCCTCAGGATGTTCCCGGCCTGCAGGTCACGCAGGTCACGCCCGGCGGCAGTGCTGAGGAGGCCGGTATCCTGGCTGGTGATGTGGTCGTCGGCGTGGATGGACAGAGCATTGTGGACATGAGTCTGGATGCCGTGAGCAATCTTATCAAGGGCGAAGAGGGAACACAGGTGGTGCTGACTGTGCTGCGCGAGGGCACAGAAATGAACATTACCGTGACCCGGCGGCAGATCAAAACCCCAGTGGCTGTGGCTACCTTGCTGGAAAACAACATTGGTCTGATCCAGATCAAGAATTTTAACACCAACTGCGCAAGTGAAACGGTGGCAGCTATCAAAAAACTCCAGGAGCAGGGCGCGCAGAAGCTGATCTTTGATGTCCGGTTCAATGGCGGCGGCTACGCCAATGAAATGGTGACCCTGCTGGATTATTTACTGCCGGAAGGCGATCTGTTTAAGACGGTGGATTATACCGGTAAAGAGTCTGTCGAAAAGTCTGACGCATCCTATTTGAATATGCCCATGGCGGTGCTGGTCAACGGCAGCTCCTATTCCGCTGCGGAGTTCTTTGCAGCTGCCTTGGATGAATACGATGCAGCGATTGTAGTGGGTGAACAGACCAGCGGCAAGGGCTATTTCCAGGTGACCTATGCGCTGCCGGACGGCTCGGCTGTGGCGTTATCCATTGGCAAGTATTTTACCCCCCAGGGTAAATCCTTGGAGGGTGTGGGCCTGACACCGGAGTACGTTGTTCCGGTGGATGACAAGACTGCCGCCGGTATCTACGCCGGCACCATTAAGCCTATGGATGATCCCCAAATTCTGAAGGCCATCGAGGCTCTGACAAGCAAGTAATATAAACGCAGGAACGGCAGATCCGTTCCTGCGTTTTGTTTAGTTATCGGGATAGCTATACGTATTCGACAGAATGTGATATTCTCCCGTTTGGGAGAGCACCATTTGTCCAATCCTGCCACTAAAGTTATCCACATACCGCACCCAGATATTACCACCGGGCAGGGTGACTGCGTGGGTGACGTTCAGGTCATTGGCATAGGCCTCTTCGATGAAATAGTAGCAATTGGTTCTTGCCCAGAACACCGCATCTTTTGCAGAGGGGACATCTTCTAGCCGCAGTCCATAGTATTGCTGCAAAATGGCTTCTGCTTCATGTTTGGGAAGAATGCAAACATCCAGATAGAGATAGGCTTCGGAAATACTTGCAAGATAATTCTCTTCTTGTTCGGTTAGGGTTACATCGGAATCCGGACGAATGTCAGCAGCGGTCAAAGCTTGCAGACCGATGGTGGTGGGGTCAGTAAAACTATAACGGCTCATAGAGGCATAAACGCTGTAAGAATCGAACAACTCTTGCAAATGGGCCAGTTCTTCACTGCTCACCGGCGTACCCTCAGGCACTACCACCGGGGGCTCAGGCAGTGGTTCCGTAGGCGGTTCCGTAGGCGGCTCCGTCGGCGGTCCCGTGGGTGGTTCCGTAGGAGGAACATAGGGCGGCGTGCTTTCTGTAGGATCGATAGGCTGGGTATCCGGCGGCACTGGAACCTCTGTGGGTTGTTCTGTGCCGTCGGTGAGGGTCTCATTCATTTCCGATGGCAAGGTGGTTTCCGGGGGAGTGGGGGGAGGTTCTTCCGTACCGCCGCCCAAAACAAGGACCAGCAGAGTCACCGTCAGTATGAGCAGAACCGCGGCGATCAAAAGATTGCGCACCAGGGTGGGAATCTGCAAAACCGGCTTGCGGACAGCAGACTTTTTGCGCTTTTGCGGAGTGTTGGCAAATTCCGCCATGGCTTTATCTACAGCAGCCAATTCTTCTGCACTTAATGGCTTTTTCTGATTCTGGTCCATCAGAGCTCCTCCTTCTTTTGTGATATAATTAAATTAATTTTAGTATACTGATGACCTAACTGTCAAGAGAAATCTAAGTCTGGAAAAATAGTAAAAGATAAGGTTGTTTTACATCAGAAAATTGGAAAAGCCCTTGACTGTATGGAAAAAATACACTATAATGTTCGGAGCTATGGATATTTTTAGCTGAGAAAGGATTTTGATTATGGCTAAGGAATATAAAATTACCAGTCTGCGCCTGCAGGATCTGGAAAAGGAACTGAACTACCTGAAGACCACCCGGGAGCGTGAGATCGCCGCAATGATCGCAGAAGCCCGTTCCTACGGTGACCTTTCCGAAAACTCCGAGTACGATGCTGCCAAGAACGAGCAGGCAAAGCTCTACGGCCGTATCGCCGAGATCGAAGACATTCTGGGCCACGCCGTTATCATTGAGGATGAAAATGAGGCCACCGGCCGCGTTGGCCTGGGCTGCACCGTTGAGGTGGAGAACCTGACCACCGGTGCTAAGGCAACCTACCGCATCACGGGCTCTCAGGAAGCCAACCCCATGGAAAACAAGCTGTCCGATGACTCTCCCTTTGGCCGTGCCATCGTTGGCAAGTCCGCAGGTGATACCTTCATGGTCAATGCCCCTGCCGGCTCTTACCAGATGAAGGTCATCAGCGTTTCTCGCGAGGGCTAAGCACATGGCAAAGTTTGAACCTCAGGCAGAGCTGCCCGTTTCCGAGCAGGCTCAGATCCGCCGCGAAAAGCTGGAGGCACTTCGTGCCGAAGGTCGGGACCCCTTTGTCCAGACCAAGTTTGATTTCAATGCCGATTCCGCTGCCATCAAGGCCGACTATGAAGGCTATGAGGGCAAGATCGTGAAGGTTGCCGGCCGTCTGATGTCCAAGAGAGGTCAGGGTAAGGTCATGTTCTGCGACCTGCAGGACTCCACCGGCCGTATCCAGCTGTTCGTTAAGATCGACGAGCTGGGCGAGGAGGAGTACAGCCGCTTCAAGAAAAACGACATCGGTGATATCGTGGGCGTAGAGGGCGAAGTGTTCAAGACCAAGACGGAGGAAATCTCCATACGCGCTAAGAATGTGACTCTGCTGTCCAAGTCCCTGCTGCCCCTGCCCGAAAAGTACCATGGCCTGACTGATAAGGAGATCCGCTTCCGTCAGCGCTATGTGGACCTGATGGTCAACCCCGAAGTGAAGCAGAACTTTATCATCCGCAGCAAGTTCATCAAGTTCATGCGTTCTTACCTGGACAACATGGGCTACATTGAGGTGGAGACCCCGGTGCTGAATACCATCGCCGGCGGCGCATCTGCCCGTCCTTTTATTACCCACCACAATACGCTGGATATCGATATGTACATGCGAATCGCCACCGAGCTGCCCCTGAAGCGGCTGATCATCGGCGGTATGGATCGTGTGTATGAAATTGGCCGTATCTTCCGCAACGAGGGCATGGACCCCAAGCACAACCCCGAGTTTACCTCCGTTGAGCTGTACCAGGCTTATGCGGATTTCCATGATATGATGGACATCTGCGAGGGCATCATCTCCGGCGCTGCCAAGGAGATCCTGGGCACCTACGAGGTCGAGTGGATGGGCGAGAAGGTCAACCTGGCTCCCGGCTGGCGTCGGATGACCATGGTCGAGGCTGTTAAGGAGTATGTGGGCATTGACTTCGGTGCCATTACCGATGATACTGAGGCTGTGGCTGCTGCCAAGGCCAAGGGCGTGGAGTTGGCTGATGCCGCTGAAAAGACTTGGGGCAATGCTCTGTACGCCTGCTTCGACCAGAGAGTGGAAGAGCACCTGATCCAGCCTACCTTCATCACCATGTATCCTGTTGAGGTCAGCCCCCTGACCAAGCGCAGCCCCATCGACCCCCGCCTGACTGAGCGTTTCGAGGCATTTATCTGCCACAGCGAGATGGGCAACGCTTACTCCGAGCTGAACGATCCCATCGATCAGAGAGACCGTTTCATGAAGCAGGTGGAGCAGCGTGAGCGCGGCGACGATGAGACCGAAATGCTGGACGAGGATTTCCTGAACGCCATGGAGTACGGCATGCCTCCCACGGGCGGCATGGGCATCGGCATCGACCGCTGTGTCATGCTGCTGACCGGCTCTGACAGCATCCGTGAGGTCATCCTGTTCCCCACGATGCGCCCGTTGGACTGAAACGGTTGAATATGAAGAAATATGAAGCAATATGAAGAGTTATGACAAGTTATTTTTTGTTGTCAAACCTTAAAGACCGTTGGTATACCAATGGTAAATCGTGTTGCGGTAATAACTTATAACAACTTATGAAACGAGCGAGACCTCGCCAATTGGCTGGGTCTCGCTTTTCTTGTAGAATATTCTCGTCGAAAGACAGAATATTTTATAGGAGGTTTTCATATGAAAACGGAGATTCCCGTGTGGAAAAAGTCAAATTTGACAATTCAGGAGGCAGCGGCGTATTTTGGCATTGGTATGCAAAAATTGCGTCAACTGACCGCAAAAGAGGATTGCCCTTATGTCCTCTGGGTGGGGAGCAAATGTCTCATTAAGCGTGTGATGTTTGAGGAATACCTCAGAGATGTTTATTCTATTTAGGGGGCAATCACAATGACAGAGAAAGTTAGGTATGACAGCAAACGAAGAAGACTCCGTATGGGAGAATACGAGCGCGCGAATGGGCGCTATGAGTACCGCTACAAGGTGTATGGAAAGCAGTTCTCCATTTATGCCCGTTCGTTAGAGGAGTTGCGTAGAAAGGAACAAGAACTGGATTCCAAGGAGCGTTCCATAAAAGAGAGATTTTCACATCCCAGAACAACGCTGAACCAGATTTATGAATTGTGGAAGGAACTGAAAAAGGGCGTAAGGGATAACACCTATCGCAACTACTGCTATAACTACGATCGTTATGTCCGTGACAGTCTTGGAGAAATGTATTTGCAGCAAATCAGAAAGTCGGATATCAAGCGGTTTTACAATCACCTGGCAGATGAGTGCAGGCTGAAGGCTGGAACAATTGATGCCGTGCAAACCATTCTACATCAAGTCCTACAGATTGCTGTGGACGATGGATTGATCGACCATAACCCCTCTGATAATGCCACAAAAGAGTTGAAACGCGCTCATAACCTCCATCATAAAAAGAGGGAGGCGCTAAGCGTGGACGAACAGGCGTTGCTGCTTCGTTTCCTGCAGGAGAATACCGAGAATCAAAAGTGGTATCCCATTACGGCTGTGCTGCTTGGAACAGGCATGCGGGTTGGAGAGGCAACAGGACTTAGGTGGTGTGACATCGATTTTAAAGAAGGGATGATCGATGTAAATCATACGCTGGTCTATTACAGTAAAGGAAACTATGAATCTAAATATGCCATTAACGATACCAAGACACCCGCCAGCAAACGGCTGATCCCTATGACTGAAACTGTTAGAAATGCATTCCTGATGGAAAAGGAAATGCAGAAACAGTTGGGCGTTATCTGTGATATTACTGTTGATGGATACACGAATTTTGTCTTTCTGAATCGCTTTGGAACACTGCAACATCAAGGAACATTGAATAAGGCATATAGACGTATTATCCGGGATTGTAACGATGCTGAGTTCTTAAAAAACGAAAGTCCGGCTGTACTGCTGCCAAAATTTAGCTGTCACAATCTCAGACATACCTTTGCCACAAGATTGTGCGAATCCGGTATGAACATAAAGCTGATTCAGGACATCCTGGGACATTCTGATATTTCCACAACGATGGATATATACGCGCATGTTACGAAGGAAATGAGACGTAGAGCAAAAGAAATTATGGAAAGATACGGCAAATAATATTAACGACCAGAGAGGGTGTACTCTCTGGTCGTTAATGGCTAGATACATTGTGATTCTACTGTGCTTTTGGATGTACATTGTTGTCAATGATTTGATTAGCATTATCGCCAGAAAATGCTTTGAATGGAAATCCATCAACATCAATTATTTCAGAACGCAGAGAGATTTCTACACCGATGCGATCATTATCGTTAATAATGGCATAATCGAACAGCGACTCGGCACGGTCTTTGGCTTGCTTAATATTAGATGTTATATCTTTGGGCGTTGAGTTTTTGTTTAGAACTCCTAGAACAAGAGCCAATTCGCTATATAATTCTTTCTTTACTGCAAAGCTTTCGTCCACCGCTTTATCAAGCGCTGCAAAATCAAGTGCGCGCACTACATCAGCATATTGCGCTCTTACTTGTTCTTCAGGAAGATCTTCTAAATTAGTAGCTTCGGCTGCAGCAGCAGATGGCTTTCCGTTAAAAGTATCGTTTGGAGAAAATAAGTAGTAGCTCTCGATAGCACCTTTACGAAGAATAAAACAACCTAATTCTTCTAAGATATCAAAAAGTACACATATTCGAGTCTTAATGCTGTTCCAGTCATTATGGTTGGGCCATTTTGAAAGATCCTCATCTGTTGCTGCAAATAATTGGGCTATTAGTGCACGCCGAATAATTTTATCTTCATCCGCATCAGGGTCTCGATGAATCCAGTATGGGTGAAGTTCATATACGGTAGTCATATTTGCCTTGTTGTTTCGAATAAGTTCATCAATTTTTGTCTTTATATCTCTTATCATACCATGCAAATCACCATTTCCGTGGGCATTTGCAATTTCAGTAGCTGCAGGTAACGACGAAAAGAGGTTGACAATATTATTATCATCTGTAAAGCCGTCTAAGTCTGTCAGTACACATATTTCTTTCCCGGTTAGTCGGAAAAGCTTGGCAATAACAGGAAACTGTCCTTTGCCTTCAACAGGAATGATTTGCGATCCAGCAATATCAAGATTAAGATTTAGTCTATTACTAAGATAACGACACATAATCAAATCACTTGAGCCCTCGATTAACATTACCTTTTTGGCAAAGAATCCTTCGTTGTATATAAGGCTCATACGAAGGAGAAAATCTTTTAATTGTTTGTTGTTTAGCTCTGGAGTATTAGGAGAAATCTGTTTTGGGAGCTCCTTGTCTTTAAAAAAGACATAGTTGCACAATTCGTCCGCTGATTTTAAATCTATCATTTCGGAGGAGTGAGTTGAAATGATTATGGTTTTTCCATACTTTTTGCTAGCGTTTTTCATTTCTCTTAGCAGATATGATTGCAACTGAGGATGTAGGGAAACCTCGGGCTCATCAATAAGTAGAACCTCAATAGTTTCATCGAATAAAGCAGCTAATATAGATATGACATTTACTAGACCGCTTGCTTCAACTGCAAGTGAGTATTCTCCTTCGGTTTCTGTTTTTTCAAAAAAGACCTTTAATTTTCCGGCATCCCACCTGAAAAAAATGTGCCTATTAAAGAGAACAGAGAGCCTTTCGGCTACTTTAATAAATACATCTTTCCGCTCGTCCATTGTAAAGAAATCACCATTAGCTGTTTCAATCTGCTGTCGCACTCTTTTAGTGCTTTGATCACCAAGTGTATAATCGTTTGCAGAGCGGCCGTATTGATCAACTTTGGATCGATATTCTTCCATGTTTCCAATTCTATTTGAAGATAAGTATCTGACTTTATTTTGCCCAATTACCTGTTTTAACTTGTTTCTTAGAGCTTTTAGTGTTTGGGTTTTTCCGGATCCATTTGTTCCAACAAAGGTTGTCAAACCTGAATAGAGTGTAATTTTTACGTCGTCAGAACCGAATATTTTATCAACTTTAAAAGTTAATTCATATGGATAATTCATATTCACCAATTCCTATCTTTTTTAGATTTATAAAGAAATGAACGATTCCTTACTGTGGTTTATTTTGAAATACAATACCCCCAAGATTTGCCGATGCGGATTTTCTGAAGTTTTTCTTCGTCTGCTAACTTGGCAAGAATGCGGTTGGCGGTTGCGGAAGATACTTGGAACAACTGGCGGACATCTGCGTTGGTGATCGTTCCATTCTTCTTCAGGAAGAGTTCAATCTTGTACCAGCGCAGCTCATCGGTGGTCATGCTTTCTGCGGCACCGCTGGTCTGCACAGCCTCTAACAACGCTTCCTTGATAGCAGACAACATAAACTCGATAAAGGCGGTGGACTCGCCCTCAAAGTTGGCTCGGTTTATAGCAGCGTAGTATTCGTCCTGCCGATCATGGATGATAGATTCCACTGGGAGCCATGCAAACAGCGGTTTCCATTGGGTCAGCAACAGGGTATGCCACAGACGACCGATTCGTCCGTTGCCATCGGCAAAGGGGTGGATAACCTCAAGCTCATAATGGAACACGCAGCTTTTAATAAGCATATGAAGATCGCTATCTTTAACCCAGTCCAGCAGTTCTTTTGTTAGTCCCGGTGCGTAATCGGGCAGCGTGCCGAAATGCAGAATGTTGCCCTGCTTGTCCACTACCCCTACAGGGCCGGAACGGAAACAGCCGGATTCTTCCGTCAAACCCTTGGTCATAACAGCATGGGCATTCAGGAAATCATCAACAGAGTAGGGATCCAGTGAGTCCATAATTTCGTAGATCTCATAAGCATTCTTAACTTCAGTAATATCCTTGGGCGGGGCAATGACTTTCTTTCCGTTTAGGACAGCGGTAACCTGCTCAAGGCTTAATGTGTTCTGCTCAATGGCCAGGGAGGAATAGATGGTGCGAATACGATTGGTTCGACGCAGCATCGGGTTTGTACTTAAACCTGACACTGCATTAACTTGTCCAACTAATTCTGCAATCTCTGCAATTTTATCAAGAATAGAAGTTGTAATCTGAAAGGGTGGTTTCTTATTATACATGACGCATCACCTCATGCCCATTATAACACTTCATCGCTCATTAATCAACAAGAAATGATTGATGAAATGAGCGATGAAAGTAAAAAACCAAAAACGATATTTCTAATAGTGGCTTCAAGCTGAGTGCTTTTAATAGGTCATTGTTGACAATCTGCTCTATACTATATATCATAATGATGGAGGATGGGCGTCATCCTATCAGTGCGACTGGCACTTTAAATCCGATATAGAAGTAGGACCTGTGGGCCTAAGAGTTGGCGGGTAACGGAAAAATCCGATTGTGATTCAGGGCGTAAGGACCTGAGAGTTGGCGGACAACGGAAAAACCAGTCATTTAAAGGGAGACGAGTAATGCTACGGCATTACAGTCTCCCTTTTTGCATGATTTATAGCAATATCTCCAAGTAGGAGCGGACTTTTTCGCTGACCTTAAGGATTTTGGAATACTCAGAAAGAAGGGAGATATCTCTGTCCGGCGATCTAGCATATTCCTTGAATGCTTGGGTAATTAATTGAATGTCCGTATGATTTCCTTTCCGGAGGATATCGCATAAGGTGCGCTCTCGATTGTAGATCCTTACCGTATTTTGTGCAGGGGTCTTAATTTCGGTCAGACCCAGTTCAAACAAGGAATCCACGGATTGCGAAGTCTTGATGTTGTTTGCTCTGGCACTGGATACGTTGTAGGATGCGGGAAAGGTCATGCAGTACCGATTTGGTGTCCGGTCCGTGAGCCCCCAGAGGAACAATGCAGTGTCGTTGGAGAAGATTCCACGTTTATATCTAATTTGGAGAGTATATATTTCATCGCCCAAAATCTCTGGAAGAATGTAGACTCCACGACCGGATTGCTCAAGCTTACCATGATCGTACAGATACTTGAGGATTCCCCTGGAAAGGCCTGATTTGGTAACCATTGCAGATGTCACGGTGCCGTTATTCTCCTGTGCCATTTGCATGATCTGCTCAGTTTCGCGCATAATACACACCCCCATAATTAACATTCATGCTTACTAGCATAAATTAATTAAGCAAGAATGTCAATATATACAACTCAATAAGAACTTCTGTAAATACTGAGAGGAGACGGTTAAAACACAAAGTAAAAATGGAAGCAGAAAAGACATGAAGAAAATATATAGGATTTCTAGCACTAAGGCTTGACTTTCTGTCTTACAATAATTATACTAAAGACAGTGTGGAGGTAGCGTGCAATGAGAACTGGAAGACCTAAATTGGACAACGCAAAGCGTAAGACCATTACGATTCGCCTGTCAGAGGAGCTTTACAAGAAGATCATTGAATACGCCGCCGAGCACAAACTGTCAAAGACAGATGTTGCCCTGCAAAGCTTGGAGAAGTTTTTATCCAAGGAAAAGTAAGTGCTATGGAATCCTTCTTTATCATTACATAAAGGAGGCAATAACATGGCAAACAATCGTAAGGATGACCGAGGAAGGGTACTTAGGAAGGGAGAGATTCAGAGGTCTTCGGATAAGCGGTATATGTACACTTATACTGATCCGCTGGGGCGGCGTAAGTACATATATGCAAATGATTTGGCAGAGCTTCGTGAAAAGGAAAAGAAACTGGTAAAGGACCAGATGGATGGTTTGGATCTGTATGTAGCCGGTAAGGCTACGGTCAACGATACCTTTGACCGATATCTTTCCACCAAATTTCAGCTGAGGGCAACGACTCGCAGCAACTACGTCTATATGTACAATAAGTATGTTAGAGAGACGTTTGGTGAAAAGAAGATTGCAGAAATTAAATTTTCTCATGTCCTGCAGTTTTATCTTTACCTGCTCAACGAAGAGGGACTGGCGCTTAGCACACTGGACACGATCCACACGCTGCTGCATCCAACATTTCGGCTTGCGGTACGGGATGAAATCATTCGCAATAATCCCTCCGACGGTGTTATGAAGGAAATTGCAAAGGAAACGGATAAAACCAGGGGTATTCGCAGAGCGCTGACGCTTGAACAGCAACGGGCGTTTATGGATTACACAGCAAACCACGTGGTGTACTACCATTGGTGGCCGCTGTTTACTGTGTTGCTGGGTACTGGCTGCCGGATCGGCGAAGTTTTGGGACTGCGCTGGGAAGACTTGGATTTTGAAAACAGAGTCATTCATATCAATCACAGTATTGTGTATTACCCAGTAGGTGATTCCCGAACCTCCGTACAGAGAATTTCAAAGCCTAAGACCGAGGCGGGGATCCGAACCGTTCCAATGCTGGAGCAAGTGTATGAAGCGTTTATGTTCGAGCGGGAAGAACAGGAAGAAAAAGGCTTTAATCAAACCGTTATCGATGGAATGACCGGATTCATATTTGTGAACCGGAACGGTGGTGTGCCCAACCCGCAGACCATTAACCGAACGATCAAGCGAATCGCTCATAGCTACAATTCCGAGGAGGCTGTAAAAGCCAAGCGAGAGCGGCGTGCTCCAATCATTCTTCCGGATTTTTCCTGCCACCATCTCAGGCATACCTTTTGCACCAGGCTTTGCGAAAACGAAAACAATCTGAAGGTGATCCAGGCAATTATGGGCCATCGAAACATTGCAACAACGATGGACGTCTATGCCGAGGCAACAGAAAGCAGGAAACGGGAAACATTTGAAAACCTATCAAAACTGGATATCTTTTAGGAAGGGTTCTCAGCGCGAAGGCCTGACAACAATTATTCTGCATTGACAACAAGTTTACAACAAATTTGCAATGCTCCCTGAAGGAATATGAAGAGTTCAGAGACGGAAAACCATTGCAAATAAACGAAGATGAAGGCCAACGGAGTGTCGTGAAGTTTGGTGATTACATTTCCCCACAATGAAGCCTTTGGACTGATAAATTTCGGAAAAACCCAGTAGTTATGCGGTTTTTCGGTGGTTTAAAAGCTCAAAAAACTACACCACTACGCCAACTACTACGCCAATTTTCACAAGAGATTTGCAGAGAAAAGTCACTATGATAGGTTAAAGTTCAAGCGCCGTGCAGTTCGCACGGCGCTTTCTTCGTAAATAACGATGGTTTTTGAGCAGATGTCTGTTAATTAGATGCTCTAAAGACGCGGAGCCCGGTCAGTGCAAGTCTGACAAGGGGGGTACCGAGTTAGATTTCTCGATAAAAAATCACCCATATTCCTCGTTAGCTCAGTCGGTAGAGCGACGGACTGTTAATCCGCAGGTCGTTGGTTCGAGTCCAACAAGGGGAGCCACAGAAAGCCTTGAAAACCTAGTGTTTTCAAGGCTTTTTCTTATATTTCGTTGGTTCTTTTCGTAAGAACCAACGATTTTTCTTGAAGTAATATTGCCTTCGATTTTACTTCACTCTCTTTTGGTCGTTGTTTGGATCTACGTAGCTCTGATAAATTGTGGTAGATTATTCATCATATTGCTAACGGTCCTACAAATCATCGCGCTTTGGGGTTTGAAGCAAATTTGAAGTAAAATTTGAGAATGGTCAAATTTAGGTTTTTTCGAAAATTGATGTTATTTTTCGATTTGAAGTTGATTGAGTTTTTTGAAGTAAATTTTATCAATTTTTTTACTTCAAAGCTAATGCTTAATAGATCCGTAGTAGAGCAAACCACTCTACTGCGGATTTTTGTAACTTTTTCGGGAATAAACTCGGAAAGTTTTTCAAAACCTATTGCATCGCTCTTGGCTTAGTGCTATAATTGCATTAGTGCAAAAACAAAAGCAGTGCTAACTGCTTTTGAGTACAGCAGGATCGAAGGAGGTAATCAAGTGGCTCGAAGAAGAGTTGTAACGACAAAATATGAGATCATTCAGGTTGCATCAGAATTTTTTATGAGTGTAGGGTATTCCAACACCTCACCAAAGATGATTGCGGAAGAAT